>NZ_JBCEVZ010000012.1:0-107679 GCF_038448715.1 Hymenobacter segetis | reverse complement strand
CCAAATATAACAGGCTCCTGTATCTGGCGGGCCGTTGTGGGTGTTCTTGCTTTCACCGCATGCCCCAAGCCTATTACACCACCAAAAAAGCTCTGCCGACGTCCCCGACAGCTGCTGGCGGGTTCGTGTCCGGTGGCTGTTTCTTCAGCAGCTTGGGTTACCCGGATGGCATGGGCCACAGGCCCGCGCCATCCATCCGCCCCCGGTCAGGTAACTACAGAACAGTGCCGCCGGAAGCGCGCTGCTTCTTTACGGCCTCAACCAATTTTCCCGCCCTATGAAACTCCTTCTTGCGCTGCTGACCATGTGGCTGGCCACTTTCTCGCTGCCCTTCCACGTCGCCACGCCCCCCAAAAAGCCCGCCGTCCCCAAAGACTACGTCATCACCCAGTTCGGGGCCAGCCTCGACAGCACCCGGCTCAACACCCAGGCCATTCAGAAGGTCATCGACAAGGCCAGCGCCGCCGGCGGGGGCACCGTGGTGGTTCCAAAGGGCGTTTTCCTGAGCGGGGCGCTGTTTTTCAAGCCCAACACCCACCTGCGCGTGCTGGCCGGCGGCAAGCTCAAAGGCTCCGATAACATTGCCGACTACCCCCTCATCCCCTCCCGCATGGAGGGCCAAAAGCTCGATTACTACGCCGCCCTCGTCAACGCCACCAAGGTAAACGGCTTCACCATCACCGGCCCCGGCACCATCGACGGCAACGGCCTGCAATTCTGGAAAACCTTCTGGGCGCACCGCGACTCCATGGCCAAAGCCCACAAGCCCTCCACCAACCTGGAGGTGCACCGCCCCCGCCTGCTCTTCATCTGGGGCTGTGACAAAGTGACCATCAAAAACGTGAAGCTGCACAACTCCGGCTTCTGGACCACCCACCTCTACCAGTGCACCAACGTGCTGATGGACGGCTGCGACATCCGCTCGCCCTTCCGCCCCGTGAAGGCCCCCAGCACCGACGGCGTCGACATCGACGTGTGCAGCAAAGTCACCATCCGCAACTGCTACGTGTCCGTGAACGACGACGGCATCTGCATGAAGGGCGGCAAAGGCCCCACCGCCCAGAAGCTCCCCGAAAACGGCCCCATCGAAGACGTGCTGGTCGAAAACTGCACCTTCGGCGAAGTCCACGCCGCCCTCACCTGCGGCAGCGAGTGCATCCACGCCAATCGCATCACCATGCGCAACTGCAAAGTCGATAATGAGCGCCCCATCCTGCTCTTCAAAATGCGCCCCGACACCTACCAGCTCTACGAAAACATCACCATCGAAAACATCACCGGCAAGTGCGGCACCATCGTCACCCTCTCGCCCTGGATGCAGTTTTTCAACATGGCCGGCAGCACCGAAAAGCCCTTCGGCACCATCCGCAACATCCGCATCTCCAACGTCAACGTGAAGTGCAAACAGTTCGCGGTACTGAATGGCAACCCCACCGATAAGGTGTCCAATATCACCTTCAAAGACGTGACCGCCACCGCCGATAATGCCGCCTTCCCGAACAAATACCCCGACGTGAAATTTGAAAACGTCACCCTCAACGGCGCGCCCCTGAAAGCCTCGCCAGCCGCGCAGGCCGCCCCGGCCGCTACGCCCCTGAAGCCGGACTAATACCACACTTTACCTCGCCTAAAACAACAAAAAGCCTTGCCAGCATCTGGTGAGGCTTTTTGTTGCTCTCCGCAATTTGGATGGCGAGCTCGGGAGCAGGGGTTTTCCCGCACCGAGGTCGATTTAAAAAAGACGGAATTGGGTGTAAGGGTAATAATGGGCGTGCGTCTGGCACCGCAACTATTCGCTACGCTTCCCAGCCCATGAACACCTTTTCGAATCTTGCCGGCGTGCTGCTGCTGCTGCTTGCCGCCCCGGCGCTGGCCCAAACCGCCCCGGCCCCGCCGCTCACGGCCTCAGCCCTCGCGGTGGGCACCGTTGCGCCCGCTTTTAAAGGCCAGGATGCCGCCGGGCGGCCCGTAGAGCTGCGCCAGCTCCTGAAAAAGGGGCCGGTGGTGCTGTATTTCTATCGCGGGCAGTGGTGCCCATACTGCAACAAAGAGCTAAGCCAGCTCCAGGATTCGTTGCAGGTGCTCACGGCCAAAGGCGCCCAAGTAGTGGTTGTTACCCCCGAAACCCCGGCCAACATCACCCAGACGGTGGCCAAAACCAAGGCCTCTTTCCCCATCGTACATGACCGGGATTTGACCATCATGAAGGCCTACAAAACCGCCTTCGTGGTGGACGATGCCACGGCAAAAAAATACCTGCGCTACGGCATCAACCTGAAGCAGGCCAATGGGCTCGACCAAAACATCCTGCCCGTGCCCGCCACCTACGTCATCGGCCAGGATGGCAAAATCAAGTTTGCCTACTTCGATGCCGACTACCGCCACCGCGCCAGTGTGCGGCAGGTGGCGCAGGCGCTGTAACTCCACTCTTAATTCATTCGTGCCATGCCTCGTTCACTCCATCGCCTGGGCCTATGGGCCGTTTTGTTCGGGCTGGCAGCCTGCTCTAAGAATGCCGATTCGGAAGAGCAGCCGCCTGCGCCAGCCATTGGCCCGGCACTCTACCGCGTCACGTTCGAAGCCACCTGGAGCGCCGACACCCACGCCAATTTCCCGGCGGGGGCGCATTTTTCGTCCGTCATCGGGGCTTCACATCGGGCCGATGGCCTCCTGTTCCGGTCCGGCCAGCCGGCCAGCACCGGCATCAAAAACATGGCTGAGCGCGGCAACAACACCGCGCTGCGAACCGAAATAATGGCCCTGCAAAGCAGCGGCGCAGCCTTCCGCACGCTGGAGGGGCGCGTCATCAATTCGCCGGGTACGGTGGCCGATACCATTCGCCTAGACGCCGCCCACCCCCGCCTGAGCCTCGTCACGATGATTGCGCCCAGCCCGGACTGGTTTGTGGCGCTGGAAGACGAAACCCTGCTCGACGCCGATGGCCAATGGGTGGCCCTGCGCCGGGTGTCCGCCCGTGCCTACGACGCCGGCACCGACAGCGGCCCCACCTTCACCGCCCCCGACCAGGCCACGCTGCCGGCCGGCGTGGTGGCCCCGCTGCTGCTACCGCCCACCAGCGGCTCCGCGCCCGACGGCCCGCCGCTGGGCACCTGGCTCCTGGAGCGCATCAAATAATCCGCTCTTTTTCAGCCGATATTTTCCCACCAATTCACTGGCGGCGGCCTGCTGTCGACCACCCCGGCCGGCAGCCCATTCATCCCGGGCCAAGCCTGGCAATACCCTGTTGCGAGGAGCAGCAGCGGCGGGAACGCGCCCGAGCCACGGCGTACTTCCCGGCCTACCGCTTACTTTTGTCCAAATTCCATCATTCGCATACAGTGTTTTCCCATGAATTATTTACGTCTTACGGCCTTCCTATTGCTCCTGCTGCCCGGCTTGGCAGCCAATGCCCAATCGAAGAAAAAAAGCAGCGGTGGCGGCAGCAGCAGCGGTTCGGGCTATAGCACGGGCCTGGGCCTGCGCGGCGGCGGCTGGTCCTCGGGCCTCACGCTGAAGCACTTTCTGGGCAGCGGCAAAGGCGTGGCCATCGAAGGCCTGCTCACGACGGAATACAAAGCGCACGGCGGCCGTCTCACCATCCTCGGCGAGAAGCACATCGGTATAGCCGATGCCAAGGGCCTGCAGTTTTACTACGGCGCGGGCTTCCACGCCGGGGCCTACCAGGGCCGCTACTACTTCGCCGATGACCGGTTCTACTACAACGGCCGCAACGGCGACGTGTACTTCCTCAAAGGCAACAAAGGCGGCTACTACTACGACGAAAACACCTACATCGCCGTCGGGGCCGACCTCATTCTGGGCCTCGAATACAAGCTACCCGACCTGCCCTTCGTGGTGGGCGTCGATTACAAGCCTTTCTTCGAGGTATTCCACGGCTACACCGGCTTCTACAACGACGCGGCCGTGAGCCTACGCTTCACGTTCTAAGGCTCGCGCCATCAGGTGCAACGCATTACTGAAAAGGCCCCATCAGCAACTGATGGGGCCTTTTTTTGTAGAACAACGGCCAGCAGCACGGCTACTCCGCCCCTGCCAGAACCGGCAGAGCCACGGCGCGCCGCCGTGCCAGCAGCCACTGGCGCAGCTTCAGAAACGGCTTTTCCACCGCCACATTCAGCAGCCACGCGCCGGCCAGCACCGTGGCCAGGCACAGCCCCATCATGGCATTGCTCTCCAGCCCAATACCGTACGCTGAAAACCACGCCTGCGTGAGATGAATAATGCCCTTATGCGTGAGGTAAATGGCAAACGACAGCGCCGCCACCCGCGCCGATATGCGCGACGCCGTGCCATACAGCACGCTGCCCGGGCTGATGGCCGCCACCACTAGCAGCCCATACCCCAGCGCCACCAGCGGAAACCCAAAAATGGACGCCCCGAACGCCTGCGGCTCGCGGCACACCCAGAACGCCCCGGCCAGCACCGCCAGGCCCAGCAGCCCCAGCCCGTTGCCGTGGCGGGCCAGCCGGGCTGCCGCCTGCGGCCGGAAGTGGAACAGCGCCGCAATGGCAATGCCCACCAGCAGCCCATCGAGCCGGTTGTAGGTGGGATAATACATGTACTTGTACCACACCAGAGTCACGTGCTCGGTATTGAGCTGGGGCGCAACCGCCCCGTACCAGCTCAGCAGCCGTGCCCCGAAGCCCAGAACCACCAGCGCGGGCAGGGTTGCGGCCGCCCATTTGCCGCGGCGGCCGGGGGCCAGGGCCAGCAGCCCCAGCGGCAGCAGCAGGTAGAACTGCTCCTCTACGCACAGCGACCATGCGTGCGAAAACGTGCCGCCCCGTGCCAAATCCAGCCCAAAATTCTGGGTGAAGGTGAGGAATTTCCACAGCGGCGGCAGCGCCTCCCGCTCCCGGAAAGCCGGGACGAGGAAATACAGCGCCAGCACCGCCCAATAGGCCGGCAGAATACGAAACGTGCGCTTGATGAAGTAGGTGGCCAGCGAAAGCCGGCCCCGCCGCGCCAGCTCCCGAAACAGCTGCGAGGCAATGAGGTAGCCGCTCAGCACGAAGAATAAATCGACGCCGGTCCAGCCAAACTGCCCGGCCGTGTTCAGCCACTCGGGATGCGGGAAAATGCGGTAATGAAACAGCAGCACCAGGCCAATGGCCAGGGCCCGCAGGTGGTCGAGGCCGGGCAGGCGGGTACCCTGGGCCGGAGCCGAAAGCTCGTTTGTCATCATAATGAAGGGCCGGGCCGACCGGTTTGCCTCAAAAGTAACCGGCCCCACGGCCCCCGCCATGAGGTGCCGAAGCCGGGCGGCACCCTTGCGGCATCCTCGTATTGGCATTTGACGCTACTTTTACCCATCACCTCTCCCCGCTGCGCCATGAGCTCCCTGATACAATTCGTAGCCAACTACGACGACCTTTCCACCGACAAGGGCTTCCAGTTCAAATTCCATTGCGACAAGTGCCGCAACGGCTACATGTCGCGGTTTCAGCCGAATGCCATCGGCATTGCGGGCAGCCTGCTCAATGCCGCCAGCAGCCTGTTCGGCGGGCTGGGCGGGGTGGAAAACGCGGCCTATGAGATTCAGCGGGCCGTGGGGGGCACCTCGCACGACAAGGCCCTAGAAGCGGCCGTGGCCGAGGGCAAGCAGCAGTTCAAGCAATGCACCCGCTGCGGCCACTGGGTGTGCCCCGATGCCTGCTGGAACCACAGCGCCGGCCTCTGCGAAGACTGCGCCCCCGACGAGCAGGAGGAGCTCCGCGCTCAGCAGGCCCAGGCCACCCGCGAGCAAATCCGCACCCAGACCCGCGCCCAGGACTATACCAAAAACCTCGATTTCCTGAACCGCGACACTCTCATCCAGTGCCCCAACTGCCAGACCAAGCTGGCACCCGGCCAGAAGTTTTGCCCCAGCTGCGGCACCGCCACCGCCGCCCAAACCCAGCCCCGCCACTGCACCAGCTGCGGCGAGGCCCTGAAGCCCGAGCAGAAATTTTGCCCCAGCTGCGGCACGAAGGCAGGGTAGTGGACTGAACAGTGAGAAAAAAGACGGTCATGCTGAGCGGAGTCGAAGCATCTCTACCACGCAACGCAATCCAATCGAAAGGATTTACTATTGCGGTAGAGATGCTTCGACTTCGCTCAGCATGACGCTTTTCTTCGCTCCCCCAATCCCCTATCCCCAAACCCATGGCCACCGTCAAGCCCATCCTCCGCATTTTCGATTACGCCAAAGCCATCGAGTTTTACCTCGACTGGCTGGGCTTCCGCATCGACTGGGAGCACCGGCCGGAGGGCAGCCCCGGCTACCTGCAAATCACGCGGGAGGATGTGACGCTGCACCTCTCCGAGCACCACGGCGACTGCGCGCCGGGGGCGCGGGTATTCATCGATGATTTTGCGCACCTCACGGCCTACCACGCGCAGCTGCTGGCCCGGCAGTACAAGCACAACAAGCCCGGCTTGGACATCCCCTTCTACGACCCCACGGCGCTGGAAATGACGGTTATCGACCCGTTCCACAACCGCCTCACCTTCGTGGAGCGCCGGTAGCGGCGCGGCGCGAAGGCCGGGGCTAGTAACTTCGGGACCCATTGCGCTAGCTGCCTTTCCATGCCCGACCCTGCTGCCCCGGTTTCGCCAGCCGACCTTCCCTACTCGCCGGACCTGTTGCAGGTGGTGCTCAACACCTCGCAAACCGGCTTTATGCTGCTGCGGCCCGTGTATGATGCCGCCGGCACCACCATCATCGACCTGGCCTGGGAGTACCTCAACCCCGCCGCCCAGCAGATGCTGCGGCTGCCCCAGCGCCCCACCGAGTCGTTTCTGACCCTGTTTCCCACGGCGGAGGCGGCCGGGGTGTTCGCCTTCTACCGCGACGCCTTTTTGAGCGGCCAGGTGGAGCGCCGCCAGAACAACTACCAGCACGACGGCCTCGACGGCTACTACCTGCTGGTGGCCCAGCGCCAGGGCGAGGTGCTGGTGGTGAACTTCACCGACACCAACGACCAGGTTCGCTCGGCCATTGTGGAGGAGCTGCGCGCCAGCCAGGCCCGCGAGCTGGAAGCTCGCGCCGAAGCCGAGCTGCAACACCAGCACCTGGAGCTGCTGCTGCACGATGCCCCGGCCATGATTTGCGTGTTCGACGGGCCGCAGCACGTTTTTCAGTTCGTGAACCCACCCTACCAGGCGCTGGTCGGCGACCGGCCCATCGTGGGCAAGCCCATTGCTGTGGCCATGCCCGAACTGGTGGGCCAGCCCATCTTCGGCCTGCTGGATAAGGTGTACCAGACCGGCGAAACCTTCCGGGCCTCGGAAATGCTGGTGCAGCTCGACCACGACAACGAAGGCCGCCGGGAGCTGGAAAAGCGTTACTACAACTTCATCTACCAGGCCCGGCACGACCCACGGGGGGCCATCAACGGCATTTTCGTGTTTGCCTACGACGTGACGCCGCAGGTACTGGCCCGCCAGGAAATCCAAACCTTGAATGAGGAGCTGGCCGCCATCAACGAAGAACTGGCCGCCACCAACGAGGAGCTGCGGGCCAGCAACGACGAGTTCCTGACCACCAATACCGCCCTGGCCCACTCGGAGCAGGAGCTCTACGCCCTCAACCAGGAGCTGGAAAGCCGCGTGACCGCCCGCACCCGGGAAACCCAGGCTGCCCGCGCCGAAGCCGAGCGCCAGCGTGCCCGCCTCGAACGCCTATTTATGGCGGCCCCGGCGGCCATCTGCATCCTGGCCGGACGCGAGTTGGTGTTTGAGTTGGTGAACCCGCCCTATCTGGCGCTGTTTCCGGGCCGGCAGCTGCAAGGCCACCGCATGGCCGAGGTATTCCCGGAACTGGCCAGCTCCGGCGTGCTCGACACCTTCCGGCGCGTGTACGAAACGGGCATTACCAACGAGGAGCAGGCCATTCTTATCTCCTTCCGCCGCCCCGAGGACGGTGCGCTGGAAGACCGGTACTTCAACTACATCCAGCAGGCCCGCTTCGATGAGCAGGGCCGGATTGATGGCATTCTCGTGTTCGCATTTGAAGTCACGCCGCAGGTGCAGGCCCGCCAGGCCACCGAAGCCGCCGCCCAGCGCCTGCGCCTGCTCACCGATGCGCTGCCCGTGCTCATCTCCTACATCGACCGCGACGAGCACTGTCAGTTTCTGAATAACGCCTACCGGAACTGGTTTGGCCTCGACCCCGTCGCGATGATTGGGCTGCCGGTACGGCAGGTGGTGGGTGAAGCCGCTTATGCCGTTGTGCAGGGCTATATGGCGCGGGCGCTGGCCGGCGAGCGCCTGGAATTTGAAGCCCGCATGCCCTACCGCGAAGACCTGGTGCGGTATACCCACACCAACTACATACCCGATGTCCACGACGGCGAAGTGCGGGGTTTCTACACCCTTATTACTGACATTACCGAGCAGGTAGAAGCCCGCCAGCGGGTGCAGGAGCTGAACGAGGAGCTGGCCGCCATCAACGAAGAAATGCTGGTGGCCAACGAGGAGCTGCGCGACACCAACGACCGCCTCAGCCACACCAACGTGGACCTCGACACGTTCGTCTACACCGCTTCGCACGACCTCAAAGCCCCCATCGCCAACATCGAAGGCCTGCTGCTGGCCCTCGGCGAGCAGTTGCCCGCCGCCGTGCGCCACACCCCCGACGTGACCCACCTGCTGGAGCTCATGCACGGCTCCGTGCTCCGCTTCCAGCGCACCCTGGGCCACCTCACCGACGTGAGCAAGCTCCAGCAGGCCCACGCCGAACCCGCCGAAGCCGTGGACCTGGCCGCCCTGGCCGAAGCCGTGCGCCTCGACCTGGCCCCCGCCCTGGCCGCCGCCGGCGGCCACCTCACGCTGGACCTGGCCGACTGCCCCACGGTGCGCTTTTCGCCCAAAAACCTGCGCAGCATCCTCTACAACCTGCTCAGCAACGCCATCAAGTACCAGGTGCCCGGCCGCGCCCCGCAGGTGCTGCTACGCGCCACCTGCCCGCCGGGCCAGGTGCAACTGGAAGTGCACGACAACGGCCTGGGCCTCACCGAAGCCGAGCAGGCCAAGCTGTTCGTGATGTTTCGCCGCCTGCACACCCACGTCGAGGGCACCGGCGTGGGCCTATACATGGTCAAGCGCATCGTCGAGAACGCGGGCGGCACCATCCAGGTGCAGAGCACGGCGGGCGTGGGTTCCACGTTTACGGTGGTGCTGCCGGACCGCGTCTGAACTTAAACGCGGCGCTTACGTAGGGTAGCTCATGCCGAAGTTGAGCAGTGTGCTGTTGGTCGATGACGACCCGACCAATAACTTTCTGAACGAGCGGCTGCTGAAGCGGCTGGCCGTGACGGAGCAGATTATGGTGGCCGAAAACGGGCAGGAAGCCCTGGCCGTTATTCAGCAGGCCAGCACCGCATCCCAGCCCGACTACCCGGCCCTCATTCTGCTCGATATTCAGATGCCCGTCATGAACGGCATCGAATTTTTGCAGGCCTACCAGCAGCTGCCCTTGGCCCAACGCCGCGCCACCACCGTGGTCGTCCTCACCACATCCATGGACCCACGCGACCTCACCCGCCTCGCGGAGCTGCCCGCCGCCGGCCGCATCACCAAGCCCCTCACACCCGAAAA
This sequence comes from Hymenobacter segetis, assembly GCF_038448715.1. Taxonomy (GTDB): domain Bacteria; phylum Bacteroidota; class Bacteroidia; order Cytophagales; family Hymenobacteraceae; genus Hymenobacter; species Hymenobacter segetis. Next base: position 98,079 of record NZ_JBCEVZ010000012.1, on the reverse strand, counting down.
GCTGGATGCCGTGCTTCAGCAGCATTTCCAGTAGCGCCCAGGCACCCGGCCAGCAGCCCGCAGGCCCCGGCCGTAACGCGGCAAAATCTCTTTAATAACTAAAGAATTACTGTTGCTTACGCAACCGTATCAGAATCCAATTGGCTATATTTTTTAGCCGTACTTTACTGCATGATTGAAGAATTGAAAAGCCCCACCGGCCGCGTCTACCTCACCATCGACTCGGACGCCACCAACCGCTGGGTATTTGTGGATTGGATGGGCTACCTCACCGCCGACAGCATTCGGACCGGGGCCGCCGCCTACACCAGCGCGCTGGCCCAGTCCAAGTTCAGCTGCGTGCTCAACGACACCCGCTCGGTGCGCGGCCCCTGGGACCATTCCATGGACTGGGTTATTAATACCTGGGCTCCCAACGCCGCCGCAGCCGGCCTCAAATATTTCGCCCTGGTCTCCACGCCCGAATCCCTGGCCGATGGCTCGGCTGCCAATTTCTACGCCCAGCTCACCGCCTTCCACGCCGAAGTCTTCGACAACCTGAGCACGGCCCGCGAGTGGCTGCACCGCATGCAGGCGCAAGGCTAACCCCTTCCAACAGCTAAACTGACCAAGCGAAAGGGCCGGCAATTTGCCGGCCCTTTTTGGTGTGCCCTGCTGCGGGCGCAAAAAAAGTTTTTCCGGGCTGTAACGTTCGCTTTCATCGGCGGTATCCACATTTGAAAGCTCTCCCAATCTCCTGCCCACCGAGTCGTGCTCTTCTATCGCAGCCCTCCCCGTTCGGCATGTTCCAAAGCTGCTATCACTTCTGAAGCAGTTTCCGCTCTTGCCAAAAGCAGCCGGGCGGCTCTCCTGCAACGACCATCAACCCGCCTAATCCGCTAAAAAAAGCAGGCCTAGCATCAATAGATAATTTTTCTCATAAAATTTTATCGTTGATAATCAGCATTTAAGCCGGGAAACGCATAGCAACATGTACAATAATTGAAACAGTACCTTGCTTTACAAAGTACCTACCATACATTTGTACTGTTCGACGCCCAGTACTGTAGCCGCCGAGAACGTCACACTTTTTTCCATCTCACCTTTTTTCTGTAAAAACCATGAAAACCTCCCTCACCTCCCGCCCCGCTGCCGCCACCCAAACCCGTACTGCACCGTACTTGCGGGCCCTGCTGTTGGGCGGGTTAGCCATCGTGGGTAGCGCTGGCACCGCCCTGGCCCAGAGCGCCCCAGCCGTGAAAGCCAAACAGGCCGATGCCCAGGCGCTGTGGCTCACCGTGGAAAACCCAGCCCAGCAACGCTTGCAGATGCAGGTCGTTTCGCTGGACAACAGCACCTGCCTGGTGAATGAAGTAAACCACCTCACCTCCTATGGCAGCAAGCTGAATTTCAAAGGGATGCCCGCCGGCCAGTACGCCGTGCTACTGCGCGTGGGCCGCGAGCGGTTCCGCTACAGCGTGGACGTGCAGGGCAAAGCCCAAACCACCATTTCGGTGCGCGAGCTCACGCCCGCTAAGTCGCCGGAAGCCGTGGCGGTCGTCCGCTAGCTTCCCCCGGCACAGGGCCCCGAAACGGGTACCCTGAAGTGTTTCGGCCCCTGACAGCGCTAGCTATCAGGGGCCGAGTCGTGTGGTAGCTATGCCACTGCCTACGCCGCCAGCGGCAGGCTTTTGCGGCTGTACCGCTCCCGATAAGCCAGCGGCGACACGCCCGTAATGCGCTTAAACAGCGTCCGAAACGCCTTGGTATCGGAGTAGCCCACCGAGTACATCACCTCGTTCACGTTTTCGCGCGATGATTCGAGACTCATTTTGGCGGCTTCGATTTTCACGCGCTGCACGTATTCGGCCACGGTGTTGCTGGTGGCTTTCTTGAAGCGGCGCTCGAAATTGCGGCGGCTCAGGCAGCTTTGGGCCGCCAAATCATCCACCGCAAGCTTCTCGGCAAAGTGCTGCTCGATGAATTCCTGAGCCTTTTTGATGGGCTCGTCGTCGTGGTCCTTCTGACCCCGGAAAATGACGAATGGCGACTGACTGCGCCGCCCGATGTCAATCTGAAACACTTTGGCGCAGCACACGGCCATGTCGCGGCTCACGTATTTCTCCACCAGATACAGTATCAGGTTGAGGTAGGAATAGGCTCCGCCGCTGCTGTAGAGGCCCTGCTCGTCGGTAATTACCTGCTCGGCCACGAGGTGTACGGCGGGGTACATGGCCGCGAACTGCGGCGCGCCCAGCCAGTGGGTGGCGCACTGCCGGCCATCCATCAGGCCCGTCGCGGCCAGCAGAAACGCGCCCAGGCACAGGCTGGCCACTTCGGCCCCGTGCGCGTGCTGGCCGGCAATCCAGGCGATGAGGTCCTGGTTCAGGGCCACGGCTTCGGTCAGGTCGCCGTGCGGGGCGGGAATGATGATGAGGTCGGTGCGGAAATCCTCGTCGATGGTGCGGGTGGCATGTAGCGTGAACAGGCCCCGGTTGAAGGTTTTATGCTTGGTGAGGCCCACCAGCTCAATCTGGAAGGCGGGCGGCTGGCCCGCGCCCGCCAGCAAATCATTCACCTGGCTCAGCACCTTGTGCGGCCCTTCAATGCTGCCTACCACCGCATCGCCGGCCGGCACCAGAATAGAAACGTGCTTCATAGAGGTCAAATATAGGCAATCTGTTGCCGCATTCAGCCCCCTAATTGGGCAGAATCACCCCCTTGCACACCTGATTTTTGCTAATACCTTTGCTAACATAGTTAGATGGTCAAAATTTTAGCAAAATCTCAGCCTTCCGACGCGGTTAGGGCTGCCATTTCAGCCTCTTCTTTTACCTCTCAATCACCATTGCCATGACACCCCGCACCACTGCCCGCCTCTATTGGACACTCACCATCCTCTTCTGCCTCATGATGCTGGCCGACGGCGTGGCCGGCCTGCTGCACGAGCAAAATGGCATCGCTGCGATGAAGCAGCTCGGTTATCCGGTCTACATCATGGACATCACGGGCGCGGCCAAAATTCTGGGCGCACTGGCCCTGCTCCAGAACAAGTACCGCACGCTGAAGGAATGGGCTTTCGCCGGCTTCGCCATCGACTTCATCGGGGCTGCCGCGTCGGTGGCGCTGGCCGGCATGGGCTTCGTGGCCACGCTGCCCGCGCTGGTGATGACGGCGGTGCTCTTCGGCATTTATTTCCTGTGGAAGCGCTACCTCATCAGCCGCGCCCAAACAGCCGGCGCTGATGAAACGGAAGCTGCTTTTGCGACGCCGGCAGCGGCTACGCTGTAAGCGACACTGTTGCACGGTAGTGGGGCGGTCGCAGCACGGTCATGCTGAGCCTGTCGAAGCATCTCTACCGCGCAACGCAATTAATGCCGACTGCAACGAAGCGGTAGAGATGCTTCGACTGCGCTCAGCATGACTGTTCCTTTTTTCCTTTCTCATTTAATCTTCTCACAATTATTCCCCCCTAACCACCATGGCTCTCCTCAGTCCTCACCTCGCATTTCCCGGCGGCACCTGCCGCGAAGCCCTCTCCTTCTATAAAAGCTGCATTGGCGGCGAGCTCAAGCTGATGCGCGTCGGCGATACGGCGATGTGCGACCAGATGCCCGCCGAAGCCCAGGACCAGATTATGCACGGCACCCTGACCACCGACTCGTTCGTGCTTATGGCCTGCGACGCCCTGGATACCCGCCGCCCGTTTGACCCCGGCAACAACATCGCCATGTGCCTGAATTGCAGCAGCGACGAAGAAATCAACACCCTTTTTACCAAGCTGGGCGAGGGCGGCACCGTCATCGACCCGCTGGCCGATATGTTCTGGGGCGGTAAGTTTGGAACCCTCATCGACCGGTTCGGCACGGAGTGGCTGTTCAATTTTGATAAGCCCGCCGGCGAGTAGCAAGTCCAGTTTTCGAAAATCATGAGCAAAGTAATTGCCGCCGAATACCTTACGCTGGATGGCGTGATGGAAAACCCCGCCTGGACCGCCCCCTATTTCAACGACGAGCTGGGCGAGTTTCAGGGCGAGCTAATGGCCTCCAGCGATGCCCTGCTGCTGGGCCGCGTGACTTACGAGGCCTTTGCCGGAGCCTGGCCCAAGATGCCCGACGCCCCCGGCGCCGACCGCATGAACAGCATGCCCAAATACGTGGCCTCGCGCACCCTGCAAACGACTGAATGGAACGCCCAAATCATCGAGGGCGATGTGGCGGCCGCCGTGGCCCGCCTCAAGCAGGAGCCCGGCCAGAACCTGCTCGTCTACGGCAGCGGCCAGCTGGTGGAATACCTGCGCCAGCACGGCCTGATTGACGAATACCGTCTCATGATTTTTCCGGTGGTGCTGGGCAGCGGCAAACGACTTTTTGCGAGTGCCCCCACCGATTTCAAGCTAAAATCATCGCACACCACCAGCACGGGCGTGCTCGTGCTTACCTACCAGCCGGCCAACGCCTGATTTTTATGGACTTTAAACTGGAGCTAATCCCCGTGCCGGTGGCCGATATCGACCGCGCCAAAGCCTTTTATGTGGAACAAGTCGGCTTCCACCTCGACCACGACGTGCGGCCCAGCCCCACGGTGCGCGTGGTGCAGCTCACGCCGCCGGGCTCGGGCTGTTCCATCGTGCTGGCCGCTGGTTTGGCGGGCCTGGCCATGCCGGCCGGTTCATTGCGTGGCCTGCACCTGGTAGTGGCCGACATCGCGGCCGCCCGTGCCGAGCTGGCCGGCCGGGGCGTGGCCATGGGCGGGATTCAGGATATGGGCGGGATTAAATTTTCCGCCTTCCAGGACCCCGACGGTAATACCTGGACCTTGCAGGAGATTCCGGGGCGGAAGTAGCGCGGACTTCACAGTTGTCATTCCGACGCAGGAGGAATCTGGGTAAAGCCGTTCAGGCGGCTTTACCCAGATTCCTCCTGCGTCGGAATGCCGTTTTTTACACCACCGGCAGCGTGAAGCTGAACGTGCTGCCGCTGCCCAGCTCGCTCTCCACCCACAGCCGGCCGCCCTGCGTGGTGATGAACTCGCGCGCAATGCTCAGGCCCAGGCCGGAGCCGCCCCGGTAGCCTGTTTTGTCGGGCAATTGAGCGAAGCGTTGGAAGATTTTCTCGTGATGCTCGGGTGCGATGCCGGGGCCATGGTCCTGCACGCTCACTTGCACGAAGGCCCCGGCCAGGGTAGCGCGCACCGTGAGGGGGGCGCCCACCGGCGAGTAGCGGATGGCATTGGCCAGCAGGTTGATGAGCACCCAGGTGGTTTTTTCGACGTCGGCACGGGCGGCGGGCAGGTTGGCGGGCTGCTGGATTTCCAGGCGCAGCTCCTTGTCGGCGAGCTGGGGCTGCACGGTGGCGGTGGCAAAGCCAATGACATCGGCCAGGCTGGTGGGGCGTACGTCGAGCTGAATGCCCGCGCCCGCGTCGAGGCGCGACACGTCGAGCAGCTCGGCCACCATGCGCTGGAGGCGCTGGGTTTCCTGCCGGATGTAGCCGGTCACGCGCTGGCGCTCGTCGGCGGGCAGGCGCTCATCCTGAAGCAGCTTGGTGTTGAGGTTGATGCTGGAAAGCGGCGTTTTCAACTCGTGCGACACGGTGGCGAGGAAGTTCGACTTCACCTGGTCGAGCTTCTTGAAATCGGACACGTTGCGCAGGGTGAGGATGTGGCCCACGAATTCGGTCTTCTCTGTGGCTTCATTAAACGACACCAAATCCTGCACCGCGAGGCGGTAGAAAGCCTCCTCGCCGCGCTGGGCAATGTGCAGCAGCGGCGCTTCGGCTACCGCAGATTCGCGGTTGGGCGCATCCAGGGGCTGGAGCATGGCCTGAAACAGGTCATTTTCGAGGCGCACGGTGGCGGCGGGGCGGCCGACTAATTTTTCTACGGGCATTCCCAGCAGCTCACACAGCACGGGGTTGGCCAGCAGAATGTGGCGGTTTTCATCAAGCAGCAGCAGGCCTTCATCCAGGGTATTCACGATGCTGGCGGCGCGGTTGCGCTCGGTTATCAGCCCGGCTTCGGTGGAGGTGCGGTACTCGCGCAGCTGGCTCAGCATGCGGTTGAAGGCGCGGGCCACCTGGCCAAACTCGTCGTGGCTTTCCTGCGGGATGCTGGCCGAAAAGTCGCGCGCGGTGGCGTGGTCGAGGGCGGCGGTGAGCTTGCGCAAGGGCTGCACGGCGGCTTCTGGCACGCTGCCCACCAGGGCCAGGGCCAGCAGCCCGGCCAGGGTGATGAAGACGAGCAGGTTGCGGTTGGCCTGGTCGGCACGGCGGTTGGCAGCTTCGGTTTTGCGGTTCAGGGCGTCGGTGTTCAGCGCCATCATCTGGTAGGTGAGGCCGCCGAGGGTGTAGGGTTCGGCGCTGATGCCCAGCGGACTGGCTTGCCCGGCGGCCGCCGTGCGCCGCGCCGCCTGCTGGTGCTGCCGGAGCTGCTGGGTCAGGCTTTGCAGGTTGTCGACGACTTGCTGCTCGCCGGGCTCGGTCACGTTGCGGGCCTCCGCACCCAGGGCGGCCATGAAGGCAGCCGTGCCCGCCGTATCGGCCAGCGGCTGGCGGGCCAGCTGGTCGAGGCTTTTGAGCATGCGAAGGCCCAGATTCACGGAATAGAGGTTGGCCTTGAGCACATCGTGCGAGCTGCGGTCGAGCTGCCGCAATGAGTAGTAGGCGTAGCCCCCGATGCTGAGCAGCAGCAGCAGCATGGCCAGGAAACCCAGGGTGATTTTGGTTTTGAGATTCATGATTTTGGTTGGCTTTTAACAGCCCTTTGAACGTCATGCTGAGCGCAGTCGAAGCATCTCTACCGTGCAAGTAATTCAATCGAGCCAACGAAGCAGTAGAGATGCTTCGGCTGCGCTCAGCATGACGTTCCGGGTTTGTTCGGCTGACGGTCCGAGGTTGTTCAGGAAATCAATAAGTCACCAGATACACGTCCAAATCGCTGCCATCGTCCGCCACGGCGCGCAGCAAATCCGACGTCACGCCGCGCCGGCTCAGCTGCTCCCACCAGCCCTTCTCGCGGGTGATGCCGCAGACCAGCAGCGTGGCGTTTTTTTCCTGCGCCACCCGCCGGATGGCCCCCACAATGTCGTCGTCCTTCACCCGCAGAATCTGTGCGCCCAACTCAGCGGCCAGCTGTAAGTTATTGAGCAAATGCCGCTGCGTGGCCAGCCCGATGCGGTCGGCGGTTTCGCGGCCGGTCTGCACGTAGAGCACGTACCAGGCGGCGGCCGCAAACCGGTCGGCCAGCCGCGAGGTCTTGCGAATGATTTCCCGGGCGGCTTTATCGTTCGAGTTGATGCAGGCCAGCAGGCGGTCGTCGTTGCGGCGCTGCGGGGCCACGGCGGGCGCGCCGCCGGCTTCGGATTCTACCTGCCGGCCCAGCAGTTGGGCCACTTCGCGCACCGCCAGCCGCCGCAGCTGCAACAGGTTTTCGGCCTGGAAAAAGTTGGCCAGCGCGGTGGGCACCTTGGCCGGGTCGTAGATTTTGCCTTCCTCCAGGCGGGCGCGGAGCTCGCCCACGGTCAGGTCCACGTTCACCACCTCGTCGGCCTGTTTCAGCAGCTGGTCGGGGATGCGCTCGGTCACGTCGGTGCCCGTGATTTTCAGCACTTGGTCGTGCAGGCTTTCGAGGTGCTGCACGTTCACGGCGGTTATCACCGAAATGCCTTGGGCCACGAGGTATTCCACATCCTGCCAGCGCTTTTCGTGGCGTGAGCCGGGCACGTTGCTGTGGGCCAGCTCATCAATGACAACCACCTGCGGCCGGCGCTGAATGATGGCTTCCACGTCCATCTCCTCCACCGCGTGCCCTTTGTAAAAAACCTGCTTGCGGGGCAGCAAGGGCACGTTTTTCAGTTCGGCCACGGTGCCGGCGCGGCCGTGGGTTTCGATGTAGCCGATGAGCACGTCCACGCCGTGCTGGTGCAGGTCGTGGGCCTCCTGGAGCAGGCGGTAGGTTTTGCCCACGCCGGCGGCTAGGCCCAGGTATACCTTGAGCGTGCCGCGCCGCCGCGCCTGCACCAGGCGCAGGAACCGCTCGGCAGATTGGTCGCGGGGGTCGGCGGCGGGGTTCATAAGGATAGGCTATTTGTCATTGCGAGTGGAGCGTAGCGGAACGCGGCAATCCGTCCTGTCAAAACCAGACACTTTCTTAAGTGACCAAGCTAAAAAAGGGCTTTATCACATCTCAGGGCTTTTTGCATCGAGAGGACGGATTGCCGCGCTCCACTCGCAATGACAGTCATCCCGTTCAGCCGCCCCTAAAACGACAGCGCGATGCTCGTCGTCACATTGCCGTAGCTGCGGTTATCCGCGTTATCGCCCCGCGCAAACACGCCCTTCATGCCATTCAGATACCGCCCTTCGACCCGAAACGCCACGTTGCTGGTGGGCAGATAATCGAGGTTGAGTGAGCCGCCGGCTACCCGGAAATCACTATCCCGCGCGGCGGGCATGATGCTGCGGATAATCACGCCGCGCTCGGCGTAGTAGTACTCACCGCGCAGCGTGGTCGACCATTTATCGGCCAGCTTATATTTGATAAAGGCCGCCGCCGTGTGCCAGGTGTCGTATTTCTCGCTGCTCACGCCCCGCTGCTTGCCCACATCAAAAACCAAAGCCAGATTGGTGCGCTCCGAGGCGGCATAGGTGATGTAGAAATCGTGGAAATAGCGCCGGCGAATGAGCGAGTCCGTGGGCTGCTCGTTGCCATAAAAGGTGCTGCTGTTGATGAGGATTTTGTCCGACGGCTTCCACTGGATTTGGGTGCCGAGGGCTTTGGCCTGGTTGGTTTCGCGGATGTTCTGCCAGCCATTCAGCACCATTCCGGTCAGGGTCAGCTTCGGGCCGACTTCGTAGGTAAACCGGGCCCCGGATTCATAATAGGGCGAATTCTCAGCCATCACGGAGCGCGTCAGCGTCCAGTTATCCTTCGAAATAGCCGACTCGAACCCAATGTGCGAGCCGAAAATCCCCATATCGAGCCAGGCCTTGGCGAAGGGCCGGAAGCCCGCGTAAGCCTCGTACACGTGCCGGAGCACGGGGTCCTCGGCGGCGTAGTTGGCGGCTACGTAGGTGCCGGCGTGCAGGCCCACGGCCCCGCGCACCTTGCCGTCATCGTAGCGCACGCCAATGAGGCCCTGGTTGAGCGCAAACTCGTTCTGACGGCCGTGCGAGTAGAGGAAGGCCTGCCGGTTATTGCCATTGGCGTGGTTGAAATCGTAACCGTAATAAGCATCCACGAAGCCGTAGGTGGTGATGGGGCCGGGCGCGGCAGTAACAGGCGCGGCGGGCGGCGGCACGGCCAGGGCCGGGTCGGTGGTGGGAGCAGTTTGGGCCAGGGCGGCCAGCGGCAGGGCCGCCAGCAGCAGGAAAGCGGGTATTTTCATTGGTTGATTTTGTGCAAAAGAAGCTATTCGGCGGCCAGCGCATCCAGCGCCAGATTGAGGCGGAGAACGTTCACATGGTCGGGGCCGAGGGTGCCGGGCTCGATTTGCTGCTGCACCAGCGCTTGCACGCGGGCCGCATCGAGCTTGCGCACGCGGGCCACGCGGGCCACCTGCACCAGCGCCCCGGCGGGCGAAAGGTGCGGGTCGAGCCCCGAGCCGCTGGCCGTAATGAGCTCAGCGGGCACGTCGGCGGCCTTCACGCCGGGGTTTTGCCGCAGGAAGGTATCGAGGCGGGCCTTCACCACGGCCAGGTATTCGGGGTTGCTGGGGCCTTTGTTCGAGCCGCTGCTGGCATCGGCGTGGTAGTCGGCCGCCGAGGGGCGGGAATTGAAGTATTCGGGCTTATCGAATTTCTGGCCCACGTTGGCGAAGCCCACCACGCGGCCGTGGCGGCTGATTTGAACGCCCGCGCCGTGGCCGGGGGCCGCCTGGGCGATGGCCGTTACGAGCGCGGGGTAAATGATGCAGCACAGCACCATCAGGGCCAGGGTGAGGCGGAGGGCGGGCAGGAGTTGGGTTTTCATGGAATTGGGGATAAAGGCGGTCAAACTCCCCTCCTTACCAAGGAGGGGACGCTGGCGCGAAGCGTCAGCTGGGGTGGTTATGGCGTTGAAGTCGTTCGGGAGGTCGTTCGGGTGTCGTTCAACGCCACAACCACCCCCGTCCGAACCTTCGGTTCGAACATCCCCTCCTTGGCAAGGAGGGGAGTTTACAAAAACACCCCCACAATCAAGTCCAGCAGCTTAATCCCGATAAACGGCACCACCACCCCTCCCAGGCCATAAATCAGCAGGTTCCGGCGCAGCAGCGCCGATGCGCCCACCGGCTTATAGGCCACGCCTTTCAGCGCCAGCGGCACCAGCGCCGGGATGATGAGGGCGTTGAAAATCACGGCCGAGAGAATGGCCGATTGCGGCGATTTCAGCCCCATCACATTCAGCGCGCCCAGGGCCGGGATGGCCACCATGAACAGCGCCGGCACGATGGCGAAGTACTTGGCCACATCATTCGCAATCGAAAACGTGGTGAGCGTCCCCCGCGTCATCAGCAGTTGCTTGCCAATTTCGACCACCTCAATCAGCTTGGTGGGGTCGTTGTCGAGGTCGACCATGTTGCCGGCTTCCTTGGCGGCCTGGGTGCCCGAGTTCATGGCCACGCCCACGTCGGCCTGGGCCAGGGCGGGGGCATCGTTGGTGCCGTCGCCCATCATGGCCACCAGCTTGCCCAGCTGCTGCTCGGTGCGGATGTACTGCATCTTGTCCTCGGGCTTGGCCTCGGCGATGTAGTCGTCCACGCCGGCTTTTTCGGCGATGAATTTTGCCGTCAGCGGGTTGTCGCCGGTCACCATTACCGTCTTGATGCCCATGGCCCGCAGCCGCGCAAACCGCTCCTGGATGCCGGGTTTGATGATATCCTGCAACTCGACCACACCCAGCACCCGGTCGTTTTCGCTGAGCACCAGCGGGGTGCCGCCGTTGCTGGCCACCATTTTCACGCGGTCGGCCACGTCGTCGTGGTAGGCGTGGCCGGCCTGTTCGGCCAGCTTGCGGATGGCATCGGCCGCGCCCTTGCGGAGGCGAGTGCCGCCGGCCAGCGTCACGCCGGAGCTGCGGGTTTCGGCCGTGAACTTGATGAGTTCGGCTCCATCCAAGCGGGGTTGAAGTTGCGCGGGGTCCACTTTATGGTCGCGGGCCAGCTCCACGATGCTCTTGCCCTCGGGCGTTTCGTCGGTGAGGGAGCTGATGGTGGCCTGCTCGATAAACGCCTGCATCGCCACACCTGGCGCGGGCCAGAAATGCGTGGCCTTGCGGTTGCCGATGGTGATGGTGCCGGTTTTGTCCAGCAGCAGCACGTCGATATCGCCGGCCGTTTCCACCGCTTTGCCGCTCTTGGTGATGACGTTGGCCCGCAGCGCCCGGTCCATGCCCGCGATGCCGATGGCCGAGAGCAGCCCGCCGATGGTGGTCGGAATCAAACACACGAACAGCGCGATAAACGAGGCCACCGCAATGGGCGTTTTCGAGTATTCGGCGAAGGGCTGCAAGGTCACGCACACAATCACGAACACCAGCGTAAACCCGGCCAGCAGGATGGTGAGGGCAATTTCATTGGGCGTTTTTTGCCGCGACGCGCCTTCCACCAGCGCAATCATCTTGTCGAGAAACGACTCGCCGGGTGCCGTCGTCACCTGCACCACGATGCGGTCGGAAAGCACCTTGGTACCGCCCGTAACGCTGGATTTATCGCCGCCCGCCTCCCGAATCACGGGCGCGGATTCGCCGGTAATGGCCGACTCGTCAATGGTAGCCAGGCCTTCGATAATCTCGCCGTCGGTGGGAATAATCTCGCCGGCCACGACCACGAAAACCTGCCCCTTTTGCAGCTGGGCCGAGCTCACGGCCACCATCTGGCCGTTATCCAGCCGCACGTTGGCGGGCGTATCCTGGCGGGTTTTGCGGAGCGAATCGGCCTGGGCCTTGCCGCGCGCCTCGGCAATGGCCTCGGCGAAATTGGCAAACAGCAAGGTCAGAAACAGCACCACGAACACCGTGAAATTGTAACCGAAGCTGCCCTGCGCCGCATCGGGCTTCATCAACAGACCGATGGTGACGAACAACATCACCACCGTGCCGATTTCCACGGTGAACATCACCGGGTTGCGGAACATCGTGCGCGGGTCGAGCTTGACGAAGGCCTGGCCGACGGCTTCGCGCACCAGCGCGGGTTGAAAGAGGGATTGGGATTGGGTTGCCATTGGTTGGTTTGTCATCCTGAGCGCAGCGAAGGACCTTATCATGTCCGCGCCGCAAGGGTTAGTAATTCAGATGAGCGCAGCCGTGATAAGGTCCTTCGCTGCGCTCAGGATGACAGAAAATTTAAGTTTAGTACAGCGTGAAATGCTCAGCCAGTGGGCCCAGGGCCAGTGCGGGAAAGAAAGCCAGCGCGGCGATAATCCAAATCACGAAGAAGACCATCACGCCGAAGGTGGCGGTATCTACGCGCAGGGTGCCGGCGCTTTCGGGGATGAATTTCTTGCGGGCCAGCAAGCCCGCGATGGCCACCGGGCCGATGATGGGCAGGTAGCGGGCCAGTATCATCACCACGCCGGTGCTGATGTTCCACCACGGCGTATTGTCGCCGAGGCCCTCGAAGCCGGAGCCGTTGTTGGCGGCCGAGGAGGTGAATTCGTAGAGCATTTCGGAGAAGCCGTGGTAGCCGGGGTTGGCCAGCCAGGAGGCGTATTCGGTGGGGTGGGCGGCGTAGCCGTGGGCCGCCAGCGCCGTGCCCGTCAGTATCAGCAGCGGGTGCAGCAGGGCAATGAGGATGGCAATTTTCATCTCCCGCGCCTCAATCTTCTTGCCCAGGAACTCCGGCGTGCGGCCCACCATCAGCCCCGAAATGAACACGGCCACGATGATGAACACGAAGAAATTGAGGAAGCCCACCCCTACCCCGCCATAAAAGGCGTTGGTCATCATGCCCAGCAGCGTATTCATGCCCGAAAGCGGCGTGAGTGAGTCGTGCATGGCATTCACCGAGCCGTTGCTGGTGACGGTGGTGGTGATGGCCCACAGCGCCGAAGCCGGCGCGCCGAGGCGAATTTCCTTGCCCTCCATCGAGCCCAAGCTTTGGTCGATGCCCATGCGGGAGATGGCGGGGTTGCCGTGCATTTCCAGCGCCACGGTGGGCACTTGCAGCAGCAGGTAGCCGGCCGTCATCACGCCGAAAATCATCCAGCCCAGCCGAGGCCGGCCCAGGTAGAAGCCGAAGGCCAGCGCCATGGCAATGGGAATGAGGACGATGGCCCCGTTCTCCACGGCATTGGTGAGGTAGGTGGGGTTTTCGAGCGGGTGAGCCGAGTTGACGCCGAAGAAGCCGCCGCCGTTGGTGCCGATTTGCTTGATGCCAATCATGGCGGCGGCCGGGCCCCGGCTCACGTTTACGGAGTCGCCCTGCACCGTTACAATCGGGGCCTTGGCTGCCCAGTTCATGGGCGTGCCCTGGAACACCAGCACCAGCGCCACGGCCAGCGACAGCGGCAGCAGTACTCGCGTGATGCTCTTCACGAAGTAGCTATAAAAGTTACCCAGCTTCTCCGCAGTGCCTTCTTTCAGGGCATTGAAGACCACCACGCAGGCGGCCATGCCGGTAGCGGCCGTCACGAATTGCAGAAACATCAGGCAGAACACCTGCGAGAAGTACGTCACGCCCGACTCGCCCGAGTAGTGCTGCAAATTGCAGTTCACCAGAAAGGAAATGGCCGTATTGAACGCCTGGTCGGGCGTCATCGAGGGGTTGTGGTCGGGGTTGAGCGGGAGGCTTCCCTGGGTGCAGAGCACGAACATGGCCCAGCCAAACCACACCAGATTGATGGTGAGCAGCGCCACCAGATGCTGCGGCCAGGTCATGCCCCGGTTGGCATCGATGCCGCCGATGCGGAACAGCAGCCGCTCGAATGGGGCGAGGAAATCGGTCCAGCTTTTATCGCCGCGGTATATGGTGGCCAGGTAGCGGCCCAGCGGAATGGCCAGCAGCACCGTGCTGCCGAAAATGAGCAGGATGCCGAGAAGTTCTTTGTTCATGGTGGTTGGGGGATTGTAAAAACTGCGTAGGGTGCGGGGCTTGCCCCCGCCCGCCGTTGCACGGAATCGCTAGAGCAAGCGTCCGGGCGGGGGCAAGCCCCGCCCCTACATCAGAATTTTTCCGGTTTCAGCAGCACGTAGCAGAGGTAGCCGAACGTGGCCAGGGAGAGGAAAAGCAGGGCGAGCATCATGGCGATAGCAACAAAGCGAGGGATGAGAAATCAGATGCGGTCGAAGAAATCGACCGAGCGATAGAAGAGCCAGAAGGCGGCCAGGCCAAGGGCGGAAAGCAGGATAATCAGCAGCAGCGGGTTCATCAGCGGTGAGTTTGACAGGGTTGCCCAAAGCCCCTTGCCAATCAGAATCCACATTGGAAAAGTGGAAAGCAAAAGCTCATCAATCAACTTATATTCAGTCAATAACTTTATGTCAGTCCCAAAATTCAGACAGCCCAAACGCAGAAAACCGGGTCATTCTGACCCGGTGCGGTGGTCAGAATAACCCGGTTTTGTTTTAGTGAAGCGTGTTCTGTTTGGTCTATTGCAACCCGTACTCCTGAATCTTGCGATACAGCGTTTTGGTGCCGATGCCGAGCTGGCGGGCGGCCTCCATCTTGTTGCCGCCGGTGTCGAGCAGCACCTGCCGAATCTGGCGTTTTTCCTGGGTGCGCAGGGTGCGGTCGGTGGCCTCATCGAGGCCCGGGGCGGGCAGGATGTGGTGGAATTCGGGCGGCAGGTCGTCCACGGTTAGGGTGTCGCCGTCGGCGAGGATGGCGGCGCGTTCCAGCACGTTCTTCAGCTCGCGCACGTTGCCGCGCCAGTCGTGGGCGCGGAGCTGGGCCAGCACGTCGGGGCCGAGGGGGCGCAAGCGGCGGCGCAGCCGGGCGGCGAAGAATTGCAGGAAGTAGTCGGCCAGCTCGGGCACGTCGTCGCGGCGCTCGTTGAGGCCGGGCACGGGCACGGTGAACACGGCCAGGCGGTAGTAGAGGTCGGGCCGGAAATTGCCGGCTTCGGCCTCCTGGCGCAGGTTGCGGTTGGTGGCGGCCACAATGCGGACATCAATGCTGGTGGGCCGGGTATCGCCCAGCTTCGTGAACTGCCGCGTCTCCAGCACCCGCAGGAATTTGGCCTGCACGTTCAGCTCCAGTTCCCCAATCTCATCCAGAAAAATGGTGCCACCGCTGGCTTCCTCCAGCAAGCCCTTTTTATCTGCCAGCGCCCCCGTAAAGGCCCCTTTCTTGTACCCAAACAGCTCCGATTCCAGCAAATCCTTCGGAAAAGCCGAGCAATTCACCGCCACAAACGGCTTGCTCCGGCGCGGGCTGGCCTGGTGGATGGCCTGGGCAAACAGCTCTTTGCCCGCGCCGGTGGGGCCTTCCAACAGCACGGTGCTGTCGGTGGGCGCAGCGCGCTGGGCCAGCTTTTTGGCCTGCTCCAAAGCGGGCGCGTGGCCAATCATGGAGTCGAAGCTGTACTGGGCGCCGACCTTTTTCTCCAAATCGGCCACGCGGCGCTGGAGGCGGGCTTTTTCGGCGGCGCGGTCCACTACCACGATGAGCTGGTCATCGGAATCGCCTTTGGTGAGGTAGTCGAACGCGCCTTCCTTCATGGCGCGCACGCCGTCTGGGATGGTGCCGTAGGCCGTCATTAGCACCACTTCGGCTAGCGGGGCGAGGGCTTTGTAGCGGGGCAGCAGGTCGAGGCCGCGGCCGTCGGGCAGCTTCACGTCGCTCAGCACCACGAGGATTTCGTCGGCGTACTCGCGCAGGGCTTCGAGGCCGCGCATGGCATCGGGGGCCTGGCGCACGAGGTAGCCTTCCAGCTCCAGGGTGCGGGCCACGGCCTGGCGCAGCATGGCTTCGTCGTCGATGAGCAGAATGGTGCCGGTGGGCATGGGCGGGGCAGTAAGATGGGGGCGCAAAAGCGCGTCAAAGCTACGCCGGTCGCACTTTGCGCCCTCCTGATTTGGCCAGGCGGCTAGTGCCGGCTGGCCAAGCCCATGCGCTCCACGGTTTCGCCTTCAAAGTCGAATTCAATCAGAATGGCGGGCTCATTGCCCACCACCCAACCGTCGTGGCCGGGCGCGATGGCGACGGCCTGCGGGGCCACAAACTCCTCCAACGCCCCGTCGGCGTACTGGATATTTATCCGGCCACTGGCCAAAAAACCTACGTGCGCGTGCATGCACAGCGACGTGCCCATGATGTCCTTCAGGTTTTTCGACCACCGAAAACCCACCGGGTACACAATACGCTTGACGCGGGCATTGCCGGTGGGCACTACATCAACGAGCACGCCGCCGACTTCGCGGTGCGTAGCGCCCTTCAGCGGGCCGAGGAGAGAGGTGTTTTCCATGCCCTAACCTACGCATTTTCAGCTATTTTTTCGATGCCGGCGCGGCTACAACCAGCGTGTTGGGGGGCAGCGGCACTTCGCGCGAGGTTTCAAATTTGGCGGCTTCGGGGTTGGTTTCGTCCACGCGGCGCTGCACCACGCGCAGGTGGCGGGCGTCGGGGTGCAGCACGGCCAGGTCCTGGCTGATGCCGGAGGCGGCGTCGTAGCTGCGGAAGCCCATCAGCATGCCGTCGGGGAAGTTGGCGGCCTTGGCTTTGGCGCCGGTCACCATGTCGGGCTGGTTCGGGAATTTGCCCAGGTCGATGTCGAGCGGCTGGCTGCCCTGTACCAGCAGGTGGGCCAGCACGCGCGGATGCTTGGGGTCGTCGGGATTGTCGGTGGGCTTGAAGCTGAACGCCACCTTCATGGTTTCGGCATCCTTGAGCGTGGGTGCGACAGCCGGCGCGGGGGCCGTAGCCGCCGCATCAGGAGCCGTGCTGGTGGCTGCGTTGGCCGAGTCGACGGCAATGGGGGTGATGGGCGCCGTATCGGCGGCGGTGGTGGGCGTGGAGGTGACGGGGGCCGTTTGGTTGCAGCCGGCCAGCAGCAGGGCCGCGCTCAGGGTCAGAATCGAAGATTTCATGGGAAACGGGATGACAGCAGTTGGGGCTGTAAGATTAAGCAAAATTGCTCAACCTCGTATTTTTCGCGCTCGGCGCAATTAGTCAAAAGCCCCACCCCGTGAGCACAGCAAAAAGCCCGGCCGCGTTTCCGCAATCGGGCTTTTTAGCACTTGAATTTTCAGTCGAAACGCGGCTTACCAGCGGCGGCCACCCCGGCCCCAACCGTGGCCCCGGTAGCCGTAGTACGGCCGGGGAGCATAGTATACGGGGCGCGGCGCATAATATGGCATGGGAGCAATAATGACGGGCGGCGGCGGGGCATACACCACGGCCGGCTGGGGCGGATAGTAGTAGCGAGGGCCGTAATAAGCCCGCGGCGGGCCATAATAGCCGCCCCCAATACGCACCGAAACCTGGGCGCTGGCCGCCTGGCTGCCGAGCAGCATCAGGAACAGGCCCAAGGCAAAAAACACTGATTTAGTCCGCATAAGAATTCGCGCCGAAGCGCGCTGATTAATGATGGAAGGACAATTTATGGATTTTAGACGCAAACGCGACCGTAAGGTTTAATGGTTCGGCTAAGGGAGTTGAATGACGTAGGTGACATCGGTGGCACCGCCGAACAGGCCGTAGCCGGGGCGCACGTTGGAGGCCAGCGGGGCGGGCTCTGCGAAGGGGTTGCCGTCGGCGTCGTAGTAGCGGCGGCGCGAGAGGTAGAAATCGTAGGCATCCTTGGTGATGCTGCTCACCGTGACTTCGATGAAGCCCGGCTGCGGGCAGCCGGGCTGGGAGCAATAATTGTAAAACTGCACGTCCGAAGCCAGCGAAATGCGCTGCCCGTTCACGTTGGCATCAGCAAACGGGTAGATGCTGTACCCCTGGCTGGGGCTGGAGAGCTGGAACTGGCCAATGCTGACGGCGCTGTTCTGGCTGTTATAGTCCACCCGCAGGCTGCTGTTCCCATTGCTGGACTGGCCCTGCCGGTCCAGCAGGCGGGCGAAGGCCAGGTAGTAGTTGGTGGCATTGGGGTCGTCGCGCAGCGCCAAATTCAGGCGGCCCGTGTACTGGCCCGAGCCATTGGGGCCGGGCACGCTGCGGGGCTCGTAGCTGCCGCTTTCCACCACGGGTGCGGCGGGCATGGTGAGGGTGCTTTCGGCGGTTTCGAGGCCGGGCAGGCTGGCGCGTAACGTGTACTGCTGGCCCGGCTGCGGCCGGAAGCCCAGCACGGGCAGGTAGTAGCCGGGGTAGTTGCCATACTGGGTGCCCCGGGCGGCGCGGTAGCGCTCTACCACGCTGCCCGTGGCATCGCGCAGCTCCACGGTGGCATCGGGCCGGCCGGTGAGGTAGTTGGTGTCGAACACGCGCTGGCTGTTGCTGACGTAGAGCCGGCGCTGCTGAAACAGCTCGTAGAAGGACGAATCCAGCGGCGCAGTGGTGAGGATGTGCATCAGGGCCACGCGGGGCGTGTGCGGCGGCTCGGGCAGGTCGGTGGCAGTTTCGCAGCCGGCCAGGGCGGCGGTGGCGAGGAGCAAAGTTCGGAACAGGTTCTTTTTCATTGGTAGAAGGCGTTAAAACCGGAACGTTTTGCTGAACGATGGCAGGATGGGGAACAGTGACACCTGCCGGTAGCTGAGCTTGTCGCTCCCCTGCCCGCGCCCCAGGTAAATGAAGTAGGGATTGTGCCGGTTGTAGGCGTTGTACACGCTGAAACTGTTCACCACTTCGCCCCAGCGCTTCTTTTTGGTGTGGCTCAGGTCGAGGTCGAGGCGGTGGTAGGCAGCCATGCGGTAGCTGTTGCGGGTGCCGTAGTCCTCAATCGACGAGCTGTACGGCCCCAGCGAATAGCGGCCCTGCGAGAGCGTCACGGCATTGCCGCTGCCGTACACGAACGTGCCCGAGAGCGTGAGCGTAGGACTGAACTCGTGGATGACGACCAGCTTGAAATCGTGCCGCCGGTCGTACTTGTAAGGGTAGAGCTGGCCTTGGTTCAGCTCCGGGAAGCGGCGGTTGCTCCAGGCCAGGGTGTAGCCAATCCAGCCGGTGGTTTTGCCAGATTTCTTTTGCAGAAACAGCTCGGCCCCGTAAGCCCAACCCTGGCCGCTGGTGATTTTGCTTTCGTAGTTGTCGTCGGTAGTTCCCACGAAATCAGCCCCTTCCCGAAACTCAATCAGGTTCTGCATGGGCTTGTAGTAGGTTTCCACGCTGAACTCAAAGTCCTCGTCGTGGAAGCGCAGGCTGCGGGCGGCGCCCACGCTGAACTGCTGGGCTTTCTGGGGCAGAATATTGGCCGTGGCGGGCACCCACAGGTCGGTGGGCAGGCCAATGCCGCTGTTGGTGAGCAGGTGCACGTACTGCGTGGTGCGGGCGTAGGAGCCTTTCAGCGCCCATTGCTCAGTGAGCAGGAAGCGGGCCGATAGGCGCGGCTCCAGGCTGGGGTACAGCTTTTTATCCACCAGGAAGCTGTTCACGCGCAGGCCCACGTTCACCTTCAGGCGGTCGGTCAGCTTCACGTCGTCTTCGGCGTAGATGCTGGCCTCGTTGGCCCCGATGTTGCGGCCGGTAGCCTTGTTCTCGGACGGGTCGGTGCTGCCCTCGGTTTGCAGCGCGCCGGGCCGGAACTGGTGCCGGATGTACTGCCCGCCGAAACGCACGTAGTGGTTGGGGTTGGGCACGTAGTCGAAATCCGACTTTAAGCTGATATCCTGAATATTAGACAGGTAATTCAGGGCAAATTTATCAGTACGGGCCTGGCCGTTGCTGTCCGTGAACCGGTCCTCCTGCGTCGTGCCCACGTCGAACTGGTAGCGCGTGTAGGTGAGGTGGGTGTTCATGAACAGCCGGTCGTTCACGATGTGGTTCCAGCGCAGGGCCGCGATGCGGTTGCCCCAGCCCAAGGCGCTGTTCTGGCGGTTGTAGTCGCCATTGTCGCGCTTGCTGCCCTCGTCGTTGGCGTAAAACTCGTCGTAGCCCAGGTAGCCGCTCAGGTAGAGCCGGTCGCGCGGGCTGATTTTCCAGTTCAGCTTGCCATTGAGGTCGTAGAAGTAGTAGCCGGCCACCAGCCCATCGGCGTTGGCCTTGATGAGTGGCCGGGCCAGAATGTCGATATAGGTGCGGCGGGCCGAGAAAATGAACGACGCCGTGTCCTTCTTAATCGGCCCTTCCAGCGTGAAACGCGAGGCAATGAGGCCAATAGCACCCTCGCCGTGCAGCTTCTGCATGTTGCCCTCCTTCATCGTAATATCCACCACCGACGACAGCCGCCCGCCGTACCGCGCCGGAAACCCGCCCTTAATCATCTCCACGTTCTTGATGGCGTCGGCGTTGAAAATCGAGAAGAAGCCGAACAGGTGCGAGGCGTTGTAGATGGGCGTGCCATCGAGCAGCAGCAGGTTCTGGTCGGGCGAGCCGCCGCGCACGTAGAGGCCGCTACTGCCCTCGCCGCCCGCCTGCACGCCGGGCAGCAGCTGGAGCACCTTCAGCACGTCGGTTTCGCCAAACAGTGCGGGCAGCAGCTTTATCTGGTTCACGGGGATGTTGATGGTGCCCATGCGCGTGCTTTCGGCGATTTTCTCCTCCTTGCTGCCCACCACTTCCACCCCCGCCAGCTCGGCCGAGGAGGGTTTCAGGCGAAAATCGTAGGTGAAGCTGCGCTCGGCTTTACGGGCCAGCCGCAGCTTCTCGTAGCCCAGCGCCGACACCAGCAGCCGCACCGAATCGGGGCTGGCGGCCAGCGTGAGGGAGTAGAAGCCGAAGGTGTTGGTGGTGGTGCCCTGGCCGCTGGCCGGGTGCACCACGGCCACACCGGGCAGGCTTTCACCAGTCGCGCCATCGCGCACGTAGCCGCTGATGGTGAACCGGTTGTTTTGTTGCGCGTGGGCGGTAGCGGCCCCCAACAACGCCACGCTGCCCACGGCAGCTAGGCGGAAAAGTGAATTCATAGAAGCAATAAAAAGGTGGAAAGGAACCGACCCCGGCGGGCCGAAGTGCTGCCCAAACGGCAGCCGGGCATTTTTATTGGCAAAGGTGAGTATTGGGTGAAGAGCAGGATTTGGGCGGCAGGGTTGCTTGGGGATGCCGGGATTTTTTTTCGGGGATTACACAAAAAAGACCGTCATGCCGAGCGTAATCGAGGCATCTCGCGTGCCGAAGTAATTCAATCACAAGGAAAGATTTACTACCACACGCGAGATGCCTCGGCTACGCTCGGCATGACGGTCAGCTTAGCCTTGACCCCAATAGGCCAAGCCCTTACTTCTTCCGGTACCCGGCGTTCAGATAAGCCAGCACGGGCGTGGTGATGTCAAGGTTTTTCTCGCCGTAGGCGATGGTGCCGCTGGGCGCGGCGATGAGAATCAGCTTGTAGCCGTGGGCTTTGCCATAGGCTTCCACCTTCTTGTTCACGCTTTCGAGCACAGTTTGGGTGAGCTTGGCTTCTTCCTGCTGGGCCTGCTGCTGCAGCATCTGCTGCTGCTGGGCCACTTGCTGCTGCTGCTCCTGAAGCTTCTGCTCGGTGGCGGCGCGCTGCTCGGCGGTGAGGGTGGAGGCCTGCTTCTGGTAGGCTTCTACGTTGGCTTTGAAGCTGGCCAGCATGGTCTGGTTCTGCTTTTCCCAGCCGCGGGCTTTGCCCTCGAAGGCGCGGCGGGCGTCCTTCATGCCCTGGTAGCCGTCCAGCATTTTGCCCGATTCCACGTAGGCCAGCTTGCCCGAGAAGTCGCCGGTCATGTCCTGCACGGGGGCAGCGGCCACGGCGGGCTCGGTGGTGGTCGTTTCGGTGGTAGTAGCGGCTGCCGTCGTGTCGGCGGCAGGCTCGGGCGTGGCCATTACGGCCGTGCTGCTGTCGGTAGCAATGGCAGGCGCAACGGGCTTGTGGTTGAAATGCAGGAAGTATAAACCGGCCACGGCCAGCGCCAGCACGATGTTAATGGTAAGCTGAAGAGGGTTTTTCATTGAAAACGAGTGATGAGGAAAGGACAAAAGTAGGGAAGTGGGCGGGATGGGCAGCCGGTCATTGCGAGTGAAGCGCAGCGGAACGCGGCAATCCGTCCTGTACAATGTGATGAGCCCTGAGATGTGACAAGCCTTTTTCAATGTAAAAAGCCCCGGTACGGTGTAGTACCGGGGCTTTCTGGTACAAGAAAGTGTCTGGTGTTGACAGGACGGATTGCTTCGGCTGCGCCGCGCAATGACAGAAGGCTACTGCGGCACGGCAATGTGCAGCAGCGCGTCGCCCTGGTTCACCACGGGCATATAGTTCAGCCCAATCACGTAGCCACTCAGGGGCGACTCCAGCCGCACCGATTGCGCGCCATATGGGTCGGCGATGGAGCCATAAATCTGGCCCTTTTCGATAAACTGCCCGTTCTCGACGTGCGCCCGGAACAGGCCCGCAAACCGCGCCCGCAGCCACGTATGCCGCCGGCAGATGATGCCCGGCCGGGCCGGCGCGGGCGCTTCGGGCCCCATGCCCAGGTGGTGCAGCACCCGCAGCGTGCCCGCCACGGCCTCTTCAATGCCGGGCTCGTCAAGCCGCAGGCTCTCGCCGGTTTCGTACACGATGATGCGCTTGCCCAGCTCCTGCGCCGCCTCGCGCAATGACCCGCCCCGCAGCCCTGCGTGCAGCGTGAAGGGCGCGCCAAAGGCCGCCGCCATGGCATCCACCTCCGGGTCGATGCCCAGCAGAGCGCGCACCTGCGGGAAGTTGGCCCGCGCCGCGCCACCGGTGTGGAAATCAATGCCGTAGTCAATCAGGGGCATGATTTCGCGCATGAAGCGGTGGGCCACGCGCCCGGCCAGCGACCCGCGCGGGAAACCCGGAAACGAGCGGTTCACGTCCTTGCCATCGGGCACGTCGCGGCTGAAATTCAGAAACCCATAAATATTGAGAATCGGGATGGCGATGACCGTGCCCCGCAGCGGCGTGAGCAGCTCGCGCCGCACCAGCCGCCGGATGGTTTCGATGCCGTTCACTTCGTCGCCGTGCATGCCGCCCATGAGCAGCAGCGTGGGACCGGGCTCCACGGCCCGCAACACGTGCACCGGCACGTCAATCACCGTGCCCGAGGGCAGCTTGGAAATCACCAGCCGCGTGAGCACCCGCTCGCCGGGCTGAATGGTGAGGCCGTTGAGGCTGATGGCGTTGGGGGCGGTGGGTGGCATAGGCGAGGGTTGAACGACAAACTCCCCTCCTTACCAAGGAGGGGATGTTCGCGCTGAAGCGCGAACGGGGGTGGTTGTGGCGTTGAGTGATAATCGCAAAGCCAGAACGATGCCAGGGCACCTCAACAGCAGGCTATAGCGGGCCAGGCGCGAGCCGTTTAACGCCCATAACCACCCCCGTCCGAGCCTGCGGCTCGAACATCCCCTCCTTGGTAAGGAGGGGAGCTTGTCGTTCAACCGCCCCGCTCCTACTTGCCTGTGGGCACGTCCGATTGCGCGTCCACGGCCTGCGCAGAGCCTTTTTTGGCTTTGGGCTTCTCTTTTTTCTTCGCGGCGAGGTTGGCCGTGTATTCGATGATGCGGCCGGCAATATCCTGCTTGGTGGCTTTTTCGATGCCCTCCAGGCCGGGCGAGGAGTTGACTTCGAGCACCAGCGGGCCGCGCTTGCTTTGCAGCATATCCACGCCCGCGATGCCCAGACCGAGAGCTTTGGTAGCTAATAAAGCAGCGGCCTTTTCGGCGCGGGTGAGCTTGACGAGCGTACCCGAACCGCCCCGGTGCAGGTTGGAGCGGAACTCGCCCTCTTTGCCCTGGCGCTTCATGGCCCCCACCACTTCGCCGTCGACCACAAAGGCGCGGAGGTCGGCCCCCTTACTTTCGGCGATGAACTCCTGCACGATGATGCGGGCCTTGAGGTTGTGAAACGCTTCGATGACCGACTGCGCGGCTTTGGCCGACTCGGCCAGCACCACGCCCAGGCCCTGGGTGCCTTCGAGGAGTTTGATGATGACCGGGGCACCGCCCACCTGACTTATCATGGCGGGCACGTCTTCGGAGTGGTTGGTGAAGGCGGTTTTGGGCATGCCTACGCCGGCTCGGCTCAGGATTTGCATCGAGCGGAGCTTGTCGCGCGAGCGCACGATGGCCTGGCTGTCGATGGCGGTGCGCACCTTCATCATCTCAAACTGCCGCACCACGGCCGTGCCGTAGAACGTGACCGAGGCCCCAATGCGCGGAATGATGGCATCGAAGCCTTCCAGCGCCTCGCCCTTATAAATAATGCCGGGATGGCCCTTTTCGAGCACCAGGTTGCAGTGCAGGTGGTCGATGACCACGGCTTCGTGGCCCTGCGCGACGGCAGCCTCCACCAGCCGCTGGGTGGAGTAGGATTTGGGCTCACGCGAGAGAATGGCCAGTTTCATCGTGGAGGGTTGGATTGGTGGAGGGTGGCAAACGCCGCGCCCCAAAATTAGTCAGGGACGGGCGCGCCGGGCGGTGGCGCGGGCCAGGAATTTGTAGGAAAGGTTGCGCTTGGCCACATCTACCACGAACCGTCCTTGCCGCAACAGGCTGCGCCCCAGTAGTACGGGATACTTCATGTCGGAGCGGTCGGAAAGCGAAAAATCGGCCTCAAAAGATTCGCCATACAGCTGCACCACCGCCCGGATGACGTAGCGCTCCTGCACCTCGCCGTTGCTGGACCGGATATCGCGCAGGGCAAAGCTGCTGAAGGTGAGCGGCCGGCCGTCGGAGCCCTCGTGGCCGGGGTCGAGCAGGTTCACCACCAACACGGGCGGCTGCCCGGCGGGGGTTTCGATGTGGATATTGGAGCAGTGAATGGCGCTGGTGTACGCGCCGGTGTCCACCTTGGCCTCGACGCCGCCCAAGGCGAAGGCCGGAAAATCAACCAGCTCGCGGCGACCGAGAAGGCGTTTGGGGGGACGGGAAATGCGCATGGGCGAAGGGACGAAGCAGGCCTTGGAAAACCAAATGTATCATGCAGCGCCCGTTACATTTGCCGGGCTTATCTGCTTCCTTCTTTTTATGACTTTTTCTGAAACGCTGGCCCTCGGGCGGCTGCCGCGCTGGTTCTGGCCGGTGCTGCTGGGGCTGAACCTGGCTTTGCACGCGCCGTTTTTCCGGCTGCCGCCGGCCAGCATCCACGTGTGGCGGCAGTGCAACACCATGGCCGTGGCCCGCAATTTATACGAGGAAGGCATGAACCCGCTGGAGCCCCGCGTGGACCGCCGGGGCGCTACCAACGGCATCACGGGCATGCAGTTTCCGTCTTACGAATGGGTGGTGGCCAGCTCCTACCACGTTTTTGGCTTCCACGAAAGCCTGCCCCGCGTCATCAACTGGCTGTTTTACATGCTGGGCGTGTGGGCGTTTTATAAGCTGGTGCAGCGCATCAGCGGGGCCGAGTGGCTGGGCGGCGTGGCCGCCTGGGGCCTGGCCTGGAGCCCCGAATTATTCTACCACGGCATCAATGCCCTGCCCGATGTGCTGGCCCTCACGGCCTCGTTGCTGGGGCTGTGGGGCTTTTTGCGCTGGCGCGATACCCGGGGCCTGGGCTGGCTGGTGTTTAGCCTGCTGGCCACCACGCTGGGCGGCCTCACCAAGCTCCAGTTTCTCATCATCGGCTTTCCCATTGGGGTGCTGGTGGTGCAGGATGCCGTGCGGCGCACCCTGGCGTGGCGCGACTGGCTGCTGCTGGCCGCCTACGCCGTGGTGGCCGTGGCCGTGCCGCTGGCCTGGTACGCCTACGCCGATTACCTCATCAAAACCTCTGGCCTGGCCGATTTCGGCCTGCTCGTGCGCCCCGAAACGGACCCGGCCGTGGCCTTTTCCATCATCAAGCACAACCTGCTTTCGGACTGGCCCGAAGTGCTACTCGGCTACGGCGGCGTGGGCCTGCTGGTGGTGGGCCTGGTGCGGGCGGCGCGGCACCTGCCCACGCGGCACCCCTGGTTCTGGCCGGCGCTGGCGTGGGCGGTGGCCCTGCTGGCCTACTACCTGCTCGAGCTGCACCAGATGAAGGAGCACGGCTACTACCAGCTGCCCCTGCTGCCCGTGCTGGTGCTGCTGGGCACCTGGGGCGCGGCCTGGCTGGCCCGGCACCCCAAGGGCCGGCCGTGGCTGCTGCTGCTGCTGCTGGCCCAGCCCGTGTGGGCGGCCATTCGGATAGACCTGAACCGCTGGATGAAGGGCGACCCCGCCGTGGCCCCCGAGCTCTTCGACCCCACCACCCGGGCGGCCCTGGAAGCGGCCACGCCCGCCGGCGCGCTCACCGTGGTGGGCCCCGACGATTCCGGCTGCAAGGACTTCTATTTCCTGCACAAAAAAGGCTTCGGCTTCGACCGCCCCGAGCAGCTGGCCGAGCCCGCCCCCAACGGCGCGCCCGGCACCTACCTGGCCCAGTGCGTGGCCCAGGGTGCCCAGTACCTCTACACCAACGATTCGCTCTCGCTGGCCAGCTCCGCCATCCGGCCGCTGCTGCGGCGGCAGGTGGCCCGCGTAGGCCAGTTCCAGGTGTGGGCCTTGCAGCCCGCCCCGTAGCTTGCCGGCTTAGTACCCTAAAAAGAGATTTCAAAGCCCTCCGGCCACGAACGGAGGCCTTTGAAATGCCGTGGAGAGTGGTCCGGTACCAGCCGGAGCACCTAAAACGACAGTGAAAATCGGCTCGGCCGTGACCGGAGGGCTTACAAATGCAGTGGAAAGCAATCCGGCCAAGACCGGAGGGGCTTCCACAGCATTTGTAAGCCCTCCGGTCACGGCCGAGCCGATTTTCACGCTATTTTTTTATTGAAAAGTGCAATCCATGCACCTTATGGAGCCTAGCGGTACTTGTCCAGCGGGTCGGGGCGGCCTTGCTCCTGAGTCATGCGCTCGTACTCACGCTGGACGCGCTGCTCGTAGCTGAAGCCACCGTAGGCCGCCACGCCCCGCGCAATCAGCCCGATGCCCCAGAAGGCGGTGACCCACAGCGGCCAGGGAATCTCGGAATGGTGCGGCATGGTGAGGGCCCAGATAAGCCACAGCATCCCGTTCACCGACAGGTACGACAGCAAGTGCGATTGAAACTTGGCGCGGGCTTTGGCCTTTTGCCACAGGTACGGGTCGCGGTTCAGGGGTTCCATGAGCTTGGGGATGAGGTTGGTTGGGATTGATGATTTAAAGGTAGCCGCCGGGCGGATACGGCCGCAAGCCGCCGTTGCCGAACGGTTGGGAAAGGCTTCCCAAGCGTCGAAAGCGGGGGCTGAACTGTAATGTCGTCGCCCCGAATTCCGGGCCGCTCCCGCCACTTACCTTATTTATCGCATCCCTGCGCGTCTCATTACACCCTACGCCGGCTCGCCCACGCCTTCCACGCGCTCGGCCACCTGCTTCATCAGCCACAGCGGGGTGCTGGTGGCCCCGCAGATGCCCACGGACTCCGCGCCCACCAGCCACTCCTCATCGATTTCGGTTTCGTTTTCGATGAAATAGCTGCGCGGGTTCACGGCATTCACCACCGAGAACAGGGCCTTGCCATTGGAGCTTTTGCGGCCGCTCACGAAGAGCACCACGTCATACTCAACAGCGAATTTGGCCAGGGCCGGCTCGCGGTTGCTCACCTGCCGGCAGATGCTGTCGTTGGCATCGAAGCTGTCCAGCGCGCCACCGGCGGCCAGGATGCGGGCCTCCATCAGCGCCTTCATCTTATAGAAGCCGGCCGTGCTCTTGGTGGTTTGGCTGAAGAGGGTGACGGGCCGGGCGAAGTCAATCTGGTCGAGGTCAGCCTCGTTCATCACGATGATGGCGCGGTTGCCAGTCTGACCCGTGAGGCCGGCCACTTCGGCGTGGCCGGGCTGGCCGTATATCACAATCTGGCCGTCCTGGCGCTGGCTCAGGTCGAAAGCGTGCTTCACGCGGTTTTGCAGCTTGAGCACCACCGGGCAGCTGGCGTCAATCAGCTCCAGGTTGTTTTGCAGGGCCAGCTGATAAGTTTCGGGTGGCTCGCCGTGGGCCCGAATGAGGACTTTGCAGTCGTGCAGCTGGCTGAGCTGCTCCCGGTCGATGATGCGCAGGCCCTGCTGATGCAGCCGCTCCACTTCCATGCTGTTGTGCACGATATCGCCGAGGCAATAGAGCGTTTTTTCGTTCGCCAGCTCGTCTTCGGCCATCTGAATGGCGAATTCAACGCCGAAACAATAGCCGGAATTTTTATCAATCGTGACCTTCATGCTGTGCCTTTAACATCACTGCGGCGGCGAGGAGTTCGCCGGGCGCAAAGGTACGGCGGCCGGGCGGTGTAAGGTGTTGGTCGTGGAATTCTGTCATCCTGAGCGCAGCGAAGGACCTTATCACGCAGGATAAATCAGCGTGATAAGGTCCTTCGCTGCGCTCAGGATGACAGATGATTTCTGGGGCCTAATCCCAGCCCGCCGCAAACAGCGCCGACGACACCCTATCCAGCACAAAATCGACCTGCTCGGTGATGGTGATGTGCGTGGTGTCGAGCAACACGGCATCGGCGGCGCGGCGCAGGGGGCTTTCGGCCCGGGTCGAGTCGAGGTAATCGCGCTTGCGCAGGTTCTCGATGATGTCTTCGAGGGGCACATGTTCGCCCTTTTCGGCTAGCTCGTCCTGGCGGCGACGGGCGCGCAGCTCCACTTCGGCGGTCATGAAGATTTTCACTTCCGCATCGGGGAACACGGTGGTGCCGATGTCGCGGCCGTCCATCACCACGCCGCGCTTGCGGCCCATTTGCTGCTGCTGGGCCACCATGGCGTGCCGCACCATCGGAATGACCGATACCTCGCTCACAGAATTGGAAATCCGCATCTGGCGAATGTCGTCCTCGCGGTTCACGCTGTTCAGGAACAGCTCGTTGCGGCCCGTGCGGCGGTGGCGGCGGAAGGTGATGCTGATTTCGCGCAGGGCCTGCTCGATACGCCCTAAGTCGGCGAAGTCGATGCCCTGCTCCAGCAGGTATAGTGTGACGGCGCGGTACATGGCCCCCGTATCAACGTAGGCGTAGTGCAGCAGCGACGCTACGGCTTTGGCTGTGGTGCTTTTGCCACAGGAGGAGTAACCATCAATGGCGATAACGAGTTGTTTCATAACGACGCGGGCGGCCATTGGCCCCGCAAGATTACGAAATCCAAGCCTTACGAGCGGCGGGCGGGGTCTTCAACCGCTGCGGAACGGAGGCAAAGAAGGCCGCTACCGAGGCGCTTTCTCCCTCATTCAGTTGCGCATCGACTAAATAAAAGGGATTAAAAAAAAATCGGCCGGCCAGCCCCACGCCGGTCGTGCCGTCCTTGCCGGTGCCCCATTCGCCCCGGTATACCTCCACCAAGCACTGCCCCAAGAAGCAGCCCAGCGCCATTACCACGCCCGGCCGCTCGGCCGGTCCCAGCTCGCCCCGTTGCGCCCGAATAAAATTATCCAGATGGGCCACACCTTCGGCATCGAAGGCCTTTAATTTCAGCTGCTGCCGCACCTGTTCAGCAGCGGCATAAATGGAATCGAGGGGGGATGGCGTGGGTTCAGACATAAGGCAAAGTAAACCACAAACGGCCGCCGGGGTTATTTGCGGGCCTGCAACAGGGCCTCGCGGCGGTGCACGGTGTAGGCCGTCAGCAGCTGCGGGGCCTCGTAACGGGTGGCCAGCTGGCCGGCCCGCAGTTGAACACAAACGGCCGGGTCGTCGGCCAACAGCGTCAGCATAAGCTGGCGGTAGCGGCCGTTTTTGGCGGGCAGCTCCTGCGTCTGGCCCGCGTGGCGCAGCAGCACGGTCTGATTGGCCCGGGGCAAAACGAATAAATCCAGCAGTGCACCGAAAAAGGAATTGCTGAAAGCATCCGCCGGGCTTATCGTAGTGGCCGGTAATGCGCCTGCCGCTGATACCACCGGCCCGTTGGGCACCGCTGGCGCATTGAGCGCCCGCAGGGTTTCGGGCGTAGGGGCCTGGAAAACCAGCACCTCGTAGCCCGCGTCGCGGTACAGGCGCTGGGCATAGCCGGCGGGCACAAGCTGGTGGCCCTTGCGCCGCACGAAGGCCGGCACCGTCACGAACGTATCGCCCCGCACCACGTAGGCGGGCACTTCGTTGGGCAGGAACAGGGCGTAGTCGGGCAGGTTTTCGGGGCGCAGGCGTACGCGGTCGGGCATGTTGGGGCCATATACTTCGGCCGGGTGCCAGCTGCCGTCGGGCAGGCGGTAACTGCCGGGGTGGCCGCCGGTGGCGTAGCGCGGCGCGGGCGTGAGGGGGTAGTCGTGCGGCTGGCTGGTAGAGGGCGTGCTCGTGGCCGCCGGGTTGCGCCGGGGCACCTGCGCTTCAACAGTGGCGGCCGTTAGTAGCAATATGACCGTAGCGCGGAGTAGCCCGCTACGCAGCAGAAAGGTTTTCATACCAGAGAAGAGCCCGCCGAACCGCTAACGGTTGCAGGGGCACGGCACCGATTTGCCGCCGCTGTGGTGCTTGTACCAGGAGGTTTTTTTCTGTTGGGCGGTGCGGCGGGCACAGCCGCCCTCGGCCAGCAACAGCGGCAGCACGAGCAGCAAAAGGGCAAGGTTCTTTTTCACCGGAAGCGGTTTTTTGTCAAATATAAGGTTCTTTGCCGACGCAAAACCGGCAGTGGGTCGGTTTGCTTCTCGCCCTACTTCCCTCCCATGCCTGTTGATTTCTCGCTCACGGCCAACGTCGTCGACATCTTCGCCCGTTCCATTCAGCCCGCCGTTATTCAGATTGAAGGCGGCCGCATCGCCGCCATCGCCCCTATCAGTGATGCCGAGGCCGACCCCACCCTGCCCTACGTGCTGCCCGGTTTTGTCGATGCCCACGTCCACGTCGAAAGCTCCCTGCTGGTGCCCACCGAATTTGCCCGCCTGGCCGTGACGCACGGCACGGTGGCCACCGTGAGCGACCCGCACGAAATCGGCAACGTGCTGGGCGTGGCCGGGGTGGAATTTATGCTAGAAAACGCGGCGCATTCGCCCTTCAAGTTCTGCTTCGGCGCGCCGAGTTGCGTGCCGGCCACGCCGTTTGAAACAGCCGGGGCCGAAATCACGGTGGCGGACATCAAAAAGCTATTTGAAAACCCCAAAATCGGCTACCTGGCCGAGATGATGAACTGGCCCGGCGTGCTGCACCGCGATGCCGACGTGATGGCCAAAATTGCCCTGGCCCACGCCGCCGGCCGCCCCGTAGACGGCCATGCCCCCGGCCTGCGCGCCGACGACGCGGCCCACTACGCCAGCGCCGGCATCAGCACCGACCACGAGTGCTTCACCGCCGCCGAGGCTCTCGACAAGCTGGCCGTGGGCATGAAAATCCTCATCCGCGAGGGTTCGGCCGCCCGCAACTTCGATGCCCTCATCGAGCTGATGCCCGAGCACTACCACCACCTCATGTTCTGCTCCGACGACAAGCACCCCGATACGCTCGTGCTGGGCCACATCAACCAGCTGGTGCAGCGCGCCGTGGCCCTCGGCAACGACGTATTCAACGTGCTGCGCGTGGCCTGTATCAACCCCGTGAAGCACTACCACCTGCCCGTGGGCCTGCTGGGCGAAGGCGACCCCGCCGACTTCATTGTGGTAAAAGACCTGCGCGATTTCGAGGTGCTGCAAACCTACCTCAACGGTGAGCTGGTGGCCGAAAATGGCCAGTCGCTGCTGCCCGCCGCGCCCATTGCGGTGGTCAATAACTTCCACGCTCAGCCCGTGACGGCCGCCGATTTCCGGCTGCCCACTACTAAGAAATCGGCCACAATTCGCGTTATTGAGTGTTTCGACGGCCAGCTCATCACGGCCCGCGTGGACCTGCCGGCAACCATCGAAAACGGCTTGGTGGTGCCTGACGTGGCCGCCGACGTGCTCAAGCTGGCCGTTATCAACCGCTATCAGCCGCACGTAGCGCCGGCCATCGCCTTCATCCAGGGTTTCGGACTGAAGCACGGCGCGCTGGCCAGCAGCGTGGGCCACGACTCGCACAACATCACCGCCGTGGGCTGCGACGACGAAAGCCTGGCCCGCGCCGTAAACCTCGTTATCCAAGCCAAAGGTGGCTTGGCCGCCGTGGGGGCCGATGGCCAGGAAATCCTGGTGCCGCTGCCCGTGGCCGGCCTCATGTCGGACCAGGATGGCACGGCTGTGGCCAGCGCCTACGCCGCTGTCGATGCGCTTTCCAAGCAGTTGGGTTCCCCGCTGGGCGCGCCGTTTATGACGCTTTCCTTTATGGCGCTGCTTGTTATTCCCAGCCTCAAACTGAGCGACAAAGGCTTATTTGATGGGCAGCAATTCACGTTTGTGGATGCGGTGGAATAAACGAGGTGCAATTTTTAGCGCGGTTTATGCGTAGGGTGCGGGGCCTGACCCCGCCCGGCGTGCGAACGATACCTGCTACAGGTCGTTCAACGACGGGCGGGGGAAGGCCCCGCCCCTACCCCGTTCGTTATGAAACTGCTACCTCTTTCTTTATCCCCATGCTTAGTCGGTTGCGTTCTGCTGCTGGCGGCTCTATCAGCCCACCCCGCCACTGCCCAGAAGTACCGCACGGCCGCCGGCATCCGTAGCGACGGCAGCAACTACGGCGTCACCATTCAACAACTCATTCTGCCCAAAACCACGATTGAAGGGTTGGGCATGTTCGCGCCCCGCGAGCGCAGCGCCACGGTACTAGCCGAGCGTCACTTCGGCATCCTGGGCCCCAGCCTGAACTATTATTTCGGCGCGGGCGGCCACTACGGCAACAACCGCGACACCGGCAACTTCTGGGGATTTGATGGGATGGTGGGCGTCGAATACAAAATAGCCTTCATTCCTTTTGTCGTTTCCTTCGATTTTAAGCCTACTATCGAGTACGGCTCGGACGATTGGAACCGGTTTCCTACGGCGGTTTCGGTGCGGTATATCTTTCTTAAGAAAAAGAAAACCGGGATTTTCCGGGCGCTGGATGGGCTGTAAATCAAAAGCCCCGACCACTATAAAGGGCCGGGGCTTTTGACTTTTTGGCTTCATCACATCTCAAGGGTTTGTCGCGTTGAGAGGACGGATTGCCGCGTTTCGCTCGCAATGACAGGCGATTTACTGGAAACGCTTTTCCAGCAGCTTGCGCATCTTTTCCTCGGTGAGGGGCTTAGTGAGGTATTCTACGTTGGGGTACTGGGCCACGCGGGCGGTATCGGCCCCGTGCATTGATGTGGTGAGCACGGCCATTACGGTCTGGTCCTGCACGGGCTGGGGCAGGGCATTGTAGAGTTCCAGGAACTCGAAGCCGGACACGCCCGGCATTTTCAGGTCGACGAACACGAGGTCGGGCGCGGGCACGCTGCTCTCGGCGGTGTTATCGCCCCAGAGCTGCTCGAAGGCTTCGTCGGCCCGCGAGAACGTGCTGACGTGGTCGGCTACCGCCAGACGGCCCAGCAGGCGGTTGTTGAGAAAGCTCGTGGTTTCGTTATCGTCAACGAGTACAATGTGATTCAAGTTAGTAGACATATTGTCGTGCTAAAAAACAAGCTTTTACGAAGATAACAACCCGACTGCGCCCCCGCAATGGCCCAGCTTACTTACAGCCAGCCCTGAGCGCGCATCCAGTCGTCGTTGTAGATTTTGCCGAGGTAGCGGGTGCCGTGGTCGGGCAGGATGATGACCATCGTGTCGTCCTCTTTCAGGTGCTCGCGGGCGTACTCCAGGGCCCCAAAAACGGCCGAGCCGCAGCTCCAGCCCACAAACAGGCCTTCTTCCTTGGCCAGGCGGCGGGTCATCACGGCGGCGTCCTCGTCGGTTACTTTGATGAACAAATCGATAACATCGAAGTCCACGTTCTTGGGCAAAATATCTTCGCCGATACCTTCCGTTTTGTAGGGGTAGATTTCGTTTTCGTCGAAGATGCCCGTTTCCTTGTATTTCTTGAACACCGAGCCGTAGGTGTCGAGGCCGATGGCCACGATGGCGGGGTTCTGTTCCTTGAGGTACTTGCTCACGCCGCAAATGGTGCCGCCCGTGCCCACGCCGGCCGCCCAGTGCGTGATTTTACCCTCCGTTTGCTCCCAGATTTCGGGGCCGGTGGTGTCGTAGTGCGCGGCGGTGTTCGAGAGGTTGTCGTATTGGTTGGGGTAGAAGGAATTCGGGGTTTCCTGGCTCAGGCGGCGGGCTACCGAGTAGTAGCTGCGCGGGTCTTCGGGGGCTACGTCGACGGGGCACACCACCACTTCGGCCCCCACGGCGCGCAGGATGTCCTGCTTTTCCTTGCTCTGCTTGTCGCTCATCACGAAGATGGTTTTGTAGCCTTTGGCGATGGCGGCCAGGGCCAGGCCCATGCCGGTGTTGCCGCTGGTGCCTTCGATGATGGTGCCGCCGGGCTTGAGGATACCGGCTTTTTCGGCATCTTCAATCATGCGGATGGCCATTCGGTCTTTCACCGAGTTGCCGGGGTTGAAATACTCGACTTTGGCCAGCACGGTGCCTTTAATGCCGTCGGTTACTTTGTTGAGCTTGACGAGGGGCGTGTGGCCGACGGCCTCAATGACGTGGTTGAAATACATCGAAAAATGATGGGTGGGGTAATGGGATGTGAGGGTACAAAGGTAAGGATTTCGGCGGCGGGGTGGGGTTGAAGAAATATTTACGGAACGTCATGCAGAGCGCAGCGAAGCATCTTGCCCGCGCAACGCAATCCAATCGACAGATTTAGTAATGGCGGGCAAGATGCTTCGTTGCGCTCTGCATGACGTTCTGAATAATGCTCTGCACTACGTTCTGATAATGCTCAGCACGACGTTCTGCGCACGCTCCGCATGACGTTCAACCGATTGCATAACTTCTGCCTTGCCCTAGCCCCAAAATCCCCTACTTTTGCACCACCGTTGCCCGTCCGGGCTTCCCTCCCCCACTCCATCAATATCCCAAAAACACCTCCGAATGAGCGTTCTGGTCAATAAAGATTCCAAGGTTATCGTACAGGGCTTCACCGGCTCCGAGGGCTCGTTCCACGCCCAGCAAATGATGGAGTACGGCACCAACGTGGTGGGCGGCGTGACGCCCGGCAAAGGCGGCTCCGAGCACCTCGGCCGTCCCGTGTTCAACACCGTGGCCGATGCCGTGGAAAAAGCCGGTGCCGACACCAGCATCATTTTCGTGCCCCCGGCTTTCGCCGCCGACGCTATTATGGAAGCCGCTGACGCGGGCATCAAGGTGATTATCACCATTACCGAAGGCATCCCGACCAAGGACATGATTGCCGTGAAGCAGTACCTCTCGGAGCGCCCCAGCGTGACGATGATTGGGCCGAACTGCCCCGGCGTGATGACCGCCGGCGAGTGCAAAGTGGGCATCATGCCCGGCTTCATCTTCACCAAAGGCAAAATCGGCATCGTGTCCAAGTCGGGTACGCTGACCTATGAAGCCGTTGACCAGCTCACCAAAGCCGGCCTGGGCCAGACCACGGCCATCGGCATCGGCGGCGACCCCATCATCGGCACCACCACCAAGCAGGCGGTAGAATTGCTGATGAACGACCCCGAAACCGAAGGCATCGTGATGATTGGCGAAATCGGCGGCGGCATGGAAGCCGAAGCCGCTCGTTGGATTAAAGAAACCGGCAACAAGAAGCCCGTGGTAGGCTTCATCGCTGGCCAGACGGCTCCTCCCGGCCGCCGCATGGGCCACGCCGGTGCCATCGTAGGCGGTGCCGATGATACGGCCGCTGCTAAAATGGCCATCATGCGCGAGTGCGGCATCCACGTGGTGGATTCGCCCGCCGAGATTGGCGATACCATGCTGCGCGTGCTGGGCGGCAAATAATCCGTTCACAACCTGAATCAGCAAGTACATTTGAGTCCCGGCTTCGGCCGGGACTTTTTTGTTTATTCCTTTCCCCATCCCCTATGCCGTTTACCCTGCGCTATAGTTGGATAGCAGTTGTCTTGCTGCTTGCCGCTTGTAAAAAAGAAGAAATCGAGAAAATCGTGGTGCGGGACCGGCAGTATAGCTGGGCCCCGGTGGCTCCCTTCTCGGGCTTCAGCAACATCATTCTGGGAATAGGCAAGGGCCCCGATGGGCTATATATGCAGCAGCCGGGCGCCTTCACTACCCTAGAGCTACGAAATGGAAGAAGCTTTTTTCAGGAATATGCCTCTCCGGTTTCTACCGATATCAGAGCCCGTTTGCCCATTGGGTCGCAGTACTTCGTGTCGTACATGGGAACGGATGTGGCCATCATCCCCAATAAGCAGCCGGTTACGGGCCAGTACTACCAGCATATTCAGCTCAATCGGCTGGACCCGCAGGCCCAGCTAGTGCCCACGGGGTATCGTTCGTATTTCAAGATGGGGGCCATTAGTGCGAACGGTTATCTGCTGTTCAGCTACCTCACCCGCGATATGTTCATGGACAGCCAGATGCACCTGGTGCTGGCCCAAGTGCCTCCTTTCGACGCCACCGGCGCCCCGTCGCAGTCCATGCCAACGCCCCGCGTTATCACCATTCCCATCGTGGGCTCCCCCACCTACCCCTCTTTCCCAACCTTGATTACGGCCATCGACAACTACTTTTTGGTTGATTGCGGCGTCCAGGGCGTGTTTCGGATTGAGCAGAACGGCACCTACCGCCAGGTGCTGAATAAGGAGTACTCCGTGGAAACATTTTACAAGTGGCACGGCCGGGTGTATGCCCACATGGGCACCAACCAGCTGGGAATTTCCGACGATGATGGCCTGACCTGGAATATCGCCTCGGGGGCCTCGAGCATTCTTCGCTTCAACTCCATGCACCCGGTGGGCGACAGCCTGGTGGGCATTTACCACGCCACGGGCTCCAACCAGCTATTCACGCTCAAAGTGAGCAGCACGGGCTACCGGGCCCGGCTGCTGAAGAACGACGGCCTGGAAAATCTGGAGCTGAACGGCCTGGAAACCTGGCGCGACACCGTGTATCTGGCCACCAGCGGCGGGCTGTTTAAAAAGCCAGTCAAGACCTTCTTCGAAGACCAGAAAAAATAGCGCTGGCTACTCGTCCAGCGTGGTGTTCTTGTCCAGATTAATCACAATGCCGACCTGAAACACCGAATTGGCGGCTTTCAGGTACTTATTGTTGCGGAAGCCGAAAATCTGGCCGCTGATTAATTGCAATTGCACCGGTCCCGCAATCTGGGTGCGGGTGAAGGTGATGGGCTCGAAAAAGACGTTGCTTTCGCCGGGGGCGGCCAGGCCGTCGATTTTGAAGTTGTTGAGTTGCATGTAGCTCAGGCGCATGGCCGCGCCGTAGGTGAGCGGGAAGTCGTGGTTGAACAGGTGCAGGCTGTTCTGCTTCTTCTTGGCGTAGTTCACCTGGGCGAAGACTTTGGACAGGCTGCCATCGAGGGTGCGGGAGGTGATTTGAGCTTCGTTGCGCTCGATGCGCTCGGTGCTGCCGCCGCCGCCGCCCACGTATACTTCCAGCACGCGCTTGTCGGGCAGGCGGGTAAAGTAGCCGAGGCTGGCTTCGCCGAAGTCGATGTTTTCAGTTTTGTCGGATTTTTTGCGGTGCAGGGAGGAGAAGGTGCCGGCTACCGCGAGGTGGTTGGTGAGGCCGTAGGCCCCTTGCAGGGCGTAGTTGGTGTGCTGGTTGGTGCTCACGGTGCCGTAGAACTCGCCCTGGTGCGTGAGCATGGGCGCATGCGGCGGCGGCGGAAAATACAGCGAGGCGCAGCCCGTGAGGCCCGATGAAACCGATAAGAAAGTCAGACGCAGCAAATGCTTCATGGGGCGGGGCGAGGCGGGGCAAAGATTGGGGCAGGCAACGCCCGATGCGGCAATTTCGTGTTTCTGCCCGACATTCCCCCGGATTTGCCGGGCCGGGCTCAGTCGCTGGAGTAAGCCGGGCCGTATGTAAGGGCAATTAATCCCCTCACTGTGCCCGCTATGCCTGCCGATTCGTTTGATGCCATCATTATTGGAGCCGGCCAGGCCGGTACGCCGCTTTCCTATGCCCTAGCCGAAGCCGGCCGCCGCGTGGCCTTCATTGAGAGCGACTTTCTGGGCGGCTCTTGTATCAACTACGGCTGCGCGCCTACCAAGGCGCTGCTGGCTTCGGCCCAGCGGGCCCACCATGTGCGCACGGCCGGGGCGCTGGGCATCAAAGCGCCGGAGCCGGTGGTGGATTTCGGGGCGGTGATTGAGCGGATGCATACGCTACGCCAGAACTCGCGCGACAGCCTGCACCGCAAGATTACGGAGGACCGCGACGGCATTACGCTTATTCGGGGGTGGGCGCGGTTCACGGCCCCGCACACTTTGCAAGTGGCGCTGGTGGGCGGCGGCGAGCAGCAGCTCACGGCCCCGCTCATCTTCATCAATACCGGCACCTCGGCCGCCGTGCCCAACATTGAGGGGCTGGCCGACAGCGGCTACCTCACCAGCGACTCGCTACTGCTGCACCTGACGAAGCAGCCGGAACACCTGCTCATCTTGGGCGGCAGCTACATTGGGGTTGAGTTCAGCCAGATGTTCCGGCGCTTGGGCAGCCGCGTCACAGTCATCGACAGCAAGCCGCGCATGATGTCGCGCGAAGATGCCGACGTGAGCCACCCGCTGGAAGAATGCCTCACCGAATCCGGCGTGGGGCTGGTGCTGAGCGCCGAAACCCGCCGCGTGACCCGCGCCGCTGATGGCACCATCACCCTCACGGTGACGACCAAGGACGGCGAGCGCCGCCTGCACGGCAGCCACCTGCTGGTAGCAGTGGGCCGCGAGCCCAACACCCGCGACCTCGGCCTGGAGCACACCAACATCACCCTCAATAAGAAAGGCTACATCGAAGTAAACGAGCACCTGCAAACTGGCACGCGCGGCGTGTACGCGCTGGGCGACGTGAAGGGCGGCCCCCAGTTCACCCACGTCAGCTACGACGACTACCGCATTGTGCGCGATGCGCTGCTGCATAATAGCAAGCGCACTACGGCAGACCGGCCCCTCCCCTACGTAGTGTTCACAGAGCCGCAACTGGGCCGCATTGGCCTCTCGAAGAATCAGGCGAAGGAGCAGGGCCTGGCCTACCGGGTGAGCCGGCTGCCGGTTCGCACCATCGGGCGGGCGGTGCAGACGGGCGAAACCGATGGCTTCATCGAGGTGCTGGTGGGCGAAGACGACCGCCTGCTGGGCGCGGCCGTGTTCTGCGAGCAGGGCGGCGAAATCATGACCATGTTTCAGCTGGCGATGGCGGGCAAATTGCGCTACCAGGACTTGCAGGACATGATTCTGGCCCACCCCACCTGGGCCGAGGTGCTGAACAACGCGTTTCAGCGGCTGAAACCGGGGGAGTAATGCTCGTACAGCCGTCAGGCCGGGACCTACGCGGGCTGCTGGTTGGTGAAAGTCGTTGGCTTCTCCTCCAGAAACTCGCGTACTGAGGCCGAGTCGTTCAGCACCTTCAGCACCACCAGATGCAACAGGGTGGTGAGGCTGTAGCCTAGCAAGGGCTGGCCCCATTTCCAGGAGGTGAACAGAATGAGGGCACCGAACAGAAATTGGAGCCCGTTCAGGAACAGGGCGAAGGTGCGCGCGTGCTTCCACCGCCCAAACAGCAGCAGAATCATCAGCGCGTTCAGGTCTTGGCCGTGGCCGACGTTGCCCGTTTCGCTCACGAACCACAGTTTATAGTGGGCCGGCAGCCAAGAACTGAGCAGCATGCACGCCGAAACCAAAACCAGGAGCCAGAAACCTTTGCCAGTGATGCGCATGATGACGAAACAAGCGGTGGTGAGGAGCAATTCAATACGCAAAGAAAGGTCGGCGGTTGGGCCGAAGCAAGCCCGCGCCGGGACTGGTTACCAATGGGTTTGGCAGTGTTTCCGTGCCTCCGGCAATCCATTTGATGATTCCAGCCATTCACTCGCCCTATGCAGGAAGTGAAATAAATTTGGCCAGGTCAGCATAATTTATTTCACTTAATGACGCATGAGCAAACCCAAATGGTAACTTGCCCATCCTAAAAAGCTTGCTCAGCAAACACCCGTCATAAAGCCAAAGGGTAATAAAGACCGCTGCGCAAGGTGCTCCAACAGGTGCGCAAGGAGCAAGCCGGCGATACTGCCGAAACGAAAGGCCCGAAAGCGGCTTAGGTTTCGGGGAGTTATTTGGTAATAGAAAAGGGCACCCGCGCATGGCGTGGGTGCCCTTTTCTATTACGGCGAATTGCTGGCATTGCTGGCGCGAGTTTACTGATTAGGCAATACATCATATTTAAATATCACTGAGTCATCATCCCCGCTTTTATTAGCGTGGTACTCTCTCGTACTCCTTATTGATATGTAAATCTTAGTTCCCAGACCAATATGCTCTTTCAAAATTGTTAACTGTAACACTCGACTCTTCTGCCACTCATTA
This sequence comes from Hymenobacter segetis, assembly GCF_038448715.1. Taxonomy (GTDB): domain Bacteria; phylum Bacteroidota; class Bacteroidia; order Cytophagales; family Hymenobacteraceae; genus Hymenobacter; species Hymenobacter segetis. The sequence continues at coordinate 57,828 of NZ_JBCEVZ010000012.1, read as the reverse complement.
TGGCGAATACTATATTCTAGTTCCTCGCCTTGAGGGTCTGTTGCAGACACGATGTATTCCAAAACATCTCCTTCACGAAGCAATTTGCCAGTTCTTACAATACCATACTCATCTACTTTCCAACTATTACCATAATTATCATGGACGCTTTCAATTCTTGGAAAGTAATCTGCACCTGTTTCTTGCATACTTCTAAATTTTGTGATTCTATTTCGAATTTCACCTGTAATTCCTACCACAAGATGCTTTTGATACGTCAATAACTCACGGCCATGTGCATTGGAATTTCTATAATTTTCAAGCATTCCAAGCAAGGCATCTACTTCCTTTTTTTCGCCTAAAGCAGCACTAAATATGTCCCAATTTTTATTGAGCATATTTCTTAAGTCATAGAAATCTGAATAATAAATAAGTCGTGGGTCGCAAGAAGAGTGCTTTTGTTTCTTATTCTCAATTTCAAGTTTCTCTTTCCATTTGGCGATTCTATCATCTGGCAACCCGCATTTACTAAACCAATCTGGTCCGAATTTTTTATCGAGTCCCGCAGAAATAAAATCTCTCAAAACGTTTTCTACGTCTTGAAGGGCTTGCTTTTCGTTCATAGTTTAAAATGCAAAACCCCCGCGCCAGCCAAAGCCGACGCGGGGGTTTCTATTGGTGCTTAGGCAGCAGCCAAGCTACTACATATTCTTAATAATCTCCTGGCCGAATTCGCTCGTTTTGAGGAGGGTGGCACCTTCCATCTGGCGTTCGAAGTCGTAGGTCACGCGCTTGCTGGCGATGGCGGCTTCGAGGCCTTTGTTGATGAGGGCGGCGGCCTCTTTCCAGCCCATGTACTCCAGCATCATCACGCCGGAGAGGATAACCGAACCGGGGTTCACCTTGTCCTGGTTGGCGTATTTGGGGGCCGTGCCGTGGGTGGCTTCAAAGATGGCGTGGCCGGTGGTGTAGTTGATGTTGGCACCCGGCGCGATGCCGATACCGCCCACGATGGCCGCCAGCGCATCGGAGATGTAGTCGCCGTTCAGGTTCAGGGTGGCTACCACCGAGTACTCCGAGGGGCGCAGCAGAATCTGTTGCAGGAAGGCATCGGCGATGCTGTCCTTGATGATGAGCTTGCCCTGGTCCACGGCCTGCTTTTGCAGCGCGTCGGCCACAGCCACGCCCTGCTTGGCCACGATTTTATCGTACTGGGCCCAGGTGAACACCTTCGCGCCAAATTCCTTTTCGGCCAGTTCGTAGCCCCAGGTTTTGAACGCGCCTTCGGTGAACTTCATGATGTTGCCCTTGTGCACGATGGTCACCGAAGGCTTCTTGTTGTCCAGCGCGTACTTGATGGCGGCGCGCACGAGGCGCTCGGTGCCTTCCTTGCTCACGGGCTTGATGCCGAACGAGGACGACTCGGGGAAGCGGATTTTCTTCACGCCCATCTCGTCCTGCAGGAATTCGAGCATTTTCTGGGCCTGGGGCGTACCGTTCATATACTCGATGCCGGCGTAGATGTCCTCCGTGTTCTCGCGGAAGATGACCATGTCGGTCAGTTCCGGGTGCTTCACCGGCGAGGGCACGCCGTCGTAGTAGCGCACGGGGCGCACGCAGGCATACAGGTCCAGCTCCTGGCGCAGGGCCACGTTCAGCGAGCGGATGCCGCCGCCCACGGGCGTGGTCAGCGGGCCTTTGATGCCCACGAGGTATTCGCGGAACGCGTCGAGGGTTTCGGTGGGCAGCCAGTTGGTGGTGGCTTTGTAGGCTTTCTCACCGGCCAGCACTTCCTTCCACACCAGCTGCTTTTTGCCGCCGTAGGCTTTCTCCACCGCCGCGTCGAACACCAGCTTGGAAGCACGCCAGATGTCCGGCCCGGTCCCGTCGCCCTCGATGAAGGGAATCGTGGGTTTGTCCGGAACGGTCAGCTTGCCGTTTTTAATGGTGATTTTTTGCTCTGCCATGTGGTCGTCTATTAAGCGTGTTCGAGTTTGATTTTACTATTCGGAACGGGGGAACCTCACCCCCTAGCCCCCTATCCAAAAAAGGGGGAACTAGTTCTGGTTTTATTTCTAGCCTGAGAACTGTTCCAGCATGGGCTAGAAACGAGTCCCCCCCTCTCTGGGGGAGAGGGGGGCTAGGGGGGTGAGGTTCCCCCGGAATGGTACGGTTAGCTAGTACCCAAAAATCTCCTTCAGCGTGAGCTGCTGCACGGTGCCATACTTGGCCAGCTCCTTGAAATTGAGCCGGTCTTTCGAGCCGATAACCAGAATAACCTGGTTCTGGCCCTTAATCTTGGCGGTCTGAAACTTCTTCAATACATCAAAAGTCATTTTCTGCGTGTAGTCATACACGTCGCGGCGCAGGTCGTAGTCGAGGCCGAGGCGCTTGGCGCGCTCGTAGCTCATCAGGATGTTGCCCTTGGTGATGCGCTCGGTGCTGATGCTGTTGCGGATGGCGTTTTTGGCGATTTCCAGATTGGCTTCGGCCACCGGCATGTCGGTGAGGAGGGCTTCCATGCCGGCCATGGCCTCGGGCAGCTTGTCGCTCTGCGTGCCGATGTAGCTCAGGTTGTAGTTGGAGCGGCCCAGCTTGTCGGCGTTGGTGTAGCCGGAGTAGGCCGAGTAGGCCAGCGCCTTGCTCTCGCGCAAATCCTGAAACACGATGCTGCCCATGCCGCCGCCGAAATACTCGTTGTAGAGCGCCACCGTGGGCACCATTTCCTTGCTATACAGGTCGCCCTTGGTTAGGAACAGGATTTCGGCCTGCACCATGTTGTAATCCACCCAGTAGACTTTCTTGTCTTTCAACGGCTGCTCAGCAAAGTCCTTGGCCGCCGGGGCGGGCGTGAGCTTGGCGGGCGTGCGGTGCTCGGTTTTGAGGACGGCCACCGTGGCATCCTGGGCACGCGGCCCATAGTACAGCACCCGATGCTGGTACGTCGGCAGCTTCTGAATCATTGCCGTGAGCTGCTCCGGTTTCAGCGCCTTCAGTTCTTTCTCGCTCAGGATGTTCGTGAAGGGGTTTTTGGGGCCGTATTTCACGTAGCTCACCATCGCCTGATTCAGAATCACGCGCTTTTCGAGCTTGGCATCCTGGCGCTGCTTAAGCACGCCGGCTACCATGTCCTTGAGGGCAGTGGCATCGGGCTTGGGCGCGGCCATGAGCTGTTCGAACAGCTTCAGTGCCGGCTCCAGGTTGCTATCGAGACCGTTCAGGGTTACGTAAATCCGGTCAGCCCCACTGCTCACATTGAATGAGCAGCCCAGCTTGTAGAATTCCTGTTGCAGCTGCGCGGCGGTGTATTTGCCGGTGCCGAGGTATTGTAGGTAATCCGAAGCGAGGCTCCAGCGCGGGTCGTTGTTCTTGCCCAGGTCGAAGACGTAGGACAGGTTGAACAGGCCGTTCTCCGCATTGTGCGTGTAGTACAGCGGCAGGCCGGGCTTGATTTCCGTCTCCTGAATATCCTTTTTGTAATCAACAAACACCGGCTGCAGTTCCGTGCTTGGCATCGCCGTGAGCTGCTTGTAGTAGGCCGAGGCCACGTCGCGGTTGGCCGGCACGGGCGTGATGGCGGGCTTCACCACTTTCACCTTATTGGGGTCGACGCCGGTACGCTTGAAAACGGTCACGACATTCGGGCCGTAGTTGTCGTTAGCGAATTTCACGATTTCAGCCTTCGTAATCGTGCCGAAATCATCCTGCTGCTTCAGGTAGTCTTTCCAGTCGATGCGCTCGATAAAGGCCTCGTACATGGCACTGGCGCGGGCCTCGTTGCTTTCGTAGCTCTTGGTGCGCGTTAGCTTCTCGTTGTTGATGATGGCCGGAATCAGCCAGTCGGGGAAGTTGCCCTTTTTGACTTTGTCCAGCTCGCCCAGCAGCAGCGCCTTCACGTCTTCCAGCTTCTGCCCCTGACGCGGCGTGCCGTAGATGACGTGCGTGGAATAGTCGTCGTTCATATCCGTGAACGAGGCAGCTTCCAACACCTTCTGCTGCTGGTTCAGGTCGAGGTCGATAAGGCCGGCCTGACCATTGGTTAGGATTTTATCCAGCATCCGCAGGCGCACGGCATCCTTCGACGCCTTGCCCGGCAGGCGGTAGCCAATCATCACGTTTTCCGACTGCGGGCCGAGGATTTCCTTGGTAATCGGGGCCGTAATCGGCTTTTCAACGGGAGCGTTGAAAACCGGCACCGGCTTGCTCGGCATCGCCCCAAAATACTTATCAATAACGCGAATAGTAGCGTCGTAATCCAGGTCGCCACTCAGGCACAGCGCCACGTTATTCGGCACGTAGTATTCGCCGAAATACTTCTTAATCTCCGTAATGGACGGGTTTTGCAGGTGCTCAATCGTGCCGATGGTCGTCTGCGTGCCGTAGGGGTGCGTGGGGTAGAGCGAGGCATTCAGCGCCTCAAACTCCTTGTTGAAATCGGAGTCCAGGCCCCGGTTTTTCTCCTCGTACACCGCCTCCAACTCGGTGTGGAACAGGCGCGGCACCATCTCGCGCAGCCGCTCGGCCTGGATGGCGGCCCACTTCTCCAGTTGGTTGCTGGGAATATCTTCTTGGTACACCGTCTCCTCGTTCGAGGTGTGGGCATTGGAGCCTTTGGCCCCGATGGCACCCATTACTTTATCGTACTCGTTCGGCACGGCGTACTTAGCCGCCACACCCGAAATTGAGTCAATCTGGTGGTAGGTGCGCTTGCGGGCAGCGGCATCGTTGCGCTGGCCCCGGTACACTTCGTAGAGCGCCTCAATCTTATCGAGCTCAACTTTTTCTTTGGTCCAGTCCTGCGTGCCCAGTTGCGAGGTGCCCTTGAACACCATGTGTTCCAGGTAATGCGCCAGACCGGTGGCAGTAGCAGGGTCATTTTTGGAACCGGCGCGCACGGCCAGATAGGTCTGAATGCGCGGCGCATCTTTATAATCGGACAGGTAGACCGTCAGGCCGTTATCCAACTTATAGATGCGCACGCCGAGCGGGTCGCCGGGCACCGATTCGTAGTGGTATTCCTTCGGCGCAACCGGCGTAGAAACCGGCGCGGCCGCAGTTACCGCCGCAGTAGTAGCAGCCGGTTTGCTCGATTGGCATTGCGTGGTGAGGCCCAGTACCGCCAGGGCGGGAAACAGCAGCAAAAAGTTGTTTTTCACGAATGGCGCAGGCGGGTAGCTGGGGGATTCAAAAAACAAAGGTAGCTGGCTGATAGAGGAATAAAAAACAAAATTTCGTCTTATCTTGGCCGATTGTTTCGGTGTCAGCTAGTGGCTTGGGTATTGGCGACGGGATTTCCCAATCGTTTGCAGGAATTTGACGATGTAGGGGCGGGGCTTGCCCCCGCCTTCCGTTCGCGCCGAAGCAACGATTCCGTTCAACGACGGGCGGGGACAAGCCCCGCCCCTACTCGTTCTAATAGTCGGCTTCTAGGCCCAGACGTTGCTTGGCCTCGCGCAGGGCGGGGAAACGCTCGGCCAGGTACTCGAACTTATCCGAGGTAGTATAGAGCCGCTTAGCCGTGGGGGCGGCCTCCGTCAGCACGGGCAGCACGTTGAGGCGGGGGTGGCCGGTGCGGCGGCGCAGGTCGGCCAGAAATTCTACCCGCATTTCGTTGAACTGGTCAATCTGGATGGGGTTGTCGACGGCCAACTCGATGCTGTGCTCGGCGTTGGCCGTGACGGGGCGGTTCAGCACCCAATACTCGCTCATGCGGTCCTGGGCACGACGTTCCTCGGCTATTTCCTTCCAAACCCGCTGTAACAGTGCAGGGTCGATGGGAGCCAGCGGGCCGCTGGGGGATTGCGGCTCGGCCAGGGCCGCTGCATCCTGAGCTGACTTGCTGGCGGCGGCCGCAGTGCGGCTGCTCAAGTCTTTCAGGCTCGGGATTTTGCTGGCTAGGCTGGGAATTTTGGAGAATGCGGCAGCTGGCGACGGGCGCGGCGCAGGCTCAATCCCCTCGAAGCTGGGTACGCCGATTTCGACGTGCGGCAGCGTGTCGCGCATCTGGTGGCGCTCGGTGATGGCGGCATCGGGGTCGGCTTCGATGCTGGGCGTGTCGTGCAGTTCTTCCACGCCGTTTTCGACGGGTAGCGGGTCGGGGCCATCGGCTGGGGCGGGTCCGGTGGCCACGGGTGCACCGGCTGGCATGGGCAGCGGCGCGGGTGCAGCGGCCGGGCGCGGCGTAGAATGATAGGGCGCGGCCGGCGACTCGGTAGCATAGGCGGCCGGAGCCGCGTAGGAAACAGTTGGAGCTGGTGCGGTGGCCGCAACGACTTGGTTGTGACCATTGCTACCCGGAGCCAGGGCCGCGGGCGCAACTTCTTCCCCGCCGTTTAGGTCACTAGTTTTTTTTTTAGCCTCGCCGTTGGTGGCAGGGCTTAGCTCACGAACGAACTGCACGGCCCCGTTCAGGTAAGCCAGCTTCATCAAGGCTAATTCGACGTGGAGACGCTGGTTTTTGGCCTGCTTGAACTCGCGGTCGCACTGGCTGATTAGGTTGAGGGCGGAGAGCAGGAAAGCCAGCGGCGCGGCCTGGGCCTGCTGCACATACTTCTGCTTGATACCGTCGGACACTTCCAGCAGCTGCACGGTAACTGCGTCTTTGCAGACCAGCAGGCCGCGCAGGTGCTCGGCGGTGCCTACCACGAAGTTGTGCAGGTCGAAGCCGTTCTGCATCACTTCATCAAGCAGGAGCAGCGCGGCCGAGAGGTTTTCGGTGAGCAGGCTGTCGACTAAGCGGAAGTAGTAGTCGTAGTCGAGGATGTGCAGGTTCTGCACCACCTCTTTGTAGGTGAGGTTGTTGCCGCCGAAGGTCACCATCTGGTCGAACATCGACAGGGCGTCGCGCAGGCCGCCGTCGGCCTTTTGGGCCAGCAGGTGCAGGGCATCGTCTTCGGCCGTGATGCCTTCCTGAGTGGCCACGTAGCGCAGGTGCCCGCGCATGTCCTCCACCTTGATGCGGCTGAAATCGAAAATCTGGCAGCGCGACAGGATGGTGGGTATAATCTTGTGGCGCTCGGTGGTGGCGAGGATGAAAATGGCGTAGCTCGGCGGCTCCTCCAGCGTTTTCAGAAACGCATTAAAGGCCGCATTCGAGAGCATGTGCACCTCGTCAATAATGTAGATTTTGTACTTACCGGCCTGCGGGGCGTAGCGCACCTGCTCCACCAGCGAGCGAATGTCTTCGACCGAGTTGTTCGAGGCGGCATCCAGCTCGTGGACGTTGAAGGAGGCATTTTCCTGGAAGGCCACGCAGGACGCGCAGGTGCCGCAGGCCTCGGTTTCGGGGCTGAGGTTGGTGCAGTTTATCGTCTTGGCCAGAATGCGGGCGCAGGTGGTTTTGCCCACCCCGCGCGGGCCGCAAAACAGGAATGCCTGGGCCAGGTGCTGGCTCTGAATGGCATTCTGCAGCGTGGTGGTGACGTGCTGCTGCCCCACCACGCTGCGAAACGTGGAAGGACGGTACTTGCGGGCCGAAACGACGAAATTATCCATAAGTTCTGTCTACAAAGTTACCCAGAAATGGGCGGCTTTGGAAGGGAAATCGGGCGGGTTTGGGGTTGGCTGTCTTTACCGGCGCGGTCATGCTGAGCGTAGTCGAAGCATCTCTACCGCGTAAGTAATTCACTGCTTGCAACGAAGCGGTAGAGATGCTTCGACTACGCTCAGCATGACGTTCTTTTTATCCCTACGCTCCCATCCTTCCCATCCATCAAACACCCAAACCGCCGGAAACCTTCCCTCCCGCCCCATCGTTTCACATCTACCGCGTACCTTCGCGGCCCGCCTGGCCCTAACCGGTCGTTTGGGACTCGTTCTTTACCATTTGGGGATGACCGGAATTGACAGCTTGCGCAAATTGCGGGTAAGCGTGCCAGGAGTTGATGGAAGCTCTCCTGTCAAAAAATCTATCAACAATCAACTGGCGACTATTCGTACGCCATGGCTGCCTAGTTCAGAATTAGGTAATTGCCATCGTTCCGCCCGGGTAAGTTTCTACACCTGGGAGTTCGGAGCGTCGTAAGTAGAAAATAGCCTTCGAGGAGCTGTGACTCGGGGGCGAAACCCAACTGCAGCTAGGGGGATTTCAAAGGCCTGACTGACGCCTGGAATACCATGAAAATCCAAGTCTGGATACGCACGTAGAAAGCACGTTGATTTCCTTGTCTGGACCAGGGTTCGAATCCCTGCATCTCCACTTTAAACCCCGTTTGCCTGGTGCAAACGGGGTTTTTTGGTTTTCGGCTTGCGCCAAAATCAACCGTTTGCACACTTTACCCTTACTTCTTTTTCCCATCTGTGATGCTGAACTATACCCGCCGGCTGCTGGCTATTTGCTGCCTGGCTTTGCTCTGGAACGATGTCCAGGCCCAGGCCATCAAGTCGCCCAACGGGCAATTGACGCTGCAATTCGCGCTGCAAAGCGACGGCGTGCCCACCTACCACCTCACCTACAAAGGCCGCGACGTTATCAAAACCAGCAAGCTGGGGCTGGACCTGAAAAACGCGCCGGGCCTCGCCAGCGGCTTTGCCGTAACCGACTCCAAGCAGCGCAGCTTCGATGAAACCTGGACGCCGGTGTGGGGCGAGGTAAAAACCATCCGCAACCACTACAACGAGCTGGCCGTGACGCTCGCGCAGGCTGCCACCGGCCGCAGCATCCGGGTGCGGTTCCGGGTGTTTGATGACGGGCTGGGCTTCCGCTACGAGTTTCCGCGCCAGCCCAAGCTGGACTATTTCACCATTAAGGAGGAGCGCACGCAGTTTGCCCTGGCCGGCGACCACAAGGCCTTCTGGCTGCCCGGCGACTATGACACGCAGGAGTACAGCACCGTGACCTCGAAGCTCTCGGAAGTGCGCGGGCTGATGAAATCGGCCGTGACGGGCAATGCTTCGCAGACCACCTTCTCCCCTACTGGCTTGCAAACACCGCTCATGCTCAAGAGCCAAGATGGGCTGTATATCAACATCCACGAGGCGGCTCTGATTGATTACTCCTGCATGTCGCTGGAGTTGGACGACAAGAATTTCGTACTGGAATCGCATCTCACGCCCGATGCAGTGGGTGATAAAGGGCTGATTCAAACGCCGGCGCTTTCGCCCTGGCGCACGGTGATTGTGAGCGACAAAGCGGGGGATATTCTAGAATCGAAGCTGGTGCTGAATCTGAACGAGCCGACCAAATTCAAGGATACGAGCTGGATAAAGCCGGTGAAGTACGTGGGCGTGTGGTGGGAGATGATTACGGGCAAAAGCACGTGGTCGTACACCAACATGGACAACATCAAGCTCGACTCCGTTGATTATAAAACGGTGAAGCCCAACGGCACGCACGGCGCTAATACGGCCCACGTGAAGGAGTACATCGACTTCGCCTCCAAGCACGGTTTCGACGCGGTGCTGGTGGAAGGCTGGAATACCGGCTGGGAGGACTGGTTCGGCAAGCACAAGGACTACGTGTTTGACTTCGTGACGCCTTATCCCGATTTCAACGTACCGGAACTGCAGCAGTACGCCGCCAGCAAGCACGTGAAGATGATAATGCACCACGAAACCTCGGGCTCGGTGCGCAACTACGAGCGGCACCTAGACTCGGCTTTTTACTTCATGAACAAGTACGGCTACGATGCCGTGAAAACCGGCTACGTGGGCGACATCGTGCCCCTGGGCCACCACCACTACGACCAGTGGGTGATTAACCACTACAACTACGTGCTGGAAACCGCCGCCAAGCACCACATCATGGTGAACGGCCACGAGGCCGTGCGCCCCACCGGCCTGGCCCGCACCTACCCCAACCTCATCGGCAACGAAGCCGCCCGCGGCACCGAGTACGAATCCTTCGGCGGTAATAATGCCGACCACACCACCATCCTGCCCTTCACCCGCCTCATCGGCGGGCCGATGGACTACACGCCCGGCATTTTCCAGACCAAAATCAGCGTCCTCAACCCACAGAACAAGTCCTTCGTGCACAGCACGCTGGTGCGACAAATGGCCCTGTACGTGACCATGTACTCGCCCCTGCAAATGGCGGCCGACCTGCCCGAGAACTACAACCAGCACCTCGACGCCTTCCAGTTTATCAAGGACGTAGCCGTGGACTGGGACGACACCCATGTGCTCGAAGCCGAACCCGGCGACTACATCACCATTGCACGCAAGGCCAAAGGCAAGAGCAGCTGGTTTATCGGCAGCACCTGTGATGAGAACGGCCGCACGTCGAACATCAACCTGAGCTTCCTCGACCCCGGCAAGAAGTACGTGGCCACCATCTACGCTGATGCCAAGGACGCGCACTACGAGAAGAACCCGCAGGCTTACACCATCCGCAAGATGAACGTGACGCGCAAGACCAAGCTGGCGCAATACTGCGCGCCGGGTGGCGGCTACGCCATCAGTGTGATGGAGGCGCGGTAGCGGCCTACGTTGCGGCGACACGCTTAACGATGCACTCCGGTGGGGCCTGGCGACCAGGCACCGCCGGAGTGTTTTTGTTTAGGCCCGGCCGGCGGCATCAATAGTAGGTGGAAGGCAGCTTGGGGTGCTTGGTGGCCAGCGCCCTGGGACTGACGCACAGTCGGCCCTTGCCGGTGGTTGTGATTTCGGCCAGCGGGTCGCGGAAGAAATATGCGCCTTCTTCAATCACTAATTGCCCGGCGATGGTGACCTTGGCGCGGCGCAGGATTTCAAGCCCGCCGCCTTTCTTCACTACCAAGCGCGAAGTGGGACCGATGTAGAGCGCGGGCATCTGGCCGGGTGTTTCGGTGATGACCAGGTTGTTATCATTCGCCACCACTACCCGGGCCGAGTCGCGGGCACGGGCCGGCTGCCGGCCGATATCCAGCCCGCTACCCACCAGATAATAGGAATTGGGGGCCTGAAACTGCAGGCTGCCGGGGGCGCGCAGCACGGTGGTGCCGGGCAGGCTGGTGCTGCCCAGCACGAAATCGGTGCGGTGGGGGCTGGTGCGGTGCGGCCCGTTCTGAAACACGGTATTGCCGCTGAAGACGCCGCCCAGAATTTTATCGTAGGAACCGCTAGGGGCCTGGGCGTAGTCGTAGAGAAACGAGCAGCCGCGGAAATGAAACAGGCTGGCGGTATCCGTAGCGGCCGGGATGGCGTGAATGAGGTAGCCGTGCGTGCCAATGAAGCGGCAGTTGGTGAAGCTCATACGGGTGGCGTGCGAGTCCGAATGCATAGTGAACGGGCCGTAGGCCGGCTGGCCGTGGTAGGGCCGGTCCTCGAAGGTGCAGCCCACAAAACGGGTAGCTTCCTGGGCCGTGGCGGCGTGGCAGCCGTGCACGAAAGCCCCGTAGATGCGGCAGTCCTTGAAGAGGAAACCGGCCTGCGTCACCCAGGCCGACCAGTTGGTGGTGCTCCAGAGCAGGCTGCCGGATATCACAATGTTGCGCGTGCCCGAGGGGTGGCTTTCATCAACCCAATCCGACACGATGGCTTGGCCGGCATTGTCCACGAAGCGGCATTTTTCCAGGCTCACGTTGGTCACGTAGCCGTCCTGCGGCTCCAGGTCGATGCCCGCGCCGGGGTTTGAGAACAGGGCTTTGCCGGTGGAGGCCGGTACGATGCGCCCGGTGTGGCTGAAGTTGCAGTTTACGGCCCGAAAGCCGTTGACACCGGTGAGCGAGAGGCCCTGGCGGCCGTTGTAGTTGCAGGTGGAGTTTTCGAGCAGAATTTCTTCGCGGTTGGGGTCGTCGAGGCTTTTGGCGAGGTGGTTGAGGACCTGAATGCCATCGCGCCCGAAGTGGTGCAGCGCCAGCCGCCGCATCGAAATCCGGCGCGAGTTTTCAATAAAAATACCATCGAACTGCAGCTGAATGCCGGTATCGCCCCAGTGCCCGCCCACTTCCAGCTGGGCGCTGCTGCCATTGAAGGCGAGGTTGTTTACCTGCACGTTGTCGCAGCCCTGGAGTACGAAGCAGGTGCCGCCGGAAAAAGCATATTTCCAGTCGGTAAAATAGGCGTTCGGCGACTCGAACGGGCGTTTGGTGGCGGGGTCGAACGAGCCGTAGCGCATGCCGCTGGCGTAGCGGATTTCGGTGGTGGCGCTGTCGTCGCCGGTCACGGTCAGGTTGCGGCAGCCGTTGAGCTGCAACACGTTCACACCCTGGTTGTTCGCATCCTGCCGGCCCACCAGGTATACGCCTTTGGGAATGCGCAGCACGGCGGCACCCGCGCCGGCGGGCGTTTTGGCGCGCTGGTTGAAGAACTCGGCGGCGCGCTCGAAGGCGGCTTGGTCGTTGGTTTTGCCGTCGCCCACCGCGCCGAAATCGGTTTTCAGGTCTTTGCGCAGCACGGCCGTCGTCCCTTGCCCCCAGGCTGGGCCGGCCAGCATCAGCAGCAAGCTCCATAGCAACCCTGTCGTCAAGCGCACCGTCCGGGCACGATTCATTCTTCGCAATTTTCTCATGAGGCTCTTATAACGATGAAGCGGTTCGGATGGTCTGGGCAAGCGGGCGGGCTTTTGGCGCGCCAGCCGGCGCGGGGCACAACCGCCCATACAGCTTCGGTGAGGTGGATAAATTACGTGCCATTCACAAAAGAACCCGGCTTCATTCGCCGGCCAGGGCCAAAATGCGTGGCTAATACGTGGCTAACCAGTGAATTTTCACTGGTGAATTTTGCTCGGTTTCGGGATGAGCCGGCCCGCTTATTTAGCGCGCCACACTGAGACTGAATACTATATTTACTGGTCTTTCCACAGGCTGGCCCGGGCCGGTTTCTTTTCCGGATTTATGCAAAAACTACTACTACTGGTGCTGGCATTGCTGGCTACTACGCTGGGCTTTGCCCAGACGCTCAACACTTACCAGCTCAATAAGATGATGGGCACGCCGGTGTATGGCCCGCGGGAAGTGGCCGTGGACCGCAACGGCGACATATACATGATAGACGGGGGCGGCGTCACGAAGCTCGACTCGACGGGGCGCTGCTACGCGGCCTATAGCGCCACGCCGGCCGGCCGCTCGGCCAGCAACGCCCAGACCCTGGGCCTGGACGGCGCGGGCAACCTCTACGTGTGCAACTACAGCACGGCGAGCGGTACCAACGACTTCGTGCGCAAGTATGGCCCCGATGGCAACCTGCTCCTGCAATTTGGCTCGGTGGGCACGGGCCCGGGCCAGTTTCAGGAGGTGCACGGCATGTGCGTTGATGCGGCCGGCCGCGTCTATATCGTCGATTACATATTCTCCACGCCCCGGCTGCAGTGCTTCGACAGCCAGGGCACCCGGCTCTTTGAATACACCATCCCGAACGCCACTTACCAAACCAACCTGGTGGATGTGGATGTGGACCCCGCCACGGGCAGCATCTATCTGCTGGAAGAAAACTTCTTCGTGACCAAGCTCACGGCGGCCGGGCAATTCATGTCGCGGGTATCGATGGGCGGGCTGGGCGGCGGCCAGTACCCCAGTCGCGCCGTGGCCCTGCTGGTGGCCCCCAACGGCGAACTGTTGATTACCGGCATACAGCTGAATATCATCCGCTTTAATCAGGCAGGCACCCAGCTCGGCATCATATCGCCCATGTATACGAGCTTTTCGAGCAGCACGCGCACGCCCTTGGCCCGCGATGCGGCCGGCAACATCTACGCCACCGTCTACACGCACCAGATATTTTCCGACCACCTCTTCAAGCTCTCGCCCACCGGCACGCTGCTCAAGCGCTGGGGCAACATCGGCTCGCTGAGCCACGTCCGGCAAGACGAGCTGGGCAACGTGTTCATCCTCGACAACCGGCGGGGCGAGGTGGTGAAGTACGACGCGGCCGGGCAGGAAGTGCTGGCTTTCGGCAGTGGGCGCTTCTCGGCGGGGCTGCAGTTTGCCGGGCTCTCGCTTGATGCGCTCGGCAACGTGTACGTGCTCGAAACGTCGGATATGGCTTCCGACATTCAGAAATTCTCCCCGCGCGGGCAGTTCATTGTCAAATTCCAGTCGTTTGGCATCACGCAGGGCTACCAGCGGTTTTCCGGCCTGGCCGTGGATGCCGGCGGCAGTATGTACGTGGCAGATTATTCTGGCTGCTGCGTGCGCAAGCTGAACCCGCAGGGCGTTTTTCTGAGCACGATGGGCAGCCGGGGCACGGCGCTGGGGCAGCTCTACATTCCGCGAGCCATTGCGGTGGACCTGCGCGGCAACGTGTTTGTGGCCGACTATGATGGCAAGCGGGTGCAGAAATTCAGCCCCGGCGGCGTGGTGCTGCGGCAGTATGGCCCGTCCGCGCCCGGCACCAATCCGACGGTAACGTCGGGTGATGTGGGGCTGGATGTGGACGGCTTCGGCAATGTGTACACCATCACCAACATGAACAGCAGCGTTATTTTCTCGGCCGATGGCAGTACCCAGAAGGCCATGCCCACTGCCGGCACCCGCCTCTCGGTGAACCGCCTGGGCACGCGCCTGATAACCCTGACCAACAACAACGACCTGGTGCGCTTCTACACCTCGACCACGCTGCGGCCCGAAAACCTCATCAACGGGCAAATTTTCAACGACCTCAACGGCAACTGCGTGAAAGAGCCCGCCGAGCAGGCCCTGCCCGGCGTGGTGGTAGCCGCTACCCCCGGCAACTACTACGGCATTTCGGACGAAAACGGCATGTACAGCATTGCCACCGACACGGGCCGCTACACCGTGCAGCAGCTGCCGGCCGTGGATGAGCCCGGCCGCCTGGTGCAGCAAACCTGCTCAACCACCAATGTCGTCACGTTCCGCAACTACGGGGGCGCGGCGGGCATTGTCAATTTTGGCAATGCGGTGAGCACCACAGCCTACCTGCGGGTGGCCATCGCGGCCAACCGGCGGCGGCGCTGCGCCCGCAACACCACCACGGTCACGTATGCCAACACCGGCTTCGCGGCCGCACCCAGTGCCCAAGTGGCCGTGACCATGCCGCCGGAGGTCATTCTGCTCACCGCCACCACGCCCTACACCCGCGATGCGCAGGGCCGCTACCTGTTTGCGGTGGGCACCTTGCAGCCCAACGACGGCGGCACCATCTTCATCACCGATTCGGTGGTGTGCGGCAACCCCGCCATTCGGGGCCTCACGGTGTGCACCCGCGCCACCATCACGCCCCCTAACACCTACCCCACGCCGCCCACCTGGAACCGAGCTGCTGTGACAGTGCAGGGCAAAGCCCAGGCCGGCAACCAGGTCCGCTTTGTGCTGCGCAATACCGCCACCGCCGCCATGACCGATAGCCTGGCCCTGCGCCTGTACCAGAACAGTGAGCTAGCCCTGCAGCACCGCTACCGCCTGGCCGCCGGTGACAGCCTCGTGCTGCGCGTGCCCGCCACCCGCCCCGTGGTGCGCCTCGAAGCCGACCAGCCCACCGGCCACCCCACCCAGCGCATGGCCAGCAGCACCGTGGAAGTATCCGCCCTGGGCACCGCCGGCCAGCCCAACTCCGACATGAGCGCCTCGCCCCCCACCCCGTCCGGCCCCGAAACCGCCGAAGACTGCCAGCCCATCCGGGATTCCTACGACCCTAACGACAAACAGGTGGTGCCCACCGGCACCACGGCCCAACACTACACCCCCACCGGCGTGCCCCTGCGCTACCAGGTGCGCTTCCAGAACACCGGCACCGACGATGCTTACCGTGTGGAAGTAGTGGATACCCTGGCCGCCAACCTCGACCTGCGCACCCTGCACGTCCTCACCGCCTCGCACCCTTACCGGGTGGCGGTGTCGGGCCACGGCCGCGCCGTGCTCACTTTCACGTTTGAGAACATCAACCTGCCGCCTGCCACCCGCGACGCCGTCGGCAGCAACGGCTTTGTACAGTTCAGCATTCAGCCCAAAGCAGGCTTGCCGGCCCGGGAGTTGATTGAAAATAACGCCGACATTTTCTTCGATTACAACCCGCCCGTTCGCACCAATACCACCGCCAATCGCATCTACGACGTGCCGCTGGTGGTGACGCCCGCCGTGGCGCTCGGCTATGCCAGCGTACTGGCTTCGCCGGTGCTCACGCAGGTTGTGCCCGCCCAAGGCCGGGCCGGCACGCTGGTCACGCTCAACGGGCAGCGGTTTGCCACCACATTGGCGGGCAATACCGTTCGCTTCAATGGCGTGGCCGCGCCGGTGCTCAGCGCCTCGGGCACCACGCTTACCGTGCGCGTGCCCACCGGCACCAGCACCGGCAGCGTTCAGGTGATAACCGGCGAAGGCTCGGGCCGCAGTGCGCAGGCATTCACCGTGTACCAGCCGCCCACCCTGGCCCCATTGGCCCCGGCCGAAGGCATCCCCAACGCCACCATCACGCTCACCGGCACCGAATTCGCGGCCGTAGCAGCTCAGGACACCGTGCGCTTCAACGGCGTGGCGGCCGTGGTGCAGCAGGCCTCGGCCACCGCGCTGCGCGTAGTGGTACCCGCCAATGCCACGACCGGCAAAATCCGTATTAACACACTGGGCGGGCAGGTTGAAAGCGTGCAGGATTTTGTGGTGTGGTACCCGCCCACGCTCGTCAGCTTCAGCCCCACCAGGGGCAAGGCCGGTGATGTGGTGACGATGACGGGCAGCAACTTCGCCCCGGCTGCCCGCAATGATGTAGCCTTTGGTACCGGCGCGGGCACCGTGGTGCAGGCCACCGGCACCAGCCTGCGGGTGCGGGTACCGGCCAGCGCCCAGTCGGGACCAATTCGGGTAAGCACCCCGGGCGGCGCATCTGTCTCGGTGACCGGCTTCACGTTTTTGCCCCCGCCTACCATCACGGCTTTTGTGCCCGCACAGGCCAGCGTGGGCGAAGAGGTGACTCTGACAGGCCTGAATTTCCTGGTGGAAGGCCAGCCCGACACCATTTATTTCAATGGTATCAAAGCTGCCGTGCTGGCCACTACGGCTACGTCAGCCACAGTGCGGGTGCCCAAGGGCGCACTTTCGGGTCCGCTGACAATGGGCGGTACCGGCGGGCGTAGCGCCAGCACCACCGCCTTCACAGTGCTGGATTTGAGTGCCGCCGATGCCATCGCCACCTACCCCAATCCAGCGCATGGCACCGTTACCCTCGACTGGCAGCGGGCTGATTTCGAGGTGGAGCAGGTGCGGGTGTATAATGCCTTGGGCCAGCTCGTAAGCACCCAGGACCTGAGTCACCGTGCCACGCCCAGCCTGATGCTACCATTTGCCCCGGGCCAGACGGGCTTGCACCTGCTTGTTATTCAGACCTCGCGCGGCCCGGTGCTTAAGCGCATCACGCTGTATTAGAGAAGTAATTGAATAATATTGAACGTCATGCTGAGCGGAGTCGAAGCATCTCTACCGCGCAACTAATCCAATCAAAAGGATTTACTGCTGCGGTAGAGATGCTTCGACTCCGCTCAGCATGACGTTCTCTTTTACGAATCCATCACTATTACAGCACTAAATCCGCAAACAGCCGCGCCAGCGTCGCGCCCGCGTCCACACAGCGGCCGGGGTGGACCGCCGACGACTGCACCACCGTGCTACGCGTGGCCGTGAGCCAGCGAAACCGCTCGGCAATGGGCAGCTGGCCGATGGTGCCGCCGGTGGCCTTGCCCTGGCAAATGCGCTCGAAGGCCTGCAGTCGGGCCGTGATTTCGGCCAAATCCAAATCCGGGGCTACGGCCAGCAACCGGGCTTCGGGCAGCGCAAACCGGGTTTCGAGGAAGCCCAGCGAGCGGCAGTACACGATAACGCCCACGTTCAGAAATTCTTCGCGCTCCACGCGGGGCACCACGCGCAGCACGGCGTACTCAAATAAGTGCATTGCGGGCATCTTGGGCTTCCTGAACAAAGGTTTCTGAGGCGGCCAGGCGGGCTTCGAGGAAGCCGACGTAGGCGGCGCGCTGGTCGGCGGCGGTGCCGTGGCCGTTGGTCAGCCACGCATCGGGCACCAGGGCCACGATGGCACGGAGGATGTCGGGGGTGAGTTTCGCCTTGTAGTCGGCATCGACTTCGGCCAGCTCGCTGGCCTGGGGCAGCAGGACGTGGGTTTTAATCTGGGGAAACGGGCGGGGGCGCGGCGCGGCCCACTCGGGGCCGGCGTGGTGCACGTAGAGGGCCGCGCCGTGGTCGATGAGCCACAGTTCCTTGTGCCACATCAGCATATTGGTGTTGCGGGCGGTACGGTCCACGTTCAGCGTCAGCATATCCAGCCACACAATTTGGGAGGCCAGATGCGGCTCCACGGTGGTCACCAGCGCATCGTAGGTGATGGCGCCGGAGAGGTAGTGCAGGGCCAGGTTCTGGCCAGTGCTGGCTTGCAGCAGGTCCTGGATTTCCTCGTCGGGCTCGGTGCGGCCGAAGGATTCGTCGAGCTCGCAAAACACCAGCTCGGGCACGCGCAGACCCAGCACGCGGGCTATTTCGCCCACAATCAGCTCGGCAATCAGGGCCTTCACGCCCTGGCCCGCGCCCCGAAATTTCACTACGTAGAGGAAGTTGTCGTCGGCCTCCATCAGGGCCGGCAGCGAGCCGCCCTCGCGGAGCGGCGTCACGTAGCGCGTGAGCTCTACGGTGCGGAGTTCGATAATACTGGGGGCCGGCATACAGCAGATAGGGAGAAAATAACCCGGCAAAGGACGGTCAATTCCGGGCTCTGGGCCAGCGGCAGCGGGGCCTGGAATGAGCGAATGCACCTATCCAGGTGCTGAATTTGGCAGCGAAGCAAGATTTCACAAAAAATCTCTTATCAATATTACACATTTATTTGGATGACCGACAAAAACATATACATTTGAACTATATCATTCGAAATAGGCCTAATTATCACTTCAATAATATTATCGTATAACAATTACAATAAAACTGATTTAACAGTATCCAATTTTTAAATCTGAAATTCTTTAAAAATTCATATTTAATTCTCAACCCAAATTTCTTACCCATGAAACAACTCGACTTTGCTAAAAACAACCGGGGTTCGGCGCTTGCTCCGCCCAGGGTAGCGCCCCGGCCAGCCGGCCGGCTCGTGCTTTGGACACTGCTATTGCTGGGTTTCCTACTCGGGGCCAACGCACCGGCACAGGCCAGCCACTTCCGCTACGGCACCCTCACCTGGCGCACCGTGCCCACCGACCCCAGCAAACTAACGGTGCAGTTTAAGGTGAGCCAGGCGTGGCGGCTCAGCTTTGGGGCTTTCGCCAATAACGTTCCGGTGCCCGGCGCGGTGTTTACCGACGTGATGAATTTTGGCGATGGCACGACCGGCAACATGAACCTAGTGGTGACATCGGTGGACGTGCCGGGCGACAGCTTCTATGCCGAAGCCGTGGTGACGCACACCTACGCGGCGGCCGGCAGCTACCGGGCCTTTTTCACGGACTGCTGCCGCATATACACGCTGTCGAACAACGCCAACAGCACCTGGTACGTGAGCAGCCTCGTGAATGCTGGCTCGGGCAACAACTCGCCCGTGTCGACGCTGGCGCCGGTGGTGAACCTGGCCGTGGGCCAGGCCGCCGCCACGTTCCAACTGCCCGCCAGCGACCCGGATGGCGACGCGCTGACCTACTCGCTGGCTACATCGGCTGACATCAACAACGAGCCTTTTGTCAATGCTCCGACGCTGGCCGTGAACCCGGCTACGGGCTTGGCTACCTTCAACACGGTGGGCCGCACGGTGGGCCAGCTGTTCAATGGCGTGATTAAAGTTAGTGACGGGCGCACCAGCATTCTGGTCGATTTTCTGATTAACATCACGGCGGCTTCCACGGCCCCGGTGTTCGACTACAGCATCACGCCGCCCAACGGCTTCGTGTACCGGGTGTCGCCGGGCCAGGCGGTCACGTTTGGCGTGCGCGCCACCGATGCCGACCCCGGCGATGTGGTGAACCTGAAGGCCTTCGGGCTGCCAGCGGCGGCCACCACCGCCCCCACCCTGCCCCTGAACGGCAACCCCGTGCAAACGGCCTTCACCTGGACGCCCACGGCGGCCAACTTGGGCACGGTCATCATCAACTTCGTGGCCCAGGACCTGGCCGGCGTGCAAACGTCCACGTCCGTCACCATTGAAGTGAGTCAGAAGCCGCGCTTCGACGTGCCCCCCACGCCAGCCAACACCAGCGTGGTGCAGGTGACGCCCGGCACGGCTCTCAGCTACACCATTCAGGCGTCGTCGCCGGTAGCGACCAACCGGGTGAGCATTGCGAGCGCAACCGGCCTGCCGGCTTCGGCCAGCTTTGCACCCGCCCTGCCTACCGCCGCCGCCAACCCCACCAGCACTCAGCTGAGCTGGACGCCCGTGCTGGCCGACTGGGGCCCGCACGCCGCCACCTTCGTGGCCCGCGACAACAACAACGAGCAGGCCACCCACGCGATAAGCTTCATCATCAACTCGGCCCCGTCGTTCACCTCGCAGCCCAGCGGCCTGACCCGCACGGTGGGCCAGCCGTTCACGTACAACATCACCGCTACCGACCCTGACCTGCCCTACGGCGACCGGCTGAGCATCACGGCCTCGGTGCTGCCCAGCTGGCTGCAGCTGATATACCCCGGCAACGGCACGGCCACGCTCAGCGGCACGCCCACGCTGGCCCAGGTGGGCACCCACCGCGTAACGCTGACAGCCGAGGACATTTACCACCACGGCAACAGCTACGGCACCATTTCACAGACGTTTGTTATCACCGTGATAGCCTGCAACGTGGCCGCCATGCCCACCGCCACCAACCCGAGCTGCGCGGGCAGCAGCACCGGCAACATCGCGCTGGCCGTAACGGGTGCTCTGGCTCCCGCCACCTACTCCTGGACTGGCCCCAACCGCTTCCAGGCCACTACCCAGAACCTCTCGCAGCTGCGCGCGGGCACCTACACCGTGGTAGTAACCGGCGCTAACGGCTGCACCGCCACTGCCCAGGCCACCCTGAAAGACCCCGCGCCAGCCACGCCGCCCACCATCACGGTTTCGCTCGTGAACCCCGTAGTGGTGCAGCAGCCCACCACCATTTTCCTCGGCTATGGCCCCCAGACGGCCACCCTGACCGCCACTGGCGGCGTGAGCTACCGCTGGAGCCCGGCCATGAACCTGAGCAACGCCAATATCGCCAACCCCGTGTTTGCGCCCACGGCGGCCGGCCAGTACACCTACACCGTGACGGCTACCAACGCCACCGGCTGCCAGACATCGGCCTCCGTGACGCTGAGCGTGATTGATGCCAGCTGCGGCAATAACCCCAAGAATCCCAAGGTACTGGTGTGCCACGAAGGCCACGAAATCTGCATCTCGCCCAATGCGGTGCCGGCGCACATCGGCCCCGGCTCGACGCACAAGGATTACCTGGGCAGCTGCTTGGGAATGTCGATGCCAAGCACAGCGGCTAAAGTAGTGTTGGAAGCCTACCCCAACCCCGTAGCCCAAAGCACAGTGGTAAACTTCCGCGTGCCCGTAACGGCAGCGGCCACGGTGCAGGTTTACAACCAGATGGGTGTACTCGTCGCTACTTTGTTTGAAGGCGAGGCTCAGGCTGGGCGCGACTACCCACTTGAAGTGGATGCCAGCCGCTGGCCCACCGGCATCTACCTGTGCCGCTTCGTGAGCAAGGGTCAATCCAGCACCCAACAGCTGATGGTGGCGAAATAGATTTTGCGGCTTTATTACAAAAAAGTCCCCTGTCAGCACGGCAGGGGACTTTTTTTGCTTTTGTCATTCCGACGCAGGAGGAATCTGAGGAGAGTATTCCAACAATTTTATCCAGATTCCTCCTGCGTCGGAACGACAAAGCTCTGCCTAGCGGTGGTGCTTCAGCGTGAGGTAATCCAGGTAATACAGCACCTTCACCGACAGCGAGTTATTGTGCGGCGTGTTGATGGTGTTGTTGAAATTATCGAAGAACTGCGGCGTGGCCTCATTGGCCTGCAAATAGGTGGAGCCGGCGTTTTTCCAGACCACGCTGATTTGTGAGCCGGGCGCGAACCACCACGAATACACCGCGTCGATGTTGAAGGCGTTGTAGGTGTTGTCGCGGTTGCGCTGGTAGGCGGCGGATTGCTCCTCGCCGTTCTTGCCGAGCGTGGTGAAATCGAGGTAGCGCACGTTGCTGGTGTAGTGGCGCAGGCGCAGCGTGAACGACATGCGGTTGGTGAAGGTGTAGGCCACCGAGGCCACGTTGGCCACCGTGGCCACGTTGCGGCGGCCCAGCAGAATCTGGCCCGCGAAGGGCTGGTCGAGAGCTTGGCCGGCGTCGAGGCCGCCGTTTACGTAGCCGATTTGGTTCTGGCGCAGGCTCCAGTCCACGCTGTAGCGGAAGGTGAGGTGGGTGTTCACGCGGTAGCGCGGGTAGAAGCCCAGGCTGTAGCCGGTGCGGCGGGCGCGGGTTAGCCGGTCATCCAGGCCGTAGCTCTGGAAACCGGCGTTCCAGCTGATGGCCACCGGCTTGCGCGAGTCAGAGTTGAAGAAGAATGTGAACCGGGTATTTTCAGGCACCCGCACGTAGTATTCGCCCAGCGTGGCCGTGCGCGGCTCGTAAAAATCGTGCGTCACCGGGTCCACGTTCAGGTCGAAGCCCAATTGGTTGAAGCTCTTGGTGAAAGTGGTGTTGGCCCCGAGGTAAAAGTTGAGCGCCTGATACAACGTCGGCTTGTAGAGCAGCGAATGCGTCACGTTGCCAAATACATACAGGTTATTCACCTTCCAGAAAGGCTGGTACTTGCCGTAGCTCAAATCCAATGATTCGGTGATGTTGTTGTTGCCGAATAGGATGCCCAAATCGTTCGGGTTGTAGGTATCAGATTCGATGCCGTGGCTCAGGTTCCAGGTGAAATTGCCCGAGATTTTGCCCACGCCCACGCGGTATTTGTAGCCGTCTTGGTCGTTGATTTGGTTGGTGTTGCCGAATTCCGTGCCCCGGCGGCGCGAGTAAATGGCGCGGCCGTCGATGGCGTAGCGGTTGGCCTTGTTGGCGAAGCGGAAAAGGCCGCCGGTCACGTTGGCATCGTAGGTGCTGCCGGCCCGCGTCACGTTGGTATTGATGAGGCTGAGGTAGGAGTTGTTTTTCAGGCTCTGGTCGAGCACGGCGATGTTGTAGTTCGAGAACGGCTGCGTTAGCACCTGGCGCTCCTGCCCGGTTTCGGTGTTGCGGATGGTGGCGTAGGTGTCGTTGCTCAGGGCGTTGAAAATGCCCACGCCCAGCCCCTTGCTGGTGCGGCCCGAGACTTTGGTGGCGTTCAGCAGCGGTGTTTCGGATGGGTTGCTCGTGATGATTTCATTGGTGCCCGCCGTCACGCCATAAAAGCCCACCGGCGTGGCCCCTACCCTTCTCGAATAGAACAAATTGCCCTTGTTGAACAGCTCGGTTCCTTCCGTGAAAAACGGCCGGTTCTCATTGAACTGCACCTCGAAGGGCGAGAGATTGAGCACCTGGTTGTCGCTCTGCACCTGGCCAAAATCGGGCACCAGCGTGGCATCCAGCGTAAAGCTTTCGTTGATGCCCCACTTCAAATCGGCTCCGCCATTGAAGCGGGTGGTGAGCTGTTTGGTACCGTCGGCGCTCAGCGGGTTGTGGTTCACATAGCCCGACACGTAGGGCGTGAGGGAGAGGCGCAGCGGCGGCTTCACGCCTTGCACGCCTGTCAGGTCGCCCCACTGGTTCACGAAACCGTCGACCTGCGGCTTCACTTCGTTCCAGAAATACGCCGCGTTGTCGCGCTTGCGCTGCCGCATAAAGTTCAGCCCCCAATGCTGCACATCGGCCGTACTGAAACGGATGGCGGAGTACGGAATCCGCATTTCGGCCACCCAATCGGTGCCGCGCAGCGCGGTGCGGCTTTCCCACACGGCGTTCCAATTGAAGTCCTCGCCGCCGGCCGGCGAGTAGCGGGCATCCATCTGCACACCGCCAGTAGTCACAAAAAAGGCGTAGCCGTTGAGCTGGTCGTGGTAGGTATCGAGGAAAATTCCGATAAAGTCGGTATTACCGAAGTTGTCGCGCGCCGTCAGTTCACGCGGAATGGAATCCTGCGATACATCGTGCATAATGGCTCCCACGTAAATAGCGGCATCGTCGTAGAGCACGCGCACTTCGGTGGGGTGCTTCTCGTGCGGGCCGGGCTTGGGCCGGTTCTGGATGAAATCGGTGGCCGGCAGGGCCTCGCGCCAGACGGCCTCGTCCAGCACGCCATCGAGCTTGATGGGCTGCGCGATGCGCAAGGCCGCCAGTTGGCGCTTGGGCGCGGCCGTGGCAGCATCTTTGGCATCAGCAGTGGCCGCCGGGGTTTGGGCCAGGGCCGGCACAAGCGCCAGCCCCAGCATTGCAACCAACAAGAAACAAGTGCGCAGAAAGAAGGTGTGTAGCATGGTGAAAGGTGGTTAATTGCGTTCAGGAGCTGTTCAGGAGGGATTTTGAGGCCTGCCAACAATGGGCTGGGGCGGGCTGCGGCCGGCGCACACTCACCAGATGGGCGGGCCATACCTCTCCCATCCGGGCCGGTTTGCAGACCAGCGCGGGCGGTGCCCCAGCTCCATTTGTCAGGAATTTGGCGCGGTTGCCGGGGCATTAAAACCCCAGTATTTTTCGCGGCAAATCATTTTAGTCAGGCAATGAAAATCCCATCTGGCAGCCTTTGTGGTGCCATTTCGCGTGGAAACTCCGCATGTTGGGATTGGTTACTTCCGTTTGCGGAAATAAACGTCGTTGCTGATGGATTCCAGCTTGACGAGCGGGCCGCTGCCGCTGAGCGTGCCGTGGAGCTGGTAGCCCACGATGGGATTTTTCCGCATCTCGTTATTGAAGGCAATATCCTGGTCGGTATAAACCTCGCCCGTGATGGTTTTGAGCGACAGTTCCGCGCCTTTCGATGCCGGCCAGGCCACGTCCACAAAGCCGCTCAACGACTTTGCCTCAATGGAATTGTTGAAGCCCACGATGTCCACGTTGCCGCTGTAGGTGTACACGCGCAAGGCCACGTCGGCGGGCAGCGTGATTTCGTAGGTGATGTCGTCGCACACCTGCTGGCCGTACCACATGTTGCGGTCGCCGTTGGTGCCGGGGCAGTCGCCGGGCTGGGCCTTCCGCAGCATTTCCTTGTCGAAATCGGCGGTTAGCTTCAGCTCGTCGCCGGTCTGGTTCAGGTCAATTTGCAGGGCATCGTTCAGCCGGTTCGAGTTGATGCTGACGGTGGCCTTCATGGTCATTTTGCCCGCCGCCCCGGCCCGGATGCGGATGCTGCTGGCCTGCTTCAAATTCAGAAACACGCGCTGGCCGGCAGTCAGATTAGCGGATTTCTCGATGATTTTCTGAGCCGAAACCGACTGGCGGGCGGCTGTGGCGCACACCAGCAAAAGGAGGAATAGGAACTGGCGCATGGTGTTGAAAGAATGGGAGTGAAAGGTGGAATTAGGTATTGGTAGTGGGTCAAAAAAGAACGTCATGCTGAGCGCAGCCGAAGCATCTCTACCGCTTCGTTGCTCCGATTGAATTACTAGCGCGGTAGAGATGCTTCGACTGCGCTCAGCATGACGGGTTGGTTAACGTTTTAGCCGACAGCTCTACTTCGCTTTCCGCACGTAGATATCGCCGCTCACCGTCTTGAACGACACGGTGTTGCCACCGCCGTTGATGTTGCCATCCACCACCTGGCCACCGATGTGGTTCAGGTTGTCCTGGCTTTTCAGGTTCATGTCGAAATCAGTGTAGATTTCGCCTGACACGGAGCGCAGCTTCAGGGTGGCTTTGGTGTTGGTGGGCATGCTCACATCCACATCGCCGCTCACGGTGGAGATGGAACTGGGGCCCTGGCGCATCGGCGCGAAACGCACCTGAATGTCGCCGCTCACGGCGTTGGCCACCACGGGGCCGGCCACATTCTTCAGGCTGATGTCGCCGCTGGTCATGCTCACTTCGATGTCGCCGTTCAGGTCGCGCATCACTAGGTCGCCGCTGCCGTTCCATCCGGCCTGTTTGTATTGCACCGAGGCATTGCGCGGCACCCGAATGAGGTAGCTGGCATCCTTGCGCGAGGCCCGGGTGATGCGGACCACATTGTCCTGCTGCGTTACCGAAAGGCCAAGTCTGGTGTTGTCAACGGCCGAGTTGTAGATGGGGCGCAGGCCCTCGGCGCGCTTGGGCGGCTCTTCGAAGCCGTCGCCTTTTATCACCAGCTCGTTGCCGTCAATGCCTTCCACGGTCACGTCGCTACCCTGCATGTCGATAACGACTTTGGGGTCTTTGCCGTTGAGCTTGGTTTTGAATTCCTGGGCGTGGCCGGAGTGAGTAAGTAGCAGGCCCGAGAAGGCGAGTAATAGGAGCTTATTCATGGTATTTGAGAGGATTAGACATTATTGAGGCAATCTGGCCGTAGGGCGCGGGGCTTGTCCCCGCCCGTCGTTGCACGTATTGCGGTTGAGTCGTTCTGGCGGCGGGCGGGGACAAGCCCCGCGCCCTACACCGAACTGGGTTATTTAAATCAGTTTGCCGATGCCGGCCTCGGCCTGCGCCCGCACCACGGGCAGGGCATCGGCCTTTTTGGCGAGGCGCTGGAGTTGGGGCACGGCCCGGTGCACCCGCAGCGATACCACCATGTCAATCAGTGCAATCTGCACATTGGGGTCGGTTTGGATGGGCAGCGAGTTGGCCAGGCCTTCGCGCACGCCGGGGGCATCGCGGAGGCGGTAGAGGGCTTCGCAGGCCGCGAGGCGCACGTTGGGGTTGGGGTCGAAGTTGAGGGTATTGAGCAGTACCTGCACCGTGGCATCGTCGGGGGCGGCGGCGGGTTTGGTGGCGTTGGTCACCAGTTGAATCCGGTCGCTGGCCGACACGGGGCGGCCGTTGTCGTTGGTCAGGGCGTTGGCCAGGGTAGTGGGGGCGTTTTTCTCGGTGGTCGTGGCCACGCTGTTGACATTGCTGCCCCAGTGCAGGTTACGGCCGAGGAACACGCCGGCGGCAATCAGGACGATGCTGGCGGCGATGCGCAGCCAGTTATTAGCCAGCGCGGTGGGCCACATCGAAACCACTTTGGCTTCGGGCTGAATAACCGTTGGAGCAGCAGACGCTTCAGGGTTCAGCTGCTGCTTTTGCTGCTCCAGCATGGCCATAAAGTTGGCGCGGAGGGCCGTGCGGGGCACTTCGGGCAGGGCGGCATCGAGGTCGTCAGAGAGGGCGCGGAGCTGAGTTACCTGCAATTGGCAGGCGGGACAGATGGCCAGGTGGGCGGCCACGCGGTCGGCTTCGGCGGCCGGCAGGCTGCGCTCGACGTAGGCCGGCAGCAGGGCTTCGAGCTCGTGGCAGGCAGAAAGTTCGGGCGTTTTCATGGACTTAATTGGCGAAATAGATTTTGCGCAACGCTTGCAGGGCGCGGTGCGCTTTCACGCGGGCGGCTTCGGCGGTGCAGCCCAGCAGCTTCCCGATTTCCTCGTAGCCAAACCCCTGGAAGCGGTTCAGGACCAGGATTTCGCGCTGCGGCACGGGCAGCATATCGAGGGCTTCGTGCAGGTCGTCGTGGTGGTTGTTAACCCGCATTTGGGAGAAGGCCGCGCCGCGCAGGCCGCCGGTGCGCTCCACTTCGTCCACGTCCACATCGGCGGCGCGGAGCTTTTGCTGGCGCTGCCAGTAATCGGCGTGCACGTTGCGGGCCATCTGGTACACCCAGGCTTTGAAGGGCTGGGTGGGCTGGTAGCTGCCGCGGTATTTGAGGATGCGCTCGAACACGGTTTGGGTGAGGTCTTCGCTGGTTTCGCGGTCGTTGGTGAGGCGGGTGAGGTAATTGAACAAGGGCCCATGATAGCGCTCGAACAGCGGCACCAGCTGGTCAAGGTCGTCGGCCCGGACGGCGGCCATCAGTGCTTCGTCGCTCGTGGTTTCCACGGAAGGTGTTTAGGGGTTGGAATGAAAGGAGTACCGGGAGTTGGCCCAGACGTTACAGAGGGGTCCAACTTTTTTTTTCGGGAAGGTCGGGAATAGCGGTGCAAATGCCTCTTAAAACCGAAAAGGCCCCAGCAGGGCGGCACTTGTTGGCGCAAGTGCCGCCCTGCTGGGGCCTGAAAATTTGCAATGCGGCTTTACCTCGCTTTCCGCAGGAAAATGTCGCCGTTGAAGGTTTTCAGCATCACCTCGGGGCCGCCGCCGTTCACTTTGCCGTAGGTCCAGTCGTCGGTGCTGAGGCGGGAAAGGCCGTTTTGGCTGGTGCGCGTGACTTTAGCGCTGCCTTTGTCCACGGCCACGTCAAAGTCGCTGTACACATCGCCACGCTCCGATTTCATTTTGAGCGCCGCCTTGATGGAGCCGGGAAATGTCACATCAACCTTGCCATTGAGCGTGGAAAAAGCCATGGGCGCGCCCGCCGTCACGCTTTTGAAGGTGACAATCAGGTTGCCATTTACCGTGTTGGCTACCGCCGAGCCGGCCACCTGGCTGAGCTGAATGGCCCCGTTCACGTTGGTTATTTCCAGCTCGCCGGTCACATTGTCGACGGTGATATCGCCATTGTTCACGGTGCTGAGCTTGAGCGAAAAATTCTGGGGAACCTTGATGGTCAGGTCGACAGGGTGCTGGTAGGAGTCAGTGGTGATTTCGACGTGGTTGTTCTTTTCCTCGGCCGTCAGGTTGAGGTTGTTGGCGGACGAGAGGCGCTTCATGCCGTTGGTTTCGGCCTTGCTGGTGGGGTGCCGGTCGCCCTGGCGGGCGCGGGCCACGGCGTCAATCATCACATCCTTACCGCTGTAGCCAGTTACGTGGATGAAGCCGTTCACTAGGCTCAAATCCAGCGAGCCGGGCTTACCGGGGGCACTCAGGGCCACATTGAGCTGTTCTTTGGCGTCCTTTTCGGAATCCTGAGCGCGGCCGGGCAGGGCACTGGCGAGCAGTAGCATGCTCAGAGCCAGAAAGCGTGAAATGCGCTGCGGTGATATTTGGAATGAAGTATTCATCGGGGTATTGATTGGCTAATTAGAGTTTGGTGACGGTCACGTCGCCGTTGAGGGTTTCGAAATGCAGGTCGGGGCCGCCTTTGCCGATGCGCACGGCCGTGTCCTTGGTCAGCTTGTAGACGGTGCCGCCGCCGTGGCCTTCCCGGTTTTTGGTGACCTGCACCGGCAACATCTCGGCATTGGGGAAATTGGTGTAAAACTCGCCGTGCATGCTCTTGAAGTGCATATCGGCCGCGAAACTGGCTGGGTATTTCACCCGAATCTGGCCGTTGATGGTGTGGTACGACGACGCGCCGGGTGGATTGGCCGCGTAGGTGGCGTCCACGTTGCCGTTCACGGTGCGGGCCTCGGTGCTGCCCTTCACGTTGGTGAGGGTGATGGGGCCATTCACGTTGAAAACGTGCAGCGGGCCGGTCACGTCCTGCACCTTCACATCGCCGTGGTTGATGGTCGCAACATGCAGATTGAGCTGGTAGGGCACTTTTACCACGAAGTCGAAATCGTAGCGGTAGTCGATGTCCTTGTGGTTCCAGTTGCGGCGGTCGTTGTTGTGGGGCCGCGAGTCGTAGGGGCCGGTCAGGTACACCACCACGCTGTCGCCGCGCTGCGTGAAGCCCAATTGCGCCTCGGCCTTGCCGATTTCCAGCGTTTTGGCATCATCTGCGGTAATGGTTTTGGTGGCTTCCACCAGCACCTTGTTGCCGGCGTAGCCCTGCACCATCACCGAGCCGCTGATGTTGTACAGGGCCAGCGTGCTGCGCGCGGCATCGGCCGTGAGCGTGAATTCCTTGCTAATCTGCTCTTTGAACTGCGGGCGCAGGCTGGTCTGGGCCTGGCAGGCGGTGGCGCTACACAGCAAGAGCAGCGCGGGCAGGCTGAGGAGAAAGTTGGGGCTGGTCATGGCGTTGGGGGGTTGCGGGGTCGGCGGGCTGGCCGTCGCTCAGGGTTTGAATGCTTTGTTCGATTTTGCTTTTCACCATGTCGTCCAGGTTGGCCTGTTTCAGCAGCCGGCGCAGCGGCTGCACCGAGCGACGCTCCTGCAGCTGCACCATGGCATCGGCCAGGGCGGCCTGCACCAGCGGCGATTCCTGCTGGGCCAGGGCGTGCACCAGACCCAGCCGCACGGTGGCATCGTTCTGGGCCAGTGGCGTGAGGGCTTCCAGCGTGGCCAGCCGCACGTTCACGTTATCATCGTGGTTGAGGGTGCTCAGCAGGGCATTCACCACCTTGGCATTGGGGTCGGGCAGCTCCTTGGTGTAGCCCACGGCCCGCAGCCGCTCAGTAGCCGAAGGATTATCGATGAGCGAGAGCAGCATGACCTGGCGCATTTCGCCCACCTGGGCGGACAGCGCGGCCAGTTGCTGCTGGTCGGCGGCGGGGGCAGGTTTAGAACCGTTATTCAGCCAGTAGCCGCCCAGCAGGCCCACGCCCAGCAGGCACAGGCTGTAAGCCAGCCGCAGGGCCGGGCGCGGGATGGGCAGGGCCTTCAGCCACGCCAACAGGCCCCGGAGCGAATAATCGGGCGTGGTTTCCAACTCTTCTTTGAAGGAGGCTAGCTTAGCATAGAATTCGGGCCGCGCCTGCGGACCGGGCTCCGGCACGGGCACGCGGCCCAGGGTGTGCCACACGCGTTCCACGGCTTGCAGCTCTTCGCGGCATTCGGCGCAGGTGGCCAGGTGAGCGGCCAGAGCTTCGTGCTCGGGGGCCGACAGCTGGCGGCTTAGGTAGTCGACCAGCTGCCCTTTGGTTTCTTCGCAGTTCATGGGCGATGGGTCAGTTTTCAATGCGGAGGAAAGTCGTTTTTAATTCGTTCATGGCGCGGTGCACACGCACCTTCACGGCACCTTCAGTAGTGCCCAGCACGCGGGCTATTTCGGCATATTTCAATTCCTGAAACCGGCTCAGAACCAATATTTCGCGGTCTTCGGGCCGGAGGCGGTCCAGGGCCTCGTGCAACTGGGCCACGTCCTGGGCCTGTTCCAGGCCGGCATCGGCGCTGAGGCCGCCGGGCAGGTGCTCGGCCATTTCGGCCACGTCGGTGTGATGGGCGGCGTGGCGGTTTTTCTTTATGAAATCGGCCAGCACGTTGCGGGCCAAGTGGTACATCCAGGTGCGGAATTCGCCATCGCTGGTAAAGGTGTGGCGGTATTTCAGCATGCGGTAGAACACAGTTTGCACGAGGTCATCGCAGCTGGCGGCACGGCCCAGCATGTGGTAGAGGAAGCCGAATAGCGGCCGGTGGTAGCGCTCGAAGAGCAGGCCCATTCGGTCCACGTCGCCGGCTTTCACCCGCAGCATCAGCGCATTATCCGTTAGCGAGTCCAACCTAAAAAAGGGGGTTTTAAGGGTATTTGGATGTGGACACCGAGCCCGCAGCGGAAGGTTACAACAGAAGGTCAACATTTTTCAGTGTTGACCACCAGTCGGCCCCAATCACGCCAGCAATTTCACATATAACCCTCCTATAATATCAGACCATCTCACCAGGACCAAAGGCACGATGCCCAATGGCAAAGGCACGACTATCAGGCAATAACTTTTTGCGGCTCAGCGCCGTAACAAGTTGTCAGCCGGCAGTTTTTAACCGAAGCGGTTGGCTTTTTTTGGCTCCTCTCCCCACCTCATCCATGAAATACTCCCTCCTACTCGCCGGCCTGTTGTTCGCCGCCACGGCCCAGGCCCAAACCGTGCCCTTCGACCCCTCGGCCCCCGTGCGCGGCGGCAGCCAGGGCCAGACCACCGTGCCCCCCGTGAACCCCGCCCTCAACCAAAGCACCATCCAGGGGCCGCCCGATATGCAGCGCACTCCTACTAACCGCGACGCCCAGCCCACCCGCCAGCTCGACGACCGTGGCTTCTCGCCGGCCGCCACGCCCGAAATGTCGCCCAACACCGTGCCCGATGTCCGGGAGCAGCCCATCATTAAGGACGACCGCCGCCGGCAGTCTACCGAAGTGGTGCCCAGCCGTTCGCGCCGCAGCTCCAGCAGCAACATTCGGAATTAGATTTCCCGCCTCACACTTAGCCCAAAAAAGCCCCGCCCGATATTTCGGACGGGGCTTTTTTAAAGCTGATTCTTAAGCTGAATCAGAGGCTATTTCTTGCTTTTTTCGGCGTGGGCCAGCAGGTCGCCGCCGTGGCGATGCAGCAGGTCGGCCAGCTCGGTGAGTGGCTTTTTCAAGTCAGCCGGGGCCTGGGGAATTATTTCGCTGGTTTGGTCACCCAGCATCGAGAGCGAGGTGCCGATGGCGTGCGCGCTCAACGCCCCGCTGCTGAGCAGCGATTGCAGGTTACCGATTTCGCGGGCAATGTCCTGCAAGCCGGGTTCGCCACTTTGCAGAAACTGGTGCTGCCAGGTTTCGGTATTATCCATGGCCGAGCCCAGGGGCAGGCTGGTGAGGCCGTTGCGCAAGGCGCTGACGGTGGCGAGGAGGTGGTCGGAATTCATGTTCGGGGAGGGAGAAAAGGTGTTGGTCGAAGTGAAACAGCGGGCCGGACCGGGAGTTTGCCGCCTACCCTACTGCTTTGGCTACGCGCCGGGCTTTGGGCACGGCCGGCAGCGTGAGGGGCGGGCTGGGAATATCGGGCGCGGCGGCGCTCAGGCCCAACTCGCGCAGAATGGCCACGGCGCGCAGAGCGCTGGCTTCCTTGTTTTTTATTTCCAGCATGACATCGAAATCATGGCCGTGGAGGTGGGTGAGGAACTCACGGAACCGCTCATCCACCAAGTCATCGGTATGCTTGCCCTTGCGCTCGCCCAAAGCCTGCGAACTGTAATCCATCATGGGCACGCCGTCGGCGGTGGGGTGCCAGGTAGCGGCGGCCAGGCGCAGGGCCTCGGCCATGGGCTCGCCGTGATTGAGGCACTCGTGGTGGAAATTATCGAACAGGATGGGCACGCCGGTGAGCTGGTGCAGCTCCAGGCAATCGCGCAGCGGATACAGCCGGTCGTCGTTTTCGACCACCACGCGGGCTTTCACGGCTTCGGGCAACGTAGCGTGTACCTGGGCAAACCGAATCATCGCCTGTTCCCGCTCCCCATACAACCCGCCCACGTGAATCTGGAGCTTGGCCGTGCCATCGAGTCCCATCAAATCCAGCATCGAGCCTTGGTAAACCAGCTCCTGAATGCTGCGCTGCACAATGTCCGGGCTGGGCGAATTCAGCACCACGAATTGGTCGGGGTGAAAGCTCACCCGCAGATTATTAGCCTTGATGTAGTCGCCGATGGCCCGGAAATCAGCCGCAAAATGCGTCTGCCAGGAATAAGTATTGATGGGATGCGAGCCAAACGGCACGATGCTGGAGCCGATGCGGAAAAAGAGCAAGCCTTGGGCTACGTTCCATTCCAGCATGCGGCGCAGGCAGGCCAGGTTGGCCGTCACGGCCGCAATCAGCCGCTCTTCCGAATACGAGGCCAGCCGGAACGTATTGCCCGAGCTACAATCCATCGCCTCATTCACGCAGGGATACCCAATTCTCATACCCCGGCTTACGCGGAAATCCAGCCAGGAGTTAGAACTTACAAGCGTCTGTCATCCTGAGCGCAGCGAAGGACCTTATCAAGGCTACATCTTTTGAACGTTTCTGCAAGCTGTTCTTTGGTGAT
This sequence comes from Hymenobacter segetis, assembly GCF_038448715.1. GTDB lineage: Bacteria > Bacteroidota > Bacteroidia > Cytophagales > Hymenobacteraceae > Hymenobacter > Hymenobacter segetis. Next base: position 24,392 of record NZ_JBCEVZ010000012.1, on the reverse strand, counting down.
AAGGTCCTTCGCTCCGCTCAGGATGACAGGTATTTTAATGCTTAACTGCCCTCTACGGCTGGTAGCCGCGATTATCCAAAAACGCCTTGTTGTACTCGGCCCGGGCTTTGCGGGCTTTTTCGGCGCGCTGCTCGGCTTCAATCTGCTCCATTTTGCGGCGCTGCTTGCCCTCGCGCGAGAACTGGTCGTAGAGCAGGCTCACAGGGCTGGCGATGGTGGGAATGGGCGCTTTGGGGGCCGTGGAGTCCACGGCAAACAGCGGTTTGGGCTTGGGCGGGCGCTTGGCCCCGCTCACCACCGGCGGCGCGGGCCGCTTGATGTTGCGCAGCGCCCGGTTGATGATGGCACGGTCGGGCCGGTCGCCCACCACCTGCACATCGCCCAGGCGCACACTGTCGCGGGCCAGCTGAATGCGCACCACCAGCTGCGACAGGCCCGTGCCGCCGAGCGCCATGCGCTGCGCCTTGTAGCCCAGCGCCCGAAACAAAACGGTATCCGTGGGCAGCGCGTCGATGCTGAAATCGCCGGTGGTCGTGGTCACCACGCCGCGCTTCGTGCGCACTACCTGCACCGTAGCGCCCGGGATGGGCAGCCGCGTCCGGGCCTCCGAAACACTCCCGCTCACGCGCACCGTGGGGGCCAGCTGGGCCTGCGCCCGGCCGGCCAGCAGCCACAGCGTCAGCAGCAAGCCCAGCGCCCGGCCCAGCTTGGGCCAAACGGCCGGCACACAATACTTTACTTCGAAACCCATTAATCCTTAAACGCAACGCAACCACAAAGTAGCAACCCAACGAGCCAAAAAAAGCCCGCACCGTTGCAGGTGCGGGCTTTTCAGCGATGATTTGGCCGATTGCATCGACCAAACCCCTAGTTTTTGGTTTTGGTGCCGTCGGCGTCTTTGGTTTTCACCTTGCCGTTTTCCTTCACCTTGATTTTGCTGCCGTCCTCGGCTTTGGCCTTCATTTTCGACACGTCGGTGCCCATACCGCTACCCGTGCTGTTGTCGGTAGTGGTGGTAGTGGTGCTTTCCGTGGTGGTCATCGACGAAGCCGGGGCGGCCGAACTCGACGTGGTGTCGCTCATCGAAGTGGCCGACGAATTATTGTCCGAGTAGTTGCTGTCGTCGTAGGTCGAGCGGCTCGACTCGTAGGCCTGGTACTGGGTGGGGTCCACAAAAATCACCTTGAATTCCTGGTCCTCGTTTGCGCGGGCATCGCGCATGGCGGCGGCCATGCCGGTGGTATCGGTGGTGTACTTGGTGCGCAGCTCGTTCATGCGCTTATAGCGGTTCACATACACGGTGCGGATTTTGGTTTTCGTGGCCTCGTCCGTGATTTTCATGTTGGCCACCATTTTATCAGCAATTTGCTGGGCACGGGCCTCAATCTGGGCATCCGTCAGCGGAGCCGAGGTCGTGGTGGTAGTCGTGGTAGTGGTGCCGTCGGCGGGCACGGTGGTCACCTCGGTGGTTTTTTCCTGCGAGCAGGAAGCGAGGGAAAGGGCAGCAGCGCCGGCGAGAATCAACAGGGAATTTTTCATAAATTCAGAAAGAGGGAGTTGAAATGCAAACCAAAAATGGTTTGGGGGCGCTTTACGGCAATGGTGGCGTGGATGTTACCTCGGCTTTAATTCGCTGTAAAAAAGAACGTCATGCTGAGCGTAGTCGAAGCATCTCTACCACGAGGGTAAATCCTGTCGATTGGATTACCGCTGCGGTAGAGATGCTTCGACTACGCTCAGCATGACGTTCTTTTTTATCGTTCTCTGTTAAGCGCGGCGCAATTCAAACACCGTGATTTCCGGCAGGAAACCCACCCGCCCGGGATAGCCCAAAAAGCCCAGGCCCACGTTCACGTACAGCTTCTGGCGGCCCTGCTCGTAGAGGCCGGCCCACTGCTTGTACACGTATTTCACGGGGCTCCATTTCATGAATGGCAGGTTCACGCCAAACTGCATGCCGTGGGTGTGGCCGCTCAGGGTCAGGTCGATATCGGGATAATTGAGGACCTGCGCCTCCCAGTGCGAGGGGTCGTGCGAGAGCAGAATTTTGAACGGCGCGTCGCCGCTGGCGGCGTGGGCCTGGGCCAGGTTGCCGTGCTTGGGGAAGTTGGCGTGGCTGCTCCAGTTCTGCACGCCGAGCACCGAAATTTTGTCGGGGCCGCGCATGATGGTGTGGCTGGTGTCGTTGAGCAGCGTCCAGCCCATTTTGGCGTGGTTCTGCATCAGGCGCTCCAGGTTGGCGCGCTTCTCGGCGGGGCTTTCCCAGGCCACGTAGTCGCCGTAGTCGTGGTTGCCGAGGCTGGAGAAAATGGGCAGCTCGGACTTGATGCCCGATAGGGCCGGAATGTGAGGCTCCACCTCCGTGGCGCGGTTGTTCACCAGGTCGCCGGTCATCAGGATGAGGTCGGCGCCCTGGCGGTTTATCATGGCCACGGCCCGTTCCAGCGGCTCGGTCGAGTTGAAGCTACCGGTGTGCAAGTCGGAGATTTGCAGCACTTTGAAGCCGTCGAACGCCGGCGGCAGATTGGGGTAACGCAGCGTCACACGGCGCACGGTGTAGTCGGTGCCGCCCTTCACCATGCCCCACAGCAGCGCAAAAAACGGAATGGCCCCGATGCCCAGCGCCAGCTTGGCCAGGAATTCGCTGCGCGGAATAGCCACCGCCTCCGTGCCCGCCGGGCGGCTGGCCGAGCTCATAGCCCAACGCGCTAGCCGCGTCACGTCTTCCAGCAGTAGCGGGATGAACATTAGCAGCTTGGCCCCCAGCAGCAGCACGGGCAGGCTCATGAGGTAGCTTTTGAGCTGAATATTACCCGATTGTCGGGTGGAACCAGCCCAGCCGGCAAGCATCCAGCTGCCCACCGTGAGCAGCCAGTAACTGATGGCCGCCGCCCGCCGTGCCCCGGGCGAAAGATGCTGCACCACCGTACGCACCGCCTGATAACCATACCATTCGGCCAGTACCACCACGGCCAGCACCAACCACAAAACCAACGGATTTCGCATAAAAATCTTCTCTTCGAATTACGCCGTCGCGCCACGATGCAGCCACAGCCTCGGGGCTTAAACGCGCCCGGCCGGCTTTTGCTTTACATTTAATGCACTTTTTACATTCTACCGCCGCCCTATCGCATGGAACCCGCCGACGACCTCCCGCAATTCGATGCCGCTACCCTGCCGGGTACGACCCCGGCCTACGTCGCCCCCGCCGCCACCGGCATCAAGAGCTGGGCCGAGGACGACCGGCCCCGCGAAAAGCTGATGGCCAAAGGCCGCGCCGCCCTCTCCGATGCCGAGCTGCTGGCCATTCTCATCGGCTCGGGCACCACCAAACTCACGGCCGTGGACGTGGGCAAACTCATGCTGCAAGGCGTTGGCAACGACCTCAATGCCCTGGCCCGCGAGAGTGTGAAGCAGCTCTGCCGCCACCCCGGCATCGGCCCGGCCAAGGCCATCACGGTGGTGGCCGCGCTGGAGCTGGGCCGCCGCCGCAAGGAAGCCGATGCTGCCCCGCGCACAACCATCACCTGCTCGCGCGACATCTATAATTTAATCCGGCCGAATCTGATGGATTTGCCGCACGAGGAATTCTGGGTAATTCTGCTGAACCGGGCCAACGTGGTGATGCGCAAAACCGCCATCAGCCGGGGCGGAGTGGCCGGCACCGTAGCCGACCCCAAAATGATTTTCAAAGAAGCCCTAGAGCAATTGGCCAGCAGCATTATCCTGGTGCACAACCACCCCAGCGGCAACCGCAACCCCAGCGCCGCCGACATTCAGCTCACCAAGAAGCTGAAAGAAGCCGGCAATTTCCTGGATTTGCCCATTCTCGACCACCTCATTTATTCCGACCAGGGTTACTACAGCTTTGCTGACGAGGGCATGCTGTAAAACAAATAATATGATTAAGAAAATAGCACTGGCCGCCGCCATTATCGGCATTATTCTCTATTCGCTGAATGACGCCAAACCAAATAACAGCGTCTATTTAGCGCAGTTAAATAAATTCCGCAGCGAAAAAAACCGCAGCTTTCGGCAATCAGAAGAATCACCAATTGCTACCGCGCAAAAGGCGCAATTTGATAGCCTGAAATACTATCCTGGCGATTTGGCCTTCGTGCCGCACGCCGATATTTCACGCACCGAGAACCCCGATACCACGCTTATTCAAATGAGCGATAATAAAGCTGAGAAATACCTGAATTGGGGATTGGTAAAATTTCGCATTAATAATGCGCCGCAACAATTGCGCGTTTATCTGAAAGCCAACGGCCGCGATTCCACGCTATTTATTCCCTTCACCGACCTCACCAACGGCCACGAAACCTACGGCGGCGGCCGCTACCTCGATGCGCCCATTCCGAGGCTGAACGAAACGGAAATCGAGCTCGATTTCAACCGTGCCTACAATCCGTATTGCGCTTATAATAACGAGTACAGCTGCCCGGTGCCGCCGGCCGAGAACCGGCTGCAAGTCGCTATTCCGGCCGGCGAAAAGTCGTTTCACGACTAAATACCGGGTTGGCCGGCGGCATTTCCGAGGGGCTTGCCGGGGTTTGTACCTTTGTGGCAGTGCCCGCCCGCCGGGCCATCGGCTCCGAATAACTGAATCCTTCTCATGCGTATTTCCCTCGACTGGCTTAAAACCCTCATTCCTACCGATAAACCTGCCGCCGAGATTGGCGCATTGCTCACCGGCTCGGGGCTGGAAGTGGAGAGCGCCGAGGAGCTGGAAAGCATTCCCGGCGGGCTGCGCGGCGTGGTGCTGGGCACCGTGCTCACCCGCGAGCCGCACCCCGATGCCGACAAGCTCAGCCTGACCACCGTGGACGTGGGCGACGGTACCCCGCGCCAAATCGTGTGCGGCGCGCCCAACGTGGCCGCCGGTCAGCGCGTGGTGGTAGCCTTGGAAGGTGCCACGCTCTACCCCGCGCAGGGCGAGCCGTTCAAAATCAAGAAAAGCAAGATTCGCGGCGCAGCCTCCGAAGGTATGATTTGCGCCGAGGACGAAATTGGCCTGGGCCAGTCGCACGCCGGCATCATGGTGCTCGATACCGAGCTGCCCAACGGCACACCTGCCGCCGACTACTTCGGCCTGGGCTCGGATACGGTGTATGAAATCGGCCTCACGCCCAACCGGGCCGATGCCGCCTCGCACTACGGCGTGGCCCGTGAACTGCGCGCGCTGCTGCGCCAGCCCTGCCATTTGCCGGACGTGAGCGGTTTCTCCGCGCCTGCTTCGGCAGCATCGAATATCAACGTTACTATTGAAGACATCGAGGCCAGCCCGCGCTACGCTGGTTTGCTGATGGAAAACGTGCAGGTTGGCCCCTCGCCGGAGTGGCTGCAACGCCGTTTGCGCAGCATTGGCCTCTCCCCTATTAATAATGTGGTGGACGTGACCAACTTCGTGCTGCACGAGCTGGGCCAGCCCCTGCATGCCTTCGATGCCGAACAGATTACCGGCGGTCAGATTCGCGTGAAGCGCGCCGAAGCCGGCGAGAAATTCGTGACGCTGGACGGCATCGAGCGCACGCTGAAAGCCGAAGATTTGGTAATTGCTGATGCCAATGGCGCGCCGATGGCGCTGGCCGGCGTGTTCGGCGGCAAGACTTCGGGCGTGAGCGAAAGCACTACCCGCGTGTTCCTGGAAAGCGCCTACTTCGGCCCCGCCGCCGTGCGCCGCACATCGCAGACGCACCAGTTGAAAACCGATGCTTCCTTCCGCTTCGAGCGCGGCACCGACCCCAATATGGTACTGGTGGCGTTGCAGCGGGCGGCGCTGCTGCTCCAGGAAGTGGCGGGAGCGACCATCGCCGCGCCTATCGTGGATGAGTACCCGGCCCCCGTGCCGCCTGTCACCGTGCGCCTGCGCCTGCCCCGCGTGGAGCGGCTGGTGGGCCAGTACATCGCGCCCGAGCGCATCCGGCAGATTCTGACGGATTTGGACATCGAAATCACCGAAGAAAACCCCGATGCCGGCGACCAGGACACCTGGACGCTGACCGTGCCGCCCCACAAAGTGGACGTGACCCGCGAGGCCGACGTGATTGAGGAAATCCTGCGCATCTACGGCTACAATAACGTGGCTTTGCGCCCGAACAACTCGGCTTCCTTCCTGGCCAAATTCCCGAACCCCGACCCGGAGGTGACGCGCGTGAAAATCGCCTCGCTGCTCAGCGGCCAGGGGTATTCGGAGATTCTCACCAACTCGCTCACCAACTCGCTTTATTTTGAGAAGGAAGGTGAGGCGAATAACGCCCTGGTTCGCATTCTGAACTACAACAGCGTTGATTTGAACGTGATGCGGCCCACGCTGCTGCACTCGGGCCTGGAGATTATCCGGCACAACATCAACCGCCGCCAGCGTGATTTGAAGCTGTATGAGTTCGGCAAAACCTACTCACAGAACGAGAACGGCAAGTATCAGGAAAAGAACAAGCTGGTGATTTACCTGACGGGCAACGCTGATGGCGAAACCTGGCAGCACAAGTCGGAAAAAGCCGCTTTCCACAACCTGGCCGGGGCGGTGCAGCAGGTGCTGGCGGCGCTGGGCTTTGGCGGGGCGGCTTCGCAGCCGGTGCAACACGAATATCTGGCGGGCGGCCTCGCGCTGCTGGTGCACAACCAGCCGGTGGCGCAGCTGGGCGCGGTTTCGGCCTCGGTGCTGAAGCGGCTGGACGTGACGCAGCCGGTGTGGTACGCCGAGTTGGACTGGGACGCGCTGAGCAAGAAATACAAGCCCACGCTGGTGGCCCGCGAGCTGTCGAAATTCCCGGAAGTGCGGCGCGACTTGAGCATCGTGGTGGACTCGGCGGTGACGTTTGACCAGCTCCAGCAAATTGCGCGGCGCACCGAGAAAAAGCTGCTGCAAAGCATCAATGTGTTCGATGTGTACGCCGGCGAAAACCTGGGCGCGGGCAAAAAATCCTACTCGGTGAGCTTCACCCTGCAGGATTTCAGCCAGACGCTGAGCGAGCAGGCCATCGACCAGGTGATGCAGAAGCTGATTCAGCAGTTTGAGAAGCAGGCGGGCGCGCTGATTCGGAAGTAAACTTTATTGAACAGTTGATTAGAAAGCCCCTAATCCTGTCATCCTGAGCGGAGCGAAGGACCTTATCACGTTTGAACGAATTGTTCACGAATGGTAAGGTCTTTTGCTCCGCTCAGGATGACAGGACTAGGGTTTTTTTCAATTACTATCCGGCGCGGGCGTAATCCTGACGCAACCCTGACGATGTAGCCATTGCCCTTGCCGCGCAAGACCAACCGCAGCGACTATTGCCGCGCGGGTTGTGTCCGAAGCTGTAAGTTGCAGCCTGATTTGCTTGCCTTACTTCCACCAATCCCCTTTTCCGCAGAATGAACCTTCGTTTCCTGTCCACTCTGGGTCTGGCGCTGATGACTACCGTCAGCTTTGCCCAGCAAAAACCGGCGGCCAAAGCGCCCGCTACCAAAACGGCCCTGGCCACCACGCCCGGCGGCACCAAGCTGGTGGAAAAAGTCACCAAGCAGCCCGGTCAGCTCGTCATTCCCTACGAGAAGTACGTGCTGCCCAACGGCCTGACGCTCATCGTGAGCGAAGACCATTCCGACCCGCTGGTGCACGTCGATGTGACCTACCACGTGGGCTCGGCCCGCGAGCAGATTGGCAAATCGGGCTTCGCGCACTTCTTTGAGCACATGATGTTCCAGGGTTCCGACCACGTGGGCGACCAGCAGCACTTCAAGCTGGTGACGGCCGCCGGCGGCAACCTCAACGGCAGCACCAACCAGGACCGCACCAACTACTTCGAAACGCTGCCCAGCAACCAGCTCGAAACCGGCCTGTGGCTGGAGGCCGACCGCATGGGCTTCCTGCTGGATGCCGTGAGCCAGAAGAAATTTGAAATCCAGCGCTCGACGGTGAAAAACGAGCGCGGCCAGAACTACGACAACCGCCCCTACGGCCTGGCCAGCGAGTACATCTCGAAAACGCTGTACCCCTACGGCCACCCCTACTCCTGGCTCACCATCGGCTACCTCGAAGACCTCGACCGCGCCGATTTGCAGGACCTGAAAAACTTCTTCCTGCGCTGGTACGGCCCCAACAACGCCACCCTGACCGTGGGCGGCGACGTGAAGCCCGCCGAAGTGGTGAAGCTGGTAGAGAAATATTTCGGTCCCATCAAGCGCGGCCCCTCGGTGCCAGTGCAGAAGCTGCCCGAGCCCGTACTCACCGCCGACCGCTACGTGAGCTACACCGACAATGTGCGCTTCCCAATGCTGCAAATGGTGTTTCCGACGGTGCCCCACGGCCACCCCGACGAGATGCCCCTCGACGCGCTGGCCGATATACTGGGCGGCGGCAAAACCTCGCTGCTCTACAAAAACCTGGTGAAAAACCAGAAAACCGTGCAGGCCCAGGCTTACCAGCAGAACTCGGAGCTGGGCGGCTTCTTCGATTTTGTGGCCCTACCCTTCCCCGGTAAAACACTGGATAGCACGGAGGTTATCATCCGCAACACGTTGCGGGAGTTTGAGAAAAAGGGCGTGACCGACGAGGACGTACAACGCTTCAAGGCCCAGACCGAGGCCCAGAACGTGAGCGGCCTGGCCAGCGTGCAGGGCAAGGTGAGCCAGCTCGCCGCCAACCAGACCTTCTTCGGCAACCCGAACTACATTACCGTGGAAACCAAGCGTCTGCAAGCCCTCACCAAGGCCGATGTGCAGCGCGTGTACGACAAGTACATCAAAGGCAAGCACGCCGTGATTCTGAGCGTGCTGCCCAAAACCGGCAGCGTGGCCGCCGCCAAGCCCGACAATTACACCATCGACAAAGCCGGTTACAAAGCCCCCGACTACGGCTACAACAACCTGAAATACACGAAGGCCACCGACACCTTTGACCGCAACAAGCAGCCCGCATCCGGTGCCAACCCGGTGGTGAAAGTGCCCGCCCTCTACCAGGAAACGCTGCCCAACGGCCTGAAAGTAGTGGGTACCCGCAATAGCGAGATTCCGGCCGTGACCATGCGCCTGACCATTCGCGGCGGCCACCGCCTGGAGCAAGCCATGCCCGGCAAGGCCGGCATTGCCGAGCTCACGGCCAGCATGCTGAACGAAGGCTCGGAGAAGTACACCGGCGAGGAAATCTCGGCGGCGCTCGATAAGCTGGGCTCGTCGGTATTTGCGAATGCCAACGACAACGAAACCACCGTGTACGTGCAGAGCCTGACCAAAAACCTGCCTGCCACCATGGCCCTGCTCGACCAGCGCCTGCTGCACCCGCGCTTTGATGCCCAGGATTTTGACCGTGTGAAAAAGCAGCAGCTGGAGAAAATCGCCAACTTCGCCAACCAGCCCGCCGTCATCGCCGACCTCACCTACAACCGCCTGCTCTACGGCCAGAACAACATCGCCGGTACGGCCGTGGCCGGCACCACCGCCTCGGTGAGCAGCCTCACGCTGGCCGACGTGAAGGACTACTACAACAAGTACTACGCGCCCAACGTGAGCTACCTCGTAGCCGTGGGCGACGTGGACCAGGCCACGCTGGACCCGCAGCTCGGCTTCCTGAAAAACTGGGCCAAGAAAGACGTGACCATCCCGGCCGACGTGGCCGGCGCGCAGCCCGACAAGACGACCATCTACTTCGTGAACAAGCCCGGTGCGGCGCAGTCGGAAATCCGGGTGGGCTACCTGACGGACATGAAGTACGACGCCACCGGCCCCTACTACCGCGCCTACTTGGCCAACTACCTGCTCGGCGGTGCCTTCAACTCGCGCATCAACCTGAACCTGCGCGAGAACAAGGGCTACACCTACGGCGCGCGCTCGGGCTTCGCCGGCACGCGCTACGCGGGTCCGTTCACGGCCCAGGCCGGCGTGCGCGCCGATGCCACGGCTCCTTCGGTGAAGGAATTCATGAGCGAGATTTCGAACTACCCGAACGGTATTTCTGATGAGGAGCTGGCCTTCGTGCAGTCGTCGGTGGGCCAGAGCGATGCCTTGAAGTATGAAACCGGTCAGCAAAAAGCCGGCTTCCTGGCCCGTCTGGTGGAGTACAACCTCGACCCGACTTACGTGAACCAGCAAACGGAAATCCTGAAGAACCTGAAGAAGGAAGACGTGCAGGCCATCGCCAAGCAGTACCTGCCGGCCGACAAAATGGCCATCGTGGTGGTAGGCGACAACAAGCAGCTGCCCGCCCTGCAAGCCCTGGGCTACCCCGTGGTGGAGCTGGACATGGAAGGCAAGCCCGTGGCTGCCGAAATGATGAAAAAGCCCATGACCACCCCCACGGAAATGGCCGCGCCGGCGGATGAGAAGATGAAGAAGCAAATGGACGACGGCAGCAAAATCAAAACCAAGACCAAAAAGGGCAAGTCGTAAACATCAACTTGTCGTTGGCAACGACGAATAGAACGTCATGCTGAGCGCAGTCGCAGCATCGCTACCGTGCAGCTAATCCTAACTATTGGATTATTACTGCGGTAGCGATGCTGCGACTGCGCTCAGCATGACGTTCTTTTTTGTGGCTCTTTGCGGTTGCAACTCAAACCGCGCTGAACCACAAGCCGCGAGCAAGCGTCGGGTAAAGCGTAGCTTTCGGCCCGTCGCGTTATCTTCACCCAAAATTTATTCGCCCGTGGCCTCTTCCCAACAGCTTGCGCAACTCGACCGCCTGGAGCGGCAGATTACCACCTTAGTGGCTGCCTATCAGCAATTGCGTGAGGAGCTGGCCGATGCCAACACCACCGTGCAGCAGCTCCGCGCCGACGTGCGCGAGAAGGACCGCCTGCTGAAGGAGCGCCAAAACCAGGAAAATATCGTTAAACTTGTACACACCATAGCTGGGGAACCCACCCACGCCAACGAACTTAAACTGCGCCTCAACGAATACATCCGCGAACTGGACAAGTGTCTTGCCTATTTGAGAGACTAAACCGAACGACCCTCACCCCCAGAGCCTAACTATCGCCGTATGAGCGAACTAGCCATCAAAATTCGTATTGCTGACCGGGACTATCCCATGCGCGTTGACGTGCAGGATGAGGAACGGCTGCGCCTGGCGGGCCGCCTGCTGGGCGAAAAGCTGCGCGAATTCAAAGAAGGCTATGGCATTCAGGACAAGCAGGACTTGCTGGCCATGGTTGCGTTGGCCACGATGGCCGACCAATTGAAAGTGAGCAAGGAAAAGGATGGCACCGATGCGGCGCTAACCGAACGGCTGGCTCGTTTCGACGAGCTACTATCCGGCGTGGTGCTGGCGGGGTAATACCCCCGACTGGCACGCACACAACTCGTTGGCCCGGCAGGGCGGCGCGGCAATCGGCCGCTTCCGCCCGGCCCGGGCAAAATCGTTCTACCCGGTTATGGTTTTTACCCCACCCCAAAAACCATAATTCATATGTCCCCTTTAATAATGTGTCTGCTCACCGCAGTGGCTGCCCTTGTGGTCGGCTTTGTGGTAGGCAGGCAGCTGGCCGGCAAAGCCCGGCTGGACCACGAGGGCGAGGCTCAGGCCCGCGCTCAACAAATCCTCCGCGATGCGGAGGAGAAAGGCAACCGCCTTCGCGACGAGAAAATTAAGCAGGCCGATGAGCGCCTGGAGCAGTCGAAGAACAAGTTCAAGACGCTGCGCAACGAGTTTGACCAGGAAAGCCGCCGCCTCAAAACTGAGCTGGACAGCGAGCTGACCCAGCGCCGCCAGGGCGTGGTGGAGCAAGAGCAGAGCATCAAAATGCTCACCGAAACCACACAGCGCCAGCTCGAACAGATTCAGAAAAAGGAAGCCGACCTGGAGCGCCAGCGCGAGAAAAATCAGACCGATACCCAGCAGCTACGCGATAAGCTGGAAGCCCAGGCCGAAAAGCGCCGTCTCGACCATGAGGAGGCGATGGCTGAACTGGAAGAAAAGCAGCGCGAAGCCGATGAGCAGCTGCACTCCGTACAGCGCCAGCTCGAAACCATCGCCAACCTGACCGCCGCCGAAGCCCGCGAGCAACTGGTGGAAAGCCTCAAAAATGAGGCTCAAATCCAAGCCAGCTCCTTTGTGAAGGACACCGTGGCCCAGGCCAAGCTGACCGCCACCAAGGATGCCAAGAAAATTGTGTTGGAGACCATTCAGCGCACCGCTTCAGAGCATGCCATCGAGAACTGCGTGTCGATTTTCAACATTGAAAGCGACGACGTGAAGGGCAAAATCATCGGCCGCGAGGGCCGCAACATCCGCGCGCTGGAAGCTGCCACGGGCGTTGAAATCATCGTGGACGACACGCCCGAGGCCATCATCATCTCGGGCTTCGACCCGGTGCGCCGCGAAATTGCCCGCCTCTCGCTGCACTTGCTGGTGAAAGATGGTCGGATTCACCCCGCTCGCGTGGAGGAAATCGTAGCCAAAACCCGCAAGAACATCGAGGAAGAAATCGTTGAAATCGGCGAGAAAACCATTATCGACCTCGGCATTCACGGCCTACACCCGGAACTGATTAAAATGGTGGGCCGGATGCGCTTCCGCTCCAGCTACGGCCAGAACCTGCTGCAACACAGCCGTGAAGTAGCCAACCTCTGCGCCACCATGGCCGCCGAGATGGGCCTCGACGTGAAGAAAGCCAAGCGCGCCGGCCTGCTGCACGACATCGGCAAGGTGAGCACCGAAGAGCCTGAGCTGCCCCACGCCATCCTGGGCATGGAGATGGCCAAGAAGTGGAAAGAGCACCCCGACGTGGTCAACGCCATCGGCGCTCACCACGACGAAATTGAGATGACGGCTATGATTTCGCCGCTGGTGCAGGCCTGCGACGCCATTTCGGGCTCGCGCCCCGGTGCCCGCCGCGAGATGATGGAAAGCTACATCAAGCGCCTGAAGCAGCTGGAAGAAACCGCCAACGGCTTCAAGGGCGTGAACCAGTGCTTTGCCATCCAGGCCGGCCGCGAGCTGCGCGTGATGGTGGACGCCGAGAACGTGACCGACGAACGCGCCGCTGAGCTGAGCTTCGAGATTTCGCAGAAAATCGAGAAGGAAATGCAGTACCCCGGCCAGATTAAAATCACCGTAATTCGGGAGATGCGCTCCGTGGCGTACGCCAAATAGCGCGGGCTGACGTTTTGTTACCGGAAGCCCTTGAAGCAGTTGCTCCAAGGGCTTCTTTTTTGCTGTTGCACTGGCAGCTTTGCCGTTTAACCTGTTTCTGATGAAGGCTTATTTACCTTCCCTTTGCTTCGCGGCAACCTTGGCGTTGAGCGCCTGTGCCGCCTCCAAGAACCCCTACGCCACCACCAACAAGTCGTATAAAGCGCAGGTGAAAGCCTATGCCGAGGCCCTACGCGCCACGCCGGTCATCACGCCGGGGGCCGACAGCCTGCTGGGCAAATACTGGGTGGGCACCACCAATTTCAACCTGCGCAAGCCCAACTACGTCGTCATTCACCACACGGCGCAGGACTCTACGGCGCAGACGCTCAAGACGTTTACCATGGTGAGCACGCAGGTGAGCGCGCATTACGTCATCGGGCGCGACGGCCGGGTGTACCATATGCTGAACGACTACCTGCGGGCCTGGCATGGCGGCGTGGCCAAGTGGGGCAACACCACGGATATCAACTCCTCATCCATCGGCATCGAGCTGGATAACAACGGCATTGAGCCCTTCGCCGAAGCCCAGATTACCAGCCTGATGCATATTCTGGCCGGCCTGAAAAAAGCCTACGGAATTCCCACGGCCAACTTCATTGGCCACGCTGATATTGCTCCCAGCCGCAAGAATGACCCCAGCGCCCTCTTCCCTTGGAAGCGCCTAGCGGATAATGGTTTCGGCCTGTGGTACGATGCCGGCCCACTGCCCAGCCCCTTCGTGGCCGATAGCGCCGCTGCCCTGGCCGGCCGCCTGCTCACTCCTCCCCTGCCGACGGCGGATGATGTGCCGACGGCTTCTATTCAGCCTGTGGATACCAGCCGGGTGGATGCCCAGCTGGCGCGACTGAATAGTCCGATTACGGTGTTCAGTCCGCGTGAGGCGCTGCGGATTATCGGGTACGACACGCGGGATTTGCCGGCGGCCATTCGGGCATTCAAGCTGCATTTTATTCAGCAAAACGTGGGCGCGCCGCTGACCGATGCCGACAACCGGATTCTGTATAATCTGTATAAGAAGTGCTTGTAACTAATTGCGGGCCGTTATATTTAGCCAATTGAGGGGCCGGCGGCTGATGCCGCGCCGGTTGGGGAGTTAACTTTATTATATGCCAGAAGTATCCAAGCGCGGGCAGGCCATGCCCGTTTCGCCGTTTCGCAAGCTGCTGCCTTATGCTGACGCCGCCCGCCAACAGGGCAAAGTAGTTTATCCGCTCAACATTGGCCAGCCCGATGTGCTGACGCCGCCCGAAATGCTGGCCGCCGTGCGCGAGGCCGACATCGCGGTGCTGGGCTACGCCCCCGGCGCAGGCACCGACAGCTACCGCCGCAAGCTGGAAACCTACTACCAGCGCGCCGGAATTCCGGCCCGCTTCAAAGACATTATGGTGACCACGGCAGGCAGCGAGGCCATCCTTTTCGCCATGCTCACCTGCCTGAATCCGGGCGATGAGGTGATTGTAGCCGAGCCGTTTTATGGCACCTACACAGCCTTTGCTATTGCGGCCGGCGTGAGCATCGTGGCCGTGTCGGCGCACATCGAGGACGGCTTCGCGCTGCCGCCGCTGGCCGATTTCGAGGCGGTGATTACGCCGCGCACCCGGGCCATTCTCATCTGCAACCCCAGCAACCCCACCGGCTACGTGTACCGGCGCGACGAGCTGGACGCCCTGCTGGGCCTGTGCAAACAGCACGATTTATACCTGCTGTCGGACGAGGCTTACCGCGAATACTGCTACGACGGCGCCCAGGCCACCAGCGCCTTGAGCCTGGTGGGCGGCGAAAAGCACGTGGTGCTGCTCGACACCATCTCAAAGCGCTACAGTGCCTGCGGGGCGCGGGTGGGCGCGTTGGTCACCCGCAACCCGGATGTGTGGCTGGCGGCCTTCCACTTCGGCCAGATGCGAATATGCCCGCCGGTGCTGGAAATGGTGGCTGCCGAAGCCGCCGCCGAGCTGCCCCCCTCCTATTTCGATGGCACCCGGGCCGAGTACCAGGCCCGGCGCGACCTCACCGTGAATGCGCTACGGGCCATGCCGGGCGTGGTGTGCCCAGTGCCGGGCGGTGCCTTCTACGTGGTGGCCCGCCTGCCGGTGGACGATGCCGAGAAGTTCGGCCAGTGGCTGCTGGAGGATTTTACGCTGGATAATCAGACACTGATGCTGTCGCCAGCCAACGGCTTCTACCATACGCCAGGCCTGGGCCGGCAGGAAGTACGCTTGGCCTACGTCATCAACCAGACCGATTTAGCGGCGGCGCTCCACTGCCTGGCGCACGCGCTACTGGTGTATCCCGGCCGCACCGAACCCGTGCCCGCCGCCGCCGTAGAAGCCGGCATTGTCCTTACTATTTGACCCTTTGCCCACCAGCGCCATGAACGAAGTCATTGCCCCCGCCGTCGAAGTACCCATCAAGGATTACCGGGGCTCCATCCGGTTCTGGCACTGGGCCAATGCGCTGTTGATTAGCCTGCAGTTGATTACCATTCTGTTTCAGAAGGTGATTGTTAATTCCCGGTCGGCGGTGCCGGAGTTTCAGCAGGCCATGAGCAAGGCCAACGTGACGATAACCACGAAGCAGGGCGGCGCTTTTGCGCACATCATCAGCGAGCGAATCTGGGACTGGCACATCTACTTTGGCTGGGCGCTGGTGGCACTGTGGGTAATGCGTCTGGGCTTGCAGCTGACGGGACCTTCCAACTTGCGCTTCTCGGCGCGGCTAATGGAAATCCTGCGCCGCTACCGCCTCGCGCCGCCTGCCGACAAGAGCCAAGCCGGCAAAATTCTGTTTGCCAAAACCACCTACGCGCTGTTTTACCTTTTCCTAACCATCATGGTGGCCACCGGCCTCATCATGATATATGAAGATACCGCCTTCTTCGGCCCCATGCACCATACGGCCGAGGAGATTCACAATGTGACGATGTACCTCATTATCGGCTTCATTCTCATCCATGTGGTGGGTGTGGTCTGGGCTGAGAGCAAGGAGGACCACGGGCTCATTTCGCGCATGGTGGGCGGTGAAGCCCCGAATATCAAGGCGTAAATCGTCTGTCATTGCGAGTGGAGCGCAGCGCAACGCGGCAATCCGTCCTCTCGTGAGCGACCAACCCCGAGATGTGATAAAGCCTTTTTTAACAACAGAAAGCCCCGGCACTTCGCAGTGCCGGGGCTTTCTGGTGAAAGAGAGTGTCTGGTTAGTACAGAACGGATTGCCGCGTTGCGCTGCGCTCCACTCGCAATGACAGACGACTAGTTGCCGCTGCTGCCGGGCTTCTGCTCCAGCTTCTGCATGGGGCTGGCTGCGGTTTTGGACTGCTGCATGGGGTTGGCGGGAGCTTGCGGGCGTTGCTGCTCAAACAGCTCGAAGCGCGAGGCGGCGGGCTGGCGCGGGAAGGCATTGTTGCTCAAATCCGTGTCGGCCGTTTGCTGGAAGGGGTCGATAACGAAGCTGATGACGGGCTTTTTCGTCACGATGACTTTGGTGACCTGGGCGTTGTTTTTGCGCCAGATTTCGGCCGGGATGGTCTGGATTTCCTGGGTGTTGTCGGCGTAGGTCATCTGCACGATTACGGGCATTACCAGGCCGCCCACGTTGCGCAGGCTCAGCTCGTAGAAGTTGCTCTGCGAGTCGTTGAGGCGCTGCTGCTGCTCGGGCGTGAGGCCGTTGAGCATGGCGGTGTAGCGCTGCTGGTCGGCGGGCGTCACGGCCAGGGGGTCGTAGTTGTTGTAGAAATCCTTCAGCTCGGGCTTCTCATCCACCAGCGTTTTGGGGATGTCGGTGGCGTTGCGCTGGGCGGTGATGGACTGCGGCGCGGCGGCTTTCTGCTGCTGGAGGCGGGCGTTTTCCACCTGCGGGTTGCGGGTGCTGGCGTTGTAGGATTTCACCGACTCCAAGGCAATGTCCGTGTGTTCGGTGGTGTAGAACCAGCCGCGCCAGAACCAGTCGAGGTCCACAGCTGAGGCGTCTTCCATGGTGCGGAAGAAATCGGCGGGCGTGGGGTGCTTGTAGGCCCAGCGCTGGGCGTAGGTTTTGAAGGCGTAGTCGAACAGCTCGCGGCCCATGACAGTCTCGCGCAGGATGTTGAGGGCCGTGGCGGGCTTGCCGTAGGCGTTGTTGCCGAATTGCAGAGCCGACTCCGAGTTAATCATAATCGGCGATTGCAGGTTATCAGCCGTGGCCATGTAGGCCGCAATGTTGCGGGGCTCGCCGCGGCGGCTGGGGTAGTTGCGCTCCCACTCCTGCTCGGTGAGGAACTGCACGAAGGAGTTCAGGCCCTCATCCATCCACGTCCACTGCCGCTCGTCGGAGTTGATAATCATGGGGAAGAAGTTGTGGCCCACTTCGTGGATAATCACCGAAATCATCCCGTATTTCACCTGCTGCGAGTAGGTACCGTCCTTCTCAGGCCGGCCGCCGTTGAAGCAGAGCATGGGGTACTCCATGCCGCCCACCGGGCCGTGCACCGAAATGGCTACGGGGTAAGCGTAGGGAATCGTGAATTTCGAGTAGGTTTTGATGGTGTGGGCCACCACCTGCGTCGAATACTGACCCCAGAGCGGGTTGCCCTCCTTGGGGTAGTAGCTCATGCACATCACGGGCTTGCCGTTTTGCTTAATCTGCATGGCATCCCAGATGAATTTGCGCGAGCTGGCCCAGGCGAAGTCGCGCACGTTTTTGGCGGCGAAGGACCAGGTTTTGGTGCCGGTGGCGCGGCTGCTTTCGTTCTTCACGGCCTCGTCCTGGCTCACGATGAGCACGGGCTTGGTGGCCGACTTGGCCTGCTCCCAGCGCTTCTGCTGCGTGCTGGTGAGGACCTGGGCGGCATTTTGCAGCGTGCCGGTGGCGCCCACGATGTGGTCGGCGGGCGCGGTGATGCTCACTTTGTAGTCGCCGAAGGGCAGCGTGAATTCGCCGTTGCCGAGGAACTGCTTGTGCTGCCAGCCCTGGTTATCCGAATACACGGCCATGCGCGGGTAGAACTGGGCCATCTCATAGAGGTAGTTCTTGTCGTCGGCGAAATACTCGAAACCGCTGCGGCCACCCTGCTTGTACTGGTCGGTGATGTTGTAGTGCCACTTCACGCTGAACGATACCGACTGGCGCGGCAGCAGCGGCGCGGGCAGGTCCACGCGCATCATGGTGTTGTTCGTGACGGTGTGCAGCGCGCGCCCATCCTTGCCGGTCACGCTCTCGATTTTGAAGCCGCCATCGAAGTTCGACATCATGCCATCCACCGACTGAAACGACATTTTATCCTGCAGCTGGCCCACTTGGGTAGCGTTGGCGATGGAGTTTTTCTCGAAGATGTTCTGGTCGAGCTGCACCCAGAGGTAGGGCAGCGCATCGGGCGAGAGGTTGGTGTAGGTGATGGTTTCGCGGCCGGTGAGGGCCTGCTTGGCATCATCCAGCGTGACTTTGATGTCGTAGTCGGCGCGCTGCTGCCAGTAGTCGGAGCCGGGCGCGCCGCTGGCGGTGCGGTAGCTATTGGGTGTGGGCAGCATCGTTTCGAGCTGCGCAAATTTGTCGGTGCCGGAGTTGGTGGTCTGGGCAGTGGCAGCCTGCTGGCCGGCCACGGCCAGCACCAGGCCAGCGAATAAAAGACGACGCATGGAAAAAGCGTAAGTGGGAAAATCAGATTAGAAATGGCGACCGGTAAGGTCGCTTAAAGTTACGGCAAGGTTGCGGCAGTGCGGCCGTCGGGGCATGTCGGAGTTTTCCGATGTGCCCCGACGGCCGCCCGGACCCCATGTCGATAAACACCGACAGGCCTCCCGACCCGCCGCCCCCCCTGTCGGTAAACACCGATAGGCCTCTCCACAACGCCTCCCCCCTACCCGGCTGCTTCTACGGCCACAGCTGTTGCGCCAGCAGCACCGTGGCAATGCCCAGGGCCGCGCCGCTGGTGGTCAGCAGCCAGTCGCGGCGGGCCACGCGCAGGCTGCCCAGCAGCACCGCGCCGGCCAGCAGAATGGCGGCTACGATGAGGATTTGGCCCAGCTCCACGCCGATGTTGAACGCCAGCAGCTCCGCTAGTGGCCGACTGTTCGGCCCGAGCAAGGCCCGCAGGTAATTAGAAAAGCCCAGCCCGTGAATCAGCCCAAACCCCAGCGCCAGGGCATTGGGAGCCGCTGCCAGCATTGGCGCGCGTCGGGTGATGAGCCGGCCCGCGCCGCGCAGGTTCCACAGCGCCGTGACCATGATGGTGATGGGAATGAGCGCCTCGATGAGGGCCGGCCGGAAGGCCACCAGGCCCAGCGTGGCCAGCGCCAGCGTGAGCGAGTGCCCCACCGTGAAGCTGGTAACCAGCGCCAGCACGCGCCGCCAGTCATTCAGCACGTAGGGCGCGCACAGGGCCAGCAAAAACGTGAGGTGGTCGGCCGCGCGCGGCGTGCAGATGTGCAGAAAGCCGAGTTGCAGGTAGGTCTGGAAAACGGAAGCCATAACACAAAGCTAGCGGCTTCCCCCCCGAATAAGCGGCTCACCAACCAGCACCGGCACTTCCCGGCGGCCATTATCAGGCACTAAAAAAGGCCCCAACCATGTGGTCGGGGCCTTTTTGGGGTAGCAGAGGCTACTGTCGGGGCAGCGCTATTCCTTCGTCACGCGGCGCGTGTCGAGGCCACCTTCGGTCTTCACCCGCAGGATGTAGATGCCCGAGGACAGCTGCGTCAGGTTGACAGGCTGCGTGGTGGTGCCGTTCGAGGCGGGCACCGTGGCCGTGAAGACCACCTGGCCCAGGGCGTTGAGCACGGTCAGCTCAGCGGGGGCGCGGTAGCCGGTCAGCACCACGTTGAGGTTGCCGTCGTGGTTGGGGTTCGGGTACACGTTCAGCGAAGTGCCGGCCAGCGGCTGGGCCGCCGCCGTTACCACCAGCGAGTTCGAAGCCGCCGACTGGCAGCCCGTGGCCGTGCTGATGAAGCGCACCGTGTAGGTGCCCGGGTTGGTGGTGCCATTGGCCGTATAGGTCTGGGCAGTAGCTCCCGCGATGATGGTGGTGGTCGTCCCGGTGGTTAGGTACCACTGGTAGGTGGTGCCGGCCGGGGCCACGCTGCTGGTGAAGAGCACCGTGCTGGGCGT
Source organism: Hymenobacter segetis (assembly GCF_038448715.1). GTDB lineage: Bacteria > Bacteroidota > Bacteroidia > Cytophagales > Hymenobacteraceae > Hymenobacter > Hymenobacter segetis. The sequence continues at coordinate 4,195 of NZ_JBCEVZ010000012.1, read as the reverse complement.
GGGGTAGGTGTAGTTGAAGGTGGGCGTGGCCGGCAGCGCGTTGATGGTCACCGTGGCGGTGCTCATAGCGGCGGCGCAGCCACCGGCAGCGGCCACCGTGTTGGTCACGGTGTAAGTGCCGGCCGTGGAGGTGGCCGGATTCACCACGCCCGTCGTAGCATTCAGGGTCAGGCCCGTGGTCGAGGAGAACGTGCCAGCCGATGCGCCGGTGCCCAGCGTAGCGGGCAACAGCGTGGCCGAGCCCGCGCAGGCGCTGGCAGTAGCGTAGCTGAAGGCAGCCGTTGGAGCGGCCGTGATGGTTACCGTGGTGGTGGCCGTAGCAGCAGCGCAACCGCTGGCAGCGGCTATCGTGTTGGTCACGGTGTAGGTGCCGGGCGTGGACGAAGCCAGCGTGATAGCGCCGGTGGTGGCGTTAATCGTGAGGCCGGTAGTCGAAGAGAACGTCCCAGCCGTGGCACCCGTGCCCAGGGCAACGGCCGGAGCCGTAGTGCCGCTCACGCAGTAGCTGGTGGTGGTGCCGTAGCTGAACGTAGCAACCGGGGCGGCCGTGATGGTTACCGTGGTGGTAGCCGTGGTGGCGGCGCAACCGCCGGCAGCGGCCACCGTGTTGGTCACGGTGTAGGTGCCGGGCGTGGACGAAGCCAGGGTAATTGCGCCGGTGGAGGCGTTAATCGTCAGGCCCGTGGTCGAGGAGAACGTGCCGGCCGTAGCGCCGGTACCCAGTACAACGGCCGGAGCCGTGGTCCCACTCACGCAGTAGGTCGAAGTAGTGCCGTAGCTAAACGCGGCCACCGGAGCGGCCGTGATGGTCACCGCAGCCGTGGCGGAGCTGCCGCAAGTGCCGGCCACCGTGTAAGTCACAGTGTAGGCACCAGCGGTCGAAGCACTTAGGTTGATAGCGCCGGTAGTGGCATTCAGGCTCAGGCCCGTGGTGGAGCTAAACGTGCCGCCGCTGGTGCCCGTCACCGTCGGCGTGGGGTTGGTGCCGCTGGCGCAGAACGTCGCGCCCGAGTAGGCGAACGTGGCCGTGGTGGCCGGGGTCACCGTCACCGTTACCGGAGCCGAAAACACAGTGCGGTTATCCGAAGTGAGGATAACGGCGCGGAACGTGGTGGTAGCAGTCAGGTTGCTGAAGGCGTAGGTGCTGCCCGTGTTGGTGCCGGCCACATCTACGAAGCCCGAGCCGCTGTCGGCCTGGTATTTCACGATGGTGCCCACGTTGTTGGCCAGCGTGATGGTGCCCGAGTTGGTGCCGCCGCACACCGTCGCCACTGAGGTGGTGAGGGTGCCGCCTTCGGTATTTGCCAGCACGAAGAAGTCGTTGCCAGGCGTCAGGTTCAGGGTCGAAACCAAGCCGGTAGTAGGCACGGTAGCCGCTGCCCCGCCAATGGAAGCATACGCGCCGGCCGCCGTAGGGGCCTGGGCCACCACGGCTGTAGCCGCATTGCCCAGCACGTCATCGGCCCCATAGCTCAGCTGCACCGTGGCCGTAGCCGGCAGGTTGGCCGTGTTCTGGAGGCGCACGTAGCGGGTCGGGTTCAGGCTGCTCAGCCCGCCCGATACCTGGCCCCCCGTTGCACCGCTCACCACCGTGGCCGTGAAGGTCTGGTCGGTGCTGGCCGTGATGCCCGTTACCACTACCGGACGCCAGCCGGCGGCATCGCCCACGGCAAAAGTGCGGGCAACTGCCGTGGCGCTGTTTACCGTGATGCCCAGCGGGCCTTTCACGTACGAAGTAGCCAGGCCCGTGGGGAAAGCCCCCGCGAGCGGTCCAATCACTACCGTATTGGCGGCCGTGGTGGTCAGAATACCAGCCGAAAGCAGCAGCGAGGCGTTCGATACGCCGTTTACCAGCAGGTTGCCACCGGCCAGCACTACGCCCGCCGGGTTGGAAATGGTGACCACATCTACCGTGCGGGTAGCCGGAATCTCAAACCCGGTGGTGCGGGCCGTGGCTTCCGGCGCGTAAATCACCTGCAGCGCGCCGCTGCCAAGGTTGAAGACCGGGGCCGAAGTCAACGAACCGCTGGTGCCGGTGTTGGCCGTCACCCCAATCTGAATAACGAAGAAGATGGCCGTGCCGTCGCCAATAGTCAGGTTGCTGGTGCCGTTGAGGTTGCCGGTGAACATGTTCACCCGGGTCGTCACCACGGGTACACTCAGCGTAACGCCGCCGCCGTTGTTATCGACGGTGATGCTACGAATAACGCTAAACGTGCCGGTGCCGCCCAGCGTCTGGGGCACCGAGCCGGCGAAGTACACCGTGCTGCCGGTGGTAGTGCCCGTCAGGGTGCCGTTGTTGGTGATGGTGGCACCGAGTTGCAGCAATAGCTGGCCGTTCAGGTTCAGCGTGGCACCGGGCGTAACCAGCGCCGTACCGTACACGTTGGTCTGGCCCTGCATCACGGCCGTCTTGGGGTTGGTCGTGTTGTCGACGGTCAGGTTCGGGAACGTGCCGCGCACGCGGAAGTCGAAGTTGGTAGCCGTGGCCGCCGTGCCGATGTTCACGGTGCCGCCGGTGTAGGTATAGGTGCCCGCCACGTAGTAGTCGAGCGGCGTGGTGGCCGTGCTGCGCTGCACCAGGTTGATGGTACCGCCCGAAATGGTGGTGGTGCCGTTCACGCCGAACGAGGGCGTGCCCGACGTGTTGCCCACGGTGCTGATGTTCATGGTGCCACCGCTCAGCGTGAAGGTCATGGCCGCCGCCGCCGTGGCGCTGGTGAAGCTCGTGAACCGGCCCACCGTGTTCAGCGTGCCGCCCTCTTGGGTGTACACCGCGCCGGAGCCGAAGTTGATGGAGTTGCCAATGGAGCTGCCCACGTTGTAGGTGCCCGTCGAAATCCGCAGCGAGCCGTTAACGATGGGCGAGCCCGTCTGGCTGGCCACCGTAAAGTTGGCGTTGTTCAGCCAGAAGCCCCCCGTGGCGGGAATGACGTAGGAAGCCGCGTTGCTGAACACCCGGTTGCTGATGGTGGCCGTGCCCGAGATTTTCAGGGTACCGGTCATGTCATCCACCGTGTTGGTGGTGATGCGCGTGGATAGGAAGCCGGTGCCGGCAGTGGTGCTGCCCTGCACCGACAGCGTCGGCAGGTTCATTTCCACAATATCAGCCCGCACCGATTTGGCCAGCGACACCGTTTGCAAATCGGTGGTACCCGTGCCGGTGAAGGCCGCGTTGCCCGCGCCCGTAAAGCGAAGGTCCGAGCCGATGGTGCTGCTGGCGCTCAGGTCCAGCGTGCCATTATTGGTCACGCTGCCCGCCACCTGCAGCGAGTAGGCCGTGGTGGCCGAAGTCAGCAGCGAGCCCGTGGCTGCCACCGTGAGCGAGGCCGCCGTAGCCGCCACGTCCAGTGTCACCGTAGCGCCGGCCACGATGGTTACGTCATCGGCCGCCGTGGGCACCACGCCGCCCACCCAGGTGGCCGGGGCGCTCCAGTTGCCGCCCGCCGCCGTCGAGCTGATGGCGGACAGCACCTTGTGGGCCGCCACGGGCCGGGATGGCTGCACAGCCACCGGAGCCGCCGCCAGCGGCCGGGCCACTCGCTCAGCCGCCTGCGGCAAGGGAAATGCCCGGTTCTGGGCAGAAGCACCCACCGAGAGGGCTAAGAGGCCCAGAGTGGCCACCACGGGCCGCCAGCTGCGGCTGGCTACTGGCGTGCGGCTCCCCGCGAACGGGGATGGCGACGCACCGGCAAAAGGTAAATTATGCTGCATAAAGCAAAAGGTAAAAGGTGGGAAATAGGTAAAGAAATCAATGAAATAGCCCCGACCGATTAACGCCAAACGTCATCAGCCCAACACAGCAAGCCCGTAATAGCAACAAGGTTGATTTGGCAAATCCAGGCGCAATACGTCCTGATGGATTTTCACGGTTGGCAGATGATGAAGGGGAAAGGGAGCGTAAATATGGGAGCTTTATTTGAGCTTTTGCCGGCGTGGCAATCCCCGTTACTGCCGTTCGGCCGGGTTCGGCCTCCATCGTCCGCTTGCAGGAGTTTCCGGGGAGCTTTCGATAAGTTGGATTCAGAACAAAAAATCCCCGTCAGCGCAATGCTGACGGGGATTTTTGCTGCGCGGCGGTGGCGGGCACGGCGGAAGATTCCGGGCCGGCCGGCCCTAGTTAAACTCGTCCAGATACCCCAGCTCGCGGCGCTTGGCCGCCCGCTCCCTGGGGTCGCGGTACTGGGCATCGAGC
>NZ_JBCEVZ010000011.1:0-108220 GCF_038448715.1 Hymenobacter segetis | reverse complement strand
CAGCGGCTACCGCAAGAACCACGGCCGCGCTCCCAAGGGCATCCAGTCGTTCTTCGAGCCCATCATCGTCTTCATCCGCGACGAAGTAGCCAAGAAAAACATCGGCCCCAAGTACGAGCGCTACATGCCGTACCTGCTCACCGTATTCTTCTTCATCTGGTTCAACAACCTGCTCGGCCTCACGCCCGGCGCGGCCAACCTCTCCGGCAACATCGCCGTGACCATGGTTCTCGCCCTGATGACCTTGGTTATCACCCTGGCTTCGAGCAACAAATACTACTGGGCCCACATCTTCGCCACGCCCGGCGTGCCCAAGCCGCTGTTGCCCATCATGATTATTGTAGAAGTGATTGGCATTTTCACCAAGCCCTTCTCGCTCATGATTCGTCTGTTCGCCAACATCACGGCGGGCCACATCGTGGTGTTGAGCTTTATCAGCCTGGTGTTCATCTTCAAATCGTGGGCCGTAGCCCCGGTGACGCTGGCTTTCGGCCTGTTCATCAACGTGCTTGAGCTGCTGGTGGCCGTTCTGCAGGCCTTCATCTTCACGCTGCTGACGTCGATGTATATCGGTGGCGCAGTGGAAGACCACCACGATGCTGACATGCAAATGGGCTACGACGACGGCTCGGCCTCGACCCACGTTTCCCACTAATCTGACTTAACCGGCCGGATGCCTGCCATCCGACCAACTGGCTGTTTCGGCCAGACCGTGGCAATCCCCCCCCCCCCGCTGCGGGACTGACGAACTTTTTCTTTTTCCCCTTTTTCCAATTTTTATGTTGCTCTCTTTGTTTTTGCAAGCTGTCGCTATGGCGGCTAACTACGGTCCTGGTCTGGCTGTAATGGGTGCCGGTATCGGTGCTGGTCTGGTAGCTCTGGGCGTTGGCCTGGGCATTGGCCGCATCGGCGGCAGCGCCATGGATGCTATCGGCCGTCAGCCGGAAGCTTCGGGCAAAATCCAGACGGCTATGATTATCGCCGCCGCTCTGATTGAAGGTCTGGGCCTGTTCGCAGTCGTAGTCTGCGTGCTTATCTGGACGAAACTCGTTTAGTGCTGGCCGGGCTTCGGGCCCGGAAGTAGTTGGAAGCCCGCCGCCCGCTGCTGCAATACGCAGTTGGCGCGGCGGGCTTACCTGCTCCTAATCTGAGTACTTGATTAGTCGACATTTCTTTAAAATACCATATCAATGCTGCCAGCTTTTTTATCCCCTGAACTCGGCCTGATTTTCTGGCAACTGGTCATTTTCCTGCTGGTCTTGTTCCTGCTGGGGAAATTTGCCTGGAAGCCGATTCTGCTCGCCCTCAAGGAGCGTGAAGACAACATCGAAGGTGCGCTGCGCATGGCCGACCAGGCCAAAATCGAGATGCAGCAGCTCAAAGCCGGCAACGAAAAGTTGCTGACCGAAGCCCGTCTCGAGCGCGACCGCATGATGCAGGAAGCCACCCAAATGGCCAACCAGCACCGCGAAGCCGAAAAGGCCCGCGCCACCGCCGAAGCCAACACCATCATCCAGCAAGCCCGCGAAGCCATCCAGCAGGAGAAAAACGCGGCCCTGGCCGAAGTGAAAAATACCGCCGCCAAGCTGTCGCTCGACATCGCCGAGCGCATCCTGCGCCGCGAGCTCGCCGACCCCGCCGCCCAAACACAGTTGGTCGATTCTTACCTGAAAGACGTGAAACTGAACTAGTTTCTGTCATGCTGACGAAGGAAGCATCTTATCACCGCTGCCACCGTCAGAATTAGTAAATACCCGAGCGATGCGAGCATGATAAGATGCTTCGCAAGCTCAGCATGACAACTACAATAACCAACCAATGGCTGACCAACGAGTAGCGGCCCGCTACGCCAAGTCGCTCCTCGACTTGGGCAAGGAGATGGGCACCCTGAGCGCAGTGAAAGCGGACATGGACCTGCTGAGCAAGACCATGGCCGAAAGCCGCGACCTGCGCCTGTTGCTGCGCAACCCGATTGTGAAGCACGACAAGAAGCTGGCTATTCTGAATGCCATCTTCAAAGGCAAGGTGTCGGACATGACGCTGCGCTTCTTCACTATCCTCACCGAGAAAAACCGCGAGTCGGCTATCGAAGGCATTGGGCCGGAGTTTCTGGCGCAGTACAACGTGATGCAGGGCGTACAGTCGGCTCAGGTGACGTCGGCCACGCCGCTCACGCCCGCTTCGCGTGCTGAGATTCAGGCGCTGGTAACCAAGCAAACCGGTCTTACCGAGGTGCAGCTCACCGAGAAAGTGGACCCTGAACTCATCGGCGGCTTCGTGCTGCGGGTGGGCGACAACCAGATTGACGATTCCGTGCGGACCAGCCTTCGCAAGCTGCGCACTTCGCTGCAAGAAAATTCTTACCAACAAAAACTGTAGGGTATAGGTGAAGTAGGGATGGGGAGTACGCTCCCGTCGTCCCCGCCCCATATCCCTTGTTCCCTATACCTTATTCCCTCCAAAAATGGCAGAAGTACGTCCGGATGAAGTCTCCGCAATCCTGCGGCAGCAACTGTCCAATTTCAAGTCCGAAGCCGAGCTCGAAGAAGTCGGCACCGTATTGCAAGTGGGCGACGGCGTGGCCCGCATCTACGGTCTGAGCAAAGCCCAGGCCGGCGAGCTGATTGAGTTTGAAAATGGTCTGCAAGGCCTCGTGCTCAACCTGGAAGAAGACAACGTGGGTGCCGTAATGCTGGGCGACTACTCGGAAATCCGGGAAGGCGCCACGGTGAAGCGCACCAACAAAATCGCCTCTATCAAAGTGGGCGAGGGCATTGTGGGCCGTGTGGTAAACACGCTGGGCCAGCCCATCGACGGCCGTGGCCCCATCGCTGGCGAGCTGTACGAGATGCCCCTGGAGCGCAAGGCTCCCGGCGTAATCTTCCGTCAGCCCGTGACCGAGCCGATGCAAACCGGCATCAAGTCGATTGACGCCATGATTCCGATTGGCCGTGGCCAGCGCGAACTGATTATCGGTGACCGTCAGACCGGCAAGTCGGCCGTGGCCATCGATACCATCATCAACCAGCGCGAATTCTTCGAAGCCGGCAAGCCCGTATTCTGCATCTACGTGGCCATCGGCCAGAAAGCTTCTACGGTAGCTCAGGTAGTGCAGGCCCTCACTAAGGGCGGCGCGATGGACTACACCGTGGTAGTAGCCGCTTCGGCTTCCGACCCGGCTCCGCTGCAATTCTACGCGCCTTTCACGGGTGCTGCTATTGGTGAATTCTTCCGCGACACGGGTCGTCCCGCCCTCGTGGTTTATGATGACTTGTCGAAGCAGGCCGTGGCTTACCGCGAGGTGTCGCTGCTGCTCCGTCGTCCTCCGGGCCGCGAGGCTTACCCCGGCGACGTATTCTACCTGCACAGCCGTTTGCTGGAGCGGGCCGCTAAAATCAACGCTTCGGACGAAATCGCCCGCGAGATGAACGACCTGCCGGATAGCATCAAGCATCTGGTGAAAGGCGGCGGTTCGCTGACCGCTCTGCCCCTGATTGAGACGCAGGCTGGTGATGTATCGGCGTACATCCCGACCAACGTGATTTCGATTACGGACGGCCAGATTTTCCTCGAGACCAACCTGTTCAACTCGGGTGTTCGCCCGGCCATCAACGTGGGTATCTCGGTATCGCGCGTGGGTGGTAACGCTCAGATTAAGTCGATGAAGAAAGTGGCTGGTACGCTGAAACTCGACCAGGCCCAGTTCCGTGAACTGGAAGCCTTCGCCAAGTTCGGCTCCGACCTCGACGCCTCGACCAAGCTCACCATCGAGCGCGGCCGTCGCAACCTCGAAATCCTGAAGCAGCCCCAGTACTCGCCCGTGAAGGTGGAGGACCAGGTGGCCATCATCTACGCCGCCACTAACGGCCTGCTCGACACCGTGCCCGTGAACCGCGTGCGTGAGTTCGAAAAGGAGTTCGGCCAGGTGATGAACTCGCGCTACCCCGACGTGCTGAAGGCCCTGAAAGCCGGCAAGCTGGAGGACGCTGGCACGAAGGCCATCCGCGAGGTAGCCAAAGACGTTTCGGCGAACTACGCAGTTAAGTAAATTATGAATTATGAGTTATGAATTATGAGTTGTTCGGATAACGGGCGCTCATAATTCATAGCATCAACTCATAATTCATAATTCATAACTCATAATTAAAAACAAGTGGCAAGCTTAAAAGAAGTCCGTAACCGCATTCAGTCGGTGAGCAGCACGCAGCAGATTACCAAAGCCATGAAAATGGTGGCGGCGGCCAAGCTGCGTCGGGCCCAGGACAACATCGTGCGGATGCGGCCCTACGCCCAGCGCCTGAATGCCATCCTGACCAACCTGACCCGCAACGCCGACGATGACATCGTGAGCGACTACGGCGTGGCCCGCGAGGTGCGCAAGGTGCTGGTCATTGCCATCACGTCGGACCGTGGTCTGGCCGGTGCCTTCAACACCAACGTGTTCAAGGGCGTGAACGCGGCTATTGCTTCGCGTTATTCCAACCTGCCGACGGCCAACATCTCGGTGATGGCCATTGGCAAGAAGGCGCACGACTACTACGGCCGTCGTGGCCAGACGGTGGGCGACTACACGCACGTTTTCGCCAAGCTCTCGTTCGAGACGGTGCGGGCTGCTGCTGAGGTAGCAATGGACGGTTTCCGCAACGGCATTTATGACGAGGTGGTGATGGTTTATAACGAGTTCCGCAACGTGGCCACGCAGATTATCCGGACCCAGCAGCTGTTGCCGCTGGTGCAGGAAGAAGCGCCCGCCACGGCCAAGGTGGAGTCGAACGTGGATTACCTGTTCGAGCCTTCGAAAGAGGAAATCGTGCAGACGCTGATTCCGCAGTCCATCAAGATTCAGCTTTATAAAGCTGTTCTGGAAAGTAACGCTTCGGAGCACGGTGCCCGCATGACGGCTATGGACAAAGCTACCGACAACGCCGGTGAGCTGCTCAAGGCCCTCAAGCTGACCTACAACCGGACGCGTCAGGCGGCCATCACGACCGAGATTCTCGAAATCGTGGGTGGTGCTGAGGCGCTGGCGGCCGGCTAGGCTGGTTTCGATTTTACGAAGTAGAAAGGCCCGTTTCCGAGAGGAGGCGGGCCTTTTTGTGTGCGGTGTAGGGCCGGCTGCTTCGGGCGCATTTATGAGCGGCGAAGAGGGGTGTCGCAGAGTATCTTTGATAAAGGCTATCAATTGTCTACATCTTATTTGCTTATGAAGAACTTCTTACGCGCTTGCTTTCAGTCCTTGGTTTGGGCAACTGTTATCTTGATTTCGTTGCTGGGAGGCGCGGAAACTGCGTGGGCGGGTGCGGGCGTGGGCTCTCCCCTCAGCGAGGTGCTGAACCCGGACGGCACGGTGCGCGCCGGCACACGCGGCTCGTTCGATGCCAGCGGCTATGCGCTGGAGACGGCCCCCGACGGCCGGCCCGCGTTTCGGCCGGTGGCGGTGCGGGGAGTTGCGGGCGTGGGCGATGCGAATTGGTCGAACGCGTTTGGGGCCTACGGGGCTAACGCGGACGTGCTGGCCCTGGCCGTGTATGGCCCCAATCTTTACGTGGGCGGCAGTTTCACGACCATCGGCGGCATCAGCGCGAAGTACGTGGCCAAGTGGAACGGCTCGGTGTGGAGTGCGCTGGGCAGTGGCATCGGCAGCGGCAATTTCGTGCGGGCCCTGGCCGTGGATGGCAGCGGCAACGTGTACGCGGGCGGCAGTTTCTTCTCGGCAGGAGGAATAACGACCTCCAACGTGGCCAAGTGGAACGGCACGACGTGGAGCGCGCTGGGGGCGGGCACATTTGTGAATAGCGACGTGTACGCGCTGGCGCTGGATGGCAGCGGCAACCTCTACATGGGCGGCTACTTCACGATGATAGACAACGTGACTGTGAACCGGGTGGCCAAATGGAACGGCACGACCTGGAGCGCGCTGGGCACCGGCACGGACGCGGTGGTGCGGACGCTGGCCGTGGACGGCAGCGGCAACGTGTACGCGGGCGGCGACTTTGCCACGGCCGGGGGCGGCGCGGCCAGCCGCGTAGCCAAGTGGAACGGCTCGGCCTGGAGCGCCCTTGGTGCGGGCACCAACGGCACCGTGAAAGCGCTGGCCGTGGATGGCAGCGGCAACCTCTACGTCGGCGGCGGGTTCCAGACGGCGGGCGGGGCCACGGCCTTCAATATTGCCCGGTGGAACGGCTCCGCGTGGAGCACCGTGGGGCCGGGGCTCACGAGCGACGTGTATGCGCTGGCCCTGGACGGTAGCGGCAACCTATACGCCGGGGGCCTGTTCTCCAACATCTCGGCCGGGGCCGTGGTCAACCACGTGGCCCGGTGGAACGGGACGGCCTGGGCTGGGCTGGGCGCGGGCGTGAGCGCCACCGGCACCGTTTCGGCCCTGGCCCTGGCAAACAATGCGGTGTACGCGGGCGGCGTGTTTGGCACGGCCGGCAGCACCGTAGCCAACAACGTGGCGCAGTGGACCGTGAGCACCAGCACTTGGGCGCAGTTGGGCAACCCGCCCGGCAACGGCATCAGCGACTACGTGTACGCACTGGCGGCCGATGGCAACGGCAACCTGTACGTGGGCGGGGCCTTCACCGCTGCGGGCGGCGTGGCCGCCAACTACGTGGCCCGCTGGAACGGCACCACCTGGAGCGCCCTGGGCGCGGGCTTGAATTACATTGTGAACGCGCTGGCGGTGGACGGCAGCGGCAACGTGTACGCGAGCGGCAGCTTCACGACGGCCGGCAGCGTGGCCGCCAACCGCGTGGCCAAGTGGAACGGCACGGCCTGGAGCGCCCTCGGCACGGGCATCAACAGCGCGGCGGCTACGCTGGTAGTAGACGGCAGCGGCAACCTGTACGCGGGCGGGGCCTTCGCCACGGCGGGAGGCGTGGCGGTGGGCAACGTGGCCAAGTGGAACGGCACGGCCTGGAGTGCGCTGGGCACCGGCACCAACGGCGTGGTGCGGGGGCTGGCCGTGGATGGCAGCGGCAACGTGTACGCGGGCGGCGACTTTACCACGGCCGGGGGCAGCGCGGCCAGCCGCGTAGCCAAGTGGAACGGCGCGGCCTGGAGTGCCCTGGGCACCGGAATGAACTCCACCGTTTATACCCTGGCCGTGGACGGTGGCGGCAACCTGTACGCGGGCGGCGTGTTTGGCACGGCCGGCGGCACCGCCGCCAGCAACGTGGCCCGCTGGAACGGCACGGCCTGGAGTGCCCTCGGCGCGGGCACCGATGGCACGGTGCTGAGCCTGGTGCTGGATGGCGGTGGCAACCTGAATGCCGGGGGCTTTTTCACCTATGCCGGCAGCACGGCCAGCAACCGCGTAGCCCGGTGGAACGGCACGGCCTGGAGCCCCCTGGGCACCGGCACCAACGGCAGCGTGTACGCGCTGGCCAGCATCAGCACGGGGCTGTACGTGGGCGGCTTGTTTACGGCAGTGGGCGACGGCAGCAAGTTTATGTCGGGCATTGGCTACTACTCCAATACGCCGCTGGCCGCCCTTTCGGCCGCGGCGCTGCCGGGGCCGAGCGTATTCCCCAACCCGGCCCACGGCACTGCCACCGTGCGCCTGCCCGCCGTGCCGGGCAGCACCACCGCCACCCTCACCCTGCTGGATGCCCTGGGCCGCCCGGTGAGGACGCAGCAGCTGGCGTTGCCCGCCACCGGAGCCACGGCCGAGGTGCCGCTGGCGGGCCTCGCCCCGGGCCTCTACCAGTTGCTGATGCAGGCCGGTGGCCGGCAAGCCAGCCGGGCGCTGATGGTGGAATAGCCGGGACCGCTGCTACTCAAGGTCCACAAGCGGCCCCGCAGCCGCCTGCGGCCGGCGGTCCTCACGGCCGGGATGTTCGAAATCAGGGCGCTGGCAACTGGCTAACCGGTGTTCTGTTGCGTGCATACTCCTGGGCTGAAAGGCTTCGGATAGCAAGAGGGGACACCCGGTAATCTTCAGCTAACACGGGACAAAGCCGAAGGCAGTGGCGAGGGCTTTGGTTATCTGGAAGCCGGCGGCTATATCTTTAGCCGCCGGCTTCCGGTGTTCATTCCTTTCCCGGTTGCTATGTCTCTTACGGTTCTACTCGTTTCTTGCTTTGGCCGCCGCCTGGGGCTGCTTTTACTGACTTGTGTGGTGCTGGCGGGGCCGGCCTGGGCGGAGGGACCGACGGCGCTCAGCACCATTCTGAACCCCGATGGCACGGTGCGGGCGGGGGCGCAGGGCTCGTTCGATGCCAAAGGGTATGAGGTGGGGACGGCCCCCGATGGCCGCCCAGCCTTCCGGCCGCTGGCGGCCCGCCGGGTGCGGGGCACGCGCGGTGCCGGCGATGCGGGCTGGTCGGATGGGTTTGGCCTGAATGGCATCAATGGCACGGTGTATGCGCTGGCGGTGGCCGGCAATACCTTATATGCCGGGGGCTACTTTGCCACGGCCGGCGGGGTGGCCACCACCAACGTGGCGAAATGGGACGGCACCGCCTGGGCTGCGTTGGGCACAGGCATCGGGACCATCTTCTCGGACTATGTGTATGCCCTGGCAGTTGATGCCAGCGGCAACCTCTACGCCGGCGGCTCTTTCAGCCGGGCCGGGGGCGTGGCGGCCAGCCGGGTAGCCAAGTGGGACGGCTTGGCCTGGAGTGCGATGGGCACCGGCTTCAACGGCTCGGTAGATGCGCTGACGGTAGATAGCAACGGCAGTGTGTATGCGGGCGGCAGCTTCAACACCAGCTTCAGCATCGGCAACGTGTCGCGGTGGAACGGCACGGCTTGGACCAGCACCAACGGCGGCTTCAATGGCATGGTGTATGCCCTGACGGCCGACGGTAACGGCAACGTGTACGCGGGCGGTTCTTTTAGCACGGCGGGCAGCGTGACGGCCAACCGCGTGGCCCGCTGGAACGGCACGGCCTGGAGTGCCCTGGGCACGGGCATCGGCACCAGCACCGGCAGCGGCATTGTGTATGCGCTGGCGTTCGACCGCGGCAGCAACAGCCTCTACGCGGGGGGTAACTTCGGGGCGGCCGGTGGCGCGCCGGCCAACTGCGTGGCCCGCTGGAACGGCACGGCCTGGGGTGCCCTGGGCACGGGCATCACCAACCCCAGCGGCTCGGTGATGGTGAATGCCCTGGCGGTGGATGCCCGTGGCCACGTGTATGCCAGCGGCACCTTCAGCATGGCCGGTACGGCAGCGGCCAACGCCGTTGCGCATTGGGATGGAGCCACCTGGACTGCCCTGGACGCGGGCCTCAGCGGGCCGGTGCCTACCAACCGTCCGGCCACCAACATCCCCGTGTACGGCAGTGCCCTGGCGGTAGCGGCCAATGGCGACTTGTACGCGGGCGGTGACTTCATGATGGCGGGGAGCTTGGTGGCGCACAACGTGGCCCGCTGGTCGGCCACGGGCGCGGGCTGGAGCCGGCTGGGCAGCCTGGTGAATGCCGGGGGCACCAACCAGAAGGGCGACATCTTCGCCCTGGCCCTGGACACCAACGGCGACCTCTACGCCGCCGGCAGCTTCGCCGCCATCGGCGATGTGGCCGCCATGAACATTGCCAAGTGGAACGGCACGACCTGGGAGCCGCTGGGCACCGGGCTGGGCTTCAGCGCCAACACCTACACCCGGGTGAGTCATCTGGCGCTCGACGGCCTGGGCAACCTCTACGCTGTCGGCGATTTCTTCGTGGCGGGCGGGGTGCCCGTGACCCGCATTGCCAAGTGGGATGGCATAGCCTGGAGTGCCCTGGATGCCGGCCTCAACAGCAGCGTGACGGGCCTGGCTACCAACGGGGCTGGCACGATTTACGCGGCCGGCTACTTCACGCAGGCCGGAAGCGTGCCCGCCGCCGGCATTGCCCGCTGGGATGGCAATGCCTGGAGCGCGGTGGGCACGGGCATCCCCCGGCCCGGTGCGGCGTCGTCAGTAGCGGCCGATGCCAGCGGCAACGTGTACGTGGGCGGCACCTTCTCCTTCCCCGCTGCGGGTGGGGGCACCATTACCAATATAGCCAAGTGGAACGGCACCGCCTGGAGTGCGCTGGGCACCGGTACCAACGGCATGGTGTCGCGCATAGCTGTGGCCCCCAACGGCACCTTGTATGCCAGCGGCACCTTCACGGCGGTAGGTGGCCAGCCGGCCCCGAGCGGGGTGGGCCGGTGGGATGGCACGGCCTGGACCGGGCTGCCGTTGCCGCCCGACCCCATCGCCACTACCTTCGGGCTGGCCGTGGATGGCAGCGGCAACGTGTACGTGGGGCGGGGCTTTGGGCAGGGCTACGGCGGCACGGCGGCCGGGGCCGTCACCAAATGGAACGGCACGGCCTGGACCTCCCTGGGCACCGGCACCTCGGGTTCGGTATCGGCGCTGGCCCCCACGGCTGCCGGCGTTTACGTGGGCGGCGGGTTCTGGACGGTGGGCGATGGCAGCAAGGTGATGAACAACCTGGGCTATTTTAGCAGCCCGGCGGTGCCCTTCCTCACGGCCATCAGCCCGGGCAGCGGGGCGGTGGGCAGCACCCTCACCCTCACGGGCACCGGCCTGACGGGCGCGGTCGTCACCTTCAGCGGCACGAGCAACAACACGGTACGCACCGGCTTTGCCGTGAACGCGGCGGGCACCCAGCTCACCGGCCTGGTGGTGCCGGCCGGGGCCGTGAGCGGCCCGGTGATGGTGACCACGCCCGGCGGCAACAGTGCGGCGGTGAGCTTCACGGTGACCACCGCCACGGCGGCGGCGGCCCCGGTGGCCCCCGGCGGGTTCCAGGTGTTTCCCAACCCTGCGCGGGCCTCGGCCACCGTGCGGCTGCCGGCCGTGGCCGCCACGCCCGAGGCCACGCTCACCCTGCTGGATGCCCTGGGCCGCCCCGTACTGGTGCGGCGGGTGCGCCTGGGGGCCGCCCTCACCACCACCGAAATCCCGCTGGCCGGGCTGGCGGCCGGCAGCTACCGGGTGCGGGTGCAGGCCGGGGCCTTGCAAAGCAGCCAGGTGCTGGTGGTGGAGTAGCGAGCCGCCGCGCCGCTACGGCGCAGGGCCTTTGGGCTGCTGCCGGAGCGCCCCCACCGGCGGGCGCGGTGGGTGAGCCGCCCGCCCGTTGCGCTCCGGGGTGGGGGCGGCCCCGCGATGCCACCGGCCGGGCAATTGCCCGCCGCGCACACAATGAAACCGGCCCGCTTCCGTTGGAGGCGGGCCGGTTGCGTATAGCTGGGGCCAACACCAGGGGCCGTTGTGGAGTAGGAGGGGGGCGCGGCCGGCAGGGAGGCCTGGATGCACAAAGCCCTTGGGCCAACCAACAGCTGCCCCTGCCCGGCGCCCTTCCGCGCCGCTATCCTGGCCGCGCCGGCCCGCTTTATCCTGCCTTATCACCTAATTATCCCCGCTATGAGAAGCATCGTGTTATCGCCCCGCATGGCCCTGCTGGCCGTGCCAGCCCTGCTGGAGCTGCTGGGACCGGTGGCCCACGCCCAAGCCCTGGCCCCGCTGGCCGAGGTGAGCGTGTACCCCAACCCGGCCCACATCCGGGCCACGGTGCAGGTGCCGGCGGTGCCGGGGGCCGATACGGCCACCGTGACGCTTACCGATGGCCAGGGCACTACCGTATTCGAGCAGCCCGTGAGCCTGACCACGGCCGGCGGCACGGCCGAGGTGCCGCTGCTGGGCCGCGTGCCCGGCCTCTACCGCGTGCAGGTGCGGGCCGGCACCGAGCGCGTGGCCCGCGCCCTGACAGTGGAGTAGGCGCCGGCGATGGCCGGCCGCCCGGTTCCGGGGCGGGCGTAACTTTGGGCCCCGGCTGCGCTACCGTAAGGTGCAGGCCGGGGTGCTGCCATCTTCTTTCCTCTTGCTATCGTGTTGACTCGCTACCTTCTGCCGGCCAGTGCCGGGGCGGCCCTGCTGCTGCTGGCTTCGCTGGCCTCGGCCCAAGCCCCTGTTCTCATCAACCTTACGCCGGCGGCCAATGCGGTGGCCGCGCCCCGCAGCGGCGGGGTGGTGGCCAGCTTCAGCCAGCCGCTCACGCCCGCTTCGGCCACGGCGCTCAAGGTGTTCAGCAGCCAGCGCGGGGGCTTGCGGGGCGGGGGGGCGGCCACGGTGGTGGGGGCTAATCTGGGCTTCTTCCCGATGGCCTACGACTTCCGGCCCGGCGAGACGGTGCAGCTAACCGTGACCCGCGCTGCGGCCAGTGCGGGCGGGGCGCTGGCCACGGCGCGGGTGCAGCAGTTCACCACGGCGGTGGGGGGCACAGGCACGGGCAGCTTCGCGCCGGGCACGGAGGTGGCGGTGGGCGCGCAGCCCAACAGCCTGGTGGTGGGCGACGTGGACAACGACGGCGACCTCGACCTGCTGACCGGCAACCGGGGCGCGGCCACCGTGAGCGTGCGCCTCAACAACGGCCGGGGCACTTACGCGGCTGGCTTCGAGGTGGCCGTGGCCGCCAACGTGCGCGGCCTGCTGCTGGGCGACGTGGACGGCGATGGCGACCTGGACCTGCTGGCGGCCAACGACACGGGCAACACCGTGAGCATCCGGCTCAACAACGGCAGCGGCACCTTTGGCCCCGGCCCCGAGGTGCCCGCCGGCTTTAGCCCGCAGGGCCTGGCCCTGGGCGACCTCGACGGCGACGGCGACCTGGACCTGGTGGCAACCAATCGCGACGTGGACTCGGTGAGCGTGCGCCTGAACAATGGCTTGGGCGACTTCAAGCTCCGCCGGGGCGTGCTGGTGGGCGATGGCCCCCAGGCCCTGGCCCTGGGCGACGTGGACGGCGACGGCGACCTGGACCTGGTGACCACCAACCTGCTGGCCAGCACCGCCAGCGTGCGCTTCAACAACGGTAGCGGCACCTTCGCGGGCGGGCAGGAGGTGCCCACCGGGGGGCAGCCCCTGGGCCTGGCCCTGGGCGATGTGGACGGCGACGGCGACCTGGACCTGCTGGCCGTGAGCTACCTCTTCAACGGCATAGTGAGCGTGCGGATGAACAACGGCAGCGGGCAGTTTTCGGGAACCCAGAGCGTGGCCGTGGATAGCTACCCTCCCACGGTGGTGCTGGGCGACGTGGACCACGACGGCGACCTCGACCTGCTCACGGCCAACTCGGGCAACAGCACGGCCAGCGTGCGCCTCAACAACGGCAACGGCATCTTCTCAGGCGGCTCCGATGTGGCCGTGGGCAATGCCACCACGGCCCCCAGCACCCCCTACGCCGTGGCCCTGGCCGACGTGGACGGCGACCTCGACCTGGACCTGCTCACGGCCAACGCCACCACGGCGGGCACCGTGAGCGTGCGCCTAAACGGGGGCAGCGGCCCGCTGGCCACGGCCCCCGGCCGCGCCCCCGCCACCCTCACGGCTTACCCCAACCCTGCTACCGGCCGGGTGACGCTCGTGCTGCCGCCCGCCGCCGCCACCGCTGAGTTGCATGATGCCCTGGGCCGCGTAGTGCGCACTGCGCCCGCCACCAACGGCGCTGCCCTGTTGGATGTGGGCGGCCTGGCCCCCGGCCTCTACGTGGTGCGCGCCGCCGGGCAGGCCGCCCGCCTGCTGGTGGAGTAGCCCCGCAACCACCCGGCCTGCCGACTGGCAGGGGACGACCCCGCACTCTGCGGCAGTTCCCGATTCGGACCGTAGCGGACAATAAGCCACTCCACCAGTGTCACAAAGCACTAAGCCGCTACTTCGTGGAAATTAATTCTCCCCAAACTTTTGCGGTGCTGGCGCGGCGTGCTGCATTTGGTTTCCGGCTCCGGCGAGCCCGGCTGAGGCCTTGAGGCTGAAGCTTTCAGCCGGCCGGCTGTCCTTTCCCGCTCTACCCGCGCCGTGTTTGCCTTGCCCTCTCGTTGTTTCAGCGTGGCCGTCCTGTATGGGCAGGAGCGGGGCCTGTCCGGGGGCATTCGCCCATCCCTCCCTCATTTCAGGTCGACTACTTACGACAACCGGTTAACCGGACGGCGCATCGGGTTAACTGTTTTGACGATGAGGCCGCCCTGCTTTCCACCGGCCTCAGCCTGGGCAAAATCCCCGAGCGCCACACCACCCTGGAGACGCCCACCAGGTTCCAGCTCGTGGACGGCCCCCAGCCGGGCACGCTCTGCGCCAAAGCCAAATGCCCACCCCACGCCGTGGCCATGAAGTACCTCTACACCCTCGATGCCAACCTGCTCGACATTGAATGATACGTGGTGGTAGTGCGCGACGGCGACGCCCTCATCAGCCAGTGCAAAAGCACCGACAAGGTGTACTGCAAAGTGGCCGCCGTGGGCGGCGACACCGACCAGCAGCCTTTCCCCGACGTGTTGAGCCGCATCGTAGCAGTAGGGGCGGCACCAGGCGGCGGCCGATGTAGGAGCGCAACATCCTGCGTATCGTCGTTCGCGCCGCGTAAGTGTCGGCCTGCGCAAGTCGTTCAACGACAAAACGCAAGCAGGCGTCTCTACTTTCCTGTCTGCCGCCTCCATCCGCCGCCGTCCCCCCCGGGGTGGCGGCGGTTTTGATGTCCGGGCCGGGCCGGGGCATCGCATCAACATGCGATACCGACGCATTGCCCAAGGCCCTAGCTTTGTGGGATTATTCAGTTTCAACGAATTTGTTGGCCGTCGTCCCGCAGGGGAAGGGGGTGGCTGCTTCCCTTTATTCCGCTGCGCGTATGCTGCTCTTTACCCTGTTCTCCTGTTGCGCGGCCCGCGCGGCCCACGTTGCCCGCCCGGCCCGGCTGGGCGGTTTCCTGCTGCTGGCCTTGCTGCTGGCGGGCCCCGCCCGGGCCCAGACCAGCTCCTTCGCGTTAACCGGCGCCCCCCAAACCTACGTGGTGCCGGCGGGAGCCAGCCAGCTGCAGGTAGTTGCCACTGGAGCGTACAACGGCGCCGTGGTGCGCGCTACCGTGGCCGCCACGCCCGGCGAAACGCTCACCGTGATGGTGGGCGGCCAGGGCGTTACTAACAGCGTGGGCAGCGGCGGCGGCGGGGCCACTTTCCGTGGCTACAACGGCGGCGGCGCTTCGCCCGACGGCGGCCGGGGCGGCGGGGCTACCGACCTGCGCCGCAGCGGCACCAGCACCGGCGACTACCTGACGTCGCGCAATGCGCTGCTGGTGGCGGGCGGCGGCGGCAGCGGCGGCAATGCCGGCCCCGTGGCTCGTAGCAGCTTCGCCATCCAGAACACTTCTGGCAACGGCGGTGCCGGCGGCACCCCCAACGGCGGCAACGGGACGGGCGCGGCCGGCTACATCGGCACGGGAGCCTCGCAAACGGCGGTGGGCGCCTCGGCCAGCGGAGCGGCCAGCAACAACGTGGGCGGCGCCGGCAATACCTACGGCGGCAACGGCGGCGGCGGCTACTACGGCGGGGGCAGTGGCAAAAGCACCATCTCTACCAGTCCCTACAACTGCGGCGGCGGCGGCGGCGGCTCGTCGTGGGTGATGGCCAGCGGCACCGCCATCAGCTACGCCACGAGCGGGGCATTCGGCGACGGGTCCCTGACCATCACGCCCATCATCACCTACACGGCCGCACCGGTCGTGACCGCGCCGGCCAACAGCGGCACGGTTGCGACGGCCACGCCCACCTACAGCGGCACGGCCGCCGCCAGCAGCACCGTCGTGGTCTACGTCGACGGCGCGTCCATCGGCAGCACCACGGCCAGTGCGGGCGGCAGCTGGTCGTTGGTACAGCCCACGGCGCTGGCTTCGGGCAGCCACACGGTGTACGCCACGGCCCAAGGCAGCGGCCTGGCCGTGAGCGCCAGCTCGGGCACCAACACCTTCACGGTGGTCCTGACGCCCACCATCACCAGCTTCACGCCCACCAGCGGGCCGGTGGGCACCGCCGTCACCATCACGGGCAGCAACCTGGGCAGCGCCAGCAACGTGCGCTTCAACGGCACGGCCCAGACCACCTTCACCAGCAACACCCCCACGCAAATCGTGCTGAACGTGCCGGCCGGGGCCACCACCGGCACGCTCACCGCGACCACGCCCGCCGGCACCAGCGCGGCCAGCAGCCAGACGTTTACGGTGGTGCCGCCCCCCACAATCACGA
This sequence comes from Hymenobacter segetis, assembly GCF_038448715.1. Lineage (GTDB taxonomy): Bacteria > Bacteroidota > Bacteroidia > Cytophagales > Hymenobacteraceae > Hymenobacter > Hymenobacter segetis. The sequence goes on along the minus strand of NZ_JBCEVZ010000011.1, from coordinate 92,212 downwards.
GCGTGAGCCCGGCATCCGAGCTGCCCGGTAAGGTGGTGACCATTACGGGCACGGGCTTCGCGGCCGGCAGCACGGTGAGCTTCGGGGGCACGGGGGCCGGCGTGACGTACGTATCGGCCACCCAGCTCACGGCCACCGTGCCCGCCGCCCTGGCCGAGGGCAGTGCCCCGGTAAGCGTAACGACGAGCGGCAGCACCAGTACTGCTCAGTCCTTCAGCGTGCTGGCCGTGTACAACGGGGGTACGCTGGGGGCCTGCGCGGCGGCCGTGCCGGCCACGGCCAGCCTGAACGACGGGGCCTGGCACTACCTGTTCAGCGGCACGGGCCAGGTGGTGGCCGCCTACAGCTACACCGGCGCCAGCCTGGGCAATCTGGCCATCGACGTGCTGCGGGCCGATGCCGCCCAGCCCGTGCGCAAAGACCCCCGCAACCACTATTACCTGGACCGCAACTGGCACCTGACGGCCAGCGCCGGCCCGTTCGCCGGGCGCAGCGTGAGCCTGCGCCTCTACGGCCTGGCCAGCGAGCAGGCCCGCCTGCAGGCAGCCGATGCCGCCGCCACGCTGGCAGGCCTGAAAGCCACCCAGTACAGCGGCCCCAACGAGGACTGCGCCCTGGCCAACGACGTGGCCGCCGCCGAGCACCGCACCTTGGCCGCCCCGGCCACGCAGCCGGCCGGCACGGCCTACTTCGTGGCCGAGCTTACCGTGGCCGACCATTTCTCGGAGTTCTACCTCACCGGCAGCGCCACGCCCCTTCCGGTGGAGCTGACGCAGTTCACGGCCACGGCCAGCGGCCCCAGCGCCGTGCGGCTGGCCTGGGCCACGGCCTCGGAGAAAAACAGCCAGCAGTTTGAGGTGGAGCGCAGCCTGGACGGCACGCGCTTCGAGCGCCTCGCCACGGTTGCAGCGGCCGGCAACAGCAGCAGCGCCCGCGCCTACGAGCACACGGATACCCAAGTCCCCAAGACCCCCAGTCCTCAGGACCCTATCTACTACCGCCTGCGGCAGGTCGATGCCGACGGCACGTTCAGCTACTCGCCCGTGCGGGCCGTGGGCCTGACCGGCGCGGCCGAAGGCCTGAGCCTGTATCCCAACCCGGCCCCTGCGGGTACGGCCACCCTCAAGGGCGTGCAGCCCGGCACGGTGGTCACGGTGTTTGATGCACTGGGCCGCGAGGTGGCATCGGCTCCGGCCGATGCGGCGGGCACGGCCGCAATCAAGCTGCCGGCCGGCCGGCCGGCTGGCATGTACGTGGTGCGCGCCGGGAGCAAGGCCCTGCGCCTCACGGTAGAGTAAAGGCCGGCCGGGCTCATCGAAAGGCCGTTGCACCACCCGGGGCGGCGGCTTTTTTGCGCCCGGCCGGGGTGGGGCAGGAGGGTGGGCTGGTACCTTTGCCGGGATACTCACTTTTGAGTTTTAATTCCGGGCCGCCCGCGCACTGCTGCGGCCCGTGCCTTACGCCGGGACGTGGCACTCTCGCTTTCTGCATGATGCATTCTTACTCTTTGGCCCCGCGAGGGGCGCAACCCCGCCGGCTGCTGGGCCTGGTGCTGGGGCTGCTGGTGGCCCTGCTGCCGGTAGCGGCCCGGGCGCAGGCCGTGGCGGCCGGCGGTAGCACCTCTTTCAGCATTCATGCCGACGGCACGCTGTGGGGCAGCGGCTACAATGGCAACGGCCAGCTGGGCGATGGCGGGGCTCCGCAGGCCCGTACGCTGCCGGTGCGCATTGGCACCCAGCGCTGGCAGACCGTGGCCTCGGGCAGCTTCTTCACCCAGGCCATTCGCTCCGACGGCAGCCTCTGGGCCTGGGGCCGCAACGACCGGGGCGAGCTGGGCGACGGCACCAGCTTCAACCGGGCGGCCCCCGTGCGCGTGGGCACCGCCACCAACTGGCGCAGCCTGGCCGTGGGGGCCAACCACACTCTGGCCCTGCGGGCCGATGGCACCCTATGGACCTGGGGCCGCAACGACTTCGGCCAGCTCGGCGACGGCACCACCAACGGCAACGTGAACCCCAACCCCGTGCAGGTGGGCACCGAAACCACCTGGCGCAGCATCGCCGCCGGCCAGTACCACAGCCTGGCCGTGAAAGCCGACGGCACCCTCTGGGCCTGGGGCCAGAACGGCGACAGCCAGCTCGGCGACGGCAGCACCACCACCCGTCCCAGCCCCACCCAAATCGGCCTGCTCACCACCTGGCGCAGCGTGGCGGCCGGCCCCTTTGCCCTGCACGGTGTGGCCATCCGCACCGATGGCACCCTCTGGGCCTGGGGCCGCAACGTGAACAACCAGCTGGGCGACGGCACCACCACCGTGCGCCGCAGCCCCGTGCAGATTGGCAGCGCCACCACCTGGAAGCAGGCCGTGGTGGGCCCCACCTACACCGTGGCCCTGCGCACCGACGGCACCCTCTGGGGCTGGGGCAACAACGACTACGGCCAGCTGGGCGACGGTAGCACCACCAACCAGCCCACCCCCACCCAGATGGGCTCCGTGACCACCTGGCAGGCCCTGGCCACCGGCAACTACCAAACCCTGGCCCTGCGCACCGACAACTCGGTGTGGGCCTTCGGCTGGAACTCCGACGGCCAGCTCGGCAGCCCCGACGCGCCCAACCCGCTCCACGCCACGCCCACCCAGGTGGGCACCGCCCTCGACTGGGCCACCGCCGCCGTGGGCAGCGACTTCACCACGGCCACCAAAACCACCGGCGAGCTGCTGAGTTGGGGCGAGAACATCAGCGGCCAGCTGGGCCAGGGCAGCGCCCTGAAAATGATTCTGCCCGTGCCCGCCCCGGTAGCCGGCGCGGCCACCTGGCAGCGCAGCAGCGTGGGCCTGCGGCACGGCGCGGCCATCCGCACCGATGGCAGCCTCTGGGCCTGGGGCCAGAATGGTTTCGGCCAGACCGGCCAGAACACGGCCTTCAACAACCCGCCCGTGTCCACGCCCGTGCCGGTGAGCGCCGGCAGCACCTGGCAAAGCCTGAGCGCCGGCCAGGAGTTCACGCTGGCCATCCGGGCCGATGGCACGCTCTGGGCCTGGGGCCTGAACACCAGCGGCCAGCTCGGCGACGGCACCCTCACCACTCGCCTCGCTCCCGTGCAGGTGGGCACCGATGCCAACTGGCTGCAAGTGAGCGCCGGGGTAGGCTTCGCCCTGGGTCTGCGCACCGACGGCACCCTCTGGGCCTGGGGCACCAACGGCAACGGCCAGTTGGGCGACGGCACCACCACGCAGCGCCTGGCCCCGGTGCCCATCGGGGCCGCCGTCTGGCAGCAGGTGGCCGCTGGCTCGGCCCACGCCGTCGCCATCCGGGCCGATGGTACGCTCTGGGCCTGGGGCTATAATGGCAACGGCCAGCTGGGCGACGGCACCACCACCCAGCGTCTGGCCCCGGTGCCCATCGGGGCGGCCACCTGGCAGCAGGTGGCCGCCGGCAGCAACCAGACCTTCGGCCTGCGCCCCGACGGCAGCCTGTGGAGCAGCGGCTCCAACACCAGCGGCCAGCTCGGCGACGGCACCACTACTCAGCGCACCACGTTTGCCCGCGTGGGCGCGGCCACCTGGCAGAGCGTGGCCACCGGGGCCACCGCCGTACACACCATCGCCGTGCAGGCCGATGGCAGCCTCTGGGCCTGGGGCCTCAACAACTACGGCCAGACGGGCCTGCCCATCACCGCGCCCGCGCCGGTGCAGGTATCCCCGGCCCAGGCCGCCCTACCCGTGGAGCTGACGGCCTTCACCGCCACCGCCGACGGCCCCACCGCCGTGCGCCTGGCCTGGGCCACGGCCTCGGAGAAAGATAGCAAAGCCTTTGAGGTGGAGCGCAGCACCGATGGGCACGTCTTCGGCATCATCGGCACGGTGGCGGCGGCCGGCAGCAGCAGCGCCCCGCGCCGCTACGAGCTGCTGGACACTCAGCCACTCAGCCGCTCCGTTACTCTTTACTACCGCTTGAAGCAGGTGGACGTGGATGGCACGTTCAGCTACTCGCCCGTGCGCACCGTGGCCCTAACCGGTGCGGCGGCCGGCCTGGCCCTCTACCCCAACCCCGCCCACGGCGGCGCGGCCACGCTCACGGGCACCCTCCCCGGTGCGGTGGTGACGGTGCTCGACGCCCTGGGCCGCCAGGTGACGGCCGCCCCGGCCGATGCCGCCGGCACCGCTACGCTGCCACTGCCGGCCGGCCTCGCGCCGGGCGTGTACGTGGTCCGGGCCGGCACCCAGGCCCTGCGCCTCGCGGTGGAGTAGCATTTCCCCGCCCCGGACAATCCCCGCAAAGGGCAGGCCATTGGCCTGCCCTTTGTTGTGCATGGTTTTATACCCCGCCTACCCCTAGCCATGCCGTGAACGATGCCTTGCACGCCGTGGCAGAGGTCTTTCACGGCGTGGCAGAGGTCTTCCACGGCGTGGCAGAGGTCTTCCACGGCGTGGCAGAGGTCTTCCACGACGTGGCAGAGGTCTTCCACGACGTGGCAGAGGTCTTGCGTGGCGTGGCAGAGGTCTTGCGTGGCATGGCAGAGGTCTTCCATAGCGTGGCAGAGCTCTTGCGTGGCGTAGCAGAGGTCTTCCACGGTCTGAAAGACCTCAATCACGGGAGCGCACCCAGCAGTAACTCAGCCGCGCCGCTTCTGTGGCTTGGGCGCTTCGGGCTGCTGCTGTAGCAGCTCCAGCAGCCGGGCGGGGGTGAGGCTGGTAAAGTCCTTGATGACGGTGAGCGGGGCCTGGAAGGCCGCAGCCGGCAGGGTGGTAGCCACGGCTACGCAGCGCATGCCGGCACGGTAGGCGGCCTGCTCGCCCAGCACGGCGTCTTCGAACACGATGCAGTCGGCCGACTTCACGCCCAGCTTGGCGGCGGTGGCGGTGTAGGTATCGGGGTGGGGCTTGCCTTTGGGCACGTCGTCCTTGCCGATGATGACATCGAAGTAGCGTCGCAGGTCGAGGTGGTCGAGGATGTAGCTCAGGGTAGGGCCGCCCGAGCCAGTACCGAGGCCGATGGGGAAGCCTTCGGCCCGGGCTGCTTGCAGGAAGGCCACGAGGCCGGGCAGGGCGCGGCGCTTGCTCCAATAGAGGGTACGGTAGAGGAACTCCCGCTGCTCGGCGTAGAGTTCGAGCTGCTTTTTGGGAATGGGGTGCCGGAAGACGCTTTGGATGATGTCGCCGGCCGGCATGCCGTTGAGGCGCTTGAGGAGCTGGCGGGCATTGGTGCTGAGGCCGAGGTCGCGGAAGAGAAGCTGGAAGGCGCGGGCCTGGATAGGAGTGTTGTCGACGAGGACGCCATCCATGTCGAAGATGAGGGCTGGTTTCATAATCTGGCGTACGCACGGCGGGCGGGGCGCGGCGGTATCTTTGCCGGGCTTTCGCTCAATTGCCATTCCATGAAGACCCTCCTTGCCTTAGCCTGTCTCGTTCTGCCCACCCTCGCGGCTACCCCTCCCGAGCCCGTGGCCCGCCCCAAGCTGGTGGTGGGCATCGTGGTCGACCAGATGCGCTACGACTACATCTACCGCTACTGGAGCAAGTACCCGGCGGGTGGGTTCCGGCGGCTGCTGGGCGAGGGCTTCAGCTACGAAAGCTGCCACTACAACTACGTGCCCACCTACACCGGCCCCGGCCACGCCAGCGTGTACACCGGTACCACGCCGGCCGTGCACGGCATCATCGGCAACAACTGGTGGGTGCGCGAGGAAGGCCGCGAAACCTACGTGACCGAGGACAAAACCGTGAAAGCCGTGGGCGGCACCGAGGCCGCCGGCCAGATGTCGCCGCGCCACATGCTGAGCACCACCATCACCGACGAGCTGCGCCTGGCCACGAACTTCCAGGCCAAAACCATCGGGGTGAGCATGAAGGACCGGGGCAGCATCCTGCCCGCCGGCCACTCGGCTACCGCCGCCTATTGGTACGACGGCACCAACGGGGCCTTCATCAGCAGCACCTTCTACCAGCCCGCCCTGCCGGATTGGGTGGCGAAGTTCAACGCCGCCCACCACGCTGCCGACTACCTCGCCAAGCCCTGGAATACCCTGCTGCCCATCGCCGACTACACCGAAAGCTCCCCCGATGACGTGGCCTGGGAAGGCGCCTTCAAGGGCGAAGCCAAGCCCGTGTTCCCGCATGATTTGCCGGTGCTCTCGGCCGGCGCGCCCGCCTCGGTGCAGCCCGCCCTCAAGAACTCGGGCGAAACGAAGAGCCCCCAGCCCCCCACCCAGAACCTCGACCTCATCCGCAGCACGCCCTTCGGCAACAGCCTGACCACGGACTTCGCTCTCGAAACCCTGCGTCAGGAGCAGATGGGCCAGCGCGGCATCACCGACTTCCTAGCCGTGAGCTACAGCTGCACCGACTACGTGGGCCACCAGTTCGGCCCCAATTCCATCGAAGCCGAAGACACCTACCTGCGCCTCGACCGCGAGCTGGCCCGCCTCTTCGAAGCCCTCGACAAGCAAGTAGGCAAGGGCCAGGCCCTCGTCTTCCTCACCGCCGACCATGCCGCCGCGCACGCCGTGGGCTTCTCGCAGGCCCACCGCCTGCCCGGGGGGGGCGTGGGCCCGTCGGTGATGCGCGACTCGGTGCAGCGCGCCCTCACCCGCCAATACGGCCCCGGCCAGTGGGTGCTCAGCTATGAAAACCAGCAGGTGTACCTCAACCGCCCGCTGCTCCAGAAGAAGAACATTGACCTGGCCAAGGCCCAGCAAGCCGTGGCCACGGCCCTGCTCACCCTGCCCGGCGTGACCCAGGCCCTCACCGCCCTCGACCTGCAGCGTGCCCACTGGAGCGAGGGCCTGGGCATGTACCAGGAAAACGGCTTCTACGCCCCGCGCTCCGGCGATGTGCTCACCGTGCTAGCCCCCGGCTGGCTGGAGGCCTACGCCTTCCCCGTGGTGAAGGGCACCACCCACGGCTCGGCCGGCGCGTATGATACGCACGTGCCGCTGCTGTTCTGGGGTTGGGGCGTGAAGCACGGCGAGTCGTCGGCCTCCGTTCACACCGTGGACATTGCGCCCACCATTGCGCAGTTTCTGCACATCCAGGAGCCCAGTGGGTGCTCGGGCGTGCCGCTACGCGAAGTGCTGGGCCGGTAAGCCGACTTTTATTAACAAACTCCCTGTTCTGCTTGTAATTTTGTCTCTGGCCGTTAAGATAGGCGGCTGCTTTCCCTGAATATGACCCACTTCAACCCCTGGCACGACGTGTCGCGCGGCGACGAAACCCCTACTGTCGTCCAGTCCATCATCGAAATCCCCAAAGGCAGCAAAGGCAAGTACGAGCTCGATAAAGAGAGCGGCCTGCTGAAGCTGGACCGCGTGCTGTTCTCGGCCGTGCACTACCCCGCCGCCTACGGCTTCATCCCCCAAACCTACTGCGACGACAAAGACCCGCTCGACATCCTGGTGCTCTGCTCGGTCGATATCGTGCCCATGTGCCTCGTGGAAGCCAAGGTTATCGGCGTGATGCAGATGGTGGACCAGGACGAGGAGGACGATAAAATCATCGCCGTGGCCGCCCACGACATCTCGGTGAACCACTACAACGACATCTCCGACCTGCCCCCGCACACGCTGCTCGAAATGCAGCGCTTCTTCGAGGACTACAAGGCCCTGGAGCACAACAAGCACGTCACCGTGGAGCGCTTCATGGGCAAGGAAGATGCCTACCGCATCATCAACGACAGCATCAAACTCTACCAAGACACCTTCGGCGACCGCAAGGCCGAATAGCCCCACCGGCCCCCGGCCAACGACAAGGCGAAGCTGACCCCCACAACGGGGCAGCTTCGCCTTTTTTGCGTGCGCGGGCCGCAGCAATGCCGTTAAGCTGGCTCTCCGCCCTGCCGCAACACCAAGGCGGCGGGGCCGACGGCCGGCCTGATTTACCTTCGCCCCGTGGATTCTTCCCCTTCTTTGGCCGCCCCCGTTGCCGCCCGCCCTTTCCTGCGGCGGGCCTTCGATGCGTTGCTGTTTAGCAGCGTGTGGCTGGCCGGCGCGGCAGCTGCCCAAACGGCGGCCAGCTTCCGCCGCTGGCCCGCCGCCGGGGGCGTGAACGGCCGCGTGGTGGCGCTGGTGTTTGCCGCCACGCTGCTCGTGTACAACCTCGATGCCGTGCTGCCCTTCAAGCACCGGCAGCCGGCCGCCGGCTCGGGGCGCAAGGCCTGGCAGCAGCGGCACCGGCGCGGACTGGCCGCGCTGGCGGGCATAGCGGCGCTGGCCGCTGGCTACTTTTTTCTGGCCGATGGCTGGTGGCGCTACCTGCCGGCGCTGCTGCCCCTCACGGTGCTGGCGCTGGTGTATTCGTGGCCGCTGGTGCGCTGGCAGGGGCAGCGCCGTGCCCTCCGCGAAGTGCCGCTGCTGAAGGGTTTTCTGATTGCGGGGGTATGGTCGGCCATCACCGTGGGGCTGCCCGCCCTGGCCCTGCACCACCCGCTGGCCGAGGCTGCGGGCCTGCTGGGCCAGCGCTTCTGCCTGGTGCTGGCCCTCACCATCGTGTTCGATATCCGCGACCTGAGCCGCGACCGGGCGGCCGGCACCCGCACCTTCCCGGTGGTGCTGGGCCTGGCCGGGGCCAAAGCCGTGGCGCTGGCTTTCCTGGCTGCCGCCATGCTGCTGGGCTTCGAGCGCGGCGTGGCCCCGCTGGGGTTGTGGCTCACGGGCCTGTCCGCCGCCACGGTCATCCTGCTGGCTGATGAGCGGCGCAACGACTACTTCTTCGCCTTCCTGGCCGATGGGGTGCTGCTGGTGCCGGCTGTGCTGTATTTCGTGGTGTAACGCCCGGCCGTATTTTGCGCGCATTCACTCCACCAAACACCTCCTATGGCTGTTGTTGACCCTTCTACCATATTCCCGCTGGCCGGCTATGACCGGCTGTGCTTCCTGAAAAACGTGGTTGACCACCCGCAGATTACCGTGGGCGACTACACCTATTACGACGACTTCGAGGACGTTGCCAACTTCCAGCGCCGGGTGCGCTACCTGTTCGATTTCACCGGCGACCATCTGCGCATCGGCAAATTCTGCATGCTGGCCTCGGGTGTCGAGTTCATTATGAACGGGGCCAACCACCTGGCCCAAGCCGTGAGCGCCTACCCGTTTGCCGTGTTCGGCGGCGACTGGGCCGGGGCCATGGCCGGCAAGACGTACCCGAACAAGGGCGACACCACGGTTGGTAATGACGTGTGGGTTGGCTACCGCGCCACCATCATGCCAGGCGTGAGCATTGGGCACGGAGCCATCATCGGGGCCTGCGCCGTGGTCACGCGCGACGTGCCGCCCTACGCCATCGTGGGCGGCAACCCCGCCCGCGTCATCCGTATGCGCTTCGATGCCGACACTGTCGCCTGCCTGCTGGCCCTGGCGTGGTGGGACTGGCCCATCGAGAAAATCACCCATTTCGCGCCACTGTTGACGGGCGATGTGACGGCGTTTCTGGCAGCGGCTGAAGAGTAGCAGCTGCTTTGGGTTGTGCTACACCTCACTCAGTGCCGGGCCAATGTGCCGCACGATATCCCCCGCCACCAGCCCGACCTGCCCGGTTTGCGCCGCCCCCAAATCGCCGGCCCGGCCGTGGGCATACACCCCCAGCCGCACCGCCTCGAAGGCCGGAATCTGGGCGTGGGCGCGCAGGGCTAGCAGTAGGCCCGTGAGCACGTCGCCGCTGCCGCCGGTGGCCATGCCGGCATTGCCGGTGCTGTTGAAATGCAGCTCGCCAGTGGGCGTGGCTAGGCAGGTGTAAGCGCCTTTTAGCACCACCAGGCAGCGATATTGGATGGCGAAGTCGCGCAGCAGTTCCAGGCGGTGATAGTCGTCGCGGGCCGGCTCGGTGAGGCGCTCGAACTCCTTGGGGTGGGGGGTGAGGACGGTGTTTTCGGGCAGCAGCTTCAGCAGCTCGCGGTGGCTGCCCAGCAGGTTAAGCGCGTCGGCATCGATGACGAGGGGCAGGGGCTGGCCGGTTTTTTCGAGGGGCTTATCTGCCGCTTTCAGCAACTGGCGCAGCACTTCGAGGCTGGCGGCTTCCTGCCCCAGGCCGGGGCCGATGCCCACGGCTTGGTATGGTTTCAGCTCCGGCAATTCGCTAATAAAATCGGCCTGCGTATCGGTCAGGCACATGGCTTCGGGCTGGCTGATTTGGAAGATGTCGTAGCCACAGCCGGGGATGTGGGCCGTGAGCAGCCCTACGCCGCCGCGCAGGCAAGCCCCCGCCGAAAGCACGGCCGCGCCCATCTTGCCCCGGCTGCCGGCCAGCAACAGCGCGTGCCCAAAGGTGCCCTTGTGGCTGAATTTGGGGCGCGGCGGCAGGGCCCCGGCCACAGTGGCGGCATCGGTGTAGTGCCAGTCGGTGGCGGCATTGGCGAGGAAATGCGGGCTCAGGCCAATTTCCTTGAGATGCCATTGGCCCACGAATGCGGCATTTTGCGGCAGCAGAAAAGCCAGCTTGGGCAGGCCGAAGCTGACGGTGTGCTGCGCCCGCACAATAATGCTGTCGGCTGGCTGCGGAGCATCGGCGAAGAGGCCGCTGGGAATATCCACGGCGACCACGCGGGCCGCCGCCGTATTCAGGTGGGCTACCACCGTGGCGGGCAGGCCGGCCAGCGGCCGGGTAAGGCCCGTGCCGAACAAGGCATCAATTACCACAGCACCGGGCATAATATGCGGCAGGCTTTCCGCGCTGATTTCGGCCACGGGCACGGCTTTTGGCAGGCGGCGGCGGTTGTGCTGCCAGTCGGCCGACTGCTTATCGGCGGGCAGCAGGGCCACGCGCATGGCGTAGCCGGCCTGGTACAGCAGGCGCGCCACGGCCAGCCCATCGCCACCGTTGTTGCCGGGGCCGCACAGCACCAGGGTTTCGCCGGCGGCGTGCGGCGTGAAGTGCCGGGCGAACCACTCGGCAAAGGCCCCGGCGGCCCGTTCCATCAGTTCAACGGAGGGAATGCCCTGCTCTTCAATGGTGGCCTGGTCGAGCTCGTGGGTTTGGGCGGCGGATAAGATGTGCATGGGAGGGAGGAGGAATAGGAAGGGTTACTTTTGGGGATGCAGGAAACCACTCGCGTCTTCATCGTGCCCGGCCTCGGCAGCTCGGGCCCCGACCATTGGCAAACGTATTTTGAGCGCGCACAGCCGGATTTTATCCGCATCGAGCAGCGCGAATGGGACGTGCCCGACTGCGCCGAATGGGTCGCCCGCCTCGAAGATGCCCTCGATGGCGAAGACCTGAGCCAGGTGGTGCTGGTGGCCCACAGCCTGGGCTGCGCCACCATCGCGCACTGGGCCGGGCAATATGGCCACCGCATCAAGGGCGCGCTGCTGGTAGCGCCCAGCGACGTGGAAACCGCGCACTACGCCGCCTTTCCCACCACCGGCTTCGCCCCGATGCCGCTGGTCCGGCTCCCTTTCCCGAGCAAAGTCGTATTCAGCCAGAATGATGAATGGGTGACGCCCGCCCGCGCCCGGCAGTTTGCCGAGGCATGGGGTAGCGAGCTGGTCGACATCGGCGCGGCTGGTCACATCAACACGGCCAGCGGCTACGGCGAGTGGCCAGCCGGACTGGCGCTGCTGGAGGAGTTGGGGTGAGTGGAAGAAAGGCTATGGAATTTAGGCCGTCATGCAGAGCGCAGCGAAGCATCTTTACTGCAATAGTAATTTGATTTACTGCTGCGGTAAAGATGCTTCGCTGCGCTCTGCATGACGTTCTTTTTCCGTTCCATCTCCCAACCCCCCTCACCAAAACCGCCGTGTAAACTCCACTGATACATAAAACAGTTTCTCGGCATTGCCCCACTCCGGCACGTGCAGCGGCACGAGGTAGGCCGGAATGAGGGCAAAACTGCTGCGGCGCGTATCCAGCGAAATGGGCAGCGACAGCGTGTAGCCGGTACTGGTGAAACCCGGCGTATCGGGCGTTTCCAGTACGCTGGTGGTTTTTGTTTTGCCGGGCAGGCCGTTCTTTTTGGTGGTGGCAATCTGCTGCTGCACGCGGCGGGCCAGGCCGGCGGCGTAGAAGCGCTGGGTGCCTGTGCCCAGCTCAAAAGTAGGGGTGATGTTGAGGGTATCGTGGGCAAAAACCGGCAATGGGAAAGCGTGCGACACGTTCCAGGTGAGTACCACGTCGCGGGTGCCGCCGAAAAAGGCATCGGCCGTGAGGCTGGCGTAAACGAAATCGAAATCGTGGGTCAGGCTGGCTTCCACGTTGTCGGTGATAGTGGCGCGGAGCAGCTTGCTGTTGGCCGGCACGAAGAGGTGGGTGTATTGCAGGCTCCACTCGGTGGGGCCGTGGCCGGCGTGGGCGTAGCCCAAGGTGCCTTCGTAATCGTCGAAAAGCGGCTGGTCGGGGCCGTAGGAGCTGTTGAGGTAGGCCCCCGCATACAGGCCGCTGCGGGTTTGGTAAGTGAGCTGGGTGCCGAGGTAGCCGTGGTCATCGGCCGCGTCGGGGGCGCGCATGAGGTAGGCGTTGCGGTTGGCCGTGGTCAGGTCCACGATGAAGCGCGGCGGCGCGGCGGGTCTGGCTAATGTCCGGCGCGCGGCCACTGAGTCGGCGGGCGGAGCCGGGCTTTGCGCGGCGGCTGGCTGCAGCTCCGGCAGCGCTAAAAACAGCAGGGACACAAGCAATAGGCGCATAGCAAACAGCAAGGGGAGGGAAGCGAAAGCAGAGGCGCGAGATGTGCCCCGATAGCCGACGGAAACGGCCCGGCCAACGGTGTCAGACCAACGACTTCGGGACAAGATTAACCGGCGTTAAATGAATGTCTTATGAGATAAAAACTGGGTGCGCTTATTCATTCCACCTACATCTTGAAGCGGGAATTTTGCTGCTCTCAACCCTCACTATTTCTGCCCTGGCCATGTCTGCCGCCGATACTTCCCCGCAGGTTTTTCAGAGTTTTTCGCCCCGGCGCTGGCAGCGCTTCCTGTGGGGCGCGCGCATGGCTGTGGCGCTGCTGCTGCTGGCCGGCGCGGGACTGGCCTGGGCCTTGTTCCAGCAGTCGGCCACGCTGCTGCCGAAAGCCTTCGGGCCCAACGAAACCTACAAGCAGATTCTCAACCCCGCCCACCTCGCCACGCTGGCCAACCGCCACAACCGCGCCTACCAGACCCTGCGCCAGCAACTGCCCCGGCATGTCCACGGCTACCGCGACCCGCGCAGCAAAGCCGCCGTGCCGCTGGCCCAGCAGGTGCCCCCGCGCCGAAACCCCGCCCCGGCCTTCCGCGACGGCCTGCCCATCCGGGCGGGCTTCTACGTGAACTGGGACGCGCAGTCGCTCAATACCTTGCGGCATCAGGTAGACAAGATGAACATGGTGCTGCCCGAGTGGCTGTTCGTGCCCGACCAGGCCGGCCAGCTCAGCACCGACATCGACACGGCCGCCCTGGCGCTGCTGCGCCGCCACCCCGGCGTGGCCGTGGTGCCCATGATTTCAAACTACTATAAGGAGAAGTGGAACGGCGGCAACGTGCGCCGCATGATTGCCACCGAGCGCACCCGCCAGCTGTTCATCACCAACGTGTTGCAGGCCATCCGGCGCTACGGGTTTCAGGGCGTGAACATCGACTTCGAGAGCCTGAACCTTGACGACCGCGCCCCGCTCGAAACCTTCCAGCGCGAATTGTACGCCGCCCTGCACGCCGGCGGCTACCTCGTGACGCAGGACATCGCCCCGCTCAACGACGACTACGCCCCCGCCACCCTGGCCCGCTCCAACGACTACCTGATTCTGATGGCCTACGACCAGCACGAAACCGGCAGCGGCCCCGGCCCGGTGGCCGCCCACAAGTGGGTGGAGGACATTCTGACCAAAATGGAAGCACAGGTGGACCCACGCAAGCTGGTGCTCGGCCTGGCCGCCTACGGCTACGACTGGCGCACCGACGGCGGCAAAAAGCACATCGAAGGCACCGACCTCACCTACCAGGAAGCCCTGACCACGGCCAAGGAATCAGAGGGTAAAATCCACTTCGATAACGATACTTACAACCTCGATTTCAGCTACGCCGACGAGCACGACCACCCGCACCAGGTGTTTTTCACCGATGCGGCCAGCAACTTCAACGCCATGCGCGCCGCCGACGACCAGGGCCTGGCGGGCGTGGCCGTGTGGCGGCTGGGCTCCGAGGACCCGCGCCTGTGGACGTTCTTCAACCGCAGCCTGCGGGCCGATAGTTTGCAGAAATCCGGCCCCGTGCTCATGCAGCGCCTGCGCCGGCCGGTGGGCGCGACCGATGTCGACTATATCGGGGAAGGCGAGGTGCTCGATATTCTCAGCGGTCCGCAAAATGGGCGCATCGACCTCGGGCTCAATGCGCCCGACCAGCTCATCAGCGAGGAAAACTATGCCGTGCTGCCCACCAGCTACGTGGTGCGCAAGCTGGGCCTGGCCCCCAAAACCGTGGTGCTGACCTTTGACGACGGCCCTGACGAAACCTATACGCCGCAGGTTATCAAAATATTGCAGCAGGAAAACGTGCCGGCCGCCTTCTTCGTGGTGGGCGAAAACGCCGAGAACAACGTGCCGCTGTTGCGCCAGCTCTACGACGACGGCTATGAAATTGGCAACCACACCTTTTCGCACCCCAACATTGCCAACGTGAGTTCGGCGCGCGCCGAGCTGGAGCTGAACGCCACGCGCCGCCTCATCGAGTGCGTGACCGGGCACAGCACCATCCTGTTTCGCCCGCCCTACAACGCCGACTCCGAGCCGCAGAGCCTGCAGGAAATCGAGCCCATCATGCTGGCCAAGCACGAGAACTACCTCACCGTGGGCGAAAGCATCGACCCGCAGGATTGGCGCAAGGGCGTCACGGCCGACGAGATTTTCAATCAGGTGGTGAAGGAGCAGGCCAACGGCAGCGTGATTCTGTTGCACGACGCGGGCGGCAACCGCGCCGCCACGGTGGCTGCCCTGCCGCGCATCATCCACTACTTTAAGCAGCGCGGCTACCGCTTCATCACCGTTTCGGAGCTAATGCACAAGCCCAAAGCCGAACTGATGCCCGCCCTCGCCAACGACCACGACCGCCACCTGGCCGAAGCCAACTGGGCCACCGTGGTGGGCCTTTATTTCCTGGAGCACGGCCTCTACACGCTCATGCTGCTGGGCATCATCCTCACGCTGGGGCGGCAGCTGGCCGTGGCCACGCTGGCCTGGGTGCAGCACCGCCGCACCCGCGCCCGCGAAGCCGCCGCCCCCGCCCCGCCCGCCGAGACGGGTGGCGTGTGGCCCCGCCTGAGCATCATCGTGCCGGCTTACAACGAGGAGGTGAACGCCGTGCGCAGCCTCGAAAGCCTGCTGCGGCTCGATTACCCTGATTTTGAGGTAGTGTTTGTGGACGATGGTTCAAAGGATGCCACCCATGCACTGGTATCGGCCGCCTTCGCCAATAATCCGCAGGTGCGCGTGCTCACCAAGCCCAACGGCGGCAAAGCCTCGGCCCTGAACTACGGCATCGCCCGCGCCGCCAGCGACTTCGTGGTCTGCATCGATGCCGATACCCAGCTCGACCCGGCCGCCCTGCGCCACCTCCTCAGCCACTTCGATTCGCCGCAGGTGGGGGCCGTGGCCGGCAACGTGAAGGTGGGCAATGAGCGCAACCTGCTCACCCGCTGGCAGGCCATCGAGTACATCACCAGCCAGAATTTCGACCGCCGCGCCTTCGCCCTGCTGGGCGGCATCACGGTGGTGCCGGGGGCCATCGGCGCGTTCCGCACGGCGGCGTTGCGGGCCGTGGGAGGCTTCACCACCGATACGTTGGCGGAGGACTGCGACCTCACCATCCGGCTGCAGCGGGCCGGCTACGGCGTCACCTACGCGCCCCGCGCCCTGGCCGTGACGGAGGCGCCCGAAACCGTGGCCATGTTCCTAAAGCAGCGCTTCCGCTGGTCGTTCGGCATCATGCAGGCGTTCTGTAAGCACCGCGCCGTGTGCCTCAACCCGCGCTACGGAGCGCTGGGGCTGGTGGCCTTCCCCAATCTGCTGGTGTTCCAGCTCATCCTGCCTTTCCTCAATCCCCTGGCCGATTTGCTGATGCTCTACTCGCTCTTCACCGGGCAGGGTGGCCCGGTGCTGGGCTACTACCTGGGCTTTTTGGGGGTCGATGCCGCGGCGGCGGCGCTGGCCTTCGGCTTCGAGGGCGAGCGCCGGAGCCGGCTGTGGGGCCTGCTGCCCCAGCGCTTCGTGTACCGCCAGCTGATGTACGTGGTGCTGGTGCGGTCGGTGCTGCGCGCCCTCAAGGGCGAGCTGCAAAGCTGGGGCGTGCTCCAGCGCACCGGCAATGTGGTGGCACCCGTATCGGGTGAGTTGACGGCGAGCCGCAGCGTGTAAGGAAAGAGCGGAAGAGGCGTCTATCCAGCGCGGCCGAAAACCTCCCGGCTCCGGCCGCGTTTACCTTATTCCTGCCGCTTTCCTCCAAATAACTCCCCGATATGCAAACCTGGAACGACGTTATCCGCCTCGCCAACCATCCCATCCCTTCGCCCCGCCGCGTGGAGAAAACGCCCGAAGAGTGGCGCGCCCTGCTCACGCCCGAGCAGTTCCACGTCACCCGCGAGCACGGCACCGAGCGCGCCTTCACCGGCGAATACTGCGAGGCCCACGAAGCCGGCCTCTACGCCTGCGTGTGCTGCGGCACCCCGCTCTACGACTCGCGCACCAAGTTCGAGTCCGGCACCGGCTGGCCCTCATTCACCCAGCCCGTGGACGAAAGCGCCATTCGCTACAAGAAGGACACCAGCTACGGCATGACCCGCATCGAAGTGCTCTGCAACGTGTGTGATGCCCACCAGGGCCACGCCTTCCCCGACGGCCCCGCGCCCAGCGGCCTGCGCCTGTGCATCAACTCGGCCAGCGTGAAACTGGTGCAGCAGGAACAGCCTGCTAACGGATAATTATTTCCGAATAGTATATTATATATACTATTTAATATATTTAGTAAATTTATGTCTGGTTGGTCAGCGTCTGCTGACTGGCCAGGCATTTTTTTATCCCAAACTATCCCAAAACTCCTTGTGCCATGCTAAAACGTACTTTTTCCATCGCAGCAGGTTTGTTTCTGGCGGGGGCGGTAGCTTCGGCCCAAACCGTTACTTCCTCGCCCAGCGCCTCGGGTGGGCTCCTGGATAGCCGGGCTACCGGCGGGGTGCCTGCCACGGTCCTGCGGCAAATCACCGCCTTGCCGTTGCAGGAAGCCATTTTTCAGAACTACACCAACGGCGACTGGGCTAACTTTTCGCGCTCCCGGTACTCGCGCTACCGGGGGACGCTGCCAGGGCTCATTGAAACCGACCGCAGAACTGGCACTACCTGGACCCTTACTTCGGCCAGCTACCTGCGCTACAACTCGGCCGGGCTAGTGCTCACCGACACGATTCACCAGTTCCAACAGCCCACGTTCGGGCCGTTTGTCGTGCTGGTGAATACCTATAACACCCCCACCCAGGTGCGCTGGGAGTGGACATTGAGCCGGACCCCGGGCAGCGCCGCCAGCGTGCCCTTCGATTCGACGAGCCGCAGTACGCATACCTACAACGCGGCCGGCCAGCGCACCCAGGTGCTCCACCAGTTTTACATGACCCGAACGTATTTGGCCACCTCGCGCGACTTGTACACTTATAACGCTCAGAATCTGGTATCAGTGGCGGAAACCCAAAATACAATCAACAACGGCGCTACCTGGGTACCATCCACTCGCAGCACCTCTACCTACACCGCGACAAGCAAGCCGCTGCAGATAGTAACCGAAATAGCGCCGCCCACCACCGGCGTGTACGCCAACTCCACCCGCGATACCTACCAATACGACGCGCAGGACCGGACCTCGGTGGTGACAACCGACAACTGGGTTAATAACGCGTGGGTGGTCAATTCGCAGGATTTGTACGCCTACAATGCCGCCGGCGACGTGGCTTCGGTGACGAGCCAAGACTGGACGGGCAGCGCCTTCGTGAATGTGTCGCGGATACTGTTCAACTACCAGCAGGTGACGAGCAGCCGCGGGGCATTGGCCCGTCAGCTGCTGGCCGTGGTGCCGAACCCCAGCGAAGCAGGCACCCAGGCCCAAATTCTGCTGGAAACCGGGGTAGCCGCCTCCAGCGGGGCCGTGTTCGACCAGCTGGGCCGCCAGGTGGCCGTGCTCACGAGCACACCCGCGCAGGCCGCGCGCGGCACCCTAGCGCTGCCCGCCAACCTGCCGGCCGGGCTGTACCTGGTGCACCTGCGCGCCGGCACCCGGCAGTGGCAGGCCCGCTGGCAGCAGCTGTAATTCTGAGCCCTGCCCTGGGGCGGCCCGCCGCCTCGCCCTGCCCCAATCCCGTAGCTTTGAGCCCCGGTTGAAGACACCTTCGACCGGGGCTTTACGTTTACTTCTTTTTAGCCCACCATTCCACCCGCGCCATGTCTCTGTTGTTTAATGATTTCGCCTCCTGGGGCGCGCACTGCGCCGAAACCGGCGAGCCCCTCTACCAGCCCGTCCTCGCCTACGAAATCGAGCAGAAGGGCCGCACCGAAGACGAAATCTGGGCCGGCCTGCAACGCGCCTACGACGTGATGCGCGACGCCGTGAAGGAAGGCCTGACCGGCGACATGACCTCGCGCTCGGGCATGATAAACAACGGGGCCAAGAAAATTGCCGCCTCGCCCGTCACTGTCCTCTCGCCCGAGTTCAAGCAGCTCATCACAAGGGCTTTGGGGGCCAAGGAGGTGAATTCCTGCATGGGCCGCGTAGTGGCCGCGCCCACGGCCGGGGCCTCGGGCATCCTGCCCGGCGTGCTGGTCACCATTCAGGATTTGCATAAACTATCCGACCGCCAGATTCTGGAAGGCTTGCTGGTGGCGGCCGGCATTGCCCTCATCATTGAGCAAAATGCCTCGCTGGCCGGGGCCGTGGGCGGTTGCCAGGCCGAAACCGGCTCGGCCGCCGCCATGGGCAGCGGGGCCATCGTGTACTGCTTGGGCGGGCCCGTGGAGCAGGTGTTTGCCGCCGTGGCCGTCACCATTCAGTGCATGCTCGGGCTGGTGTGCGACCCCGTGGCCGGCCTCGTGGAAGTGCCCTGCGTGGTGCGCAACGCCTCGGCCGCCGCTATTGCCTTTTCGTCGGCCCAGATTGCCATCGCCGGCATCGACCCGGTTATTCCCGTCGACCAGTGCGTGGCAGCCCTCGGCGAAGTGGGCCAGGCCATGGAAACCCGCTACAAGGAAACCGCCCTCGGCGGCCTGGCCGCCACCAAGCGCGGCAAGGAAATCGAGAAGATGGTGCTGGTGCAGGACGTGAATATTCTACCCGACGAAGCCGACCATTAAGCTTCCCAACAAGACACAAAAAAGCCCCGCTGGCAATGCCAGCGGGGCTTTTCAATGGGTGCCAACCAGCGACTACTCGCGCACCAGGCGGCGGGTTTCCACGCCGTCGGTGTTGCGCAGGCGCAGCAGGTACACGCCCGTGGCCACACCCTTCAGGTCGAGGGTGCGGGTGGCGGTACCGGCGTTGGCCGGCAGCAGCTCGCTGATGATAACCCGGCCCAAGGCGTCAAGCACCGTGAGCTGGGTAGCGAGGCGGTAGCCGGTCAGCTCCAGGGTCATCTGGCCCGTGGGCGTGGGGTTCGGGTACACCTGGAGGCTGGCCCCGGCAATGCCGTTGCGAGCCGCCGTGATAACCAGCGGGGTCGAGGGCAGCGACACGCAGCCATTGGCATTGGTCGTGGTCACGGTGTAGGGGCCGTACTGAGCGGGCAAGCCGTTCACCACGTAGGTCTGACCCGTGGCACCAGTGATGATGTTGCCGTTGAGGTACCACTGGTTGCCGGTCGTGGCGCTGGAAGTCAGCGTCGTGGTCGTGCCGTTGTACACCACGCTGATGGTGGGCGTAGCTGGGCGGGGGTTCACCGTGAAGGTGGCCGTGGCCGTGGCCGCAGCGCAACCACCGGCGGCGGCTACTGTGTTGGTCACGGTGTAGGTGCCGGCCGTGGAGGTGGCCAGGTTGATGGCACCCGTGGTGGCGTTAATCACCAGGCCCGTGGTCGAAGAGAACGTGCCGGCCGATGCGCCGGTGCCCAGCGTGGGCGTCACCGCGGTGGTCGAACCCGCGCAGCCCGCCGTAGTGGCGTAGCTGAACGTCGCCACCGGAGCAGCCGTGATGGTCACCGTGGTGGTGGCCGTAGCGGCGGCACAACCGCTGGCAGCGGCTATCGTGTTGGTCACGGTGTAGGTGCCGGGCGTGGACGAAGCCAGGGTGATAGCGCCGGTGGTGGCATTAATCGTGAGGCCCGTGGTCGAGGAGAACACACCAGCCGTGGCACCCGTGCCCAGTACAACGGCCGGAGCCGTGGTCCCGCTCACGCAGTAGGTCGAAGTAGTGCCGTAGCTGAACGAAGCAACCGGGGCCGCCGTGATGGTCACCGTGGCCGTAGCCGTGGTGGCAGCGCAGCCGCCGCTGGCGGCTACCGTGTTGGTCACGGTGTAGGTGCCGGGCGTCGAAGACGAGAGGGTGATGGCACCCGTGGTGGCATTCAGCGTCAGGCCGGTGGTCGAAGAGAACGTACCAGCCGTGGCACCGGTGCCCAAGGCAACGGTGGGGTTGGTAGCGCCGCTCACGCAGTAGGTCGAAGTAGTGCCGTAGCTGAACGTCGCCACCGGAGCCGCCGTGATGGTCACCGAAGCCGTGGCCGAGCTGCCGCAAGCGCCGGCCACCGTGTACGTCACGGTGTAGGTGCCAATGGTCGAGGCGCTCAGGTTAATGGCACCGGTCGTAGCGTTCAGGCTCAGGCCCGAAGTGGAACTGAACGTGCCGCCGGCCGTGCCCGTCACCGTGGGCGTGGGGTTGGTGCCGCTGGCGCAGAAGGTCGCGCCCGAATAGGCGAACGTGGCCGTGGTGGCCGGCGTGATGGTTACCGTAGTAGTGGCCGTCGCCGCAGCGCACGAGCCCGAAGCCGTAATCGTGTTGGTCACGGTGTAGGTGCCGGCGGTGGAAGTGCTGAGCGTGATAACGCCGGTGGTGGCATCGATGCTCAGGCCCGTGGTCGAGGAGAACGTGCCAGCCGAAGCGCCGGTGCCCAGCGTGGGCGAAACGGTGCTGGTGCTGCCGGCGCAATACGTCGTGGCCGTGGGGTAGCTGAACGTAGCCACCGGAGCCGCCGTGATGGTCACCGAAGCCGTGGCCGAGCTGCCGCAAGCGCCGGCCACCGTGTACGTCACGGTGTAGGTGCCAATGGTCGAGGCGCTCAGGTTAATGGCACCGGTCGTAGCGTTCAGGCTCAGGCCCGAAGTGGAGCTGAATGTGCCGCCGGCCGTGCCCGTCACCGTGGGCGTGGGGTTGGTGCCGCTGGCGCAGAACGTGCCTGTGGTGTAAGCAAACGTGGCCGTAGTAGCCGGCGTGATGGTCACTGTGGCGGTGGCCGTGGTCGCGGCGCAGGCACCGCTGGCGGCCACCGTGTTGGTCACGGTATAAGTGCCGGGCGTCGATGCACTCAGCATGATAATGCCGGAGAAGGGGTCAATGCTCAGGCCCGTGGTCGAGGAGAACGTGCCAGCGGTAGCACCCGTGCCCAGCGTGGGCGAAACGGTGCTGGTGCTGCCGGCGCAATACGTCGTAGCCGTGGGGTAGGAGAACGTAGCCACCGGAGCGGGGCTGATGCTCAGCGTCTGCGTAGCCGTGGCGGCGGCGCAAGGGCCCGAGGCAGCCGACGTCAGCGTGATGGTTACCGTGCCGGCGGCCACGTCCGCAGCCGAAGGCGTGTAGGTCGCGTTGAGCGTGGTGGCATTGGGCGAGAACGTGCCCGTGCCGCTGGTGCTGTAGGTGCCGGTCGTAACCGAGCCGCCCACAGTGCCCGTCAGCGCGAAGGCCGAGGTGCCGCAGGTGCTGGCCGTAGCGGCCGGGAAGCTGGCCGTAGCCGGCTGCGTCACGTTCACCTGAATAGGTGTACGAGCAGCAGCGCTTACGCACTCGGTGCTAACCTGGATATTGAAGAAGAAGTAGTACGTCGTGCTCGCTCCGCTGATGTAGCCGCCCGTAACCGATATCTGACCGCTGGGCGAAGTGTAGGGGAACGTGTTGCTACCCGAGTCGCGGTACAGCGTGGGCGGCGTGGGGGTGCTCGACGTGACGAGGCGATAGGTACCCGCCGCCGGTACGGCCAGGTTCAGCGGCAGAACCGTCGGAACCAGTGCCGTGGTGCTGCCGGCCGGGATGGCAAACGGCCCAACCGTCGTGATAACGGCACCAGTGGCGTTGTTCACCAGGTCGACGCTCATCGAACCGGCCGTAGCCGTGGCATTGTATACAGTGGTTGATTGCAGGGTCAGGGGACCCGTGGTGGTGAACACCACGCCCGTACCAGTGCCGCTGTAGCCGCCGTTGGTTTGAATGGAGGTAGCCTTGCCTACTGTCTCGCTACTGCCCGCCACGGTAAAGGCTTCGGCGTAATAGGTCGCGTTGGCCGTGAGGGCTGGCGTGGTGTAGCTGCCGGCCGTGGCCAGGGCCGTGCCGCCCGTGGCCGCGCTGAAGAAGCGTACCGAAGCGCCGGCCGAAGGCGTAGCCGTGAGGGTAGCCGTGCTGCCTGCGCAGATGGCGACCGGCGTGTTGGTGGAAGCCACCAGCGGGTTGTTCACCGTGATGGTGCTCACGTTGGAGGTAGCCGTGCCGGTATTGCAGCGCACCTGGGCGCGGTAGTACGTAGTAGCCGTGAGAACCGGCGTGGTGTACGTAGCACTGGTCGCATTGGCTATGTCCGTGAAGGTCACGTTGTCGGTGCTGCTCTGGTACTGAATGCTGCCATTGGCCGCACCCGCGAGGGTGAGCACGGTGGTGCCACTCACGCAGAGGTTGGCAGAGCTTGCGGCCAGCGTGCCAACCACCGGAGCTGCCACCGTACGGGTGGGCACAGGCGTCAGTACGTCGTTGGCCGTGTTGCCGTCGCCGGTCACGGTGGCCGTGACGGCGAACGAGTACGTGCCTACGGCGCTCATGTTAAGCGTGCCGGGCAGCACCACGGTCTGGGTGGCCCCGCTGGCCAGCGTGCCCGTGCTCAGAGTCGTGGTCAGGGGAATGGTGCCCCCGCCGGGCAGCGTCACTGTTACGCTGATGGTAGCCGGCGTGGTGCTGAAGTCGAGCGTACCCGTACCGGCGTTGCGAATGCTCACGCTCACCGGTTCGGCGGTGCCGTAGCAGGTGCTGGTCGTAGCCGGGGCCACCAGCGCCACGGCGGCGAGGTCGAAGGAGAGCGGCGTGAATTCATCGGCCCCGATGTCGGGGGTCGAAGCATTGCGGGTTTCGCCGTCGAAGTCGGTCGTAATGCCCGCGATGGGCGTGGCGGCGGCGTTCACGGCTACTGCCGCGGCGTGCAGGTCGGTGGCCGACGTGAACACCGGGTCGGCGCTGATGGAGTTCGCATCCTTGCCCGTGGCCGTGCGCAGGGCCGCCAGCGTGGTTTGGTTGGCGCTGCCGAAGTACGCCAGGGTAGCTTGGGTACCGCTGCTGTAGTAGTCGTTGTAGTTCAGCGTGGTGTAGGCCGCAGCCGGGGCCGCGCTGTAGAAGGCGTAGGCACTGCCCGCGCCGGCGCTGTTCACCTGCGAGTTGGCGAAGATGTTGTTCTGCACGTTGAGGCCCGTTACCGAGGCATCAACCCCAAACGCTATCGAGAAGCCGGCAGTGTAGTTGTAGTTGCCGGTCAGGTTCACCGAGTTGTAATACACGTTCACGCCGCTCATCGCCGAGGTCAGCAGCAGGCCCACCGTGCCACCACTCGTCAGAGTCGTGTAGCTGGTGCCCTGAATGTCGCTGATGAAGTTGTTGCTGATGCGCAGGTTGCTGTTGGCCGTGGCCGTCGACACCCGGATGCCGTAGCCGCCGTAGCCGCCCGTGCCCACGCCCACCACGCCGCTGATGCGGTTAGCATCAATGACCAGGCCCGTCGAGGCCGTGCTCACGTTGATGCCATAGGCGTAGCCGCCGGTGCCGGTGTTCACAATGCCGCGCACCGTGTTACCGTTTACAGTGCCACCGGTCACGCCCACCACACTCAGGCCAAAGGGGGCTGTGGAGTTGGTGACGTTCTGCAACGTATTGCCGTTGATGGTGGCATTCACCGAGTTGCCCACGTAGAGGGCCGTCGTGCCAATGTTAGTAGCTGTAGCGGCCGTGGCCGGGCCCACAATGTTGCCCTGGACCACGGTGTTGTCGTTGCCACCGGCCGAAACCGTGGCCGCGCCGTTAACCTGAATACCAATCGTAACGCCCACAACGCTGTTGTTCTGCACCGTCAGGTTGTCATTATCAGAGCCTTGAGCGACGATGCCGAGCACGCCCGACGTGATGGCGCTGCCGCCCACGACGTTCAGGTTGCGAACCGTCATGTTGGTCGAGCCCAGCGTGTTGGTGGTGGGGCTCAGCACCAATACGTGGTACGCACCGCTGGTGGTGCTGGTGGTGGTCAGGGTCAGGTCGCGCGAAGTGCCGTTGGTGGCGTTCGAGCCGTCGAGCGTGATAAAGCGCGGGTTCTGGAAGGCCAGTAGGGAAGAAGCGCCCGTGATGGTGCTCGTTACGCCCGTGTTGGGCTTGATGGTGAGCGTGTTGGTGGCGCTGGCTTCTGGGTTGTTGAAGAAAGCAATCGGGAACGTCTCAGCGGTCGAATACGTGGCATCGAGCAGCAGGAACGTGACCGCACCGGCCAGGCCGTTGGTATTGTAGGCGTTGGCTGCGGCCGTGAGGGTGGTGTAGGTCCGGGCCGGATTGGGCGAGGTGCCCGCGCCTACGTAGTACACTCCAGCCAGCGTGCCGAGGATGGTGTACGAATAAAACGTTGCCGGCGCGGTGCTGAAGGTGCCGCCCGCCGGGTTCGACGAAACGTTGCCGGGCACATCCTGGGCCACTACATAATACTGGATAACGTCGCCGATAACTACGCCGCCCAGCGTGGCGCTGTTGAGCGTGAAGGTGTAGGCACTGCCGCTCACGCTCGTGGCCAGGGCCGACGTGAACGCGCCGCTCGTGCCCTTGCGGTAGAAGATGCGTGGGGCCGTCGTCGTCGAAATGCCGCTCGGGTCCGTGATGGTGACCGTGAGGGTGCGGTTGGCCGTGCTGCTGGTGTTGCCCAGTGCAACCAGCGTAACCGTCGGGCCCGTCAAATCCAGCGGGGTGAAGGTGCCTTCGTCAGCCCCCAGGTCGGGAGTGGTCGTGTTGCGGGTATCGTTGTCGAAGTCGGTGGTAATGCCGCTAACGGGCGCACCGGCGCTTTCCACCTGCGTCGCCACGGCGGGGTTGATGTGCAGGAAGGTTGCGGCCGTGCCCGTGGTGCTCAGGAACGGTGCGTCTTCGGTCACGGCCGCCTGGTCGCGGTTCACCATGAAGGCTTTGTAGGCGGCCAGCGTTTGCTGGGCGTTGGTGGCCGTGGTGGTGCCCTCCACGTAAATCAGGTTCGTGGCCGAGGGCGTGCCGGCGTAGTAGAGGTTGTTGTTGGTGGTAGTGGCCAGGTTGGCGGGCACCGTGCCCGCCGTGCCCGTGCTGCGGCGCAGGGCGGCGGTGTAGCCGCCCGTGCCTACGGCCGTCGATTTATTCACCACAATGTTGTTGCGCAGGTCTACGGTCGTAGGCGTGCTCGAAAAGTAAATGCCCGAGGTGCCGAACGTGGCCCCCGTGCTGCTGGCATTCAGGTATACCGTGTTGAAATAGGCATTGATGGTGGTGCCCGAGCTGAAGTACAGGCCGTTCACGGCCGTCAGGCCCGTTGCCGCCGGAGCCTGGAGGTCGCCCACCAGGTTGTTATACAGGGTGATGGTGGTGCCGCCGGCGGTATAAATGCCGTAGAGCGTCGCACCGGCGTTGCTACCCGACAGGCCATACACCTTGTTGCGGTAGATGGTAGGCGTTGTAACCGACGTGTAAATGCCATAAACCGACGATGCTCCCGAAGTGCTCAGCCCGCCAATGGTGTTGCCGTAGGCGGCGGCCTGCGCCAGTCCCGAGTTGGAAATGTTCAGGCCATACACCGTGCTGCCGCCGCTCAGGCCCGTCACCGTGTTGTTGAAGAACTGCGAACCAGTATTGCCGTACGAATCGTAGATGCCGTACAGTGCCCCGGTAGGCGTGGTGCCGGCCGTGATGTTGGTAATCTGGTTGCCCGACCACAGCTGCGTTTCGCTCGAAGAGCTGGTGTTGTACAGGCCGTAGAATGCCGAGGAGCCCGCCACCGAAATGTTGTTGTACACGTTGTTGGTCAGCGACTGCGTGCCGGCCCCCGAGCCGTTGTTGTAGTAGCCGTACATCGTGCCCGATGCCCCCGTGCGCGTCACCCCCGACACCTGGTTGCCGCTGACGGTTGCTACCGCCGCGCTGTGGTTGTTGTAGATAAGGTAGGTGGTGCCGGTGGTCGAGAGCGTCGTGTTATTGATGATGTTATTCGAAATAACAATTGTGGCGGGCGAAACCGAGTTGTTAATGCCGTACACCGTGGCCGAAGTGGCCGTCAGGTAGGACATCGACAAGGTATTGCCGCTGATGGTAATCGTATTGGTCGTCGGCGTACCGCCCGATGAGTTTTCGATGCCCGACAGCTGTGACGAGGTGGCCCCGCTGGCCAGCGTAACGATGTTGTTGGTAATATCGATGGTGGCGGAGGTGCTGCTGGGCGTGTAAATGCCCCGCAGCGTGCTCGTAACCGTGCTGGCTGCCACAGCCGTCGAGGCCGTGGCCGACGTGTAGTTCAGCGTGCTGTTGATGGTGTTGCCCGAAATCTTGAGGCCGTTCTGGTAGGTGCCGCCCACGCCGTAGCCCGAGGCCGTGCCCCCGAAGTTGCCAACGGTGTTGCCCGTCGTTACCCCGATTTCGTTGTTCTGGTCGAAGTAAGCAACGGCCGTAGCCGAGCCCGCCGCCAGGTAAATGCCAACCAGCGAATTGGTTACCACGTTGCCGTAAATCTTGTTGCCGGAGTTGGCACCGGCTGCACTCGTGGCCGGCACGGCCGTGGTGTTGGCAATGGCCGAAGCCAGGCCCGCGATGCCGATGGTGGCGGTATTGGTCTTGTTCAGCGTCACCACGCAGTTGCGAATGGTGTTGAACTGGGCACCGTCGGTGGCCGAGGCCCGGGCCAGCGCGTAGCCAAACTCCATCTGTGTGGTGGTGGTGGTATTGGCGGCGTTTTCGGTCACGTCCAATCCATTGAATGTCACGTAGTCGGAGCCAGCCAGGGCAATTACTGCATCCACGGAAGTGCTCACGCCTACACCCGCCGTAATGAGCGGGTTGGCACCAGTGCCCGATTTCTGGAACACAATGGGGTTAACGGCGGTGCCGGTGGCCGTAATGACTAGGTTGGCGGCCGTTTCGGTGTAGCCCGCCGCCACGTTAAACGTGACGCCGCCTGCGCCCACGCCTTGCGCGTTGAGGGCCGTGATAGCTGCGGCCACGGTGGCATAGTCGCCCGGAATGGTCTTGGCACCAGTGAGCTGGGCATGGGCCGTGGTGGCGCTCATTAACGCCAAAAGCGTTACCGCCAGCCACCGGCCCAGCCGGTTGCTTAATAAAAATGTGTGCATAGAGGTTTGGAAATAGAGTTGGGGAAGAGGGTGAAGAGAGAAGAGGAAAAAAGAAAAAGAGTAAGTTGAATTAAGCCAGTAAATGGGGGCGTAAATTAATCAATATTCCAGCGCTTGGCTATTATCATTGGTAAGGGTGTAGTCCTTCTTGTTGCTGAAATTATGCAAAAGTCCTTCAGTTAGTATTTTAAGCCGGTTTTTGCCCGCAAAATATATTCTAACCAAGCTTTTAGGCGGCGCATGGTTGTCCTTCGTGCCCTGGCTGATTTGGCACCGTGCTACTGCCCGGAAAATGCCTTCGGCCGGGTACTACGTGCTGCTTTTTACGCCCGGGGCCATGGTGAGCCGGGCCAGGAAACCAAGGGCCATGGTGTAGCGGCTGCGTAGCTCGCAGTAGCGCCGCCAGGCATCCGCCCGGTCTTCGCAAATCTTCAGGCCGTGCGCGGCCAGCTCCTGGCAGGTCTGGTCAAAATCGACGCGGCCGGGGTCGGCTTCTTCGTCGGGCAACAGGCTGGTGGGCTCGGCCCCGGCTTTGGTGTCGAAGAAGCGGTACACCCGGTTCAGGGCCAGGCAGCCGGCCTTGAAGGTAATCTGGGCCTGGCGGGGCTGGGGGCCATCCACGGCGGCAAAAAGCAGCGCGGCCGTGTCCAGAATCAGCCCGCCCGACGTGACCCAGGAACGCCCCGGCTGCGGCGAGCGGAAGAACGAGAGGATGGGCAGCGAGGTATGGCTTTCCTCAATCTCGACAAACCACCGCTCCCACTCGGCCCACTGCTGGTCGTCGTTCTGCACCGAGCCGTCGTGGTTGAGCCACATGAGCAGACAGGCGGCCGTGGGCGGCGTGCCGGCCCGCAGTTCCAGCAGCGCCACCGTGGCCTCGCGCCGCGAAAACGACTGGTAGATGGTGGGCAGATACGATAGCAGCAGCGTGAGCAGCAGCAGCCCCAGCGCCGCCTCCGAATAAGTGAGCACGCCCCCGATAAAGCTGAAATCATCAATGGTGCCCAGTGTGAGCAACGAGCTGCCACTCAGCTGGTAGCAGTGCAGCAGGTTGCCTTCGCCCACGGCCCAGTACATGCCGGTATAGCCCAAGCTCACCAACGCTTCCCAGAATATGGGCAGTGCCACCAGCGCCACCGGTGCGTAATGAGCCATGATTTTATCGCGCCGCTCGTAGGAATTGGACAATTTCGCCGCCAAATCGAAAAACACGCGAATTCCCATGAATACCCACACGTTCAGGCGCACCACCTCGTTGCGGGGCAGTACGAACGACCGGATGGCCGCTGACAAGGTGGTAATAACCAACACCATGCCGCTCAGACCGACGATTACACGCAACGCGAAAAACAAGGGGGAAGGCATAGGCGGCGAAAAAACCTGATACGCGCAAAATCCCCCGGCAGCCGAATTAATGAATCCCTCCCGGGTAGCCTAGTGGCCTGCCCGGGCCTTCCACAACTCCCGGAACGACGGCCCGGCGATGTGCAGGCTCTCGCGCCGTTTGCTCCAGCCCACCTGGCCCAGCAGGCGTCCTAGACTCCAGTCTTTCAGCTTCACGGGCAGCAAATCCAGCGCCCAGCGGTGCTGCATGCTCCACTTCCAGAGGCCGATGGCGAGTTTTTCCTCGGTGGGCGCGTAGCCTTCCTGCACGCTCTGCTGGCGGTTGAGCAGCAATAGGTTGTGCAGCGGAATGCGAACTGGGCATACGCTGGTGCAGGCTCCGCACAGGCTGCTGGCGTAGCTCAGGTGCTTGTGCTCGGGCAGGCCCGAAAGGTGGGGACTGATGACCGAGCCGATGGGGCCGGAATACGTGGTTTCGTAGGTGTGGCCGCCGATGTTCTTGTACACCGGGCACACGTTCAGGCAGGCCCCGCAGCGGATGCAGCGCAGGGCTGCCCGCTTGTCGGGCTGGGCCAGCAGGTTGGTGCGGCCGTTATCTAGCAGAATCACCACCATTTCCTCCGGGCCGTCCACCTCGCCGGGCTGGCGCGGGCCGAAATAAACCGTGTTGTAAACCGTGACCTGCTGCCCCGTGCCGCTGGTGCTGAGCAGGGGCCAGAACAAATCCAAATCCGTGAGCTGCGGAATGACTTTCTCAATACCCACCACCGCAATGTGCAGCTTGGGGAAGGTGGCCGAAAGGCGGGCGTTGCCTTCGTTCTCCGTCACGGCCACGGCTCCTTCTTTGGCAATGAGGAAGTTGCCGCCGGTAACGCCCACTTCGGCGGCGGTGTACTTATTGCGCAGCAGGTGGCGGGCCGTGAGCACGAGCTTCTGGGCATCGTCGGTGCTTTCGGTGCCGAGGTGCTTCACGAAAATATCGTTGATGTCGGCCTTGCTCAGGTGCATGGCCGGCGTCACAATGTGGTAGGGCCGCTCGCCATTGAGCTGCACAATGTACTCGCCCAAATCGGTTTCCACCGACTCGATGCCCTGCGTGGCGAGGTACTTGTTGAGGTGAATTTCTTCGGTGGTCATGCTCTTGGCCTTCACCACAGTTTTGGTGTTGCGCGCCTTAGTCAGCTTGCCGATTTCGGCCAGCGCCTCGGCGGCATCACGCGCCCAGATTACGCGCCCGCCCCGCGCCGTGAAGGCCGCCTCGAACTGCAGGAGGTACTCGTCCAGCTTTTCCAGCACGGTGGCTTTGAGGTAAGCGCCGCGGTCGCGGGCCAGCTCGTGCTGGTCGTAGAGCTTCATGCCCGCGCTCACGGCCGCGTCGTACTTGCCGATGTTGAAGCGGATTTTGCGGCGGTGCTCGCGGTCGAAGGCTTTCTTCTCGGCGTCGAGCTGAAACTGGCTGGCTTTGGTGGCGGTGGTCATGGCAAATCAGGGCTTGTTGGAGTCAACCACGATGCGCTGCTCGCGGTTGGCCAGCGCCCAGGCGGTGTGGAACACCAGCTGCGCGCGTTCCGCCAATTTATCGAATTCTATCTTCTCCACGTCATCCGTGACCTTGTGGTAGTCGACGTGCTCGCCGGTGGTGTAGAAGATGACCGGGATTTTGCGCCGCGCAAAGTTGTAGTGGTCCGAGCGGTAGTAGATGTGCTCCGGCTCGCCGGGAATGTTGAAGTGGTAGTCCAGCTCCAGGTGCGTGTAGTCGCGGTTGGCCGCCTCGTTGATGGCGTGCAGCTCCGACGACAACTTATCCGAACCCACGATGCACACAAAATGCCGCTTGGCGCTGTGCTTGCGGTCGGTGCGCCCCACCATATCGATGTTAAGGTCGGCAATGGTATTAGCCAGCGGGAACACAGGATGCGCCGTGTAGTATTCCGAGCCGAAAAGGCCCTCTTCCTCCGCCGTCATCAGCACAAACAGGATGCTGCGGCGCGGGCCGTGCCCGTCCTTCTTCGCCTGCGCAAACGCCTTCGCCAGTGCCATCACCGCCACCGTGCCCGAACCGTCATCATCGGCCCCGTTATATACCGTGTCATGCTTCACGCCCAAATGGTCGTAGTGGGCCGAAACCACCAGCACCTCATCCTTTTTATCCGAGCCTTCCAGAAAGCCCAGCACGTTCTCCGTGGTGAGCGGCTGCTGGTTTTGTGGCAAATAAATGGTCGCCACCGGAGGCTGAAAGCCCGCCGGAACTGGCCGCCCGGCGCGGCCCAGCGCCCGCACGTAGTCAAGCAGCCCGTTTATGCTGGTGCCCGCCATTGCCAGCCCCAATTCCTGCGAGGTGAAATACACGCCGATGCCCGGCGGGATATTTTCAGCCACCGTGTCGATAATTTCCGGGCCGGGGTCGGGCAGCGAAAATGCTGCTTCGCGCAGTGATTCGCCCAGCTCGCTCGTCTGCTTCTGGAAAGTCAGGGACGGGGCAAACGTCATCAGGAAAATGCTGCGCGCCCCGTGGGCTTTGGCCAGCGCCGCCTTGCGCAGGCCCGAATCCCAGTAATCATCCTTGCGGCCCAGCGGCTTCAGCAGCTTGCGGCCGCGCTCGTCCTGCGGCTCGCCCATGATGACCACCACGTCCTTGCCATTCACATCCAAGCCTGCGTAGTCCGAATACGCCCCCTGCTCCACCCCAAACCCCGCAAAAACCGGCTGCGAAGTCGTTTCGGTGAGAAAGGGTGACGGCATCGGCCCGTAGCTGAACCAATCGCTCAGGTACTCGTAGCGCTGTGCGCCCACTTTCAGGTAGCCGCCCGGCGCATAGAGGCTGTGCGTCAGCTGGAAATGCTGCAAATACGGGTTGTCGCTACCCGCCACCGGCCCTTGCAGGCCGAGTTCCGCAAACTGCTTCTGCAGATAATCCGCCGCCAGCTTCTGGCCCGGCTGGCCCGCCTCGCGTCCTTGGAACGCATCCGAAGCCACTACCGTGAGGTGAGTGCGCAAGTCGGCGGGCTGGATGAGGGCGGCGTAGGTTTGGGATATGTCCGGCGCGGCGGGGGTAGCGGGTGCGCCCTTGGTTTTTACCTTGATTTTGGTGGGCGCAGTTTGGGCGGCGGCGGGTAGAGCGCTAGCTAGCAGCAGGGCCGCCAGCGCGTACATTTTCAGCATGGAGGAAGGAGGAATGTGGGCGGGAGTAAGAAAAAATGAAAACGTCTGTCATCCTGAGCACAGCGAAGGACCTTATCACGCTTGAAGGGCTGGCAGTAAACAGACTGCTATTTATTCAGACGCGATAAGGTCCTTCGCTGTGCTCAGGATGACAGACGAATTGGATGACGACTGTTTAATCTACGGCTTATTCGAGTCAACGACAATGCGGCCGTCGCGGTTGGCCAACTCCCAGGCGGTGTGGAACACCAGCCGTGCCCGCTTCTCCATTTTATCGAACTGAATTTTCTCGATTTCGTCGCTCTGCTGGTGATAATCAGCGTGTACGCCGTTGAAGAAAAATGCCACTGGCACCTTGTTCACGGCGAAGTTGTAGTGGTCGGAGCGGTAGTAGAAGCGGTTCGGGTCGGCGGGGTCGTCGAAGCGGTAGTCCAGGTCAATGGGGTCGTACTGCTTGTTTTCGGCTTCCAGAATTACGCGCAGCTCCGAGGCCAGCTTGTCCGAGCCGATTACGTACACGTAGTCGGGCTTGCCCTCGTGCTCCACGTCGGTCCGGCCAATCATGTCCACGTTCAAGTCCGCTTCGGTGCTGGCCAGCGGGAAGATGGGGTGCTTGGAATAATATTCCGAGCCAAACAAACCCTTTTCCTCGCCCGTCACGCTCAGGAACAGCAAGCTGCGGCGCGGGCCGTGGCCTTCCTTCTTGGCCTTGGCAAAAGCCTCCGCCATCGTGATAATGGCTGTGGTGCCCGAGCCATCATCATCGGCCCCGTTAAAAACCTGGCCCTCGTGCTTGCCGAGGTGGTCGTGGTGGGCCGAAATCACGATGACATCTTCCTTCTTATCGGTGCCTTCGATGAAGCCCAGCACGTTCTGCGTGTCGAGCTTTTCGCGCTTGCGCTCGGCTTTAATCTGCATCGGCACCACGTTGAAAGTAGCGGCTACCGGCTGCTTGGTCGAGTTGATTTTGCCCAGATACGTCTGCATCGCCGCATCATTGGTGCCCAGCACGGCCAGGCCCACGGCCGGCGAGATAAAGAACGACGGCGCCCGGCCGGGCTTGTCGTTGCCCACCATCACCATCGACGGGCGCGAGATAAATGGGGCCATGCGCGCCGTTTGCTTGGCGAAGTTGCTGGTGGGGTTGAAGCTCACGAAAAATACCGTGCGGGCACCCTTTTGGGCCGCCAGTTGGGCCTTGCCCCGGTAGTCGGTGCCCCACTTGGTGGGCGAGCCGTCGGCGCTGAGCAGGGCTTTGCCACCGTCGCCGGTGGGCTCGCCCATCAGCACCAGAATGTCCTTGCCCTTCACGTCCACATTGGCGTAGTCGGAATAGCCGGGTTGCTCAATGCCATAGCCCACAAAAACCGGCTTCACGCTGGTTTCCTGGCCGAACGGCGAATCGCCCAGACCATAGAAATCCGTCAGCCATTCGTAGCTCGTGCTGCCCACTTTCAGGGTATTGCCGTCGGCCCAGGTCACCTGCTCCACATCAAAATGCTGCTGGTAAGGGTCGGTGCCGGTGGTTACCGGGCCGGTCAGGCCGGCCTCTTTGAACTGCTTGGCTACGTAGTCGGCGGCCATGTGCTGGCCTTTTTGGCCGGTTTCGCGGCCTTCATACTCGTCCGATGCCAGCACGGCTAGGTGCGTGCGCAGGCGTTCGGCGGTTACCTGGTCGGCGTATTTCACGCTCCAGTCTTTTCCGGCGGTTTCGCCGGCCTTGGTTTTGATTTTGGTCGTGGTGGCGGCCTTGGATTTCACCTTAACCTTGCCCTGGGCGTGAGCCGGGGCGGCGCTGGCCAGCGCGAGAAAAGCCAGCAGGAGAGGGGTTTGCTTCATTGTATTAGTATGGTGGGAAATTTAGAACGATGTAGAGACGCATAATTGCGTCTCGTCGTTGAACGGCAAACGTATTCAACGGTGCGGGGCTGTAGAGACGCAATTATGCGTCTCTACAGCCCTTTCTGAATCAGCACGCTGGCGTAGGCGGCCACGCCTTCCTGCCGGCCCACAAAACCCAGTTTTTCGGTGGTGGTTGCTTTGATGGAAATGTCCTCTTCCGCGATGCCCATCACGGCGGCCAGCACGCGCTGCATTTCCGGAATGTGTGGGTTCACCTTGGGGCGCTCCAGGCAGATGGTCGAGTCGATGTTGCTTACCTCATAGCCGCGCTCGCGCAGCAGGCGCATCACGCCGGAAAGCAGTTTTTTCGAGTCGATGCCCTTGTACTGCGGGTCGGTGTCGGGGAAGTGGAAGCCGATGTCGCGCAGGTTGGCCGCGCCCAAAAGCGCGTCGCAAATGACGTGGATGAGCACGTCGGCATCGGAGTGGCCGAGGGCGCCGTGGGTGTGCGGCACCTCAATGCCGCCGAGCCAGAAGGGCAGCCCTTCTTTCAATTGGTGAACGTCGTAGCCGAAGCCGGTCCGGATTTTCATAAGCGCGAATGCAAGCGGGCCACCGCGGCCCGGCGCAAAAGTACCCGCGCCCGGCACTTCCGCCGCGCGGTAGGCTTGAGCTTAGGTCACAAATAAATAATCTGATTTGGGAATACTATTAAACTAAATTTATTAGCTTTGTATTACCAATTAAATTAGTTAGTCATGCAAGGGGCTGAATACTTTTTTTCGCATTGGGCTAAAGTAAACGGGAGCCATGCGCGTCTGGCTACGCGCAAAAAGGCCTTGCACTGGTTGCAGACCGTAAAAATGCGTTGGAAACTTTGAGCACGTTAAAAGTTTCCATTGTATCTTTGCGGCGCTAGTTATGGAAATCAAAGACCGAATCCTCAATCACGCCCAGCAGCTTTTCATGCGCAACGGCATCAAAAGCGTGAGCATGGACGACATCGCCGCCGACCTGGCCATGTCAAAAAAGACCCTCTACAAGTGGTTCGAAAACAAGGACCAGATTGTGGAAGCCTCCATGAGTCGCCACCTCGACGGCACCCAGAACGAGTGCAAGGTGATGATAAAAGCCGCCTCCTCGGCCATCGACGAACTGTTTCAGATGCTGACTTGGATTAAGCAGGAGTTTGGCAACGTCCACCCCAGCATTTTCTACGACCTCCGCAAGTTTCATCCCACCACCTGGCAGCTCTGGCAGGCCCACAAGCACGAGTTCATCCTTACCCAAATCAAGGAAAACCTGCGTCGGGGCATCGAAGAAGGCCTTTTTCAGGCCGACCTCGACATGGAAGTGCTGGCCCGCCTGCGCCTGGCCCAGATTGAGCTGCAGTTCGACCCAGAACTGTTCCCGCCCCGCGACTTTGCCAAGGAGCGCGTGTCGGTGGCGCTGCTAGAGCACTTCATGCTCGGTGTGGCCACGCTGAAGGGCCACCGGCTCATCAACCAGTACCGCAACGTCACCGACGAAGAATAACCCCCCGCTTTTCCCCGCTTACCCGTTTTCTTTTTTGCTGTTTTTATGAACACGCTGTTACGAACCAGATTCCTGCTGGTGGCCGCCCTGAGCGCGGCCGTGCCCCAGGCGCTGCTTGCCCAAACCCGGCCCAACGCGGCGTTGGTGACCACGCCCACGGCCGGCACCATGCCCCTGAGCCTGCAACAGGCCATCAGCTACGCCGTGCAGAATAAGCCCTCGCTGCTGTCCACCCGCCTGGGCGAGGCCACGGCGGCCGCCAAAGTTGGCGAAATCAAGAGCGCCGGCCTGCCGCAGGTGAACGTGGCCGCCACGGTGTCGGACAACTTCAAGCTGCAAAAAAGCCTGGTCGATTTCTCGGCCCTCGGCGGCGGCTCCTCGGCCACGCCGCTCACGGCGGCCGATATTGCCGCTGCCCAGTCGGGCCAGACGGTGAATATTAAGCCCATCACGCTGCCCAGCACGCCGCAGCCGCCGTCGGCCTTCGCCTTCGGCCTGCAATACGCCGGCAACGCCAGCGCCTCGGTATCGCAGTTGCTGTTTGATGGCGCGTATCTGATTGGTTTGAAAGCCGCTAAGGTTTACACCGAGCTGGCGCAGAAGCAAACCCAGCAAGCCGAAATTGACGTGGTGGAGCAGGTGAGCAAGGCCTATTACAGCACGCTGGTGGCCCGCTCGCGTCTCGCCCTACTGGCCCGCAACGTGCAGCGCCTCGACACCGTGCTGTTTCAAACCAACCAGACCTTCAAGGCTGGTTTTGCTGAAAAGCTCGACGTGGACCGCCTGCGCGTGCAGCGCAACAACCTGGTGGTGGAGCAGCAGAAAGCCCAGCGCCTCACCGAGTTGAGCGTGGCCCTGCTCAAGTTTCAGATGGGTCTGCCGCAGCAGCAGGCCGTGCAGCTCACCGACTCGCTCGGCGCGGCCGTGGTGGATGCCGGTGCCCTGCGCCAGCGCCTCGGCGCGGCCAGCCTGACGAATGGTGGCGCGGGCCTGGATGCCGTACCCACCGCACCCGTGGCCCCCGGCCAGACCGATGTCGCCGCCCAAAACCGGCTCGACCAGCAGAATGCCCTCTCCGGCGGCCGGCCGATAGCCGCGCTGGGTGCCCTGAACTACAACAACCGTATCGAATTCTCGACCCTCGAAACGCAGCAGGCCTTGGCTGGCCTCGACCTGCGTAACCGCCAGGCCGGCGCATATCCGCGCCTCGTGCTCACGGGAGCTTACGGTTTCACCGGCTCAGCCAAAACGCCGGGTGATTTGTTCGCCTTCCGCGGTCCGGACTCGCGCAACAGCAACGGCTTTGCCAACCAGAACTGGTTCGGTTTCGGCAACGTGGGCCTGAGCTTGCAGGTACCGGTGTTCGACGGCTTCCGCCGCAAATACCTAGTGCAGCAAAGCCGCTTGCAGCAGCAAACCATCGAGAAGGGTTTCGAAACACTGAAGCAAAGCATTGACTTGCAGGACGCCCAGAGCCGCACCACGCTCATCAACGCCCTCGACGTGCTGGACAACCAGAAAGCCAACCTCGACCTGGCCACCGACGTGGCCCGCGTCACCCGCATCAAGTTCAACGCCGGCGTAGGCTCCAACCTGGAGGTGATTACGGCTGAAACCGACCTGCGCTCGGCTCAGACCAACTACTACGGTGCCATCTACGACGTGCTGGTGGCGAAAGTCGACCGTGACAAAGCGACTGGTGAGCTGTTTAACCAGGTTAAAAAATAACGAGTAGGGGCGGGGCCTGTCCCCGCCCGGCGTTCGCGCCATCTCAACGATTTCGTTCAACGACGGGCGGGGGCAGGCCCCGCCCCTACGCTCAAAATACCCCGCTTACCCATGCGTTTCTCCTCAACCCAACCCGCCGCGTTGTTTCTCGCCGGCACCCTGCTGCTCGCCTCCTGCGGCGGCTCTTCTAATAAGGACCCCAAAGCCCAGCTCGAAAAGCTAAAAAGCGAGCAGGCCGCCACGCAGGCTAAAATTGCCGAGCTGGAAGCCAAAACCGGTGGCCCGGCCACTGTGGCCCCCACGCCGGTTTCGGTGATGAACGCCAAGCCCGAGAGCTTCAAAAGCTACCTCGAAGTGCAGGGCCGCGTCGATTTTGACCAGAACGCTACCGTGGGTGCCCGCGCCGCCGGCTCGCTCACCAGCATCCGCGTGCAGCGCGGCGACCGTGTGAGCAAAGGCCAGGTGCTGGCTACCATCGATGCCAGCATCCTCGATGCGAACGCCGCCGAGCTGCGCACCCGCATGGACCTCGCCAAGACGGTGTACGAGAAGCAGAAGAGCCTCTGGGACCAGCAGATTGGCACCGAAATCCAGTACCTGCAAGCCAAGAACAACTACCAGGCCCTGCAACGCAACCTGGCCACCCTCAACCAGCAGCGCGCTCTATACAGTGTAGTGGCCCCGTTCTCGGGCACCGTGGATGAGGTACTGCCCAAGCTGGGCGAAATCACCGCGCCCGGCGCGCCGGTGGTGCGCCTGACCAGCGGCACCGGCGGCAAAATCCTGGCCGATGTATCGGAAGCCTACGGCAACAGCATCAAGGCCGGCGACAACGCCGTGGTAACCATCCCAGACTTGGGCGACGAGGAAATGCCCGCCACCGTGCGCGTGGTGAGCCGGAGCATCAACGCCACCAGCCGCACCTTCACCGTGGAGCTGCGCCTGAAAAGCGCCAAAGCCGCCAACCTGCGCCCCAACATGGTGGCCACGGTGCGCATCCAGAACTACAACGCGACCAACGCCACGGTTATCCCGGTTGATATCGTGCAGCACGACGAGGAAAACAGCTACGTGTACGTGGTGGCCCAGGAGGGCGGCAAGGCCGTGGCCAAGAAGCGCGTCATCAAAACCGGCAACACCTACAACGGCAAAGTAGAGGTGACCAGCGGCCTCACCGCCGAAGACCAGATTATCTCAGGCGGCTACCAGAACCTGAACGAAGGCCAGAAAGTGGCCGTGCAGGGCGCGTAGAGACGCAATTATTTCTCAAGCTTTTAGAGAAGAAACCATGCAGGACATCGAAAAAGAATTTGGCCCAACCAGTTGGTCCATTAATAACAAGACCAGCATTTACATCATCACGGTGCTGCTGTGCGTGGCGGGCATTTTTGCCTACATCAAGCTCGGCAAGGAGAAATTTCCCGACATCGTGATTCCGCGCATCATCGTGGCCACGGTGTACCCCGGCACCTCGCCCACCGACATCGAAAACCTCGTCACGCGCCAGCTCGAAAAGGAGATTAAATCCGTGAACGGGGTGAAGCACATCAACTCCACCTCGAACCAGGATTATTGCATCGTGGACGTGGAATTCACATCCGGCGTGGACGTGCAGGCCGCCAAGCAGCTCATCAAGGATGCCGTAGACAAGGCCAGCACCGAGCTGCCCAACGACCTGCCGAGCGCGCCGCTGGTGAAGGAAATCAACATTTCCGAGCAGCCCATCATGTTCGTCAACCTGGCCGGCAACCTCCCCGCCGCCCAACTCAAGAAGTTCGCTGACGACTTCCAGGACAAGATTGAGGCCCTGCCCGAAATCACCCGCGTGGATATCGTGGGTGCTCTCGACCAGCAGGTGAACGTGGACGTGGACCTGAACAAGCTCCGCGCCTCGCGCCTGGGCTTCACGGACATTTCCCGCGCCATCAGCGGCGAAAACCTCACCATCTCGGGCGGCTCCATCGACGTAGGCGGCCAGAAACGTGCCGTGCGCGTGGCCGGCCAGTACGTCCGGGCCGCCGACATTGCCGACATCCAGATTAAGAACCTGAACGGCTCGCCCGTGCGCCTCGGCGACATCGCCACCGTCACCGACGGCTTCAAGGACCGTGAAAGCTATGCCCGCCTCGACGGCAAGCCCGCCATTACCCTGAACGTGGTGAAGCGCCAGGGCGAAAACCTGATTGACGCATCGGACAAAATCAAGGCCCTGATTGAAGAATCGAAAGCTAGCCTGCCCAAGGAGTTGACCATCACCGTAACCGGCGATACCTCCAACGACACCCGCGTCACGCTCCACGACCTCATCAACACCATCATCATCGGCTTCCTGCTGGTGACGCTGATTCTGATGTTCTTCATGGGCACCACCAACGCCCTATTTGTGGGCCTCTCGGTGCCGATTTCGATGTTCCTGGCCTTCCTTGTCATCCCCGTGTTCGGCTTCACGCTGAACATGATTGTGCTCTTCGCCTTCCTGCTGGCCCTCGGTATCGTGGTCGATGACGCCATCGTGGTAATCGAAAACACCCACCGCCTCCTCCACGAGCACCCCAACCTGACCACGCCGAAAGCCGCCAAATTCGCCGCCGGCGAGGTATTCGTGCCAGTATTGGCCGGTACCCTGACCACGGTGGCGCCGTTCGTGCCACTGCTGTTCTGGCCCGGCATCGTGGGCTCGTTCATGTACTACCTGCCCGTGACGCTCATCATCACGCTGATGGCTTCGTTGGTCGTGGCTTTCATCATGAACCCGGTGTTCGCCGTGAGCTTCATGGAGCGCGAAGAACATTTTGAGGAGGATTTGCACAGCAAGCCCAAGCTCACCCGCAATTTCATGATTGCCATGGGCGTGCTTTTGCTGATTGCTATCATCGGCTACGTGTCGCACTCGACTTTCGTGGGCAACCTGTCCATCACGGTTATCCTGCTTTGCTTCCTCGATAAGTTCGTGTTTGTGAAGATGATTGCCTGGTTCCAGACGCGCGCCCTGCCGCGTTTCCAGAACGGCTACGCCAACCTCGTGCGCTGGGCCATCGGCCACCCGGTTCTGGTGATGGTGGGTGTGTTCCTGCTGTTCATCGGCTCGTTTGTGGCCGTGGGCATCCGCAAGCCCCAGGTTGCTTTCTTCCCCAAAGGCGACCCCAAGTTCATCTACACTTACCTGAAAATGCCCGTCGGCACCCGCGTAGCCGTCACCGATTCGATTACCAAAGTATTGGAAAAGCGCATCTACGGCGTAATCGGCGAGCATAACCACGACGTGGAATCGGTGATTACCAACGTTGCCATCGGTGCCGGCGACCCCGGCGAAGCTACCGCCGCCGGCGTGTCGCAGTCGCACATGGGCAAAGTCGGCGTGGCCTTCAAAGAGCTCAGCGAGCGTACCGGCCCGGCCACCCACACCTACATGGATAAAATCCGCGAAGTGGTGAAAGGCATTCCCGGCGCTGAAGTATCGGTGGACCAGGAAGCCAGCGGCCCGCCTACGGGCAAGGAAATCGCCATCGAGCTAGCCGGCGACGACTACCCCAAACTGGCTGCCCTCTCGAAAAAGATGATTCGCTACGTCGACTCGCTGAAAATCGGCGGCGTCGAGCAACTGCGCTCCAACCTCGAAGACCGCAACCCCGAAATCGCCGTCAACATCAACCGCACCCGCGCCAACCGCGAAGGCATCAGCACCGGCCAGATTGGCCTGGAAGTCCGCACCGCCATCTACGGCACCGAGGCCAGCAAATTCAAAACGGCCGACGACGAATACCCCATTCAGGTGCGCTACGCCAAGCCCTACCGCGACGACGTGGACGCCGTAATCAACGCTCCGCTCACCTTCCGCGACGCTACCGGCGCTGTACGCCAAGTGCCCATCTCGTCGGTGGCCGATGTCACCTACGGCAGCACCTACGGCGGCATCAAGCGCAAAGACACCAAGCGCATCATCACCATCAGCTCGAACGTGCTGGGCGGCTACACCGGCCCCGACGTGGTGCGCAACATCCAGACGGCCCTCAAGTCGTTCCCGCTGCCCCCCGGCTACACCATCAACATGGGCGGCGCTCAGGAAAACCAGAAAGAAACCAGCGACTTCCTGCCGCTGGCTGGCATCGGCGCACTGGGCCTCATCTTCCTGATTCTCGTCACGCAGTTCAACTCGTTCAGCAAGCCGGTCATCATCCTCTCCGAAGTGCTGTTCTCCATCGCCGGCGTGTTCTGGGGCTTGGCCATCACGGGTCAGAGCGTCAGCATCGTGATGACGGGCGTGGGCATCATCGCCCTGGCCGGTATCGTAGTGAAAAACGGGATTCTACTGGTCGAATTCATGGACATGCTGCGGGCGCAGGGCATGCCGCTGCGCGAGGCCATCGTGCTGGCCGGCCGCACCCGTCTCAACCCGGTTATCCTCACGGCCACGGCCGCCACGCTGGGCCTCATCCCGCTGGCCATTGGTCTGAACATCGACTTCTACGAGCTGTTCAACTCCGGCAACGCCCACTTCTTCATCGGCGGCGAGTCGGTAACGTTCTGGGGCCCGCTGGCCTGGACCATTATTTTCGGTCTGGTGTTCGCCACGGGCATCACCCTGCTGGTCGTGCCAGTTATGTATTTGCTGAGCGAATCGCTGAAGGGAAAAATTTCCGGAAAAAACCCCGACAACGTTGCAACCATTTCCGAGGAGGTGGACTCTGAAGAAATACAGGCGGCTACGCCGGCTGTACTAGCCTAACGTTTCTGGCGTTGGTGCCCGCTGGTCGGCTGTTGTTGCAGCAGCGGCCGCCGGTGGGCACTTTCCCCCGCCGCCGCGGGGCGCTATTGAAACCAAGCACCAGCCCTTGCCTCACCATCTTTTTCCGCAACTCTATTATGTACGTATCCACCATTAGCTCCACGCACACACCTACTATCGAGCAGCAGGTATTCCGCATTATCAGCAAGCGCAAGGCCATCCGGGCCAGCCGCGTGCGCAAAACCGCCAGCCTCGCCCGCGACCTGCGCTTCGAAACCCTCGACGTAGTAGATATTATTCTGGAACTGGAGCGCAACTTCAGCATCACCATCCCCGACGAAGTGCCGCTCTACACCGTGGGCGACTTCGTTCGCTTCGTGCGCGACCACGCCGCCGCCGCCTAGCATTATTATACCCGTAAAAAAAGCCCCCGCAACTCAGGTTGCGGGGGCTTTTTTGTTTCTGGCTGCTGTGCCGCTTAACGTACGTTGCCGCCGGTATCGGTGGCCGTGGTGCTGGGCTCACGGCTGCTGTCGGTGGTATTGGCGGCTATGCTGCCGGTGCCGGCGTGCTTAGCCGATTCTTCGGCTACGTGCGCGGTGGGAGCAGCCGGGTCGTTGGAATGCGAGGGCTGGGCGGCAGGAGTCGCCGTTTTCGGCGTCAGGCCGCTGGCGGTGTTGGTAACGTCCGTGGCGCTGGTTTTCACCTCGGCGGGGCGGGTCAGCTCCCACTCGTGAAACTTGTCCATCTCGCCCTTTAGCGTGGTCGAGAACCAGGCTACCAGGGCCACGTCATCGAGCAAGCCCAGCACCGGAATGAAGTCCGGAATCAGGTCAATCGGGCTCAGGAAGTAGATGAGCACGGCTACAGCGGCTGCCACCGTGGTGCCGGGCACACCCGTGTACTCACCCGACATCGACGCCTTAATGAGCCGGAACATGGTCTGGAGGGTTTCCCAGGCTTCGTGGGCCAGCGTGCCCACGTCGTTCTTCTCGCTGGCCTTTTTATAGGCATCGGTCAGCAACGACTTCATGCGCGTGGGCTGCTTGATGTAGCCCTCGGCGGTATTCAGAAACTTCTTGAAAATAGCGGAACCAGCAACGTCGTTGCTGCTCGGCGGGGTTTGTTGGTTTTGAGTCACGGAATGCGGAGGTTAAAAAAGACGAAAGAATTGAAGGACAAGCACCGCTCATCTAAGCTTGAATACTACATTACGGAACCTAAGGTTATGAAAAAGCCGTGCATTAGCCTCCCCAAACGCTAGAATAACCGGCTTGTTTCGATGTTCTACGCACAATAATCGCCCCGCTCGAAAAGCCATTACAAAACAACGGCCTGCTTCGATAAAGAAACAGGCCGTTGCCCAGCATAGATTTCGAATGCCAGCCTATTCAAACACCTTAACTACGAATACATAGTCCTGCAGCTTCCGGAGCTGCTGGGGCCGCCCGGTGCCGGCCAGCTGGCCGAAGCGAGGCAAATGGTAGGGGTAGGTAGTAGCCGATTTAGCTGCGGCCAGCGAATCAACGAGCCGTACGAGGTACGACGACTTGGTAGCGAAGGCGGCGCTCTGTGCGTCGTTCTGCCGGCCGCTCACCACGCCAATCAGGTTGCCGCGCTCATCGAGCAGCGGGCCGCCCGAGTTGCCCGGGTTCACCGGAATGCTCACCTGGTAAAAGGCGGTATCGCCCTCAAAGCCTGAGCGGGCGCTCAGCGAGCCTTCGCCATAAACTACATCCTCACGCGGGTAGCCGAGGGTGAACACCCGCTCGCCCAAATCGGCCTGGCCCGACTTCACCGCATAAGGCAGGCGGCCGAAACCGGTGAATTTCTTGTCGGTAATGCGCAGGATGGCGAGGTCGTGCTTGATGTCCGAATACACCGGCTCGGCGTGGTAGCGCTGGTGGTTGCGGCCTTCAATTAGCAGCGAATCAGCACCCTGAATAACGTGGTAGCTGGTCACCAAATAGCCTTCCGAGGTAAGCGCGAAGCCCGTGCCGCTGAACTTGCTCACCGGGGCCAGC
This sequence comes from Hymenobacter segetis, assembly GCF_038448715.1. Lineage (GTDB taxonomy): Bacteria > Bacteroidota > Bacteroidia > Cytophagales > Hymenobacteraceae > Hymenobacter > Hymenobacter segetis. Next base: position 48,347 of record NZ_JBCEVZ010000011.1, on the reverse strand, counting down.
GGCGGCGTGGCGCTGCCATCAATACGCTTGATAGTGCTGTTCAGCACCTTCTGGTTGTGCTTGAGGTTGTTTATATCGCGGCGAAGCGCTTGGTAGCTGGCCGGAACAGGCAGGTGGGAAGTTTTCCACAAATCCAAGCCCAAAAGCGTGGCAAACACCGCCATCACGGCTACCGAGGCGGCTACGCCCACGGTGGCGCGGTGCCCGCTCCAGAATTCGCGGAGCTTGCGCTCGGTGCGCGAAATGCGCAGCATCGGGTGCACGGTGTGGGTGAGGCCGGTGGCGGGCAGGGCAATTTCTTCGGGGGCATCGGCGGCCAGCATGGCGGCGTGAATGCCGCGCAGCTGCTGTCGGGCCTGCTGGCGCTGCCCGTAGGCCCGCAGCGTGCCGGTCATCTCGGTGAAGTCGGCATAGCGCAGGGCCAGGGCCGGGTCAGCTGCCAGGCGCGCTTCGAGGTTGGCGCGGGCGGGCCCGGCCAACTCGCCGTTCGAGTAGGCTTCAAATAATGCGTAATAGTCTGCTTCAGTCATCATGGGTAAATGCTGCTGGCCAGGGCCGGCGGCGGTAAGCGGATGGGAGGTTCCGCCGACTATTGCCGACGGCTAACGATATCAGATAGGCTCTTCTTTATAATGGGCGAAGAATAATTTTTTCAAGCGCACCAGGCACTTGTATTTCTGGTTTTTGGCATTGTCGGCGTTGGTGTAGCCGAATTCTGCCGTGAGGTCCTGCATCGACTTATCGAGCAGGTAAAAGCCTTCCAAAAGCGAGCGGCACGGTTCGCCGAGGTGGTTCAGGGCCTCGCTCATGGTGGCGAAACGGCGGTCCTGTTCCTCAGCGGCCAGCAGGTCTTCTTCGGCTCCCGTGTTCAGGTACGGGCCGTGCTCCTCGTCGTCCAGCAAGCGCACACCGAAGCGGCTTTTGCTGGTCAGGCGCTTGAGCCACAGGCGGCGACACACGGCGTATAGGTATGTTTTAATCTGGCAGCTGAGCTCGAGGGAGCCGTCGCGTACTTTTTCATAAAACACCATCACGCCTTCCTGGTACACGTCCTGGGCATCGTCTTCGGTGCCACTGTTTTGCAGCACGAAGTGCGACACCATGGGCCAGTGCAGCCGGTAGAGGTGGGCCAGGGCCCGCTCATCGCCGCCGCGAATGGCGGCAATCAGCGCGTCGTCGGTAGGAGTCAAAGAAGAGGAAGTTGGATTGCCCCTGCTCATTCACTTTGGGAGTTAATACTGGCGAAGGCTACAAGTAACCCGCCGAAATAATTTTTTTCCGGGGCGGGTTACCTTTCCGAAAAGCGGGGATAAAGGGCGGTTTAAAAGTTAACCGTTTCCAAAATTACCCCCAAAGATGAAAAATCTGTTTAAAGCTGCTGCCCTGGGCCTCGCCCTCACCGCTGGTCTGACTTCGTGCGGCGAAAAGAAGACCGAAGAAACCACCACCGTTGAGACCCCTGCTACCGGCACGGAGACCACCACCACCACCAGCACCGACACCACCGCTATGGCTGCTCCCGCTGCTGACTCGGTTGCTCCCGCTGCTGCTCCTGCTGCTACCACCACGACTACGACCGAAGTGAAGAAGTAGTTTGCTGCTGGCCCGCGTGGCCAGCGCAAATCTTCGTCATTCGACGCCAACAGCCCGGATTTTCCTTTTGGAAAGTCCGGGCTGTTTTTTTGTGCCCGCCTGTCATTATTCCACCAGCCGCAGCAAATCGGCAGCGGGCTGGTGCCGGAACTGATTGCCGCAAGCAATAAAAAAGGCCTGCCGAATTATCGGCAGGCCTTTTTTAATTTTACCCGGCCGCTCGGGACGCGGCTGTGCGAGGGGCTATTCGCGCGCAAAGCGCAGGGTCTGGGCGAGGCCGCTGGCCGTGCGGGCGTGCAGCAGGTACACGCCAGTAGGCAGCCGGTGCAGGTCCAGGGCCTGTTGTTGCTTCGGGGAGGTGCCCGATACGTGGCCTTCGTACACGCGCTGGCCCAGCATGTTTACTACCGTCAGGGCCACCGGTTCGCGGAAGCCGGTCAGCTCCAGCAGCAGGTAGCCGTCGGCAGTGGGGTTGGGCGATGCGGTGATGCCGGTGGCGGCCTGTGCGGGCGCGGTGGCCGTCACGGTCACGCTCTGGGCCGCCGAGGTGGCCGAGCAGCCCGCCGCGTTGGTAACCGTCACGGTGTACGAGCCGTTGCGGGTGCCTGAATTGACGAGATAAGTCTGGCCCGTGGCGCCGGTGATGGCCGTGCCATTGAGCGAAAACTGGTTGCCCGTGGCGGCCGAGGAAGTTAGGGTGATGCCCGTGGCCGGGGTGCCGCTCACGGTCAGGGTGGGGCTCGGCGGCAGGGCATTCACCGTAAAGGTGGCCGTGCTGGTGGCCGCCGCGCATCCGCCACTGGCCGCCACCGCGTTGGTGATGGTGTAAGTGCCGGCCGTCGAGCCCGTCAGGCTGATGACGCCTGTCGTCGCGTTCAGGGCCAGGCCCGCCGTGGAAGTAAACGTGCCCCGGGTAGCTCCGGCAGCCAGCGCGGGCGTAAACGTGCCCGAGCCTCCGGCGCAGGCAGCGCCCGGGCCCGGTGCGGCACCGTAGCTGAAACCCGCCGTGAGAGGTGCCGTGACCGTTACCGAAGCAGTGGCCGTTGAGGCGCAGGCCGTCGCCGTGCCGGCCACGGTATTCGTCACCGTGTAGGTGCCCGGTGTGCTGCTGCTGAGCGTAATTGCGCCGGTGGTGGCACTGATGGCCAGGCCGGTGGTGGAGCTGAAAGTGCCTGCCGTGGCCCCTGCGGCCAGCACCACGGTCGGGTTGGTGGTGCCGCTTACGCAATAGCTGCTGGTGCTGCCGTAGCTGAAGGTGGCTGTTGAGGGCGTGCAGGTCGCCGCCGAGATGCTCACCAGGTAATCCTCCGCTTCGCCGTAGCTGGAGCCGCTGGCTCCGCAGGCCTGCCCGCTGGTCAGGGCGGCGTCGTCGCCGCCCCGCACGCGCAGCTTGGTAGTGCCCACCGTGGCCGTGGCCGGCACCGCTATGGCTATGGGGGTTGTGCCGCTGGCACCGGCCCGGGCACCTACGAAAAACTCCGATGCTTCAAACGTACCGTTCTGGTTGAAATCGACCCAGATAGCACTGTTTTGGGTGCCGTCCGTGCCGAACGTTAGCGTTGCCGTCGCGGTGCTGCCCGGTACCAGGGTCGGAATTTGCAGCGTGGGTGCGGTGCCAGTCTGCTGGCCGGCGTAGTCGTGGTAGTACGGTGCCACGTTGCCGGCGGCGGTCGTGTTGTTGTCGAGCGTGCCCAACTGCACCCGGGCCACTATGTCGCCGCTCCCGCCGTTGCTGTAGGTGGGCGTGCAGTAGCAGGCCGTAACGGGCGACTGCGTCACCTGCACCGCCGTCGAGGGTGTGGGCGTGCTGCCGGTGGCAAACTGGCAGCCCACCAGCACCCGGTAGTAAGTAGCCGCCGTCTGGCCGGTGGCGGTGTAGGTGGCACCGGTAGCGCCGCTGATGTTAGCGAAACCGGTGGTAGCGCTGGTGGTGCTCGACTGCCACTGGTAGGTATAGCCCGCGTTGGCCGGCACCCCGCTCACCGACAAGTAGATGCTGGTGCCGGAGCAGGCCGTGGTCAGGGCCGTGCCGCCGGCGGCCGTGGTGCTGGCCACCGTCGTCAGGCCGGTAGGCACGGCGTTGCAGAGCGGGGTCGAGCCCACGCTCACGGCCAGCAGGTCGAGCACGCCCCCGATAGAGGTTTTGCCAAACGTGATGCTGGTAATGTTCTTGTTGAGGCTGGCCGTTGGCACCGTTAGCCTTAGTTGGGTAAGGAAGGGCGCAGTGTTAGACGCTGCCGTAGCCGAAACGGGCGTCGTCACGCTGGCCCGCCCCGAGGTGCCGAACACGTTGCGAGTAGCATCCACCGTAAACCAGTCGGGGTAGGTTTGGCCCGTAAATGCGGTGGTCGTGCCATCGGCGTAGTTCACGGTCACGTCCACCGTCGAAACGCCCGAACCGCTAATCCCTAGCACATAAACATCGGAGGCCGTTATGGGCGTAGCAAACGTGAGGGTTCCGCTGGTGGCACCGGCCAGCCGGAGCGCGTTGTTGGCGCTCAGCGAAGCCAGCTGGTAAGTCAGGGCCGCCGGTCCGACAATGGTGTTCGAAATAGCCCCGTTGTTGGGAATGCCCGAGGTATGAGATGTAGTAGCCGTGTAGTAGTCCTGCGAAATCAGGTAGTAGCCGGCCCCGTCCACATCGGCCGTGGTGGAGGCGGTGGGCGGGCTGGCCGCCGCACCGTTGGCCACGATGTCGGCCGTGAAGCTGGCCGCCGTCAGCGGCACCAGGCTGTAGGTCGTCTGGGCCCGGGCCGAGGAGGCCGCGCCAACAGTCAGCGCCAGCAGCATGAAAAGATGAGTAAATGGTTTTTTCATAGAAAACGGGATTGGTTTTGGGAAAAATGGGCATAAAAAAAGCAAAAGCCAAATGGCTCTGCCTCAATGGTTAATTAACAGTTGCGGAGTTGCAGTTAGCTAAGGGCAATAAGTGCTTAATCGAAGCGGAATGAGCCTTGGGGGTTTGTCCGGTTCAGTGAATATCGCAACAGGGTAACACTCTGCTTTTTTAAGCAGCAATTTGTTTGCTCTGAATCGTTTAGGCTGTGGTCAACCGCTTTGGCACGCATCATACTACCAACGCCAGCAAATCGGCGGCAATGCCGGGCCAGGGCTGGTGCAGATTGAGAGTGACGACGCGCACCGGATGGCCGCCCAGCGTGTAGCGCACGTCCACGTCCTGCGTGGCGGCCGGGTAGAGCAAAATGCCTTCCAGGGCTTGGCCGGGGGCGGGGCGCTGGTTTTGGAGGTAGGCGTAGAGCTGGTAGAGGTGCGGGGCGATGAGGCGCTGCCGGTCGTAGCGCGGGCGCAGGGCGGCAGCATAATATTTGGTGTCGAGGATGATTTTGCGGTCGGGCGCCTCCAGCGTGGTATCGGTGAGCATGGTGGGCAGCAGGTCGAGGTGGGCGGGCAATGGGGCTTCGGCCTGCCAGGCAATGGTTTCGGCAAATACGCGGTAGCGGCGCTGCTCGCGCCGGAAAAAATTGCGGGTGAACTGCTCGAAGATGCGCGCCATCAGTACCTCGTCGCGCCGGAAATCGGTGAAGCGCTTGCGGCCGGTAGCAGTAGGTTCGGGCAGGGCCGTGAGCCACACCAACTCGCAGATGTGCATCAGAAACGCCGCTTGGCTATCCGGCCGCTGCCGCCGTAGCTCCCGAAACGTGGCGGCAGTCGGCGGCGGTAGCGTAGTATCATTCAGCCCCGCCGGAAACCGCTGGCCGATTTGGTGCAACTCGCGCCGCAATGCTGGAGGCAAAGCCGCCGCCCGGCCCAGCACGCCCAGCGTTTGGGCGATGAGGCGGTGCAGGGGCGAGGCGGTGCTCAACTCATCGAAGGTGCAGATGGCGCGGCCCTGGCCCAGCAGGCCCCGGCCCAGCGTGGGAGCCAGTTCCACGCGGCCACGCAGACTGGTAAGTTCGGCCTGCTGGGTTTCGAAGGTGCGCGGCAGGCCGGTGCGTAGCAGGCGGCGGGTGGCGTGCAGCAGCACCTGCGCCAGTAGCCCCAGCGGCCGCTCGAAGGGCGTGGCCTCGCTGGCCAGCAGCACGGCGGGTTCAGGCAGCCGGTTCCAGGCGTAGCAGAGGAAGTAGTAGAGGGTCGGGAGCGGTATCAATAGGGGAAAGTTACGGGTGCGCTTCCGGCCCGATATCGCAAAGGCCCGGAGTCAGAAATCTTCCACTGATGGAAAATTTCTGACTCCGGGCCTTTGGGTGACCTTTCTATGCCTGAATCAGGTGGCCTGGCCGGCCAATGACGCTACTCCTTCACCAGCTTGGTGCTGGTAACTTCACCAGTTGCAGAAACAGCCTTAAGCAGGTACGTACCGGGTAGAATATTTCTGACTTCCAGATAATTCACCCCGTTTTCAGTGGCTGAAGGTTGCTGCCAGATTTTGCCGGCCATGTTCACCAGCGTGAGGGTACTGCCGGGGGCGGCCCCCGTTACCACTACAAAATTGGCGGCGGGGTTGGGGAAGGCCGCCAGCGGGGCTGCGGTGTCGTCGAAAGCCACAAACCGCACCGGGCTGAAGGAAAAGGTGCCGTCGGTATCGGTGCTGCGCAGGCGGTAGTAGCAGGCCTGGTGGCGCTCGCCGTTGTCGGCCATGCGGTATTGGCGCAGGGTGCTGCTGCTGCCCGCCGCCGGCAGCGTGCCAACGGGTTCCCAGCCGGTGGTGCCTGTGGTGCTGCGCTCGGGCGTGAAGTCCTGGGTGTGGCTTTCGCTGGCCGTAGACCATTGCAGCAACACGGCGCGGCCTTGCTTGGTAGCCGAAAACGTGACCAGCGTAACGGGCAGGGGTGCTTCCACCAGCGGGCCAGTCACAATGTTGGTATCCAGGCTGATGGCCCCGGCAATGGATAAGCCCCGGCCCAGCAGCGCGGCTCCGGATATCAGGTTGATGGCCCCGTCGGCTACTATCGTGCCTCTAAAAACGGAGTTAGCCCCTAGGTCGACCCGGCCACCTATTTGCCAGTACACATTGTCGGCATTAGCGCCGTTGATGAGCGTGATGGTGGATAAATCGGCCGTGGTTAGCGCCCCACCCAGCTTAAAGATGAACACGGCATTGGCTTTGCCGCCTCCGTCCAAAATCAGCTGGTCGGTTAGGGTTTGGGCACCGCCCAGGCAGTACACGCCGGGTAGCAGGGTTTGGGCGGGGCTGCCGCCCAGTGTCGAGATGGCGGTGGTGCCGCAGGGCACGGAGGTGGTGAGGTAGGTGTAGGCCGTGGCCACATCGGTAGCCACTTGGCCGGCGTAGGTATTGGCAACGTTGATGCTACCGGTAACGGTGCCTTGCGGAAACCCGGAGAAAGCCCCAACCTGCGTACCGATATTGCCCTGTACCACGGTTGGCCCCGAGTTATTGAAGGCTCCGGCGGCCGTGAACAAGGCGAAGCCCGTCGCCGTGCCCAAAGGAGGAGCTAGGGCTTGGCCCTGGCTGGCCTGCGCGAAAAAACAGCATAGCAAGGGTAATAGAAATCCGGATAAACGTACTGACATACAACGGGAAGATTGCGAGTGAAATTGTTTTCACGGTGCAAAATTCGAGTGTCGGACTAAGTTGATTATTACGGGATTACAGAAAATAATTACATCATTTTCCACCTCTTGGCTCAAATAGCTCAGTGAAATGGCCCGCTGGCGCATGAGCTGCTGGAAGAAACTGGGCGTGACTCCGGTCACCTTCTTGAACTGATTACACAAATGCCCAACATTGCTGTAATTCAATCGATAAGCAATTTGGCTAATGCTGAGTTCTTCTTCCAAAAGCAGCTCTTTCACCCAGCCGATTTTCTGCGCGATGATGTAGCGCTCGATGGTGCTGCCCGTCGCAGCCGAAAAAATCCGGGCCAGGTAGGCGTACTCCTGGTCAAGCTGCTGGCTGAGGTATAGCGAGTTTTTGATTTTGAGCGGTTCTTCCCGGTGTACCAACTCCGCAATCGTGTCTTTGATGCGGGCCACTAGTTGGGCTTTGCTGAGCTTAGCCGGTGGGTGCTGGCCTGGTTGCGCCGAAGGCAGGTAGCGGTGCTGGGCAGTGGGGGCAGTGGTCGTTTCCGGGGGCGCTACAGTAGTCCGATGGGCGGCCGTGGCAGTTATTGCGTTGCTTAACATGGGGCGGCAAATGCTTGCCGGTAGGTTAAAGATGAGTTCATCGGCTACCTACCATTGCCCGAGGGCAACCGTATCAGAATCGTATCAGAATCCTATGACTATTCTAATATAATGCCTTGATGGCTTGAATATACTTTGCAAACGCATGCCTTTAATCCAAGGTTGAGCCATTCCCAAATTGGGTAAGCTGCTATCAGGTTGTGATGCATTTTGAGCTAGTTATGCGGCTTGATGTCTAGCTTATTCCCAAAAATATAATGTCTAGCGTAAGTTGAGGCAAGCTGTCTGCCGATAATGCAACTTGTATTTTATCCATGAAGCCTGGAAATACCTGCTTGCCGCTCCATCTGATTCGGCGCTACACCAGCAGCTTTCGCAGCTGGGCGGCGGCCGTGGCGGGCTGCTCGCGCCAGTAATCGGCCAGCAGCGGGCCGATTTCCTGCTCGAAAATCAGGCGCAGCCATTCCGAAGCCTGCTCTGGCCGGGCTGGCGGTTGGCAGAAGTAGCTGTGGCCGATTTCAAAATCCGGCCCCAGCTCGGGGTCGTCGGCAATGGTTTGGTTGAGGGCGGCCATGTGGGTATAGAGCCGTTCGATAAGGTCGGTAGATATCTGGCGGGCCGCCAGCTGCTGCCGGAGCGGCGCGCCAAACTGCGGCCCCAGCGCCACGAAGGCGAAACGGCGGCGCAACGCATAGTCCAGCGGGCTGAGCGAACGGTCGGCCAGGTTGAGCGTGCCGATGACGTAGAGGTTGTCCGGGACGAAGAATTTGGGGGCGTCGGGTGGGGCGTAGGGCAGGCGCAGGGCGTGGGCCGGGCCGCGCTTGTCGGCCTCGAGCAACAGCAGCAACTCGCCGAAAATGCGGGGCACGTTGCCTCGGTTCACCTCGTCAATCAGCAGGAAATAGGGCCGGCTGGGGTCGGCGGCGGCGCGCTGGCAGAGCAGCGGCAGCACGCCGGGCACCAGGTGGAACCGGCCCTTGGCATCGGGCCGGAAGCCCAGCATAAAATCCTCGTAGCCGTAGCTGGGGTGGAACTGCACCAGCTCGATGCGGCTTTCGTCCTGCGCGCCCAGCAGGAGCCAGGCCAGGCGGCGCGCCAGAAAGGTTTTGCCCGTGCCGGGCGGGCCTTGCAGCAGCAGGTTGCGCCGGCGCGTCAGGCCAGCCAAAGCCGCATCTAGGTCAGCTTCATTAATAAATAGCTCGGCCAATGCATCGGCGCGGGTATAAGCCGGCGCGGCGTAGGCAGTGCCCGGCTCGGCGACGTGGGCGGGCAGGGCATCAGCGTTTTTGGCCAGGCCGGTGTACAAGTCCTCGGCTTGCTGGTGAGCTACTTCCTCGCCATCGGGGCCGGAGCCGGACGTGAGCACCGGCCGCTTCGTGCTGATGGTGAAGTCCAGGCTTTCGAGCAGGGCGTTGGTGGGCGCGCCGGCGGGGCGGGGCCAACGGGCGGCGGGATTGCCGGTGGCCAGGCGGTAGGCCAGCTCGGCCACGGCGCGGGGTGGGTAGCGCCGGCCCCGGTACACCAGCTCATACACGGTGCTGGGCGGCAGTGGGCGGCCTTCGCGCGCTATCTGGCGCAGGGCGCGCAGCACCTGCTCGCGGGTGAGCAGCGGAGTGGATTCGGCAGGGGCAACGGGCATAGCAAGCAAGGTAGAACCGGGATAACAAACGGCTTTAACCAAAAAAGTCCCCCGGCCGGGCCGAGAGACTTTTGAAGATGAAATCGTAACGAAGAAATAACGCCTCCGAGACTAGGGCGCTACCGTAAACTTGCGGGTTACCGAGTTGTACGGGCCGGGAATCATGGTGCCGCTGGCGTCTACCAGTTCCAGTTTCACGGTGTTTTCGCCGGCGGGCAGGCCTTCCATCATGTAAGGCATCCAACGGTCGAGCATGAACTCGGTGCCGTTGATGGTGGCGCGGACGCGGTTTCCGCCGGGCTCCAGCGTGGTGTTCACCAGATAGAAATCGAGCATGATGCGCTTAGCATCAGCGCCCGAATACGTGTCTTTGGGACGGCTGTAGAACAGGTTCGGAGCCTTGGTGTCGATGATTGGCGTGGCGGGAGCCGGGGTGTTGCCCACGTTGATGATGCGCAGGTCGTAGGCGCCGCGGTGCTTCAGGCTCTCGTGGTAGGAGCGCGACAGGAAGGACAGCACCACGTGCTGGCCGTCAGGAATCGGTTTGCTGAATTTGGTTTCGTAGTGGGCCGTATAGGGCTCGTTGTCCACGATGTTGTGGATGTGCTGGCCTTTCATCGAGTTGGCCATTTCGGCCATGTGGGGGCCGCCGCTCATTTTGGTGAGCAGGAAGTTGCTGATTTGGTAGTCGAACGCTACTTCGCCGCTGGGTACGGTAGAGCCGGCGATGGGAGCGCGCAGCTGCATCTGGGCTTCGGGGAATTTGGGCGAATCGCCGAAGGGCGTGAGGCGGATACCGTTTGATTCCATGCTTTCGCCGCTGCCGCCGGCACGGGTGGCGCTGGGGCTGTTGCCGCCGGCATTGGCGCTTACGTCGGTGGCGGGCTTGCTCGTTTCGCAGCTAGCCAGCAATGCCAGCGTAACGGTAGTGCTGCACAGCAGCCAGAGGGGGCGTTTCATAGAATCGAACTTTAAAAAAAGAGGTAGTGGTTTATTTGATAGGAACCATAAACGAAGTCGCTTACGGTGAAGGACCGGTGCCGGGTTTTGCTTAACTTGCGCCGTTGCCCACCAACAGGCCTACGCGGCCCCAAAGTAAACTCAATTTTATTATGCAAGACCAACTTCTTGACCATATTCCCTCGCTCGACCTCGCCGATTTCCGTTCCGGCGACCCCGAGCGCAAAGCCCGTTTCGTGCAGCAGCTCGGCGAGGCTTACCAAAACATTGGCTTTGTAGCCCTGAAAAACCACGGCCTCAACGACGAGCAAACGCGGCAGCTATACGCCGACGTGCAGGCCTTCTTCCGGCTGCCCGACGAGGCCAAGCAGCGCTACGAGAAGCCCGAGCTGGCCGGCCAGCGCGGCTACATCAGCAAAGGCAAGGAGCACGCCAAGGGCCGCAATACCGGCGACTTGAAGGAGTTTTACCACGTCGGCCAGGAAGTTCAGGACGAGGACCCCATCAAGAGCGAATACCCCGACAACATCTGGCCCGAGGAGCTCAGCACCTTTAAAGACACGGCCCTGACCACCTACCGCACCTTGGAGTCGGCAGGGAAGGACGTGCTGCGCGCCATCGCGCTGTACCTGCACCTGCCCGAGAATTATTTCGACGACAAGGTGAAAAATGGCAACAGCATCCTGCGCCCCATTCACTATTTCCCCATCGAAGACCCGGATGCGGTGCCCGCCGATGCCGTGCGCGCCGCCGAACACGGCGACATCAACCTCATCACCCTGCTGATGGGCGCCAGCGCCGACGGCCTGCAAGTGAAGCGCCGCGACGGCAAGTGGATTCCCATCACGGCCCTGCCCGACCAGATTGTGGTGAACGTGGGCGACATGCTCCAGCGCCTCACCAACGGCGTGCTGAAAAGCACCATCCACCGCGTGGTGAACCCCGCCCGTGAGAAAATGAACACCTCGCGCTTCAGCATCCCGTTCTTCATGCACCCGCGCTCGGAAATGAGCCTAGCGGCTCTGGAGCACTGCATCACGCCCGACAACCCCAAGAAGGAGGCCGACATCACGGCCGGCGAGTTCCTGAACGAGCGCCTGATTGAGCTGGGCTTGAAGAAGAAGTAAGGTTGGGTAAAACCGCCATCAGCACGTCATGCTGAGCGTAGCCGAAGCATCTCTACCACGCAAGTAATCCAATCGGAGCAACGAAGCGGTAGAGATGCTTCGACAAGCTCAGCATGACGTTCTTTTTTGTCCTAGTATGACCGTTCCGGCCTCCGTTCCGAATCCTGCCCCGCACCCCGCCGCCCCCGTTTCGCTCACGCCGCCCCCGCGGCGCTCGGGCAAGCGCACGCGGCGGGTGCGGGGCATTATTTTTTTGAAGGATGTGGCCGTACTGGCCCTCACAGCCTTTGGCGGGCCGCAAGCGCACATGGCCATGTTTTTCCGGCTGCTGGTAGATAAGCGGCGCTACATCAGCACGGCCGAACTGCTGGAATTGCAGGCGCTGTGCGCGCTGCTGCCGGGGCCGACTTCGACCCAGACCATTACCGTGATTGGGTTCCGGCTGGGGGGGCCTAATCTGGCCTACCTCACGTTGCTGGTGTGGATGCTGCCGGCGGTGACGCTGATGACGCTGGCTGGCCTTACCCTTAGCCACCTCGACCCGGCCCGGGTGACGGCGCTGGTGCAGTTTGTGCAGCCGGTGGCGGTGGGGTTTGTGGCGTTTTCGGCCTATAAGATTGCGGAGAAGGTTATTCACACCAAAACGGCCGTGGCCCTGATGGTGGCCGCCGCCATGATGGCCTACTTTTTCCAGCTGCCCTGGATGCTGCCGCTGCTGCTGCTGGCCGGCGGGGCCGTGACCACGGTGCGCTATCGCAAGCACGCCATCGTGCAGGAGAAAAAGCCCCTGCGCGTAGAATGGGCCAATTTTTTCCTCTGGTTTGGCATCCTGGTGGGGGCGGCGGTGCTGGGGCACTACACGCGCTGGCTGCCGGTGCGGCTGTTCGAGAATTTTTATCGCAACGGCTCGCTGGTGTTTGGGGGCGGACAGGTGCTGGCCCCGCTACTCTACGCCGAGTTCGTGGAGTTCAAGAAGTACCTCACGGGGCCAGAATTTCTGTCGGGGCTGGGACTGGTGCAGGCCATGCCGGGGCCTAATTTTTCCTTTGCGGCCTACATCGGGGCGCTGGCGATGCGGCCGGAGGGCGGCACCGGCATGCAGGTGCTGGGCGCGGCGGTGGGCACGGCGGGTATCTTTCTGCCGGGCACTTTCCTCATCTTCTTCGTGATTCGCTTCTGGGACCGGCTGCGGCAGTACCGGGTGGTGCAGGCCTCGCTGGAAGGCATCAACGCGGTGAGCGCGGGGCTGGTGTGCGCGGCCACGTTCCTGCTCTATCACCCGCTGCCTTACCGCTTGCTGGATTTGCCGTTCCACCTCGGCCCCATCGACTCGCTTCCCCTGAACCCGCTGCTGGTGGGCCTCACCTTCCTGCTGCTGCTCTGGGAAAAGGTGCCGAGCGTGGTCATCATTGCCGTGGCCCTGCTGGCGGGGGCGCTGATGGGGGCTTAACTCAAACCTCCGATTTCGCGGTTAAATAAGCCATCCGGGCATCCTCCAGCTCGACCAATAGGGTAGCGCGTTGCCGTAGCAGTTCTGCCCCCACGTCTGGAGTGCGGCGGAACAGCCGGGCGGCGCGCAGCCGCCGCAGGCGGGCTTCCAGCGTGTTCCAATAGCTAAGGGCGTAGAAGCCGGTGAGGGGCAGACTGAGCACGTAGAGGGCCGTCAGGCGCCAGTCGTGGGTGAGGTAGTGCTGCACGGCCGCTGCTTGCAGCGCATAGGCCAGCGGGAAGGTTATCATACCCATTACCAGCATGATGGGCGCTACAAACTCCACATCCTTGGTGGCGCGCTTGGCCACGGCCGAGGGCAGAATGTAGGGCAAATAGTTATTAATCACCCCATAAAGCCACACCGGCGCGCCAAACACCAGGTTGAGCAGGCCCACCACGGAGCCGCGTCGCTGGCTATCAAGCGCTTCGTCGGTAATACCGTAGCGGCGCAGGTCGGCCAGGTAGGTTGCAAACTGGGTGCGGGCAGCGGTAAGACGCTCGGGAAAGTGCTGCTCGGCCCAGGGCAGTGCTTGCAGCAGGGTACGGCTCAGTTGGAAGTTGTCGTAGAGCGTGTCGGGGTCGTCGTCGGGGTTGAGGTGGTTGCCGAACGTGCGCTCAATCTGCTGCACAAAGGTGTCCTCGGCCGCGTCGCGGGTGATGACCAGGCGGCGTTCCAGCGCCACCCGAATGGCCTCGGTGAGTTGGTCGGCGGCCAGGTCGGGGTCCTGGGCGTAGGCGGTGGCGTAGTCGGCCACGATGATGGGCGGGGCCACGTTTAGCAGCACATCCGACCGAAATTTGCTGGGGTCGAAATAATTGGTAGCCACCGGCACCACCTTTAGGCCCAGCTTGAAGTGGTGCCGGGCCTCGGCCCCCAGCGCGATGCGGGCCGCGCCGGTTTTGAGGGGGCGCAGGCGGCGCTCGCTCACGCTGGTGCCCTCCGGGAAAATCATGATGGTGCCGCCCTTACCCAAATAATCGTAGCAGCGGCCAAACGTAGCCTCATTCTGCGCCGCCCGCTGCTCGGGTGTAACTGGCCCGCCCTGGCCCGCGTCCTGCGCCCGGTAGATGGGAATGGAGTTGCCCGATTCCATGATGGCCCGCAGAATGGGGTTGACGAAAAACGTGCTTTTGGCCAGGAAGGCGATGGGCTGGCGGCGGTTCACGGCCGCCAGCAGCGGGTCCATGAGGGTGTTGGGATGGTTGCCGGCCAGCAGGAGCGGGCCGGGTAGGTGCAGGCGTTCGGGGTGCCGCACCTCGATGCGGCGGAAAAAGACCCGCAGCGCTACCTGCACCAGCGGTTTCATCACAGTATAAAAGAGCATGGGCGGGAATACGGCGTGTGGCCCCGAAAGATAGGCCCGCGCCGCCCCCAAACGCCAAGCGCCGCCAAACCCAGGGGCTTGGCGGCGCTTGCTGCTGCTGCGATGAGCGGCGGGCTACTTCTTCTTTTTCTTTTCGGCCTTGGCTTTCGCCTTGGCCTTTTCTTCGTCGCGCTTTTCTTTCTCTTTGGCTTTTTTGGCAGCGGCTTCCTCCATTTTCTTGCGCTTACCGGGGTATTTGGCGTCGAAAACCATGACTTTGGCAATGCTGTCGGCATCAGCAATGGCCTTGCGGCTGGTCACGCGGCCGGTGAGCGACACGTAGTCACCCTCGGTGATTTGGGTGGTGGTGCCGTCGGAGGCCGTCACCACGCCGGCCGGGGTGATGGTGGTGCCGTTAATCAGCTTTTTATCGGCCGTGAGCGGGTTGCTGATGCCGAGTTCGGTGAGCACCACCCGGCCCTTCTGCATCGAGATACCGTCCTTAATCCCTTCGGTAGTAGCGGCGGCTACGCGCGGCTTGGGCTGCACGCGGCCCGGCCGCGCCGTCTGGGCCTGCGCCACGGCCATATTCAGCAAAGCCAACGCAAAAGCACCGAGGAGGGAGTTTTTGATTTTCATGGAAAATTTAAAAATAGAATAAGGAAAAGCGCAACAATAAATGCTTCCAGTAGGCAAATATAAGCCTTTTTCAGAACATAACAGTTGTGTTATGTTAGAGAGGAGTGCAAAATAGGATTTGTGATTAATGGGGACGAAAAGTCAACATTCTGGCACCGCTTGCGTTCAGTAGGGTATCCAACTTTGGTGCCGAAAATCAAGCGTCTCCGTTTCTGCATCGCCCGGAATCACTATACGAGAACGGGCGGCTCGTAGCGTAATGCTCCCCGCAAAATTGCCCGCAGCAGAAATTGGGCATTAATGCTGAATTTGCAGGGCGGCCGGCCGCCCCTGACCGCCGAATAACTCCATCGCATTTCCCCCATCCCGTGGACTACAAAGACTATTACAAGGCGCTGGGCGTGGATAAAAATGCCACGCCCGAGCAAATCAAGAAGGCATACCGCAAGCTGGCCCGCCAGCACCACCCCGACGTGAACCCCAACGACAAGGGTGCAGAGCAGAAATTCAAGGAAATCAATGAGGCCAACGAAGTCCTCAGCGACCCCGAGAAGCGGAAGAAGTATGACCAGTTCGGGGCCGACTGGCAGCGCTACCAGCAGCAGCCCGGCGGTGGCGCGGGCCGCGGCGGCCAGCCCGGCGGCGGCTTCGACTGGAGCCAGTACACCCAAGGCGGCGGGGGCGGCGGCAACCCCTTTGGCGAGGGCGAAGACTTCTCGGATTTCTTCGGCTCGCTCTTCGGCAACATGGGCGGCGGCGGGCGGCGGCCCGGCGGCACCCGCCCCGGCGCCGGCCCCGACTACCAGGCCGAGTTGGAAATGAGCCTGGAGGAAGCCTACCACGGCGGCCCCCGCACCATCACCGTCAACGGCAAAAACCTGCGCCTGACCATCGCGCCCGGCGTGGCCGACGGCCAGACCATCCGCCTGCGCGACCAGGGCGGCCCCGGCCGCAACGGCGGCCCCAACGGCGCGTTGCTCATCACCTTCCGCATCCGGCCCGATGCTCGCTATGCCCGCACCGGCGACGACCTCACGCAGGACGTGCCCGTAAGCATCTACAAGGCCCTGCTGGGCGGCGAGCAAACCGTGGAAACCCTCAGTGGCTCCGTCAAAATCAAGCTCAAACCCGAAACGGCCAACGGTACCCGCCTGCGGCTGCGCGGCAAGGGCTTCCCGGTGTATAAAAAGGAGGGCCAGTTCGGCGACCTCTACCTGCGCCTGAACCTGACCTTGCCCCAGCACCTCACCGACCAGGAAAAAGAACTGATTCAGCAGCTGGCAGCCCTGCGCCCTACCGAAGCCTAACCCATCCTCTTGTTCAGCATGGAAACGACCTTCATCACCCTCACCTTCCAGGAATGCTCGGTGCGCTACGGCCTAGCCCCGGCTGACCTGCGCGACTTCCTGCAAGCCGGCCTGCTCCGCGCCGCCCCCGCCCCCGAAACCGTCATCGTGGACGAGCCTGACGACCTGCCCCGCCTCGCCCGCCTGCACCATGAGTTGGGCCTATCCCCGGAAGCGCTGGATATCATCCTGGCCATGCGCCAGCGGCTGGTGCGCCTGCAAGCCAGCCTGGCCCGTGAAACGGCGCGGGCGCGGCAGCTGGAGAATTTCCTGTTGGGCGGCGGGGAGGTGCTGAATATTGAGAGCTGAGAGCAGCCTGTTTCAGTAGGAAAATACAACGGGCAGCAGTGGCGCAGTTGCTACTGGTAAGTGGCTAAACAAAAGGGTGCTTAGCGGATGCTTTGGGGATTGGAATGGTTTTTATTCTCCGCTCAGGGCACGACCGGCGGCTCTTGTTTGACGTTTACGAAACTCATCCCTTCGGGGCATTTCGCAAACGTTGATTCGTAGACGGGTTTTGTCCAATCGTCGGGCCCTGCAGAGGCCTACTCCCCCAATATTGGGCAGTAGGGAGCCGTTCAGGGAAAGGAGCAATCAATCAGCCTGTTTCAACAAAGGGCTGGCTAGCTGGCTATACGCCAGGCGCTGCATGGTCATTCCCTCGGGGGCTTCCAGCCGAATGGCCGTGAACGGCTTGCTGGGAAAGAATAGCTCCGTGCCCGTGCTCAGGCCGCCATCGGCAAACAGCTCTACGGAAGTAGCATCGAAGAATAGGGTGAGGTCGGCGGCGGGGAGCGTGGCCAGGCGCGGGGTGGTGTGTCGCCCGGCAAATTTGGTGCTGAACCCCGACGGGCCCGCCTTGCGGCGGTCAACGAAGTACTGCCGGGCCTTTGCGTCGTAGCCGATGCGCAATTCCTCGCCCGCCGTATTACTCAGCACCAGCGCAAAATCGCGTAGCTGCGCGGTGCTCAGGTCTAGGGAGAACTTATCGCCCGTAAACTGCAGGCGGTTGGTCAGATTAACCGCGCTGGTAGAGGCTTTGAGGTTTCGCAGCACCACCGCCGGCCGGGGGGACAGCTTGGCCAGCTCTTTCACCGGCTGCGAGGTGAGGTAGATTTCCGACCCGACCTGGCGCAGGCCCAGCTCGCGGGGGATGGTGGTGGCGTTGCGCCAAGGCGAAGTGGGCACTTGGTTGGCGTACTCCCAGTTGCTCATCCAGCCCAGAAAAATCTTGCGGGCGCCGGTGTTGGCCCACGTTACGCCCGCGTAGTTGTCCGGGCCGTAGTCGGCCCACTTGGTCTTGTCATTCAGCGGGGTGAATTTGTGGCCGTCGAAGCTGCCCACGAAATACTGCGTTCCCGAGCCGCCGTTGGGACCACCGGGGTTCAGATTGACGATGAGCACCCAGTGGGTTTTGCCATTGAGCGTGAGCGGGAACAGGTCGGGGCATTCCCATACGCCGCCATGCGCGCCCAGCTTCTCGCCAAACTCACTTTCCTTGGTCCAGTCTTTCAGGTTGGGTGAAGAGAAAAAGGTGATGCGGTCCTTGGTGGCCAGGGTCATTATCCACTTCTTTGCCACCTCGCTCCAGCTCACCTTCGGGTCCCGGAAATCGTGAATGCCGGGGTTTTTTAGCATGGGATTGCCGGCGTACTTGGTCCAGGTTTTACCGGCGTCGAGGCTGTAAGCCAGGCTTTGGTTCTGGAAGGTGTGGGTGCCGGCCTTCTCGCCCTTGGGGTCGTGGTGGGTGAAAATAGCTACCAGCGGCGTCTTACCATCCTTGCCGAAGCCAGAGGTGTTTTTGGCATCGACCACGGCGCTGCCGCTAAAAATATAGCCAAGGCTGTCGGGAAACAGGGCGATGGGCAACTCCTTCCAGCTGACTAAATCGGTGCTGGTGGCGTGGCCCCAGTGCATGGGCCCCCACACCGAAGCATCGGGATAATACTGGTAAAAGAGGTGATATGTGCCCTCATAATACACCATGCCGTTGGGGTCGTTCATCCAGTGCGCGGCCGGGCTGAAATGGTAGCCGGGGCGGTACTGGGGGGTGGCGGGCGGCACGGGGGCCTGCTGGGCATGGGCAAGCAAACTCACGCTGCAAAGCACGGAAAGGAGAAGGCGTTTCATGGACGGTAAAAGTTGGTGGGTTGAACTACTGCGTGACCGGTGCGCTCATCAACGCTCGGATATCGGCTTCTTCAAAGGCCGGCGTGGCGCCCTGGTGGGTGGCCACCAGCGCCCCGGCCGCGCAGGCAAAGTCTAGGGCCTGCTGCGGGGCTTGCCCCGTAACCCAGCCCTTGAGCAGAGCCGCCAAGAAGGCATCGCCGCTGCCAATGGTATCCTGCACCTGCACCGATACTCCGCCCGCCCGGTAGAGCTGGTTGTTGGTCCAGAGCAGGGCCCCATCGGCCCCGCAGGTTACGCACACCGCATCCAGGTTGAAGCGCTGGGCCAGCCAGGGAATGGCTGTGGCCGGCGCGCTGGCCACCCCAAACCATTCGATGATTTCGGCCAGCTCGTGGTGGTTCATTTTCACCAGATTGGCTTTTTTGAGCAGGTATTTTACCCCCTCGCGGTGGTAGTGCGGCGGGCGCATGTTCACATCAAACACCCGGAACTTTGCGCTTTCGAGCAAGCGGTAGAGCGTTTCGCGGGTACTGGCCTGCCGGGCCGCTAGGCTGCCGAAGACGAAAGCATCGGCACCGGCCACGGCGGTTTCCAGAGCGGCGTCGAAGTGAATGTAGTCCCAGGCCACGGGCTGCACAATCTTGTAGGTCACCTCGTTGGCGTCGTCCACGTTGGCTTTAACGATGCCGGTAAGGTGGGTTTTGCCGCGCTGGATAAGGTCGGTGGCCACGCCTTTTGATTCCACGAAATCGAGCAGCTCAGTACCTAGCTCATCGTCGCCCACGCGGCTGATGAAGCGCACGGGAAGCCCCAGCTGGTGCAGGTGCACGGCCACGTTGAAGGGCGCGCCGCCCGGCTGCTTGCCGGAGGGCAGGATGTCCCAGAGGATTTCGCCGAAGCAGGCAACAGAAGGAAACATAGCCATAGCAGTAGTCAGTTATTTGTGGTCAGGACAAGCGAATTGCATGGGAAATCAATGCAGCACCAGTGCCTTATCAGCGGCTTCGAGGGTGGTGCCTTTGGTTTCCGGCATCATTTTCCAGACGTACAGCAATTGCAGCACCATCATGGCGCAGAAGAAGGCAAACGTGTTGCCGCCGCCCAGGTGCTCGGCAAACCAGGGAAATGTGAAGGCAATGGCCGCTGCCATCACCCAGTGCGTGCTGGAGCCCAGCGCCTGCCCTTTGGCCCGCACCGCGCTGGGGAATATCTCGCTGATAAACACCCAGATAACCGCGCCCTGCGAAAAGGCAAAGAAGCCGATGTACACAAACAGCAGCACCGGCACCAGCATGCCGCCAAACTCCTGCAGGTAGAACGCACGCGCCACCAGCCCCAGCGTGGCAATAAGCCCCACCGAGCCCACCAGCATGAGCTTGCGCCGCCCAAACCGGTCGATGATATTGACGCCCAGTAGCGTGAAGCAGAAATTAACCAGCCCAATGCCGGCCGACGACAGCAGCGCCGTGCCCTGGCCCAGCCCCGTCATCTCGAAAATGCGCGGCGCGTAGTAAATGATGGCGTTGATGCCGGCCAGCTGGTTGAACATGGCAAACAGCACCGCCAGCAGCACCGGCCGCCGGTACTGCGGCGCCCACAGCGACTCGCCAGGGCCGGCCTCGGCGGCGTTGGCCACCAGAATGGTTTGCACGTTCTCGTTGGCTGTGGCGGGGTCGATGCGCTCGAACACGGCGCGGGCGTCCTCCACGCGGTGCTGGCGGAGCAGCCAGCGCGGGCTTTCGGGGATGCGGAACAGCAGCAGGAAGAAGGCGATGCTCGGCACGGCCTGCACGCCCAGCATCCAGCGCCAGGCGTCGGGCCCGATGTCTTTCAGGAGATAGTTAGACAGGTACGCCATGAGAATACCGAATACGACGTTGAACTGGAACATGCCCACCATGCGGCCCCGCGACTCGGGCGGCGACACTTCGGAGATGTACAGCGGCGCCGTAACCGACGACGCGCCAACCCCCAGCCCGCCCAAAAAGCGGAAAATCATAAACGGCACCCAGGCCGGCGACAGCGCCGCGCCCACCGCCGACACCAGGTACAGCACCGCAATCCAGGTGAGGGTGCGGCGGCGGCCCAGCGCGTCGCTCGGAATACCGCCGAAGATGGCGCCTATCACCGTGCCAATGAGGGCGATGGAAATGGTGAAGCCGTGCTCCCAGGCCGTGAGGTTCCACACTTGCTGGATGGCCTTTTCGGCTCCGGAAATCACGGCCGTATCGAAGCCGAACAGGAAGCCGCCCAGCGCCACCACGATGGACCAGAAGAAGACGTTATTTTTCACAATGGATTGATGAAAAGGTGAAACCATGCGCCTCAACTCAAACTCCCGCCCCACTTGCCGGGGCACTTGTTCCCACCACGCCGCCGGGGCGCGGGGCAGAAGCTGAGTTGGGTAAGCGCGGCACTACCAGCCGGGGTTTTGCTGGTATAGTCCTCGGCTGAAGTTGATTTGGTTGAGCGGAATGGGCATGTACTCGTCGCGGCCGGCCGTGAAATTAGCCGTGGTCAGGTACTGGCGCTTGGTTTTTTCCACGCTGAAATACGTGTTCAGGTACGTGGCAGCGATGCCCCAGCGGGTGAGGTCGAAGAAGCGGTAGCCTTCCATGGCAAACTCCAGGCGGCGCTCGAAACGCAGGGCTTCGCGGGCGTAGGCCTGTGTCCAGCCGCTGCTGGGGTAGAGGCCGATGCGGTAGTTGGAGATGGGCTGGCCGGCGCTGTTTTTCAGCCGGGCGGTGCTGTTTTGGGCGCGCTGGCGAATCTGGTTGATGATGGGCAGTGCCTCGGCCGCCCGGTTGAGCTCAATCAGGGCTTCGGCCTTCCAGAGCAGCACGTCGGCGTAGCGGATGACGGTCCAGTTCTTCGAAGTGCTCATGAA
This sequence comes from Hymenobacter segetis, assembly GCF_038448715.1. Lineage (GTDB taxonomy): Bacteria > Bacteroidota > Bacteroidia > Cytophagales > Hymenobacteraceae > Hymenobacter > Hymenobacter segetis. The sequence continues at coordinate 27,126 of NZ_JBCEVZ010000011.1, read as the reverse complement.
TGGCGGGTTCTTCTGGAAGCTGGGGTCGGAAGGCAACACATTCTCCTTCATCGACATGAAGTAGCCGTACACCTGCGGCACGCGCACCCACGAGTTCTGAAACACGAACGTGGGGTCGTATTTGTAAGGGTGCGTGGGGATGGCCACGGTGTGGTCGAGGCGCGGGTCCACGGCGTTGGCCTGGAAGTCGGCGGGCACATCGGCGCGCAGGTCGCTGTTGTTGAAGGTGGTGAAGAGCGGCAGGCCCTGCGCGTCGGTCTTGTAGGCGTTCACCAGGTTCTGGCTGGGCTGGTGGAAGCTGCAGCAGCCGTAGTCGGGGTTCATGGGGTAGTTCAGCTCGTTGCCGCGGTCGGTGCGGCCCTTGGGCGTGCCGTCGTTGCGCGAAAACTGGATGGCGAACACCGATTCGCGGCTGTTGTCGCCCACGGTCAGGAAGTTGGTGGCGTAGTCGGCGTTCAGGGCGTAGCCGGCGGTGCTCACCTGGTCGCAGAGCGACACCACTTCCGTCAGCTTCGCTTGGTCGATGCCCGTCACGGCGTTGTTATCGTTCTGCGTGTAAGCCTGGTAGAGAAGGGTTTTCGCCAGATAAGCCTGGGCGGCCGACTTGGTGGCCCGGCCGACTTCGGGCTGCGTGGCCGGCAGGTTGGCCGCCGCAAAGCGGAAGTCATCGGCAATTTTGCCCCAGAGCGCGTCGTTGCTCAGGGCCACGTTCGAAACGGTGGCGTAGTCATTCGTGGCCACGGTTTGGTCGATGTAGGGCACGCGCTTGAACACCTCTTTCAGCAGGAAGTAGAAGTGGCCGCGCAGGAAGCGGGCCTCGCCCTGGCGAATGGCCTTGTTGGGCATGGCCGCGTCGCTCACGGCATCGAGGCGGCGCAGGGCATCGTTGGCGCGCGACACGCCGATGTAGAGCAGAAACCACAGCTCGTCGGTGTTGCCCACGTCGACGCGGTTAAAAGCGAAGGTTTCGTAGAAGTGGAAGGCGTCCACGTCGGCGGTGCCGCCGCCGCCCTTGTAGGCATCGCCGGCCCGCACGTTGCCGTAGGGCCACATGGAGGTGTAGGGCGTGCGGTACACGTCGTTGCCCAGCTGCGAGTAGGCAGCAATCACCTGCTTCTCAATGTTGGCGGGGGTATTCAGCTGCTCATCGGTCAGTGCACCGGTGGGGTCTACTTCGAGGAATTTCTTGTCGGAGCAGCCGAAGGAGAGCGACAGCAGGGAACAGGCCAGCGCGAGGGTTTTAATCGATTTCATGGCGAGGGAATTTTGCTGGCTTTAGAAGGAGAGGTTAAGGCCGGTGGTGTAAATCAGCGGCACCGGGTATTGGTAGTTCGTCACTTCGGGGTCGGGGCCGGTGAACTGCTTGCTCTTGCCGAGCAGGAAATTCTGCGCCTGCACGTAGATGCGCACTCCTTGCAGCTTCACTTTACCGGCCACCTCTGTGGGCAGTGAATAGCCCAGCTGCACGTTGCGCAGCTTCAGGTAAGAAGCATTTTCGATGAAGTAGGTAGAAGCGCGGCCCTCATTGTTGGAGTTGATGAGGGTGGCCGCCGGAATGGTCGAGCCGGTGTTCGAGGGCGTCCACGCATCGAGCAGGCGCTGGCCCCAGTTCTCGCCGGAGGCCAGCGAGGAGAAGTCGGTGCGGAACTTGGAGTTGTTGTAGGCATAGAGGCCCTGCACCCCTTGCAGGAAAACCTGCAGGTCAAACCCCTTGTAGCCAGCGCCTAAGTTCAGGCCGTAGCTGTAGGCCGGCACGCCCTCCGAAATCCATGTCTGGTCGAAGTTGTCGACTTTGCCGTCACCGTTCAGGTCCTTGTAGCGAATGCGGCCGGGGGCGGCACCCACCTGGGTGGCGGCCCCGCTCACCTCAGCGGCGCTCTGGAACAGGCCGTCGGCCACGTAGCCGTAGGTGGCGTTGATGGAGTGGCCCAGGCGGGTCACGTCCTTGCCGTTGCCGCCGTAGGCGTTAATCACCTCATCGGGCAGAAAAGTCAGCTTGTTGCGGAAGGTCGAGACGTTGCCTGTGATGTTATAGGTCAGGCCGTTCTCCAGCTTGTTCTGGTAGCCGAGCAGGAATTCCCAGCCCTTGTTTTGGATGGAGGCCCCGTTCACAAACTGGTCGCCGCCCTCGCCCACTACGGCTAGGTAGGGCAGGTTCACCAGAATGTCCTTGCTGTTCTTCACGAAGTAGTCGACCGAGCCCGTCAGCTTGTTGTCGAGGAAGCCAAAGTCCACGCCCACATTGGTTTGGGTGGTGGTTTCCCACTTCAGGTTGGGGTTGGCGCGCTGCACGCGGCGGTAGCCCGAGGGCAGGGCCGTGTTGTTGCCGTAAATGTCGTAGGCCGTGCCGTGGTCGTAGTCGAAGTTAGGGTCCAGGGTGCCCAGCAGGGACTGGTACAGGCCCCGGGAGGCAAAGTTGGCAATGTCCTGGTTGCCCGTCTGGCCCCAGCCCGCCCGCAGCTTGAAGTCGGAGATAAACGGCGCGCTGTTCTTCACGAAGGCTTCCTCGCTCAGGCGCCAGCCCACCGACAGCGCCGGGAAAATACCGAACTGGTTAGCTGCTCCGAAGCGCGACGAACCGTCGCGCCGGATGGTGGCCGACGCCAGGTACTTATCGGCAAACGCGTAGTTGACCTTAGCGAAGTACGAGGCCAGCCGGTAGGCCGTGGCCGAGCCGCCGTTGTCCTTATTGGCCGAGCCGGCGTCCAGCACCACGTAGTTGGGGTCTTCGGTGGCGAAGTTGGTGCGCGAGGCGTAGGTGCTCTCAAAATTGTAGCTGATGCGCTCGTTGCCCAGCAGCACGTCCAGCTGGTGCTTTTCGCCTAGGGGCACGCTGTAGTTCAACGTGTTCTGCCACGTCCAGCTGCCCCCAAAATTATTGTTGACGGTCACCCGGTTATCCTGGTTGGAAAGAAAGCCGGCCTTAAACGTCTTATACAGCTCGGTGTACTTAAACAGGCTGTAGTCGACGCCGAAGCTGGTGCGCAGGTGCAGGCCCTTCAGGATTTCCGCATCGGCAAACACGTTGCCGAACGCCCGGCCGGTATTGGAGCGGTTCTGCTGGTTATCCGTGAGCAGGCGCAGCGGATTGTCGCGGTCGCTCATGCCGGCCACCGGGCCGCCCCAGCCCACGCCGTCCACAGTGTGGACCGGCACGATGGAGGGCAGCTGGCTACTGCGGTCGCGTATCAGGTTCAGGTCGTACTGGGCCTGCTGGGTTTTGGCCAGCGTCAGGTTTTCGCCCACTTTCAGCTTGCCGCCGAAAAAGTTGTAATCCGAGTTCAGGCGGGCCGTGAAACGGTTCAGTCCCGTGTACTTCAGCGTGCCGGAGTTGTCGTAGTAGTTCAGCGAGAACAGCGCCCCGCCCCGCTCGCCGCCGCTGCTCACGCTCAGGTTGTACTGCTGGATGAGGGCATCCTGCTGGGTTTGCTTAAACCAGTCGGTATCGGCCGAGCGCATGGTCTTGTCGGCATCGATGAACTCGGGGACTACCACCTGGTCGAGCACTGGCTGGCCGGTGGCATCCAGGTGCGACTGATAGCTATAAAACGGGATGCTGGGGGGAGTGTGGTCGTTGGCGGAGGCCTGCCAGTACACCTTGCCGTAGTCCAGCGTGTTCAGCATCTGAATGTGCGGCCCGGCTTTCTGCAGGGTAAAAAAGGTGGAGAAATCGACGCGGGTGGCGCCTTTCTTGGCCTTCTTCGTGGTGATAATAATCACGCCGTTGCCGGCCCGGGAGCCGTAGATGCTGGCCGCCGAAGCGTCTTTCAGCACCTGAATGCTCTCGATGTCGTTTTGGTTAATCTGCCCGATGCCCTCTTTGGTCGGAATGCCGTCGATGACATAGAGCGGGTCGTTGTTACCCAGCGTGCCGAAGCCGCGGATGCGCACCGTGGCCCCGCTGCCGGGGGCCCCGTCGGTGGTGATGTTCACGCCCGGCACACGGCCCTGCAGGTTGCGCGTCACGTCGCTCGAGGCCATGCCCTTCACCTCATCTACCTTGATGACCGACACAGCCCCCGTCAGGTCGGCCTTGCGCTGGGTCTGGTAGCCGGTCACCACTACTTCATCCAGGGCGGCCACGTCGGCGGCCAGCTGGGCCGCTACCGTCGTTTGGCTGCCCACTGGCACCTCCTGGGTTTTATAGCCCACGAAGGAGAAAATCAGCGTCGCGTTGTCGGGTACGCTGATGGCAAAGCTGCCATCGGGGCCGGTGCTGGTGCCCAGGGCCGTGCCCTTCACAAGTACCGTCACGCCGGGCAGGCCTTCGCCTTTCTCGTCGGTCACCTTACCCGTGATAGGCCGGTCGGCCATCTTGGCGTGAGCGGGGCCGGCCGGCCGGCCGGCTTCGGCGGGGCCCGCCGCCAGGGCCGGGCCGCCGGCGAGCAGCGCCACCAGCGCCGCTTGCGGAAGAGAATGTAGCAGTGAGTTCATGCGTTTTTGAGTGGGATGAAACAGCAGAGAAAAGAACCAGTCACCTCCCGGCTACCCTAAGCAGCGGGTTGATTGATGATTCAAATTTCCGGCGGCAATCCCCGGCGGGCTTGCTCAATCCTCTCAAAAGCGTTAACTATTCGTTCACTGCATGAAATGTATTTTGTTTTTTGATTGTCAACTACTTACGTCATTGCAAACGATTGGGAATCTATTTCAGATTACACCCATGTTACCTGGCTTTCACTTTCCGTTCAGCCCACGGGCGCAATGTGTAAGGCGCGGTACTCGGAAGGCGAAATCTGGTAACGCCCCTTAAAGCTGGTGGAGAAGTAGGAGGGCGAATTGAACCCCAATTGATAAGCCACCTCCGCAATGGTGAGGGATTCATCAAGCAATAGCTGGCGGGCTTTGGTAAGCCGGACGCTTTGGATAAAGTCCGTCGGGCTGGTGCCGAGCACGGCCTTCACCTTGCGGTAGAGCTGCACCCGCGAGATGCCCAAGCTGCGCGCCACGTCCTCCACGCTCAGGTCGGCCCGCTCCAGATTGGCCTCTACAATGGCCGAGAAGGTGGCCAGAAATCTCTGGTCGACGCGCTGGGCCGGGGCCACGGTGGCCGTGTCCACGCTCAGTTCGCGGCGGAAGTGCTCGCGCTGCCGCTCGCGGTTGCCGAGCAGCGTGCGCAGGCTTTCGAGCAGGAAGGTGGGGTTGAAGGGCTTGGTGAGGTAGAGGTCGGCCCCGGCCTGCACGCCCTCTACCTGCTGCTCGGGCGCGCCCTGGGCCGTGAGCAGCACAATGGGAATGTGGGAAGTGCGCCAGTCGCCCTTTAGCTGCACCACCAGCTCCAGCCCGCTGACTTCGGGCATCATCACGTCGCTCACGATGAGGTCGGGAATCAACTCGGCGGCCAGGCGCAGGCCCGCCGCTCCGTCGGTAGCCGTGCGTATCTGGAAATGCGGGCGCAGCTTCTGGGCCAGAAAGGCGTTAACCTCCTCATTGTCTTCGATAATCAGCACCAGCGCGTCCCGGCCTTCGCCGGTGGCAAAGCGGGCTTCGAAGTCCTCATCGGTCGCCATCGGGGCCGCCACCAGGGCTTCCTCTACCAGCGGCCCCAGGCTGGGCATGCTGGCTTTGCCCGGTGCCAGCAGCGCATCCGGCAGGTTGAGGGGCAGCGTGACCACAAAGGTGCTGCCCTGGCCCGGCCGGCTCGCAAACGTGAGCTGCCCCAGGTGCAAACGGGTGAGCCCCAGAGCCAGGGCCAGGCCCATACCCGAGCCTTGCGCGCCCGGGTGCTGCCCTTGGTAAAACCACTCGAAGATGTGCGCCTGGTCCTGCTCACTGATGCCCCGGCCGGTATCTTCCACGCTCACCCGCACGGTGCGCTCAGTGGGCAGGGCCTCAATGCTCACGGTCACCTGCCCGTGCTCCGGGGTGAATTTCAGGGCGTTGGCCAGCAGGTTGAAGAACACCTTGTCCAGAATGTTTACATCAAAGGGCAGGCTGATGACGGGCTCGGCGGGCAAAAAACAAAGCGTCACCCCCTTCTGCCGGGCCGACTTCTCGAAGGAATCCAGGATTTCCCGCACAAAGGCCACGAGGTTGCCCTCGGTGGCGTGCACCGGCATTTTGCCCACGTCAATCTTCCGGAAATCCATGAGCTGGTTCACCAAGCGCAGCAGGCGCTGGGCGTTGCGGCGCACCAGGCCCAGGTCGTGGCGGTGGGCCGCATCAAAGGAAGTGCCGCTGGTCAGCATTTCCTCCACCGGCCCCAGAATGAGGGTGAGCGGCGTGCGTAGCTCGTGCGAGAAGTTGGTGAAGAAGCGCAGCTTGGCCTCGGTCTCCACCTTCGCCCGCTCGGCATACGTCTGAATCTGGTTGCGCTGAGAGCGGATTTCATCGTTTTGCCCGGCCAGCACGCGGGTAATGCGGCGGTTGGCCCGCAGCGCGCGCCACGCCAGCAGGCCCAGCGCCGCTGCCACCAGCAGCGCCCCGGCCAGCACGTACAGCACGGTTTGCTGGCTGGCGTAGGTATCGCGCTGTTGCTGCAGCAGCCGCTGCTGCCGCTGAATGTCCTGCTGCTGGCTCGACAGCTGCTCGGTTTGCATCTTCATGGTCAGCACGTTGGTCGAGTCGATAACCATGGTGCCGAGAATATTCTCCTTCGCATAGGGGCGGTGCTCCAGGATGTTCATGGCCGTGCGAATGGCTTCCTCGCCGCCCGGCGGGTAGAGCAGCGTAGCCGTCAGCACGCCGTCCTGCACAAACTGAATGCCGCCGTGCAGGCCCGGCAGCCCGTCCACGCCCACCACCCGGATGCGGCGGTCCAGCCCCAGCTGCTTGCACACCTGGTAGGCCCCCAGGGCCATGCGGTCGTTGTGCGCAAAAATCACATTCACCTCGGGGTGGGCCCGCAGCACGGCGGGCAGGCGGGTAATCACCGACGGCCGCTTCCAGTCGCCTTGCACCCGGGCCACCAGGTGAAGGCCGGGGTAGGCCGCCAGGGCGTTGGCCAGCCCGCGGTGCCGGTCGACGGCCGGCGATGCCCCGGCCAGCCCTTCGATTTCCAATACATTTCCGCGACCAGCGAGCAGGCTGCCGATGTACCGCCCCGCAGCCTGGCCTATTTCCAGGTTGTTGCCTCCCACGTAGGCCGTGTACAACTTGGAGGCAATGCGCCGGTCCAGGATGACCACCGGAATGCCGCGATTGAAAGCTTCCTCCACCACCGGCGTTACGGGCTCGGCTTCGTTGGCCGATACAATTAAGAGGTCAATTCCCTCCTTCAGAAATTCCTGAATTTGTTGCTGCTGGCGGTTGCTATTGTCGCGCGCGTCTTTCAGGCGGAATGTCACATTCGGGTAGAAGCTCAGCTCTTTACGCATGCCGGCCAGCATGGCTTGCCGCCAGGCATCGCCGGTGGTGCATTGCGAGAACCCGATGGTGTAGTGCCGCGGAGGGGCGGCTTGGACTGGACTGCTTGCCCTGCCCAAGAACAAGCCGATGCACAGCACCCACCCAACAATTAGGCGGACACTGGTAAACGTATAAGGCATTCTATCGCGCATATTGGATGTTACACCTCCTTCTCTTTAGAAGCACCATGAGTGGTGTTTAGCAGAAAAATAAGATGTAAATAAGGGTAGTTATTTTAACATGCTGCCCGCAACGATAAAATCCACGCTACTATTTCTAACTTAAGCTCACCCTGTCGGCTCACGCCACGGCCAGCGCCAGCAGCAACCCCGCCAGCGTGGCCGCCAGCTTGGGCCAGTTGAGCCGGTGCTCCGGGCTGGTTTCAAACAGAATGGTGGTCGAAACGTGCAGGAAATTGCCCGCTACCAGCCCCAGTAGCGCCGCGTACCAGCCGCTGCTCAGCAGCTGCGAGAGCACTACATAGTTGCTGATGATAATACCCACCGGCGAGGCCAGCGCGAAAATCAGCAGCCCCGGCCACACCCGCCGGAAGCTGCCCAGCCGCAGCCGCAGCAGCGTGGCCAGCGCAAAGGCCGCTGGCATGTGGTGCAGCGCCACGCCCACCACAATGGCGTAGAAATTCTGGCTCACTTGGCCCACTTCCGGGCTGTGCACCAGAATGCTGCCTTCCAGAAACGAGTGCACCACCAGCGCTGCCAGCAGCAAAAAAGGCACCCTGCCTACACCCTCGTGCGGGCTGTGGGCGGCTTCGTGGTGCACGTGCCCATGCTCCACGCCTTGCGAGAGCACCTCCAGCAGCAATTGCCCAAAAAAGCCGGCCAGCACCCAGTAGCCTACCCGTGTCGGGTGTTCGGGCAGCAATTGCAGCGCCTCGGGCAGAATGTGCGTGACCGTGAGCGTGAACAGATACGCCCCGCTAAAGGCCAGCAGCGGCTTCAGCCACTGCCCGCCGCGCGCCACTGGCACCCAGGCTGCCGCCGCGCCCGCGCCCAGCACCGTGAGCAGCAGCAGAAAAATTGCAAACCCCATACAGTAAAGAATGAGGAATGAAGAATGAGGAATGAAGAATGAAGGACTGACAGCACAAGCGTCAGTTCCTCATTCTTCATTCCTCATTCTTCATTCTGAAATGACGCAAAGCGGCAGCTCTGCTACCGCCAGCCGGCGGGCAAAGCTGCCACCCAAACGAGAGAAACCTGAAAATCAGCGCGCCTTAGCGCTGGATTTGGTGGCCGTTTTCGGCCGTGTCTGCCTGGCCCGATTTGCCGGCGTCGTGCAACTGGCCGCGCTTGCGCATGCCTTCCTCAGCGTTGGCCGAGATGGCCGACTCAGCGGCCGGGTGCTTGGCTTCGGTTTCGGCAGCTTCGCCTTTGGCCTCTTTTATCAGGGGCGAGTTGGCGTTTTCGATGGAGCCGTTCGGCACCGAGTGGTCGAAGTTCTCGTCGTCGCGGGTGCCGGGGGCTACCACGTCGGTCGATACTTTCTCATCGGGGCGCCAGTCGGAGGGCTCGCTGCTGCAAGAAGTCAGGGCCAAAGTAGCGGCGGAAACAGCCAGCAACAGGGTGGAGGTCAATTTCATCGAAGTAAAATTAGCAGGGGTTGAAATTTAGACGGTGGCCGCGCCGGCTTCGGCGGGCAGCAGGTTTTTGCGGCGCAACATCGACTCAAACAAGCGGCGGTCGTTGTCGGCGTTGAAAATTTTGAAAGGCAAATGTAAAAACACCGGCACATCGAACGTGCGCGCCAGCCACAAACGCCAAGCCGCCATGCCCTCCGGGGGCGTGCCGGGCTTGAGGTACAGTACGTAGGCATCCACATCGCGGCGAACCCGGCCAATCATGTCCCAGGTCAGCTGCATGGCTTTGCCTTCCTTCTCCGGGCCCACGCGCAGCAACAGTTGCTTGTTGTCCATCTCAAACGCCATGCGCTCAAACAGGGGCTTGCTCTGCTCCATCTGCGTCACGCCCGTCACCTGCGCCGAGCGGAATAGCACGAACAGAATAGTGAGCACCACGGCCAGCACAATCCACCACCACGAGTGCACAAAAATGGCCGGCAGCAGCCCCAGCGCGAAGGGAATGAGGGCATATACCCAGTCTTTTTTCCACACTTCGCCCATCACCATTTTGGTGTAGGTGTCGGTGGTAAGCTGGGTTTTCTTGGTGCGAATGGCCAGCGACGGAGCCTGCTGGGCCTGGCGGAAGCCGCCACCGCCGCCGCGTTGGTTAGGTTGGTTCATGGGGTAATTGTTAATTGTTGGTTGTCAGTTGTTAGTCTCAGTTTTGATGGGCCATGCCCTGACAACTGATAACCAACAACCGACAACTAAAATGCCTTCAGGCTCAAATCCAGGCTTTTGACGGAGTGTGTGAGGGCACCCACTGAAATATAATCAACCCCGGTGCGGGCTACTTCGGCAATGGTCTTCTCGGTGATGCCGCCGCTGGCTTCCGTCGGAAAACGCCCGGCGATGAGTTCCACGGCCTCGCGCAGCTGGTCGGGGTTCATGTTGTCGAGCATGATGCGGTCGATGCCGCCCGCGTCCAGGGCCTGCTGCACTTCATCGAGCGAGCGGGTTTCGATTTCGATGGGGAGCTGCCGGCCAGTCTTGGCGAGGTAGGCGTGCGTGGCCGCAATGGCCTGCGCAATGCCGCCCGCGTAGTCGACGTGGTTATCCTTAAGAATAATCATGTCGAACAGCCCGTAGCGGTGGTTCACGCCGCCGCCGATGAGCACGGCCCACTTCTCGCAGATGCGGAAATTGGGCGTGGTTTTGCGCGTGTCGAGCAGCTTGGCCGAGGTGCCGGCCAGCAGCGTGTTCAGGTGCGCGGTGTAGGTGGCGATGCCGCTCATGCGCTGCATGCAGTTGAGCACCAGTCGCTCAGCGGTGAGAATGCTGCGGGCCGGGCCTTCCACGGTGAGGGCAATGTCGCCATGCTTCACCCGGTCGCCATCGGCAAGCAGGGGCGTGACCACCAGCGAGGCATCCACTTCCTTGAAAATGAGCGGAGCCAAGGCCATGCCGGCCAGAATGCCTTCGCCTTTCACCAGCAGATGGGCGCGGTTGCGGGCATCGGCCGGAATGGAGGCCAGGGCCGAATGGTCGCCGTCGCCCACATCCTCGGCCAAAGCCGTGCGGATGAAGGTGGTCAGCGCTTCGGGCGTGAGATAAGAATAGGAAGCGGAGGGAGTTTGCACGGCGCAAAGGTACGGCCCTTGCGGCGGCCAATAAAGCGGAAGATTCTCACGAAAAAGCCCCGGCCTGTGGGGGCCGGGGCTAAGGTTATTCTTTCGTGAAATCCAGCGTGTCAATCACCGGCGCGCCGCGCGAGGGTTTGAGCTTCACATACACGCGGTAGGTGCCGCTGCGGCCCACGTAGCGGCCAATGGCGTACTGAATATGCTCCTGGCTTTCGCCCTGATGAATAAATTCAAAGCTGCTGGGCGCGGTCTTGCCGAAAAAATCCTTGATGACAATTTCGGCCTGGGTGGCGTTGTAGCCCTGCTTATCCCCATCGAAACCAATTTCAACGGTAGCAGCAAAATATTGCGACAACTCGCGGGAAGAGGCGTTGCGCAAGGCCGACCGAACGGCTCCGAGGTTATCGGCCTGCGCGTGAGCCGCGACAGAACCGAGCAGGAACAGCCATCCGATGAATAGAGTCCTAATTAAATAGCGTTTCATTATAAGGGTAATAAGTGCGTCATACACAAAAGCAGTCAAGCGAAAATGGTGCCAGTAAGTAATGAATGGCTTCAGCCGAGCCGAAAAGCAGCCGAAAAATGTCCCAACTTAAAGCGGGTACGAAGGTAGAAAATTTCAACCAGAGGCGCGGACCCGCCGTATCTTTGCAGCATGAGTAAGCAGGTATTATTGGTAATTCTGGATGGGTGGGGCATTGCCCCGAACACGGCAGTTTCGGCAGTAGACGCGGCTAGTACGCCGTTCTTTCACGAGCTGTTGCAGCGGTTTCCGCACAGCACGCTGCAGGCGTCGGGCGAAGCTGTGGGCCTGCCGGAGGGCCAGATGGGCAACTCCGAAGTGGGGCACATGAACATTGGGGCCGGGCGCGTAGTCGACCAGGAGTTGGTGCGCATCGGCAAGTCCATTCGGGAGCGTAAGCTGGGCCAGATGCCCGCGCTGGTGAAAGCCTTCGACTACGCCATTGCCAATGATAAGCCGCTGCACCTCATCGGCCTGCTTTCCGATGGCGGTGTGCACTCGCACATCGACCACGTGAAGGCGCTCTGCACCATTGCCCACGAGGCGGGTGTGCGGCGCGTGTTCGTGCACGCCTTCACCGATGGCCGCGACACCGACCCCAAAAGCGGTGTGCGCTTCGTGAACGAGCTGGAAGAATCGATGGTGCGCAGCGGGGCCAAAATCGCCTCGGTGGTGGGCCGCTACTACGCCATGGACCGCGACCGCCGCTGGGAGCGGGTGAAAGTTGCCTACGACCTGCTGGTAAACGGCATCGGCACGCCTTCGCAAAACCTGATTCAAACCATTCAGGAACAGTATAAGGAAGGGGTGACGGATGAGTTCCTGAAGCCCATTGTGAAGACGGGGGCCGATGGCCAGCCGCTGGCTACCATTCAGGAGGGCGACGTGGTGCTGTGCTTCAACTTCCGCACCGACCGGGGCCGCGAAATTACGGAAGTGCTGACCCAGCAGGACATGAACGCCTTCCAGATGCAGCGCCTCAACCTGCATTACCTCACGCTGACCAACTACGACGATACGTTCGTGGGCGTGACGCCCATTTTTGAGAAGGACAACCTGAACAATACGCTTGGCGAAGTGCTGGCGGCGCACGGCAAAACCCAGATTCGCATTGCCGAAACTGAGAAGTACCCGCACGTCACGTTCTTCTTCTCGGGTGGCCGGGAAAATGAGTTTGAGGGCGAAACGCGCATCCTGCGGGCCTCGCCCAAAGTGGCGACCTACGACCTGCAACCCGAAATGAGCGCCGCCGAGTTGCGCGACGCGCTGGTGCCGGAGCTGAAGGCCAAGTCGGCTGATTTCGTGGTGCTGAACTTTGCCAACCCCGACATGGTGGGCCACACAGGCGTATTTGAGGCCGTGGTGAAGGCCGTGGAAACGACCGACGCCTGCGCCCGCGCCGTGGTAGAAGCCGCCTTGGAAGCTGGCTACGCCAGCATCATCATAGCCGACCACGGCAATGCCGAGTTTATGCGTAACGCCGACGGCTCGCCCAACACCGCCCACACCACCAACCTGGTCCCCTGCATCCTGGCCGACAACGACTACCACGGCACCCTGGCCGATGGCAAGCTCGGCGACCTGGCCCCCACCATCCTGGAGCTGATGGGCATCCCCAAGCCAGCCGAGATGACGGGCGTAAGCATCCTGCGGCCCAGCACCGCCCCGAATGCGTAAGCGCGGCCTGGCGATAGGCGGGTGGGCGTTGGGTGTGGTGCTACTGGCCAGCTGCGGCGAGGCCGGCCCGGCCGCGCCCGCCGCCCGCAAGCCGCTGTATTTCGATGTGAAAGGCCTGCTCACGCGGCAGGTGGCGCAGCTGGAGCAGCGCCACGCCGCCGTGACCAAGCACGTGAGCCTACGTGGCAACGCGCCCGAAACCGTGCGCGTGCCCACCGTGAAGTGGAACGACGAGCTCCAAATCTTCTTTCAGGCCGACATTAATAAAGCCGCCCTGCGCGGGGCTTACGCCGTGGATTCTGTGGCGCTGCCCGGTGGGCTGCTGCGCCACACCTACACGCGGCTACCGGGCCAGCCCAATGCGCCCGTGGCCAGCCTGACGGTGGTGCAGCAAGGCGCGGTGCCGCAGGAAATCGCGGCTACTATTATTCAGAATAACCCGTTGTTTTCGGCGCAGAAGCAGCTGCGTGTGCAGCTGGAAAATGGCCAGCTGCGCACTTACGAGGTGGTGGGAACCCAGAAGTTGGTGTTGTTTGATACGTTGCGCTACTCGGCGGCCGGGCGAGTAGAGTAAGGCTACCGGCACGGCTTATTTGTGCTCGTAGGCACCCAGGCTGGGCATATTCGGGTTGTTGCGCGGCAGATTGATGAGGTCGCGTAAAAGTATTGTTGAACCTGGTGCTATGGGCTGGCGGGGCGAGGTAGCCGGCGAGGTAGCCTGGAGGCTGTAATCGGCTTGGCTGCTGGTGAGCGAGGTGCGGACGAACAGCGGGTCTTTGTTGACGATATTGGCGCGGGCGGCGAGGGCCAGGCCAGGCTTGCCGGTGGCATCAGTAGTAGCCTGATATTCCTTGGTGCGCAGCAGCGAGTTCAGGATATTGAAGGTGAAACCGGCGTCACCGTTGTTCTGCAAAAACAGCTCATCCTCAAAAGAACCCCACACAATGGAATTGCGGATGGTGACGCTGGTGGTCATTTTCGGCGGGTTCTTCAGGGCATCGTCCACGTTGGTGAACGTGAGGGAAGAGGTTTCGCGCCGAAATGCGGGCGTGTAGTTGGCGATGGTGCAGAAGTTCAGATTATAAGTGCCGCCGATGCCTACCATGGCGTATTCGCCGCAGTTGGTGAAGAGGCAGTTGGTGGCCGTAACATCGCCGGAATAGCTGATGACGCCGCCGCCGGTGCCGGGGTTCGCATTGGCAAAGGAGACATTCGACCCCGAGATATTCCGGAAAACGGTGTTGTTCAGCGTCAGATTGGGGTGAGCCGGCAACGCATCGCGGTTGTAGAGCAATGCGCCGAACGTGGCGTTCTTGATTTCCGCGTAGCGGATGCTGTTGTTGCGGCTGGTGCTGGTGAAAATGATGCCGCCCCACTGGCTGGGAATGTCGGCATAGAACGGCTCCAGCCGGTCGCCCTGGAAACGGACGAGGTTGAGATTTTTGGCCTTTACGGTATCAGTAAGGCCGGTGCCGGGCACGAAGTCATCGTTAACTCGTAACGTACCATTCACCTGAATGTAAGAGCCAGCGTGGGAATAGATGCGGGCTCCTTTAGGAATAGTTAGGGTGACACCCTGGCCCACGAGTACCCCAAATAAGGAAGGCGTAGTTGCGCCGGGAAGCACTTTGTTCGCATTAATAATGACGTGGGGCTTGTCCGTGCGCCAAGTCGTGTTAGCGGTAATGTAATCGGCCCGGTGGAAATAGGCATTTTGGCCGAAGGCCAGCACTTTCACGTTCTGCTCGTTGCCGTTGGTGCGGAAATTCACCTGGTCTTCCAACAAGAAAGGTTTAATGTCTTTGCCGTTGTCACCCAGCACGGCTCGCACCAGCACTAGTAGGCTGTCCTTGCCCCGGATGGTGATGCCGCTGATGCTCGGGCCGGCATCGCCGTTAATAATCAGCGAGTACGTGGTGCCCAGCTTGCCGGCGAGGCTTACATCGGTTTTCACCGCGCCGCTGTTACGGTTGTACACCCACAGCCGCTTCGTCACCGTCTGGATGGTGGTGAACACCGTGTCAAACTTCACCGTGTCGGTGGCAAACTCCAGGCTGCCGGAGGTTTGCACCAAATCCTCTTTCGGCTCGCAACCGGGCAGGAAGGTGAGCAAACAACTCAGGACCAGAAACAGCGGGAAGAGGTGGCGCATAAGCAGGCGTTGGGCAGGCGGGGCAAACTCCCCTCCTTACCAAGGAGGGGACGCGGCCGCGTAGCGGACGCTGGGGTGGTTGTGGGCGTGAACGCCGAACGCTGGGAAATAAGTATATGAGAGCATTATGCGCAAGCAGTTCCGGCATCGTTCAACACCCGCAACCACCCCCGTTTTTGCTTCGCAAAAACTCCCCTCCTTGGTAAGGAGGGGAGTTGGTCGTTCTGCTTATTTCGTCACGCCTTCCTGCAGGCGCTCGGCGCTTTCGGCGATGCGGAGCTGCTCCACGAAGTCGTCCACGTTGCCTTCCATCACGCTGGCCAGGTTATACACTGTGTAGCCGATGCGGTGGTCAGTCACGCGGCCCTGCGGGTAGTTGTAGGTGCGGATTTTATCCGAACGGTCGCCGCCACCAATCATGCTTTTGCGCACGATGCCGTCGGCCTCGTTCTTCTTGGCCAGCTCCATATCGTACACGCGGGAGCGGAGCACGGCCAAGGCTTTGTCGAAGTTTTTGAGCTGCGATTTCTGGTCCTGGCACTGGGCCACGAGGCCGGAGGGCAAGTGGGTGAGGCGCACGGCCGAGTAGGTAGTGTTTACCGACTGGCCACCGGGGCCGCTGGAGCAGAAATAGTCCTTGCGGATGTCGCTCATGTTCAGTTCCACATCGAATTCTTCCACTTCGGGAATCACCACGATGGAGGCCACGCTGGTGTGGATACGACCCTGGGTTTCGGTGGCCGGCACGCGCTGCACGCGGTGCACGCCCGATTCGAACTTCAGCTTGCCGTACACATCCTCGCCGCGCACGGCCACGATGATTTCCTTGTAGCCGCCGGCGGTGCCGTCCATAGCGTCGATGAGCTCCATTTTCCAGCCCTGCTTTTCGGCAAAGCGCATGTACATACGCTGCAAGTCACCGGCAAAAATGGCCGCTTCGTCGCCACCCGCGCCGGCCCGGATTTCCATGATGACGTCTTTCGAGTCGTTGGGGTCCTTGGGCAGCAGCAGGTCTTTAATCACTTCCTCGAGGCGCTCCTGCTCGGGCTGGAGCTCGTCGAGCTCGGCCTTGGCCATCTCGCGGAAGTCCTGGTCCTTTTCGGTGGCAATGACTTCGCGGGCGTTTTCGATGTTGCTGAGCACCTGCTGGTAGTTGCGGTACTGGGCCACAATCTTGCCCAGCTCCTTATACTCCTTGTTCAGGGACTTGTAGCGCTTCAGGTCCGACATCACGTCGGGCTGCATCAGCTCTTCGTTGACGTTTTCGTAGCGCTGGTTGATGGCTTCTAGTTTATCGAGCATCGGGTGTTCGGGAAATAATCAGATAGTGGGCAAAGATACGGATTCTAAACACCGCTATTCAGTACGTTGGTTCGCTGGCTTAGTCAGGTGAATACTACTAGCAAGCCAGCGCACCAAACAAACCGCCGAATGGATGCGGAAAATGGCCCCGGCGCGCCCTACATTGCGCCCGTCTGTTTGGGCGCGGCCGGGGCCGGGCGGTGGGGTAGCACAGCTATTTCATCCCGGTGCTCACCCCGCCAAACAGCTTTTTTTACGCCCTCAGCCATACTCGTTCAAGCTCTCAAACTCTTCTGGTTTCGCACTTCCCACCCAAGCGGCACCGCTACTTCACCAACCAGAAACTGCAATGCAAGTGTTGAAATTCGGAGGCACGTCGGTGGCCTCTGCCGAGAATATCCGCAAATCGCTGGCCATTGTAGCCAGAGCCGCTGAACGCGCACCAGTCGTCATGGTCGTATCGGCGTTGGGCGGGACTACTGATGCCCTGATTGGCGCGGGCCGGGCCGCCGCTGCGGGCGACGCGGGCTACCGCGATACTTTATTACAGCTGGCCGCCCGCCACCGCACGGCCGTGCAGGAACTGCTGCCCGCCGCGCACACGGCCGTGCAGGAACTGCTGCCCGCCGCGCACACGGCCGCCGAAGGCCAGTTGGTAGCCCAGTTTGGAGAGGTGACCAGCCTGTGCAACGGCATTTTCGCGTTGGGTGAATTATCAACCAGAACGCTGGATAAACTCATGAGCTACGGCGAGCTGCTGTCGTCGCACCTCATTGCGTCTGTGGCCAAAGTGCAGAGTTTAGATGCCATATGGGCCGATGCCCGGCAGCTTATCCGCACCAATTCGCGCTTCGGCACGGCCGAAGTTGATATGGCCACCACGGAAGAGAAAGTAGCCGCCTTTAAAGCCGAAAACCTGGCAAAAATCTGGGTAGTACCCGGCTTCATCGCGGCTGATGCCCACGGTACTACCACCACGCTGGGCCGGGGCGGTTCCGACTACACGGCCGCCCTGCTCGCTGCCGCCCTTGATGCCGAAGTGCTGGAAATCTGGACCGACGTGAGCGGCATGATGACCGCCGACCCGCGCCTCGTGCGCAGCGCCCGGCCTATTGCGCACATCTCGTATCAGGAGGCCATGGAGCTGTCGCACTTCGGCGCGAAGGTGCTCTATCCGCCTACTATTCAGCCAGTGATGCAACGCGGAATTCCGCTCTGGATAAAAAATACCTTCGCCCCCGACGACTACGGCACGCTGGTGGAAGTGGAGCCGCCGCGCACGCCGGCCGTGGTGCAGGGCATTTCCAGCATCGGCAACCTCACGCTGCTAAATCTGGAAGGCAGCGGCATGGTGGGCATCCCCGGCTTCTCGAAGCGGCTGTTTGAAGCCCTTGCCCGCGAGCGCATCAACGTGATTCTCATTACCCAAAGCTCCTCCGAGCATTCCATTTGCGTGGGGGTGAACGCGCAGGATGCCGCGCCCGCCCAGCTGGCCGTGGATGAGGAGTTTGCCACGGAAATCGCGGCCGGCCGCATCGAGCCGCTGCGGCCCGAAACCGACCTCGCCATCGTGGCGCTGGTGGGCGAGAACATGAAAAACCACCCCGGCATCAGCGGCAAGCTGTTTGGCGCGCTGGGGCAGAATGGGGTGAATATCCGGGCCATCGCGCAGGGCGCGTCGGAGAAGAATATCTCGACGGTGATTCGTGCCGCCGACGTGCGCAAGGCCATCAACGTGCTGCACGAGGCCTTTTTCGAGGCCACCAAGAAGCAGGTCAACCTGTTCATCCTCGGCCCCGGCAACGTGGGCAGCAAGCTGCTGGAACAGCTGGCGCGGCAGCAGTCGCACTTGCTCGAAAAGCTGGGTTTGCAGGTGCGCGTGGTGGCTATTGCCAACAGCCGCCACTGCCTGGTCGATGAAAACGGCCTCGACCTGACTGCTTGGCCCGAGGAACTGGCGCAAGCCCCGGCCCAAACTTTGGAGGAATTCACCCAACTCATCATCGCCCGCAACCTGCGCAATTCCATCTTCGTGGACGTGACGGCTAACCCGGCCGCCGCCAGTATCTACGCCGACTTGCTGGCCAAAAGCGTGGCTATCGTAGCCTGTAATAAGGTGGCCGCGTCGTCGGACTACGCGCATTATGCCAAGCTCAAAAGCCTCTCGAAGGAATTCAACGCCAGCTACTTGTTTGAAACCAATGTGGGCGCGGCCCTGCCCATCATCGGCACGCTGAACGACCTCACGCGCAGCGGCGACGTGGTGCGGCGCATGGAGGCGGTGCTCTCCGGCACGCTCAATTTCGTGTTCAACAACTACGACGGCTCCCGGCCCTTCGCCGAGGTGGTGCGCCAGGCCCAGGCCGAAGGCTACACCGAGCCCGACCCGCGCCTCGACCTGAGCGGCTCGGACGTGGCCCGCAAAATCCTCATCCTCGCCCGCGAAGCCGGCCAGGTAATGGAAATGAGCGAAATCGAAATCGATACCTTCCTGCCGCCCGCATGCCTCGAAGGCGATGTGGAAGCCTTCTACACCCAGATGGCGGCGCACGAAGCCCACTTCCGTGCCCTCTATGACGCCGCCACTGCCGCCGGCAAGCGCCTGAAATTCGTGGCTCGCTACGCTGATGGGCACGCCGCCGTGGGCCTGCAAACTGTAGCGCTCGGACACGATTTGTACGACCTGCGCGGCAAGGACAACGTGGTGCTCTTCTACACCGACCGCTACGTGGACCAGCCGCTGGTGGTGAAGGGCGCTGGGGCAGGGGCGGAGGTCACGGCCTCGGGCGTATTTGCGGATATCATTCGCGCCGCAAGGCTGTAGCGCGGACTTTTAGTCCGCGACTATGTGGTTCTATGCTCGTCTAACCATTACTCAACCTGCTTACTCGCGGACTAAAAGTCCGCGCTACTATGCCTGATTCCGTTCTCGTTCACTCCCCCGCCACGCTCTCCAATCTGGGCTGCGGCTTCGATGTATTCGGCCTGGCCCTGGCCGAGCCTTACGACATTATTCGTCTCACCCGCAGCGATAAGCCGGGCATCCGCATTCAGCACCACGACCCGTACAACCTTCCCACCGACCCGCTGCACAACGTGGCTGGAGTGGCGCTACTGGCTTTGTTAAAGCAGGTGCCGGAAGCCGTGGGGTTCGAGCTGGAAATCACCAAAGGTATCAAGCCGGGCAGTGGGGTGGGCAGCAGCGCGGCCAGTGCCGCCGGGGCCGTGGTGGCTGCCAATGCGCTGCTGGGCAACCGCTTCAGCAAAATGCAGCTGGTGGATTTTGCGATGGAAGGCGAGGCCGTGGCCTCCGGCGCACGCCACGCTGATAACATCGCGCCGGCCATTTTCGGCGGTTTCACGGTGGTGCGGGCGCTGGAGCCGGTCATTGATATTATTGCCTTGCCCGCGCCGCCGTTGTGGGTGGCGGTGGTGCACCCGCAGATTGAGGTGAAAACTAGCGACTCGCGCAAGGTGCTGCCGGCCACCGTGCCGCTGGGCTTGGCCGTGCGCCAGTGGGCCAACGTGGCGGGCCTGGTATCAGGATTCCTGCTAGCTGATTATGACCTCATCGGCCGCTCGCTCGACGACTACATCGTGGAGCCGGCGCGGCTGCCGCTCATCCCCGGCCTGGCGGAGGCACGGATGCGGGCGCTGGCCGCGGGGGCCATTGGTGGCGGTATTTCGGGCTCGGGGCCTTCGATTTTCATGCTGAACCGGACGGAGGCAACGGCGCAGGCCGTGGGCGAGGCGATGGGCAGCGTGTTTACGGAGCTGAAGATTGAATGCAACGTGTACGTGGGGCCGGTGGGCACGACGGGAGCACGGGCGGTTGAGGAGGAATAGATTTCAGAGAATAAAAAGCCCGTCATGCCGAGCGTAGCCGAGGCATCTCGCGTGCTACCGCTAATTATTATCGGCTTCACGAATGAGTTACTACAGCACGCGAGATGCCTCGGCTGCGCTCGGCATGACGGGCTTTCTGCAGATAACAGATAACAAAAAATGAAATACTACAGCCTCCACCACCAGTCGCCGCTGGTTGATTTCCGCACCGCTACCATCACCGGTCAGGCCCCGGATGGCGGCCTGTATTTCCCCGAAAGCATTCCGAAATTCTCGGCCGGCTTCCTGCACGAGCTGCGTAGCCTGAGCAAGGCCACCGTGGCCTTTAATGTGATGCGGCCCTACGTGGGCAGCACCATCGCCGAGGCCGACTTGCAGCGTATCTGCGCCGAGGCGGTAGATTTTGAGTTTCCGCTGGTGCCGGTGGCGGCGGAGGTGTCGGCGCTGGAGCTGTTTCATGGGCCGACTTTGGCGTTTAAGGACGTGGGGGCGCGGTTTATGAGCCGCTGTCTGGGCTACTTCGCCCAGCGCGGCGACACGCCGCCCGTGACCGTGCTGGTAGCCACTTCCGGCGATACCGGCGGGGCCGTGGCCAGCGGCTTCCTGGGCGTGCCGGGTGTGGAGGTGGTAATCCTCTACCCCTCGGGCAAGGTGAGCCCGGTGCAGGAGCAGCAGCTCACCACGCTAGGCCAGAACATCACGGCGCTGGAAGTAGCCGGCACTTTCGATGACTGTCAGGCGCTGGTGAAACAGGCGTTTCTGGACTCCGAGCTAGCGCAGAAGCGCTTTCTCACGTCGGCCAATAGCATCAACGTGGCGCGGTGGCTGCCGCAGCAACTGTACTACTGCTTTGCCATGCAGCAGTGGCCGGTTGGGGCACCCGCACCGGTGGTTTCGGTGCCGAGCGGCAACTTCGGTAACCTGTGCGCAGGGCTGTTGGCCCAAGCCTCAGGGCTACCGTTGGGGCATTTCATCGCGGCCTGCAACGCTAACGAGCCAGTGCCGGTGTACCTGCGCACGGGCACGTTCACGCCGCGCCCGGCCGTGCCCACCTTCTCCAATGCCATGGACGTGGGCAACCCCAGCAACTTCGTGCGTATTCTGGAGCTGTTCGATAACGACCTGAACAAGCTACGCGCCGCCCTCAGCGCCGACACCGTGACCGACGCCGATACCGTAGCCGCCATCCGGCAGGTGTGGGAGCGCGACGACTACCTGCTCGACCCGCACGGCGCGGTGGCCTATACGGCCCTGCGCCGCTACCAGGCCCAGCACCCGGGCTCAGCGGGCCTGATTCTGGCCACGGCCCACCCCGTGAAATTTCCTGATGTAGTAGAGCCCATTCTCGGCCGGGCCATCGAACTGCCGGCCGTGGTGCAGGCTTTGCAGGGGCGGGCCAAACGAAGCGTGTCGCTGGCGGTTAACTACGAAGATTTGAAAGCCTACCTGATGTAGCCGGGCGGCAGCTTGGGCCATTGGGGCGGCGGTTCGGACCTTTGCGTAAAATCAGCCCAATGCCTGCTTCCGTGAAAAACCTGCTGTATAAAATTGCCCTGCCGGCGTTGGCCCTGGCCTTCACCGCCTGCCGCCCCGACCAAGTGGAGCACCTCAAGGACAGCAAGCGCATTGGCATCGAGGCCGAAAACTGGGAGGTGAAGCGCATCATGCCTAAGGACCTGCTGCACGCCACCCGCTGGGCCGGCGATTCCCTCACCGCCACCGCCGACTCGCTGCTACGCCGTACCCTGGCCCGCGAGCTGGCCGCCGGGGGCGTGGCCCACGCAATGGCCTTCTGCAAACCAGAAACCTACGGGGCCGTCGATTCCCTGGCCGGCGTGCTCAAGGCCACGGCCCACCGCGTGAGCGAGCGGCCGCGCAACCCTGCCAGCCAGGTCCCGCTATTGGCCGAAGAAATGCAGCCCGACACGGTGCGCACCATCAAGCGGCTGTCGCAGGAGGTGTTTTTCTATCAGCGGCCTATTGTGCTTAATAACCAATTATGCCTGCGGTGCCACGGCGAAGTCGGCAAGGATATTTCGGCGGCTGATTACGCGGTTATCAAGCAGAAATTCCCGCAGGACCAAGCCACTGGCTACCGGCTGGGCCAGCCCATGGGTGCGTGGCAGCTCAGCCTGCAACGCCCCGGCGTGGCCGAGTTTTGGACGATGAAAACGCGCAAGAAATGGAAGGAGCACAAGATGCCGAAGCTGTTTTGAGGGCGAGGGCATCAGGCCACTGCTACCAGTTGGGCATTCCTGTCATCCTGAGCGCAGCGAAGGACCTTGTCACATTTGCGCCGTTAGAATTGCTGCAAAATGTTTGATGTAATAAGGTCCTTCGCGGTGCTCAGGATGACAGTCGATGAAAACAATACACGCCAAACAGTTGCGGTAAGCCCAACCTTTCGCGCTCCGTGACGTGAAACAAGGAAACGCTGCGCGAAACCCTGTCTGCTGTTTCCTTATGACTTCTTCTGATTCCAAACCCGTTATCATCATCGGCGCGGGCATGGCCGGGCTGGCTTGCGCCACCTGGCTGCACCGTGCTGGCCACGCCGTGCTTGTTCTGGATGCGGCCGACGCCGTGGGCGGCCGCGTGCGCACCGATATTACCCCCGAAGGCTTCCGGCTCGACCGCGGCTTTCAGGTGCTGCTCACCAACTACCCCGAGGCCCGGCGCATCTTCGACTACGGCGTACTCAATCTGAAAGCCTTCCGCTCCGGGGCCGTCATACGGTTGGCCGATGGGCAGGAAACCACCCTGCAAAACCCACTGCAAGCGCCGTTGGCGGCGCTTTCGGCCCTCAAATCGCCCATCGGCACGCTGCCCGACAAGCTCCGCATCCTCAGCTTGGTGCGGCACGTGCTGAAGTATACGCCCGAGGAACTGCTGGCCCGCCCGGCCACCGATACCCTCGGCTTCCTGCAACGCTACGGCTGGAGCGAACAGATGATAAACTCGTTTTTCAAGCCATTTTTCGGCGGCGTTTTTCTCGATAGGGAGCTGACCACGGCCAGCAATTTCTTCGAGTTCGTGTTCCAGCAGTTCGTGACCGGCGAGGCGGCCGTTCCCGCCCTGGGCATGCAGCAGCTGCCCGAGCAGCTGGCGGCCCGTCTGCCCGTCGGCACCGTGCGGCTCAATTCGCCGGTAGCCGGCGTGGTCGATGGCACGCATGTCCGCCTCACCACCGGCCAGGTAGTGCAAGGTTCGGCCGTGGTGCTGGCCACCGATGGACTAAGTACGCTGCGCCTGCTGGGCGGCCGCAGCGGCAACCCCGACGACAGCCTGACCGCCCAGCCGGCCGGCTTTCCCACGGCGGCCCGCATCACCACCTGCACGTACTTTGCCACGCCCGGCGGCCACTCGCCGGGCCGCAACGACAAGCTGCTGCGCCTGAACGCGGCCTCCTCGTGCCTGGCTCACAACGTGGCTTTCCCCTCCGATGTGAGCGGCGCGTACGCCCCAGCCGGCCGCGCCCTGATATCGGTGAGCACCCACGGCGAGCGCAGCCTTGGCGAAGAGGAGCTGACGGCCCGCCTGCGTGAGGAGCTGGCCGCTTGGTTCGGGACGGCCGCCCGGCAGTGGGAGCATCTGCGCACCTATCGCATTCCGGCAGCGCTGCCCGTGTACCTGCCCGGTCAGCCCGTGGAGCAACCCTTGAAACTGGCCGACAACCTCTACCGCTGCGGCGACTGGACCTCCTATCCCTCGCTAAACGCGGCATTGGCCACCGGCCGCGAAGTGGCCGAGATGATTGTCAAAAGCTAATTTGACCAGAGTTGTATCACAATAAAAAAGGCCCGTTTCACTGAAGAAACGGGCCTTTTTGTATTCAAAAATAACAGTTACACTTGCGGGTTGGCGGGGGGCAGGGCATCGTAGCCGAGGGATTCGGCGGGCTCTGGCTCGGCGGGGAGGCGGATGTCGTCGGCGTCGTGTACGCGCAGGGTCAGCAGGCCCGCGATTATCATGGACGCGCCGCCGAGTACCAGCGTGAAGATGGGCTGGTCGTGAAACACGTGCTTCGTCAGCGGCCCCAGAATCAGGCCGGCTACACCCTGCGGAATCACGATGAAGAAGTTGAACACGCCCATGTAGTAGCCCATTTTGTTGGACGGCAGCGCGCCGGCCAGCATGGCGTAGGGCACGCTCAGGATGCTGGCCCAGGCAATGCCCACGCCCACCATCGACACCAGAATGTAGTGGTAATCCTGGATGAAATAAATCGAAATTAGCCCCACACCGCCCATCACTAGGGCCAGCATGTGGGTGAAGCGGCGGCTGGTGGCGCGGGCCACCACGGGCAGCAGCAGCGCCACCACCGCCGACAGGCCGTTATACACCGAGAAGCACACGCCCACCCAGTCGCCGCCTTTGTTGTAGAGGGCCGAAGTGGTGTCGGTGGTGTGGAAAATGTGGCTGGTGACGGCTTGGGTGGTATAAATCCACATCGAAAACAGTGCAAACCACGAGAAGAACTGCACCACGGCCAGCTGGCGCATGGTTTTGGGCATGTGGAAGATGCCCTCGAACGACTCTTTCAAGCCGTTGGCGAAGCCAGCGGTGCGGGCCTTCTCGGCCTCGAATTCGGCCAGGTTTTCGGGCGGGTATTCCTTGGTGCGCAGGATGGTCCAGAGCACGGCTAGGAAGAACACCAGGCCGCCCACGTAGAAGGCGTATTTCAGCGAAAGCGAGATGTGGCCGGGCTCGGGCGTATTGGAAATGCCAAACCAGTTGGCGAACATCCAGGGCAGCGACGAGCCCACGATGGCCCCCACGCCAATGAAAAACGTTTGGGCCCCGAAGCCGGTGGTGCGCTGCTGCGAGGGCAGCAAATCGCCGACCAGCGCCCGGAAAGGCTCCATCGAAATGTTGATGCTCGAATCGAGAATCCAGAGCATCCCGGCGGCCATCCACAGGGCCGTCACGTTGGGCATCACGATTAGCGCGAGCGAGGCCAGCAGCGCCCCCACGAAGAAGAACGGCCGGCGGCGGCCCCAGCGCGGGCTCCAGGTGCGGTCGGAGAGGTAGCCGATGACGGGCTGCACCAGTAGGCCCGTGATGGGCGCGGCCAGCCACAGGAAGGCAATTTCGTCGGTTTTGGCCCCCATGGTTTCAAAAATTCGGCTCATGTTGCTGTTTTGCAGCGCAAAGCCGAACTGAATGCCAAGGAAGCCGAAGCTCATGTTCCAGATTTGCCAGAAGCTAAGCCGGGGTTTTTCGCGGGTACTGGAGGAGGTGGCGACGGCGGTGGGAGCAGCCATGTGGAAGTGGAGAAGAAATGTGGGAGATGCGCCCTGAAAATGAGCGCAGTGCGATTATCGAATTTACTGATTCGCCGGAATAATCAGGCAGTGTTACCGAGCCTTTATCTCGAAAATATGGGCTGAGAGCGGGGCCAACGTCAGGTTGAGGGCGTTGCGGGGCTCACCGTCGGCGAGGAGGTCGGTGTAGGTGTAGAATTTCTTGGTGCTCAGGCCCATGGCTGTCATGGCCTCGGCGGGAATGTTGAGGGTAGGCTTGTAGGTTTTGTCGGCGCTGAAATTGACCACGATGAGCAGCTGCTGCTTGTCGGTGTAGCGCAGGTAGGTGTAGAGGTGGCGCTGGTTGTACTCCTTGCCCAGGTTGTTTGCGTCCTGCAATTCGTAGAAGCGGCCCTTGCGGATGGCCTCGCTGCTGCTGGTGAGGGTGAGGAGGCGGCGGTAGTAGTCGCGCAGGCTTTTCTGCTCGGGGCTGAGCTTGCCGCCGTCGAACTTGCCTTGGTTCAGCCACTTCTGGTGCTCGGGCACGCCCCAGTAGTCGAAGATGCTGGTGCGGCCGTCCTCGCTGCTGAAGCCTTCGGTACCGCGAGCGGGCTCGCCCACTTCCTGCCCGAAATAGAGCATCACTGGGCCGCTGGCCAGAGTAGCCGCCACGGCCATGGCCGGGATGGCGCGGCGCGGGTCGGTGGCGAAATCCGGCGAGGCAATGCGCTGCTCGTCATGGTTTTCCAGGAAGCGCAGCATGTGCGAGGAGAAGCCGTTGCTTTCCTCTTTCCATACTTTGGTGATGTCCTCGGTGGTGCCTTCCTGGCGCATCAGCTTGCGCAGGTCGTCATAGAGGCCCACTTTGTCATACAGGAAATCGAAATGGCCTTTCTCCAGGTAGGTTCGGTATTCCTTGGGGTTGTAGGCTTCGCCGATGAACACGAGACCGGGCTTCGCCTTTTTCAGCTCCGGAATGACCCAGGCCCAGAACTCGACGGGCACCATTTCCACCATGTCGCAGCGGAAACCGTCCACGTTCTTGCCGGCCCAGAACACGAGGATGTCGCGCATCTTCTTCCAGGTATCGGGCACGGGCTCGAAGTAGGTTTTGCGGCCGTTCACGTAGTCCACGCCGTAGTTCAGCTTCACGGTTTCGAACCAGTCGTTCACGCTCGGTGCTTCGGAGAAAACGTCGTTGCCGGTGGCTTTGGCGGGGTTCTCGGCGTACTTGCCGTCCTCGCGCGGGCCTTTCAGCGGGCCGAGCGGGTTGTAGTTGGCAGGCACCACGAAGGCTTTGCCGGGCAGGTAGTAGAAGTTGTTGTTGGGCGCGAAAGCCTTGCTTTTGTCATCATTAGCACCCAAATCCACCACGCCCTGGGGCTTGGCATCCGACTTATAAGACCGCGCCACATGGTTCGGGATAAAGTCCATGAGGACTTTCAGGCCGTGGTCGTGGGTACGTTTGATGAGGGCTTCGTACTCCGACATGCGGTTTTTCACCGTCACGGCCAGGTCGGGGGCCACATCGTAGTAATCCTTGATGGCGTAGGGCGAGCCGGCGCGGCCCTTCACCACGTCGGCGTCGTCGGCTGGGATGCCGGCGCTGGTGTAGTCGGTCATGGTGGCGTGCTCAATCACGCCGGTGTACCACACGTGGCTCACGCCCATGCCCTTGATTTCTTCGAGGGCCTTATCGGTAATGTCGTTGAATTTGCCGCAGCCGTTCTCCGTGATGGTGCCGTAGGGCTTGTTCAGCGCCACTTTGTTTCCGAACAGGCGCGTCATCAATTGGTAGATGACGAGCTTATTAT
>NZ_JBCEVZ010000010.1:0-108667 GCF_038448715.1 Hymenobacter segetis | reverse complement strand
CGAGAAGCCCACCCGCGCCGGCAAAAAAGCCGCCAATGCCACTGCCGCAGCCGCCTTCGGCACGCCCGAAGCTCAGCTGTTCGACAAGCTCCGCAAGCTCCGCAAGCATATTGCCGATGAGCAGGGCGTGCCGCCCTACGTGGTGTTCTCCGATGCCACGCTCCAGGAAATGGCCGCCGAGCGGCCTGTGAGCCGCGTGGGCATGCTGGGTATCTCGGGCGTGGGCATGAAGAAATTCGAAACCTACGGCGAGGCCTTCATCCGTCTTATTCTGGAAGAAGGCGGCGGGGCCATGCCATCCGATTCGGACAATATGTTCAGCGAGCCGCGCCCCCGCCTGACGGCCGCCGAAAAAGCCGACAAGCCCGTGAGCGACTCCGAGGACGCCACCATACAGTTCCACCAGATGGGCCTCACGCCCGAGGACATTTCCGAGCGCCGCGGCTTGGCCCTGAGCACCGTCAAAACCCACCTCTACAACGCCTACGCCAAAGGCCGCGAGTTGCGCATCCACGACTTCGTGAGCGATGCCGAACTGGCCGAAATCTTCTCCGCCCGCGCCCAGCTCGGCGGCGACCCTACGCTCCGCGACCTGTTCGACCACCTGCGCGAGAAGTACGACTACTTCCAGCTGCGCATGGCCGCGCTCTACCACAAGCGCCTTCGGGGTCAGTAGAAGCCAATAAAATAAAGAGGCCCGCCGTTACCCACGGCGGGCCTCTTTATTTGCAGGTTCCCGTTCGAAACTGCCGCGCTTCATGGCCCGAAAACTCTTGCTCGCCCTCGCGGCCCTCGCGGCCCTCGTCATCGCTGCCTTCGCGGGCCTGATGCTCACCAAAACGCTGCCCTACTATACCTTCGAGAAGGGCATCCATTTCCTCACCACCAAGAGCGACGAAACCAACGACAGCCCCGTGTTTCGGCTGGGTTTCTATGTGCACATCACCACCAGTCTGCTGGTGCTGGTGGCGGGGCTGATGCAGTTTCTGCCGGTGCTGGCGCGGCGCGGGCCGGGGCTGCACCGGCAGCTGGGCAAGTTTTACATCATCGGCATTCTGGCGCTGGCGGCCCCGTCGGGCCTCATTCTGGCGCACTTTGCAAATGGCGGGCTGGCCGCGCAGGTCGGTTTCACGCTGCAATGCCTCGTGTGGTGGCTGTGCACCTGGCGCGCCTACCGTGCCGCCCGCCAGCGCCAGTGGAGCCTGCATGTGGATTGGATGCTGCGCTCCTACGCCGTGACCCTGGCCGCCCTGGCCCTGCGCGGCGAGAGCTACATCATGTACTACGTGTTCGAAACCAAGCCGATTGAGACGTATCTGACGGTGACGTGGCTCTCGTGGGTAGGTAATTTAGTTGTGATTGAAATCCTATTGGAGGCAGGCTTAGGACGGTATTTTCTGCAGGAGTTCATGCCGGACCTGCGGCGTAAATTGGCGGCATGAAAAATCTGATTTGGATGCTTGTATTAGCGGTGTCCGCCCCGGCATGTCATCAGAAAGCGCCGGTTGCGCAGGCCGCAACAGTTCCGCAAGCAGCCAAAGGAGCCCCTGCGGCCGCAGATGTTGCGGCGATGACGGCCCAACCATCATTGCCTTCATTATTCGCGGCTTCAGATACGTTGACGGCCCCTATGCGCCGCTTGGTGAGCCAGTACAACTTAGCCAACCTTTGGCAGGGCGATACGAAGGATAAGCAGGGAAATCCAGCTTTGGAAGGTTTTTTTGGCCCTGACCACTACCGTTTTGCATTGGTTTTTAGTCAAGTGCGGCGCGATGAGCAGCATCCAGCCATCTACCATGTTCAAGGGAAATGCCATTACCGGAAAAACGTCCGAAAATTTGCCGGTACCCTAACCATGCGGCAGGTGCAGGAC
Organism: Hymenobacter segetis; assembly: GCF_038448715.1. GTDB lineage: Bacteria > Bacteroidota > Bacteroidia > Cytophagales > Hymenobacteraceae > Hymenobacter > Hymenobacter segetis. Next base: position 106,794 of record NZ_JBCEVZ010000010.1, on the reverse strand, counting down.
TTGCCGCGGGGATATTTTTTCATCGCCGGAGCGGGCAGTGAATTGCTAGATACGGCAGCAGCCCAAACGTATACGGCGCGTGCTCAACTCCAACTAACCGAGGAAAATAGTGATAATAGTGGCCTTTTTGAAGGAGAAGCCATACTCGATTTCTATACCTTGGCCAAGTCGAAAAAAGTGGACTACGTAACGGCCGTGATGGGTATCGACGAAAGCATGCCCACCCGGGGCAGTGGTTTACTTGTGCGTGGAAACCGGCTGAACCGTTCGACCAAGCAGGTGAAGAAATTTGTCATTTCGACCGATTTCTTCGCAGCTGCTCCCGAAGTGTACAAAGACTTCGCCATCGGCGACCGGGGCGGAGAAATCAACCCTAAATACGCTAAGCTGGGCTGGAATGAACTGTGGGAGAATGAGGAATGGTGGGCCGACTCGCCCAAGCCAAAGCTCAACCTCTAATACTAAACCAGCCACCATCACCGTTGGGAAAGCATAAGCGCCATCTAGCAATATAGCTGGCCTTAAAAACCCTTCTCTTTCGGTTGTATGCGGTACTTTCTGCTTCTCACAGCGCCTGCGCTGCTCTTCGCTGCGCCCCAACCCCAACACTTGCCCAGCTTTTCGGGGCCAACTGCCAGCCCAGCTGCCCCGCTGGCTGCCCCCGGCGCGGTGCTCACCAACGCCACCCGCACCGCCCTGCTGGCCCGCACCAACTTAGGGAAACTATGGCAGCACCAGCCCCAGGCCGGCACCGAAGACGTGCTCAACGGCTGTTTCGGCTACGATGGGCGGCGGCTGGAATTCGTGTTCACCACCGTGCAGGCCGATGGCAAAAGCCCTGGCCGCTACCTCGTGGCCGGCAAGTTTCGCTGCTACGGCGACGTGACGCCCTTTCGGGGCAGCGTCGAATTGCAACAGGTACAGCGCCTGCCGGCAGGTATGAAAGTGATTGCGCCTGATTATGAGGAGTCGGCCGCGCCAACGTATTGCGCCACGGGCGGTTTTGCGCTGCAGGCCACCAGCCGCCACGGGCTGGGCGGCCAGTTTACGGGCCGCATTGCGCTCGACTTTCAGCTCACACCCAGCCGCCGAGCCGTGCTGATGACAAATACCGCTAATCCTGCCACCCGCAACGGCGGCCTGTTGTTTGAAGGCAGCTGGGCCGACGGGCCGGGCAGCGAAACCACGCCCGTGGTCTGGAAACAGGGAATTGCCGTGACGCACGAGGTACTCACGCGCTTCGAAATCGGCGAGCGGGATTCTCACATCAACCCCAAATATGCCCGCGTGGGTTGGAATAATTTCTGGAAAAACGACGAATGGTGGGTAGAAAGACAAATTGCTCAACGCTAAAGTGGTGGGCAGAAATTTATTAGCTAAGTGAATTAGTAACTTCGCGCTTGCGTTGCTAACTTCACCAGCCGAATCTGCGTTAAATCCAACGCCACTCCCGGCTGCTGCCCCCACCGATGATTAATACCAACCTCAAATTTTGCCGGCGCGAGCTCGCCCTCACGCAGGCCCAGATGGCCGAGAAGCTCGGCATCAAACGTTCCCTGGTGGGTGCCTACGAAGAGGGCCGCGCCGAGCCCCGCCTTGCCACCCTGGTCAACATGGCCCGCCTGTTCGGCATCACGCTCGACCAGCTCGTGACCACCGATTTCAGCAAGAAGAAGAACACCAAAATCATCGGCTCCCTGCCCGCGCCTGACCCCAACGCGCCCGGGGCCGATGCCGACGACAACCCCGAGCCGCCCACGCCGGCCGCCGGCGGCAAGCTCCGCGTGCTGGCCTTCACCGTGGACAAAGACCAGAACGAGAACATCGAGCTGGTGCCCCAGAAAGCCGCTGCCGGTTACCTCAATGGCTATGCCGACCGCGAATACCTGGAGGTTCTGCCCAAGTTCCGTCTGCCCATGCTCTCGCAAACGGGCACCTACCGCGCCTTTGAAATCGCCGGCGATTCGATGCTGCCCATTGCCAGCGGCACCGTCATCGTGGGCCGCTACGTGGAAGAGTGGGCCAACATCAAAGACGGTACACCTTGCATCGTGGTGAGCTCCCGCGACGGCATTGTGTTCAAGCGCGTCTTCAATAAAATGCGCTCCGGGGCCATGTTCGTGCTGCATTCCGACAACCCGAATTTCTCGCCCTACGACGTGAAGGCCGACGACGTGCTCGAAATATGGGAAGCCAAAAGCTACATCAGCAGCACATTCCCAATTGCTGAGCTCTCGCTGGAGCGCGTGGCCAGCCTCGTGCTCGACCTGCAACAGCAAGTGGCTCTGCTGAGAAAAGCCTAGCGCCGCGCTGCTTAGTTGGAAATACCGCAAGCCCTTCCGTATCCCGGAAGGGCTTTGCTGTGTGGTATGGGGCCAACTTCCGGCCCGGCCTGCGCGTATGGGAGGCACGCCATATCCTCTCGCTCCCAAGCTATGCTCAAATACATTTCCGCCGCCGACCGCCATCACGCTGCTCCCGCCGCTTGGCTCAGCAGCTACTTCCTGTTTTCGTTTGCCGATTATTTTGACCGCACCAACATGCACTTCGGGCCGTTGCGCGTGTTCAACGACGATAATGTGGCCGCCCAGTCGGGCTTCCCGCAGCACCCGCACTCCGAAATGGAAATCGTGACGCTGGTGCTGGATGGCGAAATCACGCACCAGGACACGATGGGCAACAAAACGACCATTAAAGCCGGCGAGGTACAGCGCATGACTGCCGGCACCGGCCTGGCCCATTCCGAGTTCAACCGCCAGGACAAGCCCCTGCACCTGTACCAGCTGTGGTTTATTCCTGGCCAGAAGGGCCTGGCCCCCAGCTATGAGCAGAAGGACCTGGGCTTCACCAGCGGCAATAAAAACAAGCTGGTGCCCCTCGTGACCGGCCAGAAAGTGCTGGAAGACGTGGTATACATGAATTCCAACAGCACCATTTACTGGGCTAACTTGGACGAGGACGAGGAGATTGAATTTAAAACTTTCCCCATCCGCCTCACCTTCATTTACGTGAAGCAGGGCACCATTTTCGTGAATGGCACGGAACTCGGCCCCAACGACCAGGCCCGCATGACCGATGACGACGTGGTGCAAATCCGCGCCGCAAAAGATGCCCAGTTTATTCTGATTGACCTGCCTTCGGCCGAGTCGAATTATTAACCAAGCAAACGAGAAAGCGCCCCCAAAACCGGATGACTTCCGGTTTTGGGGGCGCTTTCTCGTTTGCTTAAAACAAAGACGGCTAACGAATTAGAAGTTATACGTGATGCCGGCCGAGTAGCCCGTGGATTTGCCAATGTTGCGGCCGGCCACGTAGGTGCTGGCCCCCAGCGTCAGGCCAAAGCCGTTGGTGATGGGCCGGTAGGCGCTGGCTCCCAGACGGATGTAGTTGACGCGCGTGGAGGGGAAAAAGCCAGTGAAATTCTGGGCGGCAATGTCGGTGCCGCCGTTGGACTCCTGAAATGAAGCGTTGCCTTCCAGGTATACTTTGGGGCCGGCGTAGCCCAATTTGACCTCGCCCACGAGGGCATCGGGCACGGGGCCGGTGCGCAGGCTGTAGCCTACCTGGCCCGTGGCAAACACCCCCGAGCTGGTTTTGAGATGCGCCACGCCGGCGGCCGTGTACTTGGTGGCCCGGTTGCCGATGGCGATGATGTAGCCGTAGCCGGTGTTGGTCTGGTAGTCGCTGACCGGGGTGCTGAAGCTGACCACGCCCAACAAATCCAGAATGCTGCTGCCGATTTCGCGGCTGTAGGACTTGAACTTGAACAGCGCGGTGAGGTCCTGCAGGCCCTGGCGCACGTTGGTATAGCCCTGCGTGGAGTAGTAGGAGTTCAGGTTATCAATCACCGCGCCCGGTGCCCGGCCTTTCGACTGGATGTAGGGCAGGCTTATAACGGCGTCAATCTTGTCGGAGAGGCCGTAGGTGCCGTACAGGTTGAGAGAATTAACGCGCACCTCCTGAAAAATAGGCACGCCGGAGACTTTTTCGGGGGCCAGGTACACATCGTCGTAGCGCTCGGCCGTGCCTGACACCACCACTGAGCCGTGGCCCTTGCCCGCCATGAAACCGCTCACCAGACTCTGAGCCTGCGCGGTGGTGGCAACGCCAGCAACTAGAAGAGCACTACAAAACAGGGTGGAGAGATTTTGCATAAAAGCAACAAATAAGGAATTACTATAAGGAGCAGACTGATTGGAAACAGCCAAACAAAAACGGCTTAATCAGTCTATTTTGACGCAATCTACGGGTGAGTTTGGGGGAGCGGATTTACCTTAGCGCAATCCGATGGCTTTATAAAATCGTTTATATTCAGCGATTTGAGTTGAACGCACTTGTCAGCACGATAAAAACAATAATTTGCCCGATGAAAAAATATTTTCCCATTAAAGCCGGGTTGCTGGCCTTGGGCCTTTTGGCTGTGAATAGCTGCGCCAAAAACAAAGAAGTTGAACCGTCCATCACGAATATTGCCGTCACCAATCCCGATTTTCAGGAGTTGGAAGATGCGGCTATTCGCGGCAACGTGGCCGTGCTGCTCGGCAACAAAAACACCGACCCCGCCAGCGGCGGAAACTTCACTGTTTTTGCGCCAACCAATGCCGCTTTCAGCCGCCTAGGCCTCAACACGGCCCAGGATTTGGGGGCGTTGCAACAGTCGTTTTTACAAAACACGCTTTATTATCATGTCTTCAGTGGCCTATTGCCGGGCAGCGCGCTAACGCCGGGCAGCAGCCCGTCGCCAGGGGTGTTCACGACCAAACTCATTCCTGCTACTGCAACCACCCCGGCAATTCAGCCGGTGACGCCCACCAGGCGTATCATCCGGCGGGCCGATGGCACGCTGTATGTCAACGGTTCCAAAATTCTGGGTACTGATGTGAAGGCGGCCAATGGCCTGATTCATCCTATTGATAAGGTATTACTGGCCACGGGCGGCAACGTGGTGCAATCGGCCATTGCGCTGCAAACAGCGCAGGTATTTGTGAAGCCCGAGTTGACGTTTCTGGTGGCGGCCGTGGTGAAGTGCAACTTGGCCGGGCTGCTGTCGGCGGCCGGCCCGTACACTGTGTTTGCGCCTACCGACCAAGCGTTTATCGATGCCGGTATTCCAAGCGTAGATGCCATCAACAACATGAATGCCACCCAAGTAGCCGCGCTGACGGGCATTCTGGCAAACCATGTACTGGCTGGTAGCCTGGGTGATAAATTCACGCCGGAACTGCCGGATGGCACCTCCGTAACTAGCTTTGGTACGGGTTCGCTGCAACTCGGAACCTTCACAAACGGTGTCCTGACAGTAAAGTCGCGGGGCATTACGACGCCCGCCAACATGGTGATTCCCGATGTGCAATGTACCAACGGCGTGGTGCACGTGATTGACCGCGTGCTGCTGCCCTAACTTGCCGCAGGCGCGGCTCTATTGTTCTCGCAAGGGGCCAAAAAACCGCAGCCGATGCGGCTAGGAGGTTGTTTAAAATTGATATGACAAGGATGTTTCTCCGCAACGCGGGAAAGTTGATAGTTGGGATGGGACTGTGGCCGGCGGCGGTGCTGGGGCAAACCAGCACGCCCACCCGCCCCGACTCGGCGGCCCAACATGCGACGGCAGCAGTGGTTGGCAAGCCCAGCCTGACCGGAGTTTGGAAAGGGCCGCTGTCTATTCCCGGTGGGACATTGCCCGTCCAAATCAGCATCATCCAGCCGGGCGCTAATAAGCTGATTGCCACGCTCGACCTGCCTGCCAAGCGCCTGAATAAAGTGCCGGCCTCGCTCACGCTGCGGGGCGATACGCTCATCTTCTACGCCGCCACCGTGGACTGCCGCTTTGTGTGCACCCAGGCTGGTGAGGCGGGCCAGGAACTACGCGGCGTGTGGTCGCAGCCCGGCCTGCGGGTGCCGCTGGTGCTGCAACGGGCCGCCGCCAACGGTGCCGGCCCGGCGAGCACGGAAAAAACCGTGGCCGTGAAAGCCACTACCTACCACATCGAAACCGTGAGCCTGACCAGCCAGCCCGGCAACGTGGCCCTGGCCGGCACCCTCAGCATTCCGGACGGGGCCGGGCCGTTTCCGGCCGCAGTGCTCTTGTCCGATATGGGCAGCCAGGACCGCGACTCCCGGCAGGGCAGCTACCGATTTTTTGCCGATATCGCCGCCACGCTGGCCCGTCAGGGCATTGCCGTGCTGCGGCTCGACGACCGGGGCGTGGGCCAGAGCGGCGGCAACGGCACCCTGGCCACCACCGCCGACCTGGTGCGCGATGCCCTGGCCGGCCTCAACTACCTGCGCGTCCGGCCGAGCATCGACCCGGCCCGTACCGGCCTCATCGGGCACGGCGAGGGCGGTAACGTGGCCCTGCTGGCGGCGGCCCAGCCCGTGCCGCCCGGCTTTGTGGTGGCGATGGCCGCGTCTGGCTTGGTAGGGTTGGACCTGCTGGCCAGCCAGGCCGAGCCGCTGAGCACCGCCGACACGGCCCGCATCGGCGCAGCCCGCCGCCAGGCCTGGGCCGAGGTCTTGGCCAAAGCCGCTAAGCTCCGGACCAGCGGCTCCAACTCGGCGCAGGTAGAAACCTACGTGGCGCAGCAGCGGCTCAAAATCAAAAGCGAGGCGCGCAAGCAGGCGGAAGCGACCCTCAAATTCCGGCGGACTATGCTGGAAATTGTGCGCCAGACGGCCAGCAACGACCAAGCCCAGGCCATTGTGGTGAACATGCTGCGCCAGCGCTACCCCGACCAGGACCCCGCCCTGGCCCGCGCCCGCGCCACCGACCTGCTCACGCCCTGGTACCGCTACTATCTCAAATTTGACCCCCAGGCCAGCCTTGCCGATGTGCAGTGCCCGGTGCTGCTGCTCAACGGTACCGACGATGCCGAGGTGAATGCCGCCACCAACCTGACGGCGCTGGAAAAAGGCCTCAAAGGCAATAAGCGCGTCAGCTCACGCCGGCTGCCGGGCCTCAATCATTGGTTTCAAACCCCCACCGCCGAACTCATTGTCGCCGATGATGGAACGGTTGACCCCGTGGTTGCCCCGGTGCTGCTCACTACGGTGCGCGACTGGGTGTTGCAGCAGGGGAGCAAGTAGCGCGGTCACACCTGAAGTAGGTCGTCATGCTGAGCGCAGCCGAAGCATCTCTACCGCAATGGTAATCCAATCGAAAGGATTAGTTACGCGGTAGAGATGCTTCGGCTGCGCTCAGCATGACGACCCATCAGGCCAACACCAGCGCCAAAACCTACACCGTTTGAGCGGCCAAATGGCAGTCCTTGTACTTCCGGCCGCTGCCGCAGGGGCAGGGTGCGTTGCGGCCGAATTTGCGGCGGCTGCGCAGGGTTTTCAGCCACTCGCGCGGGTCGGTGGCGAAGCGGAGGAAACGGTTTTTGGGGTTCTGGCGGAAGGCCTGGTTGAGCAGCTCGTACAGCTCGGGGTGATGCTCCTGGAGCTTCTCGGGCTTCTCGAAAAAGTATTCGGTGACCACGGCGAAAAACTCGGCCTCGTTGGTGGCGGCGTAGGGGTTGATTTCCGACTTGCCGGCCTGAATGGCCGCGATTTCGCGCTGCATCACCGCCGTCCAGGATTGGAGCAGCGTGGGCGGCAGGGCGGCTTTGGGCAGGCCGTCAATCACGCCATCGGCCTCGTCCAGCAGGTGCGCAAATTCGTGGATGCCCACGTTCTGGCGGTCCACCGCGTCGCGGAAGCCTTGCTCCAGGGAGGCTTTCGAGAGACGCATATAGTGCTGATTCTGGAAGCCCTGCACCGAACCCAGCAGCGTGCCCTGCAAGGGTTTTACTTCTTTGGTGGGGTCGTTGTCCAGCTGCCAGGCATCGGGCACGATGAGGACTTCGCCCAGGTTGCGGTACTCCCAATCGGGGAAGCCGAATACCGGAATAAGCGCCGAAGCCGCTACCAGCAGGCGCGTGGTATCATCCACTTCCGTTTGCACGCCGGTGATGCGGGTACTGGCCAGGAACACCTGCGTTTGCTTCTCGAACCGAACTTTTTCATCATCCGTCAGGGCCAGATAGAAGGCCACCTGTTCGGATAAAATCTGCCGCCAGGCGGCGGGAAAGTCTTGGGCCAGCGCGGCCGTACGGCGGCGCGAATCGGCGGTGGCGTATTGGTAAAACGCGTAGATAATGGCCGCCAAAACGGCCAGGGAAATCAGATAGGGCATGGCCGTTGGTACGGCCGCCGGGCCGGGAGGTTGGCTCAGGGCTGGTGGGTTTGGGGCGCTGGCTGGTCGTGGTTCCGGCTCAGGCGGTAAGCCAGGCTGCCCCGCACCACGAACAGCCCACCAATAACGAACCACGAGTGAACATCGGCGGCCACGCTCACGCGGTTCCAGCGCCAGCCGGCCGTGAGGGCGGGCAACAGTGGGACGGAATGGTAAACTAAGTCCTCGTCACGGAGCGTAAAATCGGGACCTGGCTGGAAATTGCCCCGCACGTTCCACAGCGAATTCAGCTCGTAGCTCAGGCCAAACAACAATTGCTGCTCGTGCGGTAGCCAGACAAAGTAGCGCACACCGATGCGGGCCGTGCTCATCAGGGCCTGGTAATGGTAGGTGGCGGCGACAACGGCTAATTCTGTGCGGGTGCAGCCCGCACAGCGCGGGTCAGGAATAGTGTTTACAACCGTCACAAACTGCGAAAGCTGGTTGCGAAAATTCCCCAGATTTAGTTCGCCGTACACAGCGGTTCGCCGGCTGGGCAGCAGTACCTCGGCATACAGCCCACCGAAGGGCCGGGCTTCGCAGTCGGTACAGTCAGCGAGATTGACGTTGCTGTTTTCTGAGTGATTGTAGCGCACCCCGGCCAGTGCGCCGCCTTGCACCGACACCCGGCGGCGGGGCGCGGCCACCGCCAGCCACGAGCGGCCCGCTTGCCGGGCCGGGCCGCAGGCCTGATTGTAGCGCTGCACAACGGCCACCAGCCCGGCCGGTGTAAACGCCGCCGACTTTGCCGCTTGGCTTGCCTCCGGGCAATCGGCCAAGTACAAGGCCAGTTGATTGCGGTAATTATTACCATCCGTGACTTCCCAGCCGCCGTTGGGGGCGTGCCGCAGGTATTGACGTTCGCACAGGTCCACTACGGGCTGGCCTGCGCGGTGCAGCAGCAAGTGCAGGCTACCGGGGCGTACCACCCGGAACAGCGTCATCGGTCCCTCCACCAGTACCTCGGCCAGTAGCGAATCAACCTGCACATTGGTGGCGTAGCCGTGTGGCAATCGTGCCAGTTCCGTTACGTCGGCGTGGTTGATGGGCAGGCCCTCGTAGCGGAAGTACCGGCCGTTGGTGAGCAGCACGGCCCGCAACTGCCGGGGTTTCAGCGTCTCAATGGCGGCTGTGGGGCCGGGCCTAAACCGGATGGAGGCGGGCGGCTCGACCCAGAACCCGTTCTCGATTTCACCCCGTAGCGTGTCGCCGTTGGCGCGCACCAGCAGGCCCGGCTCATATACTTGGGCGTGGGTTTGGAGAGTGAAAAGTGGCGCGGCGGCCAGCAGCAGTAATAGTCGTTGCAGCATAGAGGGTAGATAATGTGGCTACTAAAGTAACGGCAAATGCGCCGCCAGCTTCTCGCGCAGCAGCGCCACCAGCGTGGGGTGCTGAAACGGGTATTTATCGGGAATGCGCAACGTGACTACGGTCTTGCCCGCCAGCTCGGCCGCGAATTTCTCCCGCAGGCGGTCGGCGTGGCGGCGCTCCATCACGAAGATGATTTCGGCCCAGCCCAGGTGGCCGGCCGCCACGCGCACCCTAGCCCCCGGCTCGGTGCCGGCCGAGCGGGCCTCGTGGTGCGGGTGGTCGTCAAAAAGCCGCTCGGCGGTGAGGCTGCGCCACTTGTTCTGGCTGCAGATGAAAAGGAGGCGCATGGGGGGCAGTTGGATAATAAGGGTAAAAAAAACGTCATGCTGAGCGCAGCCAAAGCATCTCTACCGCACAACGCAATCCAATCGAAAGGATTACTACTGCGGTAGAGATGCTTCGGCTACGCTCAGCATGACGTTCCGGGCATCGTTCAGAGAGTGTGCTACTACCGAATCAGCGCCACTTTCACTTTCTTGCCTTTCACCTTCGCGCCCTGCATGCGGGCCAGCACTTCTTCGGCCAGCGCCTCGGGCACGGCCACGAAGCTGTGGTGGTCGAATACCTCAATGCGGCCCACGGCGTCGCGCTCCAGGCCGCCCACGCTCACAAAGGCTCCGGCCAGGTCGCCCCGGCTGATTTTCTCGCTCTTGCCGGCCGATACGTGGAGGGTGACGGTGCTGGGGCGCGGGGCTTTGGGCAGGGCATCGGGGAGGGCGGGCGGGCGCAGGGCCGCCCATTGCACGCCTCTGGCGGTGGGCCACTGCTGGATTTTCTGCTGCTCGTGGGAGGTTACGATGAGGTGGGCAGTGCCCACGGCCCCGGCGCGGGCGGTGCGGCCGGCGCGGTGCTGGAAGGTGTCGGTTTCGTGGGGCGGGTCGAACTGCACCACGGTGTCGAGCTCGTTCACGTCGAGGCCCCGGGCGGCCACGTCAGTTGCTACCAGCACGGTGGCCGAGCCGTTGCGCAGCTTCATCATGCTTTTGTCGCGCTCGGGCTGAAGCATTTTGCCGTGCAGGGCCTCGGCGGCCAGGCCCCGGCCGCGCAGGAAGCGGGTCAATTCTTCCACCCGGTCGCGGGTATTGGCGAAGACGAGGGAGCGGCCGGCGGTGGGCTGGCTGATGAGGTGGTAGAGGGCGGCGGGCTTCTGGTCGGCGGCGCTCACTACGTGGCCGCGCAGCACCAGGCTCTCGGGCAGGGTGGTGGCGTTGGAGCCGCCCACGTTCATCACGCGGGGCCGGGTGAGGTACTCGCGCACGAGGTTCAGCACCTTATCGGGCATGGTGGCGGAGAACAGCAGCGTCTGCCGGCGCTGCGGCAGGCGGCTGATGATGGTAGCCATTTCTTCCTGAAAACCCAGCTCCAGCAGCTTGTCGGCTTCGTCCAGCACCAGCACTTTCAGGCGGTTGGGCACGATGGTGCGGCGCTCCAGGTGGTCGAGCATGCGGCCGGGGGTGGCCACCACGATGTGGGGCATTTGCTGGAGGCCTTTCACTTCTTCGCGCATGGCGTGGCCGCCGTAGTAGCCGGCCACGCGCAGGTTCGGGACGTGCTTGCCGAGGCGCTGGAGGGCGTCGCGCACCTGCATCACCAGCTCGCGGGCGGGCACCAGCACCAGGGCCTGCATGGTGGCCGAGGTCACATCGACCTGCTGCAACACGGCCAGGCCGTAGGCGGCGGTTTTGCCCGAGCCGGTGGGGGCCTGCCCGGCCACGTCCTGCCCTTCGAGGGCGGGGGCCAGCACCAGCTGCTGCACGGGGGTGGGCTGGGTGAAATTCAGCTCGGCCACGCCGGCCAGCAGGGCGGGGGAGAGGCCGAAATCGGCGAATTGGAGGTTGGGCTTGGCGGTGGGCTGGGCCGATGAGGCACCGGCAGCGGCGGAGGTATCAGGAGTTTGCACGGGACAAAGGTACGGCTTGCTTCCCCTGACGGCGCAGGCTGTGGTATCGTAGGGTGCGGGGCTTGCCCCCGCCCGCGCGCCTATGCAACGAGCCCGTTCAACGGCGGGCGGGGGCAAGCCCCGCACCCTACCGCATGAAACTTACATTAGTACCCGGTACGCCGAGCCAAGCATCAATGTAAGATACATCGACTCCCAGCCTGCGGTGCCGGGTGCTAATGCAACTTACATCGGCAGTGGATTGGCAGCGCCGGGCACCGATGTAACTTACATTGGCAGTAAGCTGGCCGCGCCGGGAGCTAATGTAAACTGCATCGGCAATAAACCCGTCGGCCCGCCCCGCTACTCCTCCACGTTCACCAGCCGGTAGCGCACGGCCGATTTCTTGGGTCGGATGTCCAGCCCAATCCGGTGGGCGTAGGCCTTCGTGAACGCCGCCCCGAAGTAGAATATCATGGCGCAATAGAACACGAACAGCAGCACCAGTACCAGGCTGGATGCCGGGCCGTAGACTGGTCCCAAATCCCGCGCGACCAGTAATTGTCCCAGCACCACTTCGCCCAGGCTGATGAGCAGGGCCGTGAGCGCCGCCCCGCGCGTGACCGCCCGCCACGGCACTTTGGCCAAACTCAGCGTGCGGAAAGTGACGCCGAACCAGGCCGCCAGAATCAGCCAGGCAATGACGGCATTCAGCCCGCGAACGATGAAATAGGCGAAGGTGGCATCGAAGTCGCGGATGCTTTCGGCAAACAAGCTCAGGGCGGCATCAGCCCCGAAGGCCAGCAGGGTAAGCACCGCCGTGGCCAGCAGCACGCCGCCCGAGCGCACCCGCTCGTGCACGGCCTGCGACACCTTGCCGGTGCCGCGCTTGGGTCGGATTTGCCAGAGCTGATTGAGCGAATGCTGGATGATGGTGAACAGCGTGGTGGCCACAAAGAGCAGAAACGCGAAGCCCACCACCGTCACCAGCCGGCTGCGGCTGGGGTCGGCCACGTTCATCACAATCTGCGAAACCAGCCCCGCCGCCGGGGCCCCCACCAGGTTGCTGACCTTGCCCAGCAGCATCACCCGCACGATGGACGAGGGGTAGAGCGAGCTCAGCAACTGTACCAGAATGATGAGGATGGGCGGCAGGGCAAACGAGGTGAAAAACGCCGTGGCCGCGCCCAGCCGCAGCGGGTCGTTCTGGCCCAGCTCGCGGCCGGCGCGGTGCAGCAAGATGGGCAGCTCGCGCCACCACGGACCCGGCAACTCGGCCGGGGAATCTAACTTTGTCATACAATACCCGGGGCGCAACATTTCGGGCCGTAGCCGTAAGAAGCAGGCCCCCAACGAAGGTACGGGCTGCCGTGTGGCCCGGCTTTCGGCCCCGTTATTTTTCTGTATGTCGCCTTCTGAAACCCAATTGCCGCCGCTAGTCCCGCCCGCCCCGCTGCCGCCGCGCTCCTGGCTGCGCCGCCGCGTGGCCGACCCGCTGCTGGACCTGCTCAAAACCGGCCTATCGCCCGAAAAACTAGCCCTCACCGTAGGCCTGGGCGTAGCCATCGGGCTGATTCCCGCCCTCGGCATCACCACCATACTGAGCGCCGCCGTGGCCCTGCGCCTGCGCCTCAACGTGGCCGCCATGCAGCTGGCCACCCACCTGATGACGTTTTTTCAGCTGGCGCTGCTCATTCCTTTCCTACGCGCCGGGGCCATAATCATGGGCCAGGGCGATAAAGTGGCCCACCTCACGGTAGCCAGCCTGCGCCAGCTCATCGACCACGAAGGTTGGGAAGCGGTAGGTAAATTATTGTGGCGGGCTGAGTTGGGCGCGCTGCTGCTATGGGCCGTAGCCATGGTGCCGCTGGTGGCGGTGCTGTACTTCGTGCTGCGGGTGGTGTTCCGGCGGGTGCTGGCGCGGCAGGCGGTGTTGGAGGACTAGAAAACGCCTGTCATCCTGAGCGCAGCGAAGGACCTTATCACGTTCGCAACAGTTGAATTACTGCCAGCTGTTCTAACGTAATAAGGTCCTTCGCTGCGCTCAGGATGACAGGCGATTCTTTAAAAGCCCCGATACTAAAACGCCAGCAGCGCCGCCGCCTGCTCGCGCAGCAGCTGCCGCGACAGGTCGTGGTTCAGGCCGTGCTCTGCGTTCAAATCTTGGTTGATGAAGGGCAGGCGCACGCGCTGGGGCAGTACCGTGGTGCCGAGGTACATCAGCACATCGGTGAGGTGGGCCATAGCCAGCAGGCCGCCCTGGCCACCGCTACTCAGGCCCACCAGCGCCACCTTTTTGCCCTGAATGCCGCCGGGGTAGGTGAGGCCGTCGATAAACGCCTTCAGCACGCCGGGAAACGACGCATTGTACTCGGGCACCACAATGACGACCTTATCACTCGCATCGAGCATGGTGGCCAGGCGGTTGAACTCCGGGTGCGTGCCCACGTTGGCGTAGAGCGCCGTGGTAATGAAGTCGACAGGCAGCTCGGCCAGGTCCAGAATGTGGCTGTCGGCCCCCAGCTCCGTGAGCAGGGCGCGGTAGTAGTCGGCAATGCGGCGGGCGCGCGAGTGGGGCCGGTTGGTGCCGGCAAGGATGGTAATCAAGGGGAGGCGCGGTAAGACGAGGTGCAAATATGCTGCTTAACCTCTTGGGTGGGGCAGAGGTTGCGCGGCCCGGCCCCGGCGCGGCTAGTTTATGCAGTCCCTTGTGGGTACTTTCGTCCCATGCCAGCATCTGCCCGCACCAGCGTTTTTATCAGCTACAGCCACGCCGATAGCCAATGGCTGAACCTGCTGAATACCCACCTCAAACCACTGGTCCGCGACCAGAACCTGGAAATCTGGAGCGACCAGAAAATCCGCAAGGGCGAGCGGTGGCGCGACCGCATTCACCAGCAGATGGCCATGGCGCGGGTCGGTATTTTCCTGGTGAGTGCCGATTTTCTGGCCTCCGACTTTATTCACGCCGAAGAATTGCCCCCGTTGCTGAAGGCGGCCGACCGCGAGGGGGCCACCCTGCTCACCATCATTGTGCGGCCCTGCGAGGGCGCGTTTCAGGATTCGCCGCTGAGCCAGCTCCAGTCCATGAACGGACCGCGCACGCCCCTCAGCGGGATGAGCCGGACCCAGCGCGAGCAGGTGATGGTAGAGGTTTACAACGAGTTGCGCAGCCTTTTTCGAGCATCGGCCGCGCGCCCGGCCCGGCGCAAGCCCACTGCTGCCTCCAGGCCCGTCGCTAAGAAACCCGCTGTCCCGGCCTCCAAGCGTGTAGCGGTCACTACCGCAGAACCCGATTCAGATGCTGCGGCTAAATCGAAAGCCATTGCCAGAAGCAAGGCCATTGCCAAAAATAAAGCCGCTACCCCGGCGGCCAAACCCACTACCCGGTCCAATGCCAAAGCAGTGAAGGCGGCCCCCAAGCCCACCGCCAAACCAGCCGCGAAAGCTGCGTCCAAAGCCCCAGCTAAAAAAGCCGCGCCCCGCACCGGCAAATAACTCACGCCTTACGCGGGGCTTTTGGCATCCCGGTCCGTAGCTGCCAACCCTGCTACCGCCGCCAGGCACAGCGCAAACCACGCCCACGGCAGCCGCAAATCGAGCACCGACAGCCCCCCAAATACCAGTGCCGTGCCGAAGCTGGCCAATGACTGAAAGGCCTGATTCAGTCCAAAGATTTCACCCCGGTCGGCCTCCGTAGTGCGGCGGGCCAGCCGCCCCTCCAGCAAGCCCTGGATGAGCGAGAGTGTGAGGCAGTCCAGCGTCACCAGCACGTAGAGGGCCACTTTCGAGGTGCCCATCAGGCCGTAGCCGGCCAGTACCGGTGCGCCCAGCGCGGCCAGCCACACAATGGCCCGGCGCTGGTTGATGCGGTCGGCAAAATAGCCGTAGAACACGTAGTTAAGCCCCACGCTCAGCGCCCCGAAATACATGAAAAAATAGGAAATCTGCCGTGCATCGAGGCGCAGCGGCCCTAGGCTGGCAAAGGCCACAAAGTAGAAATAATACCCCGTGCTGAGCGTGAGGGCCACCTGCGTGAGCACAATGCGCCGCACGCCGGGGTTCTGCACGTTCTTCTCGCGCAGCCGCGCCCAGAGCGTGAGCGGGTTGACGCTACGGGCCAACTCGGCGCGTAGCTCGGCTCCGCGCACTCCCCCGCGCCCGGCGTGGGTTTCGGGCAGCCACAAACTCAGCCCGATGTTGAGGGCGGCCAGGGCCACGGCCAGCCGCACCACGTAAGTGGCCTGCTGGGCCGGCGGTACCTGCAAAAAGGTCAGCATCAAGCCCGATGCCATCGGCCCCAGCACGAAGCCCAGCGAGATAATCGCGCCCTCAATGCCGAGGTTACGAAAGAGCCGCCCGGGCGGTGAAATGTCGGTAATGGCCGAGCGCACCGTGGCGTACATGCCATTGGTGAGGCCGTCGGAAACGCGGTTCACGAAGTACAGGCCCGCCCGCACCGGCAGCAGCAATGCATTGGCCAGCAGCGTACCAACTGCCGAAATGATGAAGATGGGCCGCCGCCCATACCCATCGCTCAGCCGCCCCAGCAGCGGGGCTGAAAACAGCTGCACTCCCAAAAATACGCCCGTGCCCACGCTCAGCCACAGCTGCGGCTGCCGCAGCCCTCGCACAAACTCCGGCAGCACGGGCCCCACCGCCGCCCCCACAATCACATCGACCAGAATAATAGCGTAAAGCAGCGGTAGGCGACGGTCGGGGGGAAGCAGGGGCACGGCGGTAAAAGTAGCGCGGACTTTGTAGTCCGCGCCTGATAATATCGTCCGAAAACGCGGACTACAAAGTCTGCGCTACAGCTCTCTTCAAACAATTCGGTTCCTCAATCGTCTTACAAAGCGCCCCGCCACTACCTGCGCCGGGGTATTTCATTCAATGTCAATTCTCATGTCCGATAAAACCACTGCCACCACTTACCCCACCACTTACCCCACCACCTTCACCATCGGCGGCGACCTCACCGTCAATCGACTCGGCTACGGGGCCATGCGCATCACCGGCGAAGGCATCTGGGGCCCGCCCGCCGACCACGACGAATCCATCCGCGTGCTGAAGCGGGCCGTGGAATTGGGCGTCAACTTCATCGATACCGCCGACAGCTACGGCCCTAACGTGTCGGAAGAGCTGATTGCCGAAGCCCTGCACCCCTATGCCAAAGGCCTCGTTATCGCCACCAAAGGCGGCCTGCTCCGCACCGGCCCCAACCAGTGGCCCATTGATGCCAGCCCCAAACACCTCGAAGAAGCCCTCAACGGCAGCCTCAAACGCCTGAAAGTCGAGCAAATCGACCTCTACCAACTCCACCGCATCGACCCTAATGTGCCCTTCGAGGATACCCTGGAATTCCTGCAAAAAGCCCAGCAGGACGGTCGCATCAAGCACATCGGCCTGTCCGAAGTAAGCGTGGCTGACATCAAAAAGGCCCAGGAATTCGTGCCCATCGTGTCGGTGCAGAACATGTACAGTGTCGAAAACCGCAAGTGGGAAGCCGAGCTCACCTACACCCGCGAGCAAAATATCGCCTTCATTCCGTGGTTCCCGCTGGGCGGCGGCAACGCCGATGCCCTCAAAGCGCTGGACCAGATTTCTGCCAAACATGGCGTGAAACCCCAGCAAATTGCCCTGAGCTGGCTCCTGCACCACTCGCCCAACATCCTGCTCATCCCCGGCACGTCCAAAGTGAACCACTTGGAAGAGAACATGAAAACGGCCGATATCCACCTTTCGGCCGAGGATATGAAAGCGCTGGATGCCGTAACAGCTTAACAGAGTAGGGGGCAAGCCCCGCACCCGACATTAAATAGAAAGCCCCGGCAGTAGCTACTGCCGGGGCCTTTTGCGTCTAACGTTTCGACTGACTTAAGCCAGATTATTCGACGTAGCCTTGGCCGCCAGGAACTCGCGGTTCAGGATAGCAATGTTCTCCAGCGAGATGCCCACCGGGCACTCGGCCGCGCACGAGCCGATGTTGGTGCAGGCCCCAAAGCCTTCCTTGTCCATCTGCGCCACCATGTTTTCGACGCGGGTTTTGCGCTCCACATGACCTTGCGGCAGCAACGAAAGCTGCGAAACCTTGGCCGATACGAACAGCATCGCCGAAGCATTCTTGCAAGCCGCCACGCAGGCACCGCAGCCGATGCAGGTAGCCGCCTCGAAAGCGCGGTCGGAAATCTCCTTCGGAATCGGAATCTCGTTGCCGTCGGGTGCGCCGCCGGTGTTCACGCTCACGTAGCCGCCGGCCTGAATGATGCGGTCGAACGCCGAGCGGTCTACGCTCAGGTCTTTATTTACGGGGAACGATGCGGCGCGCCAGGGCTCGATGGTGATGGTGTCGCCATCCGAGAACTTGCGCATATGCAGCTGGCAGGTGGTGGTGCCCTTCTCGGGGCCGTGCGAGCGGCCGTTGATGAACAAGTCGCACGAGCCGCAGATGCCTTCGCGGCAGTCGTGGTCGAAGGCCACCGGGTCCTGGCCGGCGTGCAGCAGGTCCTCGTTCAGCACGTCGAGCATTTCCAGGAACGACATATCGGGCGAAATGTCTTTCACGTGGTACTCCACAATATTCCCCTGAGCCTGGCGGTTGGGCTGCCGCCACACTTTCAGGGTCAGGTTCATCGGTTTAGCGTTGGGGTTGGAACCGGCCATCTTTTTTCTAGTAGTCAGTATTGGGTAGTCAGTAGTCGGATGGATAATTCGTCAGGCGAAACGGACTGACTACTGGCTACCCAATACTGACTACTAAAAATCAAATTTATTTGTAGCTGCGCTGGGTCAGCTTCACGTTTTCAAATACAAGCTCTTCCTTGTTGAGCTTCTCGGGCTGGTTGTCGCCCTGATACTCCCAGGCTGCCACGTAGGCGTAGTTTTCGTCGTCGCGCAGGGCCTCGCCCTCGGGGGTCTGGTATTCCTCGCGGAAGTGGCCACCGCAGCTTTCGTTGCGGTTCAGCGCGTCGTCCACCATCAGCTCGCCCAGTTCGATGAAGTCGGCTACGCGGCCGGCTTTCTCCAGCGCCTGGTTCATTTCTTCGCCCGTGCCTACCACTTTCACGTCGCTCCAGAAGCCTTTTTTGAGCTTCTGAATCTCAGCTTTGGCGTGGCGCAAGCCTTCGGCCGTACGGGCCATGCCGCAGTATTCCCACATGATGTGGCCCAGCGCCTTATGGAATTCGTCGGGCGTGCGGTTGCCTTTGATGCCTAGTAGCTGCTCGGTGCGGGCCTGCACGTAGGCTTTCGATTCGGCGAAAGCGGGGTGGCTGGTATCCACCGGCTTGGGCGGCGTTTGGGCCAGGTAATCACCAATGGTGTAAGGGATTACGAAGTAGCCATCGGCCAGGCCCTGCATCAGGGCCGAAGCACCGAGGCGGTTGGCTCCGTGGTCCGAGAAGTTGCACTCGCCGGTGGCGTACAGGCCGGGCACGGTGGTTTGCAGGTTGTAGTCAACCCACAGGCCGCCCATAGTGTAGTGCACCGCCGGGTAGATGCGCATGGGCATCTCATACGGATTCTCGTCGGTGATTTTGGCGTACATGTCGAAGAGGTTGCCGTACTTCTGGCTCACCGCTTCAGCGCCCGTGCGCTTGATGATATCGGAGAAATCGAGGTACACGGCCAGGCCGGTGCTGCCCACGCCACGGTTCTCGTCGCACATCATCTTGGCGTTGCGCGAAGCCACGTCGCGCGGCACCAGGTTGCCGAAAGCGGGATACTTGCGCTCCAAGAAGTAGTCGCGGTCATCCTCGGCAATGTCCTGAGGTTTCACCTGGCCTTTGCGCACGCGCTCAGCCATTTCCACCGTTTTGGGCACCCACACGCGGCCGTCGTTGCGGAGCGATTCCGACATCAGCGTAAGCTTCGACTGATAGTCGCCGCTCACGGGGATGCAGGTGGGGTGAATCTGGGTAAAGCAGGGGTTGGCGAAGAATGCGCCTTTTTTGTGGGCACGCCAGGCGGCCGTCACGTTGCAATACTTGGCATTAGTGCTCAGGTAGAACACGTTGCCGTAGCCGCCAGTGGCCAGTACCACCGCGTGGGCGGCGTGGGTTTCAATCTCGCCGGTCACCAGGTTACGCGTCACGATGCCGCGCGCCTGCCCGTCCACAATCACCACGTCGAGCATTTCCGAGCGGGTGTACATCTTCACCTTGCCGTAGGCAATCTGGCGGCTCAGGGCTGAGTAGGCTCCCAGCAGCAGCTGCTGTCCGGTCTGGCCCCGGGCGTAGAAGGTTCGGCTCACCTGGGCACCACCGAAGGAGCGGTTGGCCAGCAGGCCGCCGTATTCGCGGGCGAAGGGCACGCCTTGGGCTACGCACTGGTCGATGATGTTGACCGATACCTGGGCCAGGCGGTACACGTTGGCTTCGCGGGCGCGGTAGTCGCCGCCCTTGATGGTATCGTAGAACAAACGGAACACGGAGTCGCCGTCGTTCTGGTAGTTCTTAGCGGCATTGATGCCACCCTGTGCGGCGATGGAGTGCGCGCGGCGGGGCGAATCGTGGTACGTGAAGGCTTTAACGTTGTAGCCCAGCTCGGCCAGCGAGGCGGCGGCAGCGCCGCCGGCCAGGCCCGTGCCGACCACAATTACGTCGTATTTCCGCTTGTTGGCGGGGTTCACGAGCTTGACGTTAAACTTGTGCTTGTCCCATTTTTCGGCGAGGGAGCCTTCGGGAATTTTGGAATCCAACAGCATAGAGCGACGGAGTGATGGAATGACTGAGTGATAGAACAATAAGGTAACCGCCGAACGCCGCAGGTGTTAGCGCGGCCGGCCGGTTTTATTGCTCCTAATCAATTAAAAAGCCGAAGCCACGGTGTGAAGGAATGCTGGCGCGTTAGCAGCCATTTCGCCCTGTGCATTGGTGAACAGGAAGAAGTAGAGCGGCATGGAGGCGAAGCCCGCCGAAACCACTACCGCGAAGGTGTAGCCCACATACTTAATGAGCGGGGTGTACTTGCGGTGGTTCAGGCCCAGGGTCTGGAAGCCCGAGCGGAAGCCGTGCCACAAGTGGTAGCCGAGGCTGATTTGGGCGGCCACATACAGCAGCACGTACCACCAGATGTGGAACGACGACACTACGGCCATATACAGGTTGTCGTAGTCGCTGGTCAGCGGGTCGGCACCGCCCATTTTGGGCAGGTCGCCGGCGAAGCGGGCGCGCCAGAAGAAATTGTAGAGGTGGACAATCAGGAAAATCAGGATGATGCTGCCCAGAATGCCCATGTTGCGCGAGGTCCATTCCGAGTTCTGCTCCGAGTGGTTGCTCACGTAGCCTTGTGCGCCACGGGCCGCTTTGTTGCGGCGGGTGAGCACGAGGGCTTCAAAAATATGAAAGCCGAAACCCAGCACCAGGCCCCACTCGATGGTGCGGATGATGGGGTTGGTACCCATGAAGTGAGAATAGGTGTTGAAGGCCGCACCCTGGTCGTGCTTGAATAACTGCAGGTTGCCAATCAGGTGAACCACCAGGAACGAGCACAGAAACAGGCCGGTAACGGCCATAATTATCTTCCGGCCGATGCTGCTGGTTAATGTTTTTGTTATCCAACTCATAAAGTTGCCAAACTAGGGAAGTGAAGAGGTGTGTTTAGGTCGCCCAAAGGTAGCCCCCACCCGCTAACCGGGCAACGGTCGGGCTTGATTCGTGCAAGTGCCGCGCTTCCGAAAAACATTGCGGAGGCGTGGTGAATCTATCCACGGCTGGCATCGTTAAACACGCAAGGGCGTGTGGCTTAACCAGCAACAAATTCTGCCAGGGCCGGCTTCAAAAGCTGGCTTCTTCGCTGGGTGCCCGGGCCTGCATTACGGTTTTCCTTTCTTGTAACTGAATTGGTATGGTACAGTTTACTCTTCCGCGGGCTGGAATGCTGGTGCGGGCTGCACTGCTGTTGGTGGTGCTATTGGCAGGTTTGGGCCTGCGGCCCGAGGTGGCGCAGGCCACCCACATCCGGGCGGGCGACATTCAGGCCAAGGTGGACACCACGGCCAACCCCAACCCGCGGCGCATCTTCTTCAAGATGATTCTCTACCTCGACATTAGCCGCGGGCCAAATTCAGTAGACCAGCCCAACGCGGTTATCTTTTTTGGCGACGGCACGTCGAGCTGCAACCCGGGCATTGCCCGGCCGGGCGGCCGGCTGCCCATTCCCGGCAACTCCGATACGGCGCTCAGTATCTATTATTTCGAGCATACTTACCCGTCTACGGGCAACTACACGGTCAGCTTCGTGGGCGAAAACCGCAACGGGGGCGTCGTCAACATGAGCAATCCGCTCGACCAGTCGTTCTACATCAGCACCCGCATCACCATCGACCCGGCGCTGGGGCTGAACCATTCGCCGGTGCTCACGGCTCCGGCCATTGATAAGGGGGCCGTAGGGCAGGTGTATCTGCACAATCCGGCGGCATATGATGCCGACCACGACTCGCTGGCCTTTCACCTGCGCACCAGCCAGAAGGAGCCCCGCCTGGCATCCAACATTGTCGGGCCGCCCTGCCCCGGCGCTACCGGCGACAACACGCCCCGGCCCGTGACGGTGCCCGACTTTAAATACCCCAACGACCCGGCCATTGCGGCCAACCCCGTGACCGTGCCCTATGGTGGCGTGCCGGGCGACCCCACCGGGGGCAACCCCGCCATTTTCGTGCAGGACGTGCACACCGGCCAGATTACCTGGAACGCGCCCGTGGCGGTGGGCTTCTACAACGTGGCGATGGTGGTGGAGGAATGGCGGCGCACGCCCCTCGGCCGCCGGCTTATCGGGGAGGTGATTCGGGACATGCAGATAATCGTGACGGCGACCAACAACCAGCGCCCAACGCTGACCATTCCGCCCGATATCTGCGTGGTGGCCGGGCAAACCGTGACCGGCAGTGTGACCGCCGTGGACGGTGTGACCGCCGGCAGCGCCCAAACCCCGATTACGCTGTTTGCCTACGGTGGAATTCTTCCGCCCGCCAGCTTTCGCCAAACGACGACCGGCCCGCCGCAGGCCGCCGGCACCTTTAGCTGGCAAACTACGTGCAGCAACGTGGCCGGGCTGCCGTACTTAGTGGTATTTAAAGCGCAGGACAGCCCAGCGTCTCCTACGCCGATACTGATAGACGAGAAAACCTGGCGCATCACGGTGGTGGGGCCGCCGCCCCAAAACCTGCGGGTCACACCCACCGCCGCCCCGGGCGGCTACAACGGCATGGTGCTGAACTGGGACGCTTACACCTGCGCTAATGCGGCCCACATCTACATCTACCGCAAGGTGAACCCCTCCACGTTCACCCCGGGGCCGTGCGATACCGGCATTCCGGCCTCGGCGGGCTATGTGCGCATTGGCACAGTAGCGCCCGGCGTGACGACCTTCACTGACTTGAACGTGGACCCGGCAACTGGTACTACCATCGGCTTGAGCCGGGGGCAGAACTACTGCTACCGCATTTATGCTGATTTTCCGCTGCCGGCTGGCGGCGAGAGCATTGCCTCGAACGAGGTCTGCGCTCAGATATCGGGCCGGGGCGCCATGCTCACCAACGTGGACGTGGCCACCACCAGTGCCACCACCGGCCAGATTGCCGTGCGCTGGACCCAGCCCCGCCCGATTGGCGGGGGCACGTTCACGGGCACGCCATCTTATATGCTGTCGCGGGCTGAGGGGCTGAACCCGGTGGCTACGGCGTTTGTACCAGTGGCCCACGGTCCGTTCACCGCCCTCACTGATACCAGCTACGTGGACCTGGGGCTCGACACGCAGAGCAAGCAATACACTTACAAGCTGGAGTTTGTGCGCACCTTCGCCCCGGGCCAGGGTACCACGCTCACCGAGGCCTCGCCCACGGCCAGTAGCGTCCGGCTCACGGCGTTGCCCAACAACCCGCCCACGTCCATCACCCTGAGCTGGACCTATCAGGTGCCGTGGAATAATTCGGGCAAACCGGTTACCATCTATCGCCGCACCGGGGCCACGGGCGCACTGGTGCCGGTGGCTACTGCTCCGACTGGGGCCACCAGCGGCACGTTTACCGACCGCGACCCCACGCTGGTGAAGGGCGAGAACTATTGCTACTATTTGCAGACCGAGGGCAGCTATGCCGGCTTCCCCTTCCTGAGCTCGCTGCTGAACCGCAGCCAGGTGCAGTGCCTCACCCTCAACTCGCCGCCATGTGCGCCGGTGCTCACCCTGCTGCCCACCAACTGCGACAGCCTGGCCAACCTGCCCGAATTCCCGGGCCTGCGGGAGCGCTACACCAATCGCCTGCGCTGGACGGTGGGCACCACGCCCGCCGGCTGCGATGCCAACATCATCAATTACCGGGTGTATTACCGGCCCACGCCCACGGGCCGCTTTACCCTGCTGGGCACTACCTCGGCCACCAGCTTCGTGCATTCCGACCTGTCTTTTTCGGGCGGGTGCTACGCCTTGCAGGCCGTGGTGGCCAGCGGCGCGGTGAGCGACACGAGCAACGTGGCCTGCCAGGATAATTGCCTGTTTTTCAAGCTGCCCAATATCTTTACGCCCAACGGCGACGGCCAGAACTCGGTGTTCCGGCCCAAGAACAACAGCCCGGTGCGGCGCATCCACTTCCAGGCCTTCAACCGCTGGGGCACCAAGGTGTTTGAGAACACCACCACCGCCGATGACCCCGTGCTCATCAACTGGGACGGCGGCGGGCCCACGGGCGAATCGGGCAACGGCACCAGCGCCAAAGTGGGCGATGGCGTGTATTTCTACCTGGCCGAAGTGGAATTTGCCGACTTTGCCAACACGAAGCGCACGTATAAGGGTTGGGTCGAAATCGTTCGTTAGCGCCGCGTATTTTTTGGCTTAAATAAAATGACTGCCCCGCAAAAACTGCCCTGCTCGGAGCGGTTTTTGCGGGGTTGTCGGCTTTACTGAATCCGCTGAATGAGGCAGGCTGCTATTCGCCTTCGGCCGAAGGCAGCGTAACTTTTCCTTCTCCCGTTACTTCTCGTATAGCTTCGCGTTGCCGGGCCAGCCTTTAAGGTCCGAATCAGCGTAAGGCTAGCGAATTTTCTTTCTTCCGTTCGAGATTATATGATACAATTTCTTCTACTCCGGGGTGGGGCCGGTGCGCGGCTGGCGCTGCTACTGCTGACAATAATGACCGGGCTGAGTGTGCGCCCGAATGTGGCCCAGGCATCGCACCTGCGCGCCGGCGACATTCAGGCCAAGGTGGACACCACGGCCAGCCCCAACCCGCGCCGCATCTTCTTCAAGATGGTGCTGTACACGGACAATAGCTCGCCGGTGGACCAGCCGACGGCCACCATCTTCTTTGGTGATGGCACCTCCAGCTGCGTCGATGGTGTGCCCCGCTTCCTGAAGCGGGCCATTCCGGGCAACACCGACACCAGCGTTAATATTTATTATTTCGAGCACATTTACCCGTCCACGGGTGGCTACAACGTGGAGTTTATCGGCGAAAACCGCAACGATGGGGTGATAAATATGACCGACTCAAAAAATCAGTCGTTCTACATCCGAACCTATGTCTACATCGACCCGTCGCTGGGGCTGAATCATTCGCCCATCTTCACGGCTCCGGCCATCGACAAGGCCGCTACCAGCCAGGTGTTTTTGCATAACCCCGGGGCCTACGATGCCGACAATGATTCGCTGGCTTTTCACCTGCGAGCCAGTCAGCAGGTGCCGGCCGGCATTCGCGGTTCGGTGGGTGGTTCGCCCTGCACCGGCCCGGGAGCCGGCACGGGGACCAATATGCCCGTGGCCCAGCCCGTGCCCAATTTCCGCTTTCCCAACGACCAGGCCATCACCGCCGGTAATCCGCGGGCCGTGCAGGTGGCCTATGGCGGCGTGCCGGCGGGAGTGGTTAATGACGATGCCATTTTCTTTCAGGACGTGAACACCGGCCAGATTACCTGGAACGCGCCCGTGGCGGTGGGTTTCTACAACGTCGCGTTTGAAGTGGAGGAATGGCGGCGCGTGCCGCTGGGGCGTCGGCTTATCGGCAAGGTGATTCGGGACATGCAGATAATCGTGACGGCCTCGGTCAACATTCGCCCCACCATCACCATTCCGCAGGACATCTGCGTGGTGGCCGGGCAGCGCATAACGGGCACCGTAACGGCCGTGGACGGCGTGACTGCCAGCAGTCCGCAGTCGCCCATCACGCTGTTTGCCTACGGTGGAATTTTCCCGCCCGCCACGTTCCGCCAAACGACGACCGGCCCGCCGCAGGCCGCCGGCACGTTCAGCTGGCAAACCACGTGCAGCAACGTGGCCAAAGTGCCATATCTGGTGGTGTTTAAGGCCCAGGACAACCCAGCGGTGCCCTCCACCACCAACCCGGCGCTGATTGACGAGAAAACCTGGCGCATTACGGTGGTAGGGCCGGCCCCACAAAACCTGCGGGCCACGCCCGCCGTGGCAACGGGCGGCCTCAACAGTATGGTGCTGAACTGGGATGCCTACACATGCGGCAATGCGGCCAATATTTACATCTACCGCAAAGTGAACCCTGGAACCGCGCCGGGAGCGTGCCAAACGGGTATTCCGGCCTCATCGGGCTACGTGCGCATTGGCACGGTAGGGCCTACCGTGACCACGTTCACCGACCTGAACACGGATGCCACCAACACCAACCGCGGCCTGGACCGGGGCCAGAACTACTGCTACCGTATTTACGCTGACTTCTCGCTGCCGGCCGGTGGCGAAAGCCTGGCCTCGAACGAAGCCTGCTCCCAGGTGGCCGGGCGCGGAGCCATGCTGACCAACGTGGACGTGGCCACCACCAGCGCCACCACCGGCCAGATAAACGTGCGCTGGACCCAGCCCCGCCCGGTGAGTGGCACTTTCACCAGCCCGGTGCGCTACAACCTGTCGCGGGCCGAGGGGCTGACCCCGGCGGCTACGGCGTTTGTACCGGTGGCGCATGGCCCGTTCATCACGTTGGCCGATACGAGCTACGTCGACTCCGGCCTCGACACCCAGAACAAGCAATACACCTACAAGCTGGAGTTTGTGCAGGCGCTGGCCACGCCAATCAGTGAGTTTTCGCCCACCGCCAGCAGCGTGCGCGTGAGTGCGCTGCCCGCCAACGTGGCCGCCTCGGCCATCACGGTGAACTGGACCTTTAATGTGCCTTGGGACAACGCCGCGCAGCCTACCACCATCTACCGCCGCAACGGCAATACCGGGGCCTACGTGCGCATCGGCACGGCCACTTCCACGGCCGCCGGCGGCACCTACGCCGACCGCGACCCCGCGCTGGTGAAAGGCCAGGACTACTGCTACTACGTGGAAACGAACGGGCGCTACGCTGGCTTCACCTTCCTGAGCTCGCTGCTGAACCGCAGCCAGGAACGCTGCCTCACGCTCATCTCGCCGCCCTGCACGCCGGTGCTCAGGCCGCTGGCCACCAACTGCGACAGCCTGGCCAATCTGCCCGAATTCCCGCGCCAGAATGAAAAATACAGCAACCGCCTGCGCTGGACGGTGGGCAACACGCCGGCCGGCTGCGACGTGGCCCCGGTGAGCTACAAGGTATTCTACCGGCCTACGCCCACGGGGCGCTTCACGCTGCTGGGCACGACCACCACCACCAGCTACGTGCACGGCAACCTGGCCTTTTCGGGCGGCTGCTACGCCATTCAGGCTGTAGCCAGCAGCGGCGCGTTGAGCGACACGAGCAACGTGGTCTGCCAGGACAATTGTGTATTCTTTAAGCTGCCCAATATTTTCACGCCCAACGGCGACGGCTCCAACGACCAGTTCCGGCCCAAAAACAGTAGCCCGGTGCGGCGCGTACACTTCCAGGCCTTCAACCGCTGGGGCACTAAAGTATTCGAGAACACCACCACGGCCGACGACCCCATCCTCATCAACTGGGATGGCGGCGGTCCCACGGGCGAAGCCAACACGAAGGTGAAAAACGTGGGCGGCGTGTATTTCTACCTAGTCGAGGTGGAGTTTGCCGACTTTGCCAACACCAAACGCACCTACAAGGGCTGGGTCGAAATCGTCCGCTAATCACGGATTTAGGCTGATTCATAACTCGCCCTGAAGCGGAGCCGACCATTAGGTCGGCTCCGCTTTTTTTTGGGCAATGCGGCTTTTTGTGCAGCTTGCGCCCGCTTTGCCGCTTCTGAAGGAGCGGCCGGCCATCATTTGCCAATTCCCACCACCCGAAAACCACCAATCCGCGACTTCCGATGAATCCGACTCAATCCGTGCTATTTCCCGGCCAGGGCAGCCAGTTTCCCGGCATGGCCCGCGAGCTGTTCGACCAGAACCTCGACGCCCGCGCCCTGCTCACCCGCGCCAACGACATCCTGGGCTTCAGCCTTACCGACATCATGTTCAGCGGCTCCGAGGAGGACCTGCGCCGCACCGACGTTACCCAGCCCGCCATTTTCGTGCATTCGGTGGCGCAGTTTGTGGCGCGGCCCGATTTCCAGCCGGCCAGCACGGCGGGCCATTCGCTGGGCGAATTCTCGGCCCTGGTAGCCGCCGGCGTATTGAAATTTGAAGACGCGCTGCCGCTCGTATCCCGCCGCGCCCAGGCCATGCAAGCCGCCTGCGAGGAGCAGCCCGGCACCATGGCCGCCATCCTTGGCCTCGACGATGCCACGGTGGAGCGCATCTGCCAGGAAATCATGGAAGCCGGCAACGTGGTAGTAGCCGCCAACTACAACTGCCCCGGCCAGCTCGTCATTTCCGGCTCGGCCGAAGGCGTGGCCCAGGCCTGCGAAGCCCTGAAAGCTGCCGGGGCCAAGCGCGCCCTGCCGCTGCCCGTGGGCGGCGCCTTCCACTCGCCCCTGATGCAAAGCGCCGCCGCTGCCCTAGCCGAAGCCATCGAAAAAACCACATTCAGCCCCGCCCGCTGCCCCGTGTACCAGAACGTGGACGCGCTGCCCCACACCGACCCGGCCGAAATCAAAGCCAACCTGCTGGCCCAGCTCACCGCCCCCGTGCGCTGGACGCAGCTGGTGCAGCGCATGGCCGCCGACGGTGCCACCGACTTCGTGGAATGCGGCCCCGGCAAGGTGCTGCAAGGCCTGGTGAAGAAAATTGTGCCCACGGCCACGGTAGGAAGCTTCTAGCCGTAGCGCGGACTTTCAGTTCGCGCCCCCGAACGAAACCCGAACGATTCTAACGGCGCGGGGGCACGAGCTAAAAGTTCGCGCTACATTCCGCTTCCGATGGTCCAAACTTTTCCCTCTGATTCTGCCGCAGCCCGGCGCTACCGGTGGCCCTTCGCGGGGCTGCTGCTGGCGGCCGGGCTGTTGCAGTTGGCGCTGTTTGCCTACGCCACCGCGCCCGGCCTGGCCAGCACCGGTGACTCGCGCTACTACCTCTACGCCGCCCACACGCTACGCGAAACCGGCCACCTGCTCAACCCCGACGGCACGCCGTACCGCTACTGGCCGCCGCTGTTCCCGCTGCTGCTGAGCGCCTGCAGCTCGCTGGCGTGTGTGCGGCTTTTGCACGGCGCGTGCCTGCTGGTCAGCCTGCTGCTGTGGAGCTGGCTGGGCCGGCGGCTGCTGCCGGCCGGCCGGGCGCTGGCGTTGCCCATCCTGCTGGCGCTGAACACGCCGTGGCTGCTGGTGAGTAAATTCGTGTGGGCCGAAAGCGTTTTTCTGCTGCTGTTTGCGGCGTATGCGGTGGCGATGTGGCAATGGCTGCACACGGCCCGCTGGCAGTGGTGGGGTGTGCTCACGGCTGTTGGAATTTTGTTGCCTTTGCAGCGCACTTTGGGGCTTTTTCTGCTGGCCGGAGTAGGGGCGGGGCTGCTGGTGGGCGGGTGGCGCAGGCTTTCAGCCCGTGGCCGGACAAGGCTTTTTTTACACCTGCTGATAAGTGGCTTGGCGGGCGTACTGTGGCAGTGGTATGCGCTGCTGGTGGCCGGCCCCAGTCGCTACCACCCCGGCCGGGGTTGGGGACAATTGCTAAGTTCAGCCGCTGATTATGGCTTCGTGCTGGGGCGCTGGCTGCTGCCGCTGCCTGTTTCGGGCCGAACTCTGCTGCCGGAATTTGCGTGGGCTGCTGGGCTGTTGATAATCGGTTGTCTGCTGTGGCCGCGTCATAAGTCTACCTCGGCTGAAACAGCTGCTGCTTATGCTCCTGAAGCTCTTCCAGAAGCTACTTCAACAACGCTTTCTAACTCACAAGCTGAACCGGATTTCCGCCTTCAGCTGATGCTGCAAACGCTATGGAGCGCCAGTGTAGCCTTGGTAGTCCTGGTGGCGGCCCTCACGGTGTTTGCCCAGAGCGCCGCCGGCATTCACGATGCCGAGCGATACGCCAGCGTGCTGTTTGCGCCCGTGGTGGTGCTGGTGCTGGCGGCGTGGCCGGCCCGGGCTCCGCACTGGCTGGGAGCGGGACTGCTGGCCGTCTGGCTGCTGGGCGCGGCGGTGCGAGTAGGGCACGTAGCGCAGGAGCTGCGCCGGGTGCCGCCAATGCCGGTCGACTCATTCGCCGGGCCAGGGCCGCACGGGCAAGGGGTCGGGGCAGCGGGCGAGTAGCGAGGCCACTGTTTCGCCCAATTGCGGATGAACCAGCGAACCAGCGATTTCGGCCAGCGGCACCAGTGCAAACCGGCGCTCGGCCAGGCGCGGGTGCGGCACGCTCAGCGTCGGCGTAGCAATGATTTTCGGCCCGAAAAACAAGATGTCAACATCCAGTGTGCGGCTGCCCCATTGTTCGCGCCGCTCACGGCCGGCGGCTTGTTCCGTGGCCAAGCAGGTAGCCAGCAATTCCTCGGGCGATAAAACCGTGCGCAATGCCAGCGCCTGATTCAAAAATGCCGGCTGGTCTTCGCGCCCCCAGGCGGCCGTTTCATAAATCCCGGATTCGGCTACAATTTCACCCGCAGTTGCGGCCAGCCGGGCGCGGGCCTGCGCCAGCAGCGCGGCGCGGTCGCCCAGGTTCGAGCCCAGCAGCAGGTAGGCCAACACGGGGGCATCACTCATTTCTGCCGCTTGAAAAAGGCTGCCGTCACCTCCGCAACGTGCCGGGCGGGCGCGGGCAATTCCGTCTCGGGCCAGGGGTGCGCGCCGCCAAACATGTGCGTGGCGTCCGGCACCAGCAGCAGCTCGGCATTGGGCTTGAGCTGGTGCAGCTTGTGGGCCGCATCCACCGACACCGTCTCATCCTGGTCGCCGTGGATGATGAGCAGCGGCTGCTTCAGCTTGCGGCGCACGTTGTGTGGAATATCGAGGCGCGGGCGGTTGGCGTGGTAGTTCTCCACAATCTGGTAGTGCATGGGCAGTTCCACGCCGGTGCGGGTGTTGGGCACGTGTAGCACGCCCGTGCGCTGCCACTCGTCAAACACCGACTGCGGCCACTGCGGGTGCACTTCGGCAATGGCGGCCCACGTCGCCACGGCCCGCACGCGCGGGTCTTCGGCGGCTTTCAGCAGTGCCAGGCCGCCGCCCCGGCTATGGCCGGCCAGGAAAAACCGCTGCAAATCCATCTCGGCAGCCGGCACGGGCGTGGCCCCGGGCGTAAAAAGCGCATCGATTACCTGCCCGATGTCATCAAGCTCAATACTGAAATTATTGCGCCCGAAGGCATCCAAATCCTCCAAATCGCCGGTGCCGCCCACCACGATGCCGTTGTGCGACAGGTTCAGCTTCACAAACACGAAGCCCTGCTCCGCGAAATAATCGGCCAGTAGCGGGAAGTGCCCCCAGTCCTTAAACCCCTTGAAGCCGTGCACGAACAGCAGCACGGGCTTGGGATGGCCGGTGGCGTAGTAGGTGGCATCGGCCTCGAAGGGCCGGCCGTGGGCAGCGCCCGAGAGCAGGAAGGAGGCGTGAGTGAGCATATGGCGAAGGTAGGAGCGAAGCGCAGCCAATTGGCCGCCGCTGCGGTTATAATTCGTAGCCGGCCCAAAAGGTTGGCGCTTCCTAGGTGTTCTCTCCGCCGTTCTGCCGTATCATTGTCGCCGCAATGCCCCAATACTCCCCCTTGTCCCTCGACCAGATTCAGGCCCCCATCGCGGCCGAAATGGAAGAGTTTGAGCACAAATTCCGCCAGTCGATGCGCACCAAAGCGCTGCTGCTCGACAAGATAATGGGCTACATCGTGAAGCGCAAGGGCAAGCAAATCCGGCCCATGTTCGTGTTTCTCACGGCCCGCGCCACCCGCCCCGAGCCCGCCACCGGCG
The DNA here is from genome assembly GCF_038448715.1 of Hymenobacter segetis. Classification (GTDB taxonomy): domain Bacteria; phylum Bacteroidota; class Bacteroidia; order Cytophagales; family Hymenobacteraceae; genus Hymenobacter; species Hymenobacter segetis. Next base: position 75,177 of record NZ_JBCEVZ010000010.1, on the reverse strand, counting down.
ACCCACTGCCCGACGCCAGCTTCCGCGGGGCCGCCCTCATCGAGCTGCTGCACACTGCCACCCTCGTGCACGACGACGTGGTAGACGAGAGCAACTACCGGCGCGGCTTCTTCTCCATCAACGCGCTCTGGAAAAATAAAATCGCCGTTTTAGTCGGTGATTACCTGCTCTCGCGCGGCCTGCTATTAGCCCTCGAAAACGACGATTTCGACCTGCTGAAAATCGTGAGCAACGCCGTGCGCGAATTGAGCGAAGGCGAATTATTGCAAATCGAAAAAGCCCGCAAATTAGACATCACCGAAGACGTTTATTTCGACATTATCCGGCAAAAAACGGCATCCCTAATTGCCTCCTGCACGGCCGTGGGCGCGGCCTCCGTTGGCGCTGATAAAGAGGTCATCGAACGCGCCCGATTATTCGGTGAAAAAGTCGGAATTGCCTTTCAGATTAAAGACGATTTATTCGATTACGGCACCGCCGAAATCGGCAAGCCTGTGGGCATTGATATTAAAGAAAAGAAGATGACGCTTCCGCTCATTTATGCCCTGCAACAGGCTTCGTGGCTGGAAAAGCGCAAAGTTATTTTTAACGTAAAAAACAACGACGGTCACCGCGACCGGGTGCAGCAGGTAATTGAATTCGTGAAAAAATCGGGCGGCCTGGACTACGCCGTGCAAACCATGAAACGCTACCGCGACGAGGCCCTCGCCATCCTGCACACCTTCCCGGAATCGCCCAGCCGCACGTCGTTGGAAGGGTTGATTAATTACACGATTGAGCGCGAGAAATAGGACCACGGATTCGCTCGGATTTCACGAATTTTGTAGTCGAATTTATTTCCGGATTTTCAAATCTAAATCATAAAAAAAGCCTCTCGCATGAGAGGCTTTTTTGTTCTGAAAATGTCATTGACTGAAATCAGCAGTCGACTACAAAATCCGGGAAATCCGAGCGAATCCGAGCGAATCCGTGGTCCTTACTTCGACACCTGATAGCTCACGCTGCCCGGCTTCACATCACTCACTTTGAACGTGACGCCATCGAAAGTGCTGTCGACTTCCAGGGTGTGGGTCATGTCGCAGCCGGGGCACTTTATTTCCTCGATTTCGTGATTGTCGGCGTGGGCGGGCGAGTCGGCCTGGTCGTTGGGGGCGGGCACACCGATGAGGTCGGTGAAGACTTCGGTGTGGCACTTGTTGCACTCAAACTTGAGGCCGACGGTACGGCCTTGCAGGTCGGCGAGCGGGGCGGGGGCGTTGGGTTGCTGGTGAATCCACATAAAGAGCGGGAAGTTTGGAGAAAGAAAGTGTGCTGGCGCGTGGCCTTATCTGGCTGTACGCGGCTGGTTTGAAAAAAGATGAGCTTCCCGCCGCCGTCGGATTATTTTTGGGAGCTGCATCCAAGTGCGGCCCCGTGCCATGAGCGAGCTACCGGTTGTTGAGAAGGATTCGGAAAATGCGTTTCGGCTGCCCCGGTTGCCGCGCTGGCGCTCCCTGTTGCGCTCATTTGCGCTGGCCAAAGACCCGCTGCCGGTGCTGAATGATACGCTGGCGCACTACGGCGACACGGTGGAGCTGTTCATCGGTGGCGTGGAAAAAAGCATTCTCACCCGCGACCCCGGCCTGATTCAGCACGTGTTGCAGAAAAACAACCGGAACTACGCCAAGTCGAAATTCACGCGGAGCTTTTCGCGCTATATCGGCCACGGCCTGCTAACCAACGACGGTCCCGACTGGCTGCGGCAGCGCCGGCTCATTCAGCCCGGTTTCCACCGGCAGCGGGTGGCGGGCCTCACTGGCCTGATGCAGGAAATAACGGCCGAAACGCTGGCCCCGCTGGTGGCGCAGGCCATGGGCGCGGACGGTGCTGCCACCGTGGCCGTGCACGAGCTTATGACGCGCCTCACCTTCCGCATCATCGCTCGCTCGGTGTTCAGTACCAATTTCCCGGAGGCCGAGTTGGACCGGCTGGCGGGGCTGATTACCGAGATTCAGGCGTTTTTCGTGCGTTCCGTTCGGCAGCCCTACCTCAAGCCGTGGTTCCGGCTGCGCGGGCGGTTTGACTACCACGATGCGCTGGCCGCCGAGCTGCGCGCGCTGCTGGGCGGCCTCATCACCAAGCGCCAGCAGGCCAACGCGAATCCCAACGCCACCCCGCCCGACGACCTGCTGCAAATGCTGCTCGACGTGCGCTACGAGGATACCGGCGAGCCCATGCCGACGGACCGCCTCATCGACGAATCCCTCATCCTGCTCGTGGCCGGCCACGAAACCAGCGCCAACGCTCTCACCTGGCTCACTTACCTGCTGGCCCACCACCCGGCCGAGGCCGTGGTCATTCAGCAGGAAATGGCCGCTGTGCTGGCCGGCCGCGTCCCCGCATTTGAGGACCTCCCACGTCTCGGCACCGCCCTGAATGCTGTGCAGGAAGCCATGCGCCTCTATCCGCCCGCCTGGATGGTGGACCGTGTAGCCCTGGCCGATGACGAATACAACGGCTTGCGAATCCCCAAAGGCACGCTGTTTTCGCTCTACTTCCACGGCCTCCACCATGATGCGAAATACTGGCCCGCACCCGAGGAATTCCGGCCTGGTCGTTTTGCGCCCGGCGCGGCGAGGCCGGTGCAGGCCAACGCCTACGTGCCCTTCGGCGGCGGGCCGCGCCTGTGCATCGGGATGCAGTTCGCCCTCACCGAAATGCAACTCGTGACGCTGGAGCTGCTGCGGCAGTTCGATATTGAATGGGTGGCTGGCCAGCCGCCGGTGACGGTGCAGCCGCTCATCACCCTGCGGCCGAAGCACGATTTTCAGGTCCGGCTGCGGGTGCGGGGGTAGGTGAGGGGTTTAGGTTTTAGAACAGCCCTAATTCAGAACGTCATGCTGAGCGCAGCCGAAGCATCTCTACCGCGAGAGTAACTGATTACTTCCTCAGTAGAGATGCTTCGGCTGCGCTCAGCATGACGTTCTGGTAAAGCGTTCTGAACGGCTAAGCCGCCGGCTCCTACGCCGCCAGATGGTACGTCAGCACCGGCGGGAAAGCGTGGGTGGCCACGGTTTCGGCAATGCTGGTGCGCAGGAAGCGGCTCAGGCCCGAGCGGGCGTGGGTGGGAATGACCACCATGTCAGCCCCCACATTCTGGGCGTATTCTTCGATGCCGACGCTGGTGCGCTCCGCATCCACCTCGGCCGTCTGGCAGTTGAGCAGGTGGTGTTGCTGGGCGAAGGCCTGCATTTGCTGCTGGGCGACATGGCCGCTGCCGCCGGCCGCTACGTGTAGCAGATGCAGCGTGGCGTTGGGGAAATCGGCCTGCACCTGGCGCAGGCCTTCCAGGGCGCTGGCGGCATCGGCCGAAAAATCAGACGGAAACACGATGTTCTGCACGTCGAAATCGGTGTGCGGGTGCTTCACCGTGAGCACTGGGCAGGGGGCCATTCGAATAAGGCGCTCGGTGGTGGAACTCACGAAAAAATGCTCTACCGCGCCGTGGCCGCGCGCGCCCAGCACCACCAGGTCGGGGTGGTCGCGGTTGATGGCGTGCAGAATTCCGTCGCCGACGCGGGCAATTTCCACCTCGTCCTGCACCGGCACTTCGGGAGCCAGCATGGCCGCTTCATCGCGCAGCAGGTGCATCCGCCGCTTGGTCGTTTCCAGCAGCTTAATGGTGAAAATCCGGTCGACGCTGTGGCCGCCCGCCGACGAGCCCATCGTACTGAAACCACCCGATACGCCCTCGGCTTCTTCCAGCACGTGCAGCAGCATGATGCGGCCACCCGTGCGCTTGGCCAACTGCAAGGCTACCTCAAAAGCGTTGTGGGCTTCGGGTGAAAAATCGGTGCAAACCAGGATGTTCTTCATGGCCGGAATGAGTGAGGTGAGGGGAAATTACCGCCTCTTCCGCCCGCCGTGCCAGGCGGCGGGTGGAAGAATAATAGCATATCACAATATACTACGCAATGCCGCCTAGTTGTCCTCGGCCACGCATTAAAATAGGGCTTTTCATTCCGACGGAGGAGGAATCTGAAAACTGTATCCAGATTCCTCCTCCGTCGGAATGAAAAGCCCTATTTGGTTAGGCGCTAACTCTACCGCTCCAGTCTACTCTTTCAGCAGCTTATCCACGGTCTTATTGAAGCCGTCGATTTCCTCCTGATAATACTTGCCCGTGCCCGGCCCCGAGAAGCCGGTATGAATCTTCCGCACATTGCCTTTTTTGTCGAGGAAAATAGTGGTCGGGAAAGCCAGGAATTTTGCCAGCTGCGGCAGCGATTTCGCCACCGAATCCTTATCGGCCACACCCGCAAAAGCCACGTCGTAGCCCATGTGGAACCGCTCGCGCATGCTGCGCAGCTTGGCGGCTGATACCGCGTATTCGGGCTTGCGCTCGTAGCCCAGGCCGATGATTTCCACGCCGCGGGCTTTGTTTTTCTCGTACCACGGGGCCAGGAAATTGGTTTCGTCCATGCAGTTGGGGCACCACGTGCCCAGGATTTGCAGCACTACTACCTTGCCCCGGTATTTGGCATCGGTGGGGGAGATAGAGCTGCCCTCAATTGCATTTGGGAACTTGAAATTCAGCCGGCTTTCGCCCTTTTTGAGGTAGGCGAGGGTGTCGGCGTCAGGCAGCTTGGCCTTGGGGTCGGGCACGGCCGTCCAGGTTTCGTGGCCGGATTTGCCGGAGTAGAAGTCACCGAACAGCGTGTTGGGGGCGTATTCTTTGGTGATGTCTATGGGCTCCTTCGGCCCGTTTTGGGCCGTGAACAGGAAGGCGTGGCTGCCGTCAAACGTGCTTACGGCCATTTTCTGCCCAGTCACTACGCCGCTGAGGTAACGGTAGTCGCCGGTGGTGGTGAGGAAGGTGCCCGTGAGGCGGTTGCGATGCTGAACGAAAACGCCCGTGGCCGGGTAACTCTCGCCGCTATCGTCGCGGAAAGTAGCCCGCCAAGTACCCCCAAAGCTGCCAATTTGCTCAGCCTTTTCAGAGGCCGAGAACAGCTCCTGCGCGCCGGCCGTGGCCGTCATTGGCACGCGGTACGGCGTTTTCGAGTCGTATTTCACCCAAGTGCCTTTCAGCTTATCCGAGCCATTGGCCCGCACCACCAGCGCTGCATCAAAGGCGTGCATTCTTATCGTCGTCGAGTCGCCGGCCGATTTGATATCCTCGCAACGCAGCCGCTCCTCGCCGTTCAGGCCTTTATTAATGAGGTAGACCACCGGCTGCCCGGCTTCGGTTTTCACCTCAAACAAAAACGGGATTTCCTGGCCCTGCGTGGCCAGCACGCCGCGCCACGGGCCGGGCGTGAGCACCGGGGCCGCCGCGCCGCCGGTAGCGGCCGTTTCGGAAGTAGAGGTGTTGGAAGAGCAGCCAGCAAGGCCCAGGCCTAGCGCGGCCGTAGCCATTAGGCAGAGAAGATTGTTATTCATAAGTAAGCGCAAAAATGCAAAGGCAAGCTCCACAAACCGCTAACCCTGCCAATAGGTTGCCGCCTGCCTCTGCGTCATCTGCGCAAGCCTGATGCGCCCGCTGCGGGTTAAGCTCATCCGAACGTAACCCCAAAAACCCACGTTAACCCTATGCAAACCCGCATCTGTGCATTTGGGCTAGGTCCAACTTGCCGTGAGTGCTACATTTGCGCAACCACACTTATAATAACACGCATCCTATGGCTTTCGACCTGGAAATGATTCGCACGGTGTACGCCGGCATGGGTTCCCGCATCGAGGCGGCCCGCGCCGCCGTGGCGCGCCCGCTCACCCTCACCGAGAAAATCCTCTACGCCCACCTCTACGGCGGCGAAGTAAAGCAGGCCTACGAGCGCGGCGTTTCCTACGTCGATTTCGCCCCCGACCGCGTGGCCATGCAGGATGCCACCGCCCAAATGGCGCTGCTCCAGTTCATGCAGGCCGGCAAGCCCACGGCCGCTGTGCCCTCCACGGTACACTGCGACCACCTTATCCAGGCTAAAGACGGCGCTACGGCTGACCTTGCCGAAGCCAACACCGAGAACAAGGAAGTGTACGACTTCCTGGCCTCGGTTTCCAATAAATATGGCATCGGCTTCTGGAAGCCCGGCGCGGGCATCATCCACCAGGTAGTGCTGGAAAACTACGCCTTCCCCGGCGGCATGATGATTGGTACCGACTCGCACACCCCCAACGCGGGCGGCCTGGGCATGATTGCCATCGGCGTGGGCGGTGCCGACGCGGTGGACGTAATGGCCGGCATGGCCTGGGAATTGAAATTCCCGAAAGTCATCGGCGTGAAGCTGACCGGCAAGATGAGCGGCTGGACTTCGGCCAAAGACGTGATTCTGAAAGTAGCCGGCATCCTGACCGTGAAGGGCGGCACCGGGGCCATCATCGAGTACTTCGGCGATGGCGCGGAGGCGCTGAGCGCCACCGGCAAAGGCACCATCTGCAACATGGGCGCTGAAATCGGCGCGACCACGTCGGTGTTCTCCTATGACGAGAAAATGGGCGACTACCTGCGCGGCACCGGCCGTGCCGAAATCGCGGATGCCGCCGCCGCCGTGCGCCAGCACCTGCGCGCCGACGACGAGGTGTACACCCAGCCCGAGAAATACTACGACCAGCTCATCGAAATCGACCTCAACACGCTGGAGCCCTACGTGAACGGCCCGTTCACGCCGGACGCCGCCTGGCCCATTTCGGAGTTCGCCGCTGCCGTGAAAGAGCACGGCTGGCCCGAGAAGCTGGAAGTCGGCCTGATTGGCTCGTGCACCAACTCTTCCTATGAAGACATCACCCGCGCCGCCAGCATCGCCAAGCAGGCGGTGGAGAAAGGCCTGACCGTGAACGCCGAGTTCACCATTACGCCCGGCTCGGAGCTGGTGCGCTACACGGTGGCCCGCGACGGCCTCCTCGACACCTTTGCCGACATGGGCGGCGTGGTGCTGGCCAATGCCTGCGGCCCGTGCATCGGCCAGTGGGCCCGCCACACCGACGACCCCAAGCGCAAGAACTCCATCATCACGAGCTTCAACCGCAACTTCGCCAAGCGCAACGACGGCAACCCGAACACCCACGCCTTCGTGGCCTCGCCCGAAATCGTGACGGCTTTCGCCATTGCTGGTGATTTGACTTTCAACCCCCTCACCGACACGCTGCCTGGCAAAAACGGCCCCGTGAAACTGGATGAGCCCCAGGGCGTGGAAATGCCCCCGCAGGGCTTCGCCGTGGAAGATGCCGGTTTCCAGGCTCCCGCCGCCGATGGCTCGGGCGTGCAGGTGCTGGTGAGCGAAACCTCCGACCGTCTGGAGTTGCTCCAGCCCTTCAAGGCTTGGGAAGGTACTGATTTGATGGGCCTGCGTCTGCTCATCAAAGCCCAGGGTAAATGCACGACGGACCACATTTCGATGGCCGGCCCGTGGTTGAAATACCGCGGCCACCTCGATAACATCTCGAACAACATGCTCATCGGAGCCACCAACGCCTTCAACGGCGAGGCCAACTCGGTGCGCAACTTCGCGGTGCAGGGCGATGGCTACACCACCGTGCCGCAGTCGGCCCGCGCATACAAGAGCGCCGGCATCGGCACCGTGGTAATTGGTGACGAGAACTACGGCGAAGGCAGCTCGCGTGAGCACGCCGCCATGGAGCCCCGCCACCTCGGCGTGCGCGCCGTGATTGTGAAGAGCTTCGCCCGCATTCACGAAACCAACCTGAAAAAGCAGGGCATGCTCGGCCTCACCTTCGCCAACAAGGCCGATTACGACCTGATTGAGGAAGGCGACACCATCGACATCCTCGGCCTGACGGATTTCCAGGAAGGCAAGCCCCTGCAGGCCCGCCTGCACCACACCGATGGCGACACCGACCTCATCACCCTCAACCACACCTACAACGAAGGGCAGATTGAGTGGTTCAAAGCCGGCTCGGCCCTGAATTTGATTCGCTTGAAAGAAGCCGGGCAGGCGGTGTAATTCCCGTCAGCCAGTAGCTTAAGTTGCAACGGCCGCCTCAGGAAACTGGGGCGGCCGTTTTGTATTGAGGTCAGGTCATTTCCCTCTAGTGCGCGTGGCAGATGCTTGCCCGCGGGGAGTCGATTGCAATGCAACACTAAATGAACGGCCCATTATGATGCTGTTCATGACGTCATGTCATGTAGCACGGGCCGTTAATAATGCTGCCGGGGTGGTAATGATGTCTGCCGTGACGTCATATCATGTTGTCGAGGTGGCAAGCATTGCTGCCGTAGCCGCGAAGACCTTAGCCGGGCTGGCAATGATAGCAGCGGAGTTGACATGCCTAGCGGCCGGGGTGACATGGGTGTCTGCCGAGCCGACAAGCACCGCAGCGGAGCTGGTGGGCCCGGCGGCCGGGGCGGTAAGCATCCGTGGCGCTATGGCAAGCGTGGGGGCAGGGGCCGCGACTGCAAGCTTTCGGCCGCGAAGTACCGCATCCGGTAGCAGTTCTTGGCAGTTTCGCCCAGCTGCTCGATGAGCTTGTAGTTGGCCACGGCCCCCACGGCCGCCCCCACGAAGGGCAGGAGCTGGGCCATTTTGGCGAGGTCGATGTAGTCGCGGTATTCCTGCTGGAAGGTGCGCCAGTAGAATTCTTCCGGGTTCAGGGGCAGGGTGAGGCGGTAGGCATCCCAGTCGGCGAGGCGGTGGTAGGTGGCGTTGCGGGTGTGCTGGCTGCTGAAGGCCAGCTGGAACACGTAGAGCAGGTAGAGGCGCTCGGTGTAGTCGTGCACGTCGTAGCCGTAGGCGGCGGCCACGTCGAACAGCAGTTTGAGCTTAAGGCCGAGTAGCAGCGGGAAATCGGCGAGGCCGAGCAGGAAGCCGCCCGCGCCGGTCATGGCCCCTTCGGCGGTGGCCATGGTCCGGTAGTTGCGAATCTGGCCGCGCACAGCGGTTTCGCGCTGCGCGAACGTGGCATTGGCCAGCACCTTGCCGGTGGTGTGCTGCGAGCCGAAGAGCACGCCGCGCACCATTTGCTTGATGGCAGATGTGATGGCCTGGTGCACCTTTTCGGGTAGGAAAGCATTGAGCCGCACCTGCACGCGCCGGGCAAAGTTGTTGAGAAACGAGGGTGCCCGCTGCATTTTCAGCTGCCAGGCGCGGAGCTCGATACGGGCTTGCTGTTCGTCGTCGGAAGTCATAGTTTCGGGGTCGAAGCTAAAGCGTGGCTACTTGGTCGGCACGCCCTTCGCGCGGCTTCTGCACGAGGTAATAGTACAGCAGAATGCCTAGCCCGATGAGAAACGGCACCAGCGCCAGGTGCTTGCCCGTGACGTGCGGGGCCACCTGCACAGTATCGAACCCGAAAAATTCGCTGGTCATCCAGTAAGAGTTGGCCGTAATCCAGAACACGATGGCCAGGTTGTGGGCCAGCTCCGAGGTGTAGGCGCGGGTGCGCCAGGCAATGACCAGGGCAATGCCCAGCGTGGGCAGCACCATGAGCAGGCCCAGGGGCCGCCACACCATGCACCAGGCAATGTCCTTCAGCAGCCAGAACAGAATGTGGGTGTTTTCCATCTTCCGGTACGCAGCCGGGATGGCGTACACTTCTTCTTCTGCGGCGGTTTCGGGGGCGGCCATGGGGCGGGCAAAAGCCCAAAAATAAGGCGTATGCTACTTCCCTGGTTCGGCCACGCCCAAGGCTTTTAGCTGTTTGGCGTATTTCTGATAAATCACCCGCAAATCAGCGTTGTGCGTCTCCGCATCCACCCCAATGCTCACGTTGCGGGCGTGGAAGCGGTGCAGGTGGCTGATGTGTGGGCACACCACCGGCAGCTGCCCGGCCAGCAGAAAGCGCACGTAGAGGTCGAGGTCCTCGGCCATCTTCAACTCGCCGTCGTAGCCGCCCACTTTGTCCACAAAAGCCCGGCTGTAGCACACGTTGCCCTGAATGAAATGCTCGGCCCGAAAAATGGCGTGGAGCATGGCTGTTGGTGACTCAAACTGCCAGGCGTAGTAATCCTCGTTGGGCAGGTAGCGGCCGGTTTCGTCCACCCGCAGGAAATCGGCCACAAACCACGGCCGGCCGGGGTGGGCCTTAATTTGGGCGGCATAATTATGCAGCGTGCGCTGGAGCATGATATCGTCATCATCCAGCGGCACAATCCAGGCATCGGGTGTGGCTTCCGCGATGAGGAGGTTGCGGGCCGCGCCGGCCAGCTGGCGGCCGGGCGAGTGCCAGTGGCGCAACGGCGGGCCGGGCTGGGCGGCGGCTTCGCGCAGGTAGGCGGCCGTGCCGTCGCGCGAGCCGCTGTCGTAAATCAGGTGCTCAAAAGTGAAGTCGAGCGGGGCGCTGATGCTGGCACGCACGCTGGCCACGGCCTCGGGCAGCAGCTCCCGGCGCTGGTGAGTGGGGGTGATGACAGAAAAATGCATATGCCCGGTGTTCGTTGGCGAAGCCGGAAAAGTTGCCGTTTGGGTCGAATGAGTGCGTAATGTGCTCATCCGGCGGCATCCAGCGTGCGGCTCAGGGCCAGGGCTTGCTGCACGATGCTGGCCGGGTAGCCCGCCCGCGCCAGCAGCCGGATGGCGTTGCGGGTAGTGAGCGGGCCGGGCTTGAGCTGGTAGTCGAAGTACCAGTCGGTTTCGGTCACGGTTTCGGAGAAGTGGTATTCGGTGAAGGCCGGGGCGAGGAGCGCACCCAACTCGCCATCGTGCGTGGAGGCCACCACCAGGCTGTGGGCTTGCAGGTGCGCCAGCACCGCCTGTGTGGCCGCAATGCGCTCCACCGTATTGGTGCCCTTGAACAGCTCATCGAGAATAAACAGGTAGCCGCCCGTCTCCGCCTGCTGAATAAAGCCCAGCACCGCCTCAGCCTCGGCAAAATAATAGCTCTTGCCCTCGGGCAGGTTATCGGCCAGGTTGATGCTGGACACCACCCGCCGGAACGGGGCCGCGTAAGCCGCCGCCGGGCAGGTGGCAATGGTCTGGGCCAGTAGCGTATTGAGCCCAATGGTGCGCATGAACGTGGTTTTGCCCGACATATTCGAGCCCGTGAGCAGCACGCTGGCCTCGGTCACGACCAGGTCGTTGGGCACGCAGCCGGGCACCAGCGGGTTGTAAGCCGCCGTGAGGTGCAAGCCGGTTTCTTCGGTTGTAAAAACCGGCACGCAGTGTAAGAATCTTGCCCGGAAGCCGGATACCGCCACCGCGCAATCGGCGTAGCCCACGGCCTCGTACACGGCCCGGATGGCGTCGGCGTGTTGCTCCACGTCGCGTCGGCAGCGGTGGTACACGATGAAATCGAGCAGCAGCACAATCTTGATGTATTCCAATATCAGCCACGGCAGGGCGGCCAGGTCGGATTGCAGCTGGCCCTCGAACTGCAAAAAGGCCACCTTTTTCACGAGCGAGCCCAGCCGGCCCAGCGGCGCGGCCAGTCCGCTTAGCGCAGGCAGCGGCAGGCCCAGGCGGCTTAAATCGAGCCCGGTGCGATAGAGGCTGCCCAGCTGCAGCATGGGCCGCACGCCGGCCACCACCCGCGCCCGGCTCCAGATGTGCAATACCGTGTGCACCAGCAGCTGCCCTCCCGTGAGCAGCCATAGCGCCGGCGCCCAGAAGCCGCCCACAACCGTGGCCAGCAGCAGCAGCACCAGCGCTGGGGCCGCCGCCGCCCAGGGCAGCTCGGGCAGGGGCTCGCCGGCCAGCAGGTCGGCCAGGTAGTAGGCGGCGGTGGAGGTGAGACGGCTGAGGGCCAGCTGCACCCGGCCGCGCTCGGTGGGCCGGGCAGCGAAGAACCCGGCCGCTTCGTCGAACTCCCGCAGGGCCGTCGCATCATCCAGCGGGCTGCGCAGGCGGTGGTAGAGGCACTGCTGGCCCACGCGGCTCACGGTGCCGTCGAGCAGCGTGAACAGCTCGTCGCCGTTCAGGTCGGTCCAGGTTTGCTGGTCGAGCCGGTGGTAAGCAGGTTCGGCGGGCACTGCCGCGTGGTAGCGGGCAATGAGCGGGAAGTTGCGAAAGCGGGCCGTGGGCTGCCGCCATTCGGCATCGAGGGCGGCCAGCCGCTCGGAGGTTGAAGTCCACATGGAAAGCGAGGGGAGGGGCCGCCGCAGACGGCGGCAGCCGGACAAAAGTACAGGCCGCCGCCGGTTGCCCCGGCCCGTGGCCTATCCGATTTTTGCCGTACTTGGCGGCGTTAAACTCAACCATTTCCACACAAGCATGAACCCCCAACCGCAACCGTCCAACGCCTTTATCGCCGCTTCCTGGGTAGCCCTGCTGGCCGGCCTGGCCGCCTTCATCATCGGCCTCTGGAACGCCGCCATGCCCCTGAACGAGAAAGGCTACTACTTCACGGTGCTCATGTACGGCCTGTTTTCGGCCATTTCCCTACAAAAAAGCGTGCGCGACCGCCTCGAAGGCATCCCTGTAACCAACATTTATTACGGCCTGAGCTGGTTTTCTACCGTACTGTGCATTCTGCTGCTCACTGTTGGGCTTTGGAACGCCACGCTCACCCTGAGCGAAAAAGGCTTCTACGCCATGTCGTTTCTGCTGAGCATGTTCGCGGCCATTGCCGTGCAGAAGAACACCCGCGACAGCCAGCGTTCCGGCGTTGCTCAATAAATCCGCTTACCCCAATCTATGTCGCTCACGCTTCGCAAAACCCTAAAATTCACTGGCTACACCATTGGCGGCATTATCGGCGTGGCAGCGCTCTACGTCGGCTCGGCCCTGGCGCTGTCGGCCATTCCGGTAGCCAAAACCGACCCCAACGCCCCGGCCGACGTCACCGTGTTCCTGCACACCAACGGCGTGCACACCGACATCGTGCTGCCCATCAAAACCGACCAGATTGACTGGAATCAGCTGCTGCCCATCGCCAACATTCCCTCGCAGGACAGCACCATGCGCTACATCGCCTTCGGCTGGGGCGATAAAGGCTTTTACCTCGACACGCCCACCTGGGCCGACCTCAAGTTCAGCACCGCCTTTGTTGCCGCGTTCTGGCTGGGCTCCTCGGCCATGCACACCACCTACTTCCACAGCCTCGCGCCCGGCCCCGAAACCATCCCGCTCCATCTCAGCCGCGCCGAGTACGCCCGCCTGATTGCCTACATCCAGCGCAGCTTCGCGCTTGATGCCGCCGGTCACGCCCAGCATATCAAAGGCCACAGCTACGGTCAGGACGATGCTTTCTACGAAGCTCACCGCGTCTACAGCTTCTTGTACACCTGCAACACCTGGACCAACAACGCCCTGAAAGCCAGTGGCCAGCGCGCTTGTCTTTGGACGCCTTCCGATAAAGGGATTTTCCACATCTACGGCCGGTAGCCGGGGTATTGGACAGATTTCCAGACCGTCATGCAGAGCGCAGCGAAGCATCTTGCCCGCCACCACTAATCCAATCAATAAGGATTACTGACTGCGGGCAAGATGCTTCGCTGCGCTCTGCATGACGGTCTTCTTTTATCCGTGACAGAACCCACCCCCCAAAACAAACCGACCCCGCCGGCGGTGAAGCCAGCGGGGTCTTAAGGGATGGAACCATCGGGCGAACGGCCGGCGCGGCCTAGTTCAACCATACGTCCGCCACTTGCTCGAAGCGGTGGGCGGCAAAAGCCCCGTAGGGACGCTCGGCATAAAAACCAAGGACGTGCACCTGCGGATGGCCGGTGCGCACGTGCGGCAACACGCGCACGGCATACACGCGGCCGGCCTCGGGCCAGTCGCCAACGTAGTCGGCCGGACGTTGCGCGTCGTTCACGCAACGGGCAAATTGCTGCAAGGGCAGCGGCGTAGGGAGCTTGACGTTTGACATACCCAAAGATACAATTATTACGGTAAACTAAAAAATTTGGAAAGAATTTTATTTAGGCTTTTTCGAGGAGTAGTTGGGTGATTTCATATGTTCAACATGATTATCCCATGAAGGTTGTAAAATTTTGAATGGAAGGTTGTTGTGTAATGGGTAGGGTAGGGTGAAACAATTGGCTAATTTATTTAGTAATTAGCGGTGCGGACTGTTGTCGCTAAATCACCTGAATATTGTTATGCTTGCATCTATTTGCGATTTTATCGCTGCTCCTCTTTTTAGCACTCGGGAGCTGCCGTTGTTTAGTTGCCCGGTGCCGGCCGGCTTCCCCTCGCCCGCCGACGACCAACTCGATGCGCCGTTCGACCTGACGCAGCATTTGTTCCGAAATCCGGCCTCTACTTTCCTGGCCCGCGTCAGCGGTGACTCGATGACCGGGGCCGGCATCCACCCCGGCGACCTCGTGGCCGTGGACCGCGCCCTGCGCCCTGGCCACGGCAGCATTGTGGTGGCCGTGGTGGAGGGCGAGCACACCATCAAACGCTTGCAGCTGCGCGCCGGCCAGCCTTGGCTGGTGGCCGAAAACGCCCGCTACCCGCCCCTGGCCGTGAGCCGCGACATGGGGCTGGTGGTGTGGGGCGTGGTCACGCACGTTATTCATTCGCTGGGTAATAATGGGACGGGCGGGGGCCGGAAGTAGCCCGGCCCCGCTGCTAGGGTACGTTACAAACGTAGGTCCCGCGTTCCTACACATGGTTATAAACCGATAGATGGTTGAATTTCCCCGCCCAACTCCACATTCAGGTCTATGTATGCCCTCGTCGACTGCAATAATTTCTATGTTTCCTGCGAGCGGGTGTTTGCGCCGCAACTGGAAGGCCGGCCCGTGGTGGTGCTTTCCAACAATGACGGCTGCCTGATTTCGCGCTCCGACGAAGCCAAGGCCCTGGGCCTGAAAATGGGCGAGCCTTACCATCTCGTGCGCCCGTTGCTGGAGCAGCACCAGGTCCGCGTATTCTCCTCCAATTATGCCCTGTATGGCGACATGAGCCGACGCGTGGTGCAGGTGCTGAGCCACTTTGCCGCGGGCGTAGAGGTCTATTCGATTGACGAGGCCTTTCTGGATTTTCGGGGCATGAACCTGCTGGCCCCCGACTTGCTGAAATACGGCCAGAAGCTGCGCAAAACGGTGATAAAGCACACCGGTATTCCGGTCTGCGTAGGCATCGGCCCTACCAAAACGCTGGCCAAGCTGGCCAACCGCCTGGCCCGCAAGCAGGGCACGCAGGGCGTGCTGGTTCTGGCCACGCCCACTGAATGCGAGGCAGCCCTGACCCAAACCGCTATTGCCGACGTGTGGGGCATCGGCCGACGCTACGCCCGCAAGCTGTTGGAAATGAATGTTGATACCGGCGCGGCCCTGGCGGCCCTGCCCGAGCCCTGGCTGCGCCGCCACTTGGGCGGCGTGGTGGGCCAGCGCCTGTGGCGCGAGCTGCACGGCCAGCCCTGCCTAGACTGGAACCCCGCCGAATGGGACGACGACGGCGACCAGCTGCGCCCCGGTGCGGCCAGCCGCCACAGCGTCACCTGCACCCGTTCTTTTGGTCGGCCGCAGCGCGAGGCGGCCGTGCTGGCCGAGGCGGTGGCCACCTTCGCTGCCAAAGCGGCCGTAAAGCTGCGCCACCACGGACTGGCCGCGCACCTGGTAACCATTATTCTGGGCACCGACCGGTATGCGCCTACTGCCGAGCCGGCCACCCGCACCGCCGTGCTCAGCCTGCCCGAAGCGACAAACGACACCGCCTTGCTCACGCAGGCGGCCCTGCGCGGCTTGCTCCAATTGCGCCGGCCCGGTGTGGCCTACCACCGCGCCGGGATACTGCTCAGTGGGTTAGAACCGGTAGGGCAGGCACAATTGGCCCTGTTCAGTGCCCCAGCGGCCGACCAGCAGCGCCGCCAGCAACTGATGACAACTCTGGACGCGCTGAATATGCGTTACGGCCGGCCCCTGGTGCAGCTGGCGGCGGCCGGCGTGGCGAAGTCTGCTACGGGCCAGCCGCTGGCCCCGGCCTGGGCGGGGCGCTCCGCTCACCGGTCGCCGCGCTACACCACCGGCTGGGACGAGCTTTGGACGGTGTGACCAGTCGGTAAACGGCTGCCAGGCAAAGCGTCACTTTCTTTTATAAAAGTGCCTATTATCAGTGCTGATTCGGGCATCTTTTTAGCGTAGCAATACAGATTTGGTAAGTACGCCGCCGGTTCCCTGTGCCCGCAGTATATATAACCCCGGTGCCAAGCCGGTCAGGTCGAGAGTGGCGGCGATGCCGCTGGCAGCTTGTTGGCGGACCAATTGCCCCAGCGCATTGCGCAGCAGCAGCTCACGCAAACCCAAATTTGCCGCTACTTCTACCCGCAGTAAGCCGGTAGCAGGGTTAGGATAAATACTGAAGCCGTCAACCGTCGCTGGGCGCGTGGGCAGTACCGCACTATAAACCGCCGCCGCCGCATCGGCTGAGGCTTGGAGTTGCGCCAGCGTGGGCGCGGCCAGCATGGCGAAGGCCACCGTGGTAGAGTCGCCGGGGGCTAGTCGGGCCAGGCGGGTGCCCACTACCTGCGATACATCGGCACCGTTGGGCAGGCCGGCGGTGCGCTGGGCGCGTGCGGTGCCGCTGCTCAGGGTTAGGAATTTTTCGGCTAAGGAAAAGCCGTCGGCCAGGCGGATGGGGGAGCCGGCGGGCGCGCCACCATCGATGGAATACACGGCCGGCGTGCCGCCGCGCAGCAGCCGGATGCCCGCGTAGGCCACCGGGGGCGTGGTGCCGGCCGGGCCGCCCAGCGCGTAGCAGTAGCCCAGGGCGCGGGCGGTGTCGTAAGCGGCGGCGTTGCGGGCCGCGCCGTCGGGGTTGGGCAGGTCCCAATCGGTGAAAATGCCGGCGTATAGCGGTTTGAGGGTATCGGCGGTGAGGTTCTTGAGCGAATATTCCAGCACCACAAAGTCGCGGCGGCCGGGCGTGGCCCAGGCGTAGGCGCGCTGGCGCACGGCCACGCCCACGCTCCGCACGCGGCTGCCGGCTACCGGAATGGTATCCTGAAAGGCCACGCGGGCTTCCTGGTCGGCGCGGGGGCCGGGCTGCTGGCGGGTGGCCTGGCGCAGGCTGAAAAACGACTGGCGCGACTGCCCGCCGCTGGTGCGCAGCCGGTCCGAAACGCGCGTGGGCGTGGTGGCCAGCAGCAGGCCGCCCTCGCTCAGAATGTTGCCGCTGGTGCGGTAGGTGAGGCCCGCGCCTATGGTGCCGGCCAGGTTATCGAAACCCTGATTGCCCCGGCTGGTGAGCGTGAGGGTCAGGTCGTTGGCGTTGAGAATGACGTAGTCGGGGTTCAGCATCAGGTCCACGTACTGGTCATACTGAAAGCCGCCCGTGTCGGTAATGCGGTAGCGCAGCGTTGCGGTGGTATTGAGCGGAATACCGCTGGCGGCCACGGCCAGCCGGAAGGGCGCGGTGAAGTTGGTAGCGCGGGCCAGCGTGGCCATATTCCCCACCGCAAAGCTGCCTTGCCGCACCGTGATGTAGGGCGAGAGCGAAGTGAGCGTGACCGTGAGGCCGGCCACCGGCTGCAATAGGTTCTGCACGTCCACGGCCAGGCGCAAGGTGTCGCTGGGCGCGTAGGCGGGCCGGGCGGGCAGGAACGTGCTGGCGATGACGCGGGCTTCCTTGGGGTTGGCGGTGAGGGCGCGCAGCACATTGAGGCGGCCGGTGCCGAGGCGGCCAGCCCAGGCCGCGTTGGCGGGCAGGCCGTCGATGTTGTCGGTGGTCTGGCGCAGGCGGGCCATCACCTGAGCCGCCGTGAGCTGCGGGAAACGCCACCGCACCAGCGCCGCCGCCGCCGCCGCCAGCGGCGCGGCAAACGAGGTGCCGCCCACGGCCACGTAATCTGCATCGGCCACGCCGCCGGCCGATACCGTGTGGTAACCCTGCGTGGTGAGGATACTCAGGCCCGGGGCCACCATATCCACGCGGTGGTTGAAGGTGGCAGCGGGGCTTTTCTGGTCGGTGCTGCTCACACCCGATACCGACAGCACGTGGTCGTAGGAAGCGGGGTAGAAGAGGATGTCGGCGCTGGTGTTGCCGGCGGCGGCTACCACCACGGCGTCGCGGTTCACGGCGGCGTAGGTGATGGCATCCTGCTCGAAGCGCGAGTAGCCACCCGGCGCGCCCCAGCTCATGTTGATAATCTGGCAGCCGTGGTCGGCGGCGTACACGATGGCTTCGTAGCCGGCAAAGCTGCCCGTGGGCGTGTTGGGGTAAATATTCAGGGGCAGAAACCGGCACTGGTTGCCCAGGCCGGCAATACCAAGGCCGTTATCAGTGCGGGCGGTGGCCACGCCGGCCACCAGCGAGCCGTGGATGATGTTGATGTCGTAGCCACAGTCGTTGTCGTTGTTGGCCAGGTCCCAGCCGGTGAAATTGTCCACGTAGCCGTCGCCGTCGTCGTCGCGGCCGTTCACGGGGTCGGCGTAGTTGTGCTTGATTTGCTGACGGAGGTCCTCGTGGGTGAGGCGTACGCCGCCGTCGGTGATGCCGATGACGATGCTGCTGTCGCCGCGCGTCACGTCCCAGGCGCGGTAGGCGCGGATTTGCTTGAGATAAAACTGGCTGGCCGTGAGGCTGGTGAGCGTAGAATCGGCCCGGGGGTCGTTGGGCTGGTACATCGGCTCACGGATGTAGAGTGGCTCCACGTACTCCACGGCCCCGGTGCCCAGCAGCACGGCCCGGGCGCGGTCAAACGGCACGGCGGCGGGTAGCTCGATTTGATAAATGCCCCGCAAATCCACGCTACCGGGCCGCTCGGCGCTGGGGGCCTGGGCACGCGGGAATTTCTGCCGTAAATCGTGAGCATTCAGGGATTTTAGCGCGGCTTCGAGCGTAACCGGGGACTGGCCGGAGCGTAGTTTCAGCACCACGCGGCCGGGGATAGTGGGCGGTGCGGCCAACGCCGAAACCGACTGCCCCAGTCCAATTATCAACAAGAAAAATAGGGCGCGTAACGTGTTTTTCATCAGGCAGAAGCGTCGCGGTGAGATTGTAGTTAAAGATAAGTGCTTACGTAGTTATTGTGCGGTCTGGATTAATTGGTAAGGGCCGAAAAAGTAAAGCCGCTGCTTCGGCAGAAGCAGCGGCTTTGGCTGGCAAGGACCGTGAGGCGGGCCCTTACTTGGGGTTGTAAAATTTGTAAGGCTTGGGCGATTTGGTCGTTTTGAAGGACTCCAGCTTGTGGGGTTTCAAGTCGAGAACCGGGCGGCTGCCGCCATTCTCAGCACGGAAGTGGGCCTTGTTGTTTTTGCCCCGGCCCGATTCTGAAGTGTGGGAAAACGCACGCTTTTTCAGCTTGGGGCGCGACTGCGCAGTGGCCGGAAGGGTCAGACTCAGGCCGAAACCCAGAAGCAGCAGTGAGAAAATCTTGTGCATGACGGTAAAAAAGACAGTGAACTGAAGGGAGGGAATACTTTTGGAAAGTGCTTTTGAAGAGGATTAAGCCATTAATCAGCTACAATAAGGCCTGTACGTCGTGGCCCAGGTTTTCGATGTCCTGCCGCAGCTGCTGCCAGGGGCCGGGCTCGGCGCCGGGGGCGGGAGTGCCGGCCTGCGTGAGCTGGGCCGCCAGGCGGGCGCGCTTGGCTTCAAGGGCAGCGGCGTGGGTTTCGTAAGTGTTAGTTGAGCCGGCGGCCGTGGCGTGGGCGCGGTTGTGCAGGGTCTTGATTTTGGCGTCCAGCTCATCGAGGGCCAGGCGCAGGTTGGCGGCCGAAAGCTGCGGGTCGCGCGGAGCGGACGCATCGGAAGTAGGAGAGGGAACCATAAGCGGCGAAGTAAGGGGCGGACTAGCAGGGTATTGTACTGATTTCGGGGCCGAAAGGATGCCAGCCCAACCCGCCGCGCACCCGCTGGCTATGTTACCAACATTACCACAACAAAAGGATAATTCTGAGGGCTCTGAGCCAGCAACGGGGGCGTGTAGCTTTGTACCATAGAACTTTAGCCGGACCACCTTATGCTTTGCCGTTTCGCGCTGGTTGCTGGATTGATTGCGGCGGCCAGTGGTTTGGCCCAGGCCCAGACGGCTTCAGCCGATGTGCCGGCTCAAACCGACAGCGGAACTGCCGCCGCCCCGGCGGCTCCCACCGTCTACTTCACGGCCGAGGAGATGCCTGCCTTCCCGGGCGGCGACGCGGCGCTGGTAAAGTTCCTGAGCAGCAAGGTGAAATACCCCGCCGCTGCGCTCGACCGCAGCCTGTCGGGCAAAGTGCACGTCACCTTCACCGTGGACCCCGCCGGCCACCTGCACGACCCGCGCGTGGTGCGCGGCCTGGGCAGCGGCCTCGACGAAGAAGCCCTGCGCCTCGTGCGCCTCATGCCTTGGTGGACGCCCGGCAAAGTCCACGGCCAGCCCGTGTGGGTGAGCATGACCATGCCCATCGTATTCCGGGCGTTGTAAAATTCATCAACCCCCAAAAGCCCGCGGCAGGCCCAACTCCCGCGCCAGCGGGGCCGCACCCGACTGCCAAAGCGCAGCCAACACGGCGTTGGCGGTTTCGGCCAGCTCCAGGTGGAAATCCTCGTGCAGACGGGTGGTTTGGCGGAGGGCTTCCTGGGTGCGCTTGGCCAGGTGCTGAAGCAGGGGCTGGGTGGGGCCATGCAGGCGCGCCGTGCTGGCGGCCTGATGCCGGAACACGTTGGCCAGCAGCCGCCAGCTAAGCTCAGCTTCGCCGAAGGCATCATCGGTGATTTTGGCGTGGTAAGCCAGCCGCGCCTGGAGCTGCCGCAGAATAACCAGCAGGTCGTTAGGCATTTGGTGGAAGCCCCGCACGGGGTCGTCGACCTGGGTGCGCAGGACGGCGCGGCGGGTTTCCAAGGCCTCGGGTCCTTCGAGCAGGCGGAAGGCCAGTTGTTCGGTCAGCACCGCGTCCTGGGCCACGAGGCGGGCCAGGAGCTGGTCTTTTTCTTTTTGCGGCAGCTGCAACAGGGCTTTGCGGAGGTCGGGCGAAAGGGCGGGCATGGGGTGGCGCTACGCGGGCGGGAGTTCAGCCGCAAACTACGCGCCCCGCGCCCGGAAGGTGCCCCGGGGCCTACTTCGCCGGCAGCACCAGGATGGGCAACGCACTGTCCAGCAGCAGCTCGGCCGTAACGCTGTTATGAAATAGCTTCCCCAGGAAGCTGCGCTCGCGGGCCACCACCACCAGCAAATCGAAGTCGTGGGGCTGGGCTACCTGCAAAATGCCCCGGGCAGGGCTGGCGTTGGTCACGCTGCGGGCGTGGGCCGGGGGCAGGTCGAGCAGCAGGCCGGTTTGCCGCACCGATTCCAGGGCGGCGGGGTCCAACTCGTGGCGGCCGGCCGATACGTTCAGCACGGTCACCTCGGCCTTCAGATTCGTGAAGATTTCCTGCATGGTGCCCGCGTGCGCGCCCAGGCTGAAGGGCTCCCCGTCCACGGCCATCAGCACGCGGCGGGGCGGGGCCGTGCTGGCCACCAGGTGGGGCACCACCAGCATGGGGTAGGGGTGGTGCCGCAGCAGGTCCAGCGACGTGGTTTGCACCAGCTCATCGGGCAGGTCCGAGTGGTCGGGGCGGCCCAGCACTATCAGGGCGGGGTGGTGGCGGGCCACGGCATCGGCTACGGCTACTTCAACGCGGCCGTAGCCTACCTCGGCCACCACGGGCACCGGCAGGCCGCGTGCCACGCTATTGAGAGCCAGCGCCACGGCTTCCTTGCTCAGGTTGGAAAAATTGCCCGTGAAGTGCTCCGGGTCGAGCGCGGAATCGCGGCGCACGTGCAGCAATACCAGGCGCGCGTGGAGCGGCCGGGCCAGGTTGGTAGCATAGTCCAGGGCGCGGTTGGCGGCCTGAAAAAAGTCGGTGAGAATGAGCAGGGAGGACGTCATGAGTGGGTAAGGGCTGGTGAAAGAGAGCGGGACAAAGAACCGGCCTGCGCTATGCCGGTCAGCTATAATAAGTTAGTAAAAATGCCTGATTTTTATCATGTTCCACGGGGTGAGGTTGGCCTTATAATGGGGTTCCGGCATTGGGCCGAAAGCCCGGCAGCTGATTTGCTTAAGTAATATATATTAATTACTATTATAAAGAATTATACTTGCTGATTCCGATGGTTGCTCTCCGCCTCCTGCCGGTTTGCCTGTGCCTGGTCCTGACGGCCCCGGGGGGCGGCCTCGTGCCCGGCTGGCGCGTGCCAGAGTCGCCCCCGGCCGTCATCGAACCCGCCAGCCCACCACCCACCGAGTCCGTGGCCCACTACATTCAGGCGCTGCTTGATACCACGGCCGCCGGCAGCCTGCGCGCCGCCGACGAGTCGCGGGGCCTGCAGGCGGGGGCCACCGTGCGGGCATTTTTCGGGGCCGCCTATGCTCCGGCCTGGGGCACCGCGCCCGATAGCCTCAACACCCGCGCCGCCCTGGCCCTGCTGGCCCGTGCCGCCGAGCACGGCCTGAGCGCCGCCGACTACCACCTGGACCAGCTGCTGGCCCTGCGCGATTCGCTGGGCCGCGCCCGGCACCCGGCCGCCGCCCAGCAGGCCCGCCTCGAAGTGTACCTCAGCGATGCGGTGCTGGCCTTTATGCGCGATTTGCGGCGCGGGCGACTGCGGCCCTACACGGTGTCGGTGGGGGAGAAGGCTGCCGGGCCGGGCCGGCAGCCGGCCTCGGTGCTGCGTGCCGCCCTGGCCGGCCACAACGTGCCCGCCGCCCTGCGGGCCAGCC
Organism: Hymenobacter segetis; assembly: GCF_038448715.1. Taxonomy (GTDB): domain Bacteria; phylum Bacteroidota; class Bacteroidia; order Cytophagales; family Hymenobacteraceae; genus Hymenobacter; species Hymenobacter segetis. Next base: position 52,676 of record NZ_JBCEVZ010000010.1, on the reverse strand, counting down.
AGCCCGCCAACCGCGAGTACCGCCAGCTGCAACAGGCACTGGCGCAGTGGCTGGCCGCCCCGGTGCTGCCCGACTCGGCGGCCCGGCGGCGGGCGCAGTACGAGCAGGTGGCCCTGAACCTGGAGCGCTGGCGCTGGGATGGCATCCCGGAAGCCGAATACATCCTCATTAACCTGCCCGCCTACGAGTTGGAGGTCATCGCCCGCGACTCGGTGCAGCGCCGCCACCGCGTGGTGGTGGGCAAGCCCGAAACGCCCACGCCCACGCTCAGCAGCCGCCTTAGCTACTTCACCCTGGCCCCCGACTGGCACGTGCCGCAGTCCATTGCCACGAAGGAAATCCTGCCCCGCCTCAAGAAGGACCCCGGCTACCTGTACCGCAACAACTACCGCCTCACCGATGCCCAGGGCCGGGGCCGCAACCCCTGGCACATCAACTGGGCCAACGTCACGCCGGAGAACTTCGATTTTACCATTCGGCAGTCGGCCTGCTGCGATAATGCCTTGGGCAACATCGTGTTTCGCTTTGCGAATCCGTATTCCATCTACCTGCACGACACGCCGGCGCGGTCGCTGTTCAAGTCTCCTCGTCGCGCCCTTAGCCACGGCTGCATCCGCCTGCAGAACCCCATGCTGCTGGCGGCCTACCTGCTGCGCCGCGAAGGCCGCCCCGTGCAGCTGCCCACCGAAGACGAGTGCGCCGAGATGCCGCGCCCCCGCGATGTGCGCCTGGCCCGCCCCTTGCCCCTGTACGTGCGCTACGCCACCTGCACCGCCGAAAATGGTCAGCTCCGCTTCCTGGCCGATGTGTACCACCGCGACGAAGCCCTGCGCCAGGCGCTGTTCGGCCTGCGGCCCTAGCTTGGGCTCGGTAGTGTCCGGTTTATGATATAAATCATATTGTAAGGCGATTAACATCACGGCGGCGAGGGGACGATTTCTCGATATTTGAACTGCCGCCGTCTCAACCCAATTCTGTCCTCACCACCCCAAAACCGCCGCCTATGCAACCGCTGATACTGCTGTTTTCGGTGCTGCTGGCCAGCCTGCTGACCCTGCTGGGGTGGCGGCTGGAGGCCAATGCTCACCGTCCGGCCTAGCGCCCCAGAGCGGCTACCTGCTCCGGCTGGGGGATTGGCTTATTTTCAGCTAATGCTTCGAATTGGTCTGGATTTCAATTTTTTACTTGCTCTGTTTGCGCTTTTTCTAGCTATGAATCATTCGCCCGCCCTCGTCGTCCTCACCGATTTTTTTGCAGTTTCCAACCGCACACTCTCGTATGCGGCGGGGCTGGCGGTGCCGCTGCACGCCCATCTGGTGCTGCTGCACGTGCGCCGCGATGGCCTGCTGGCCCCGGCCGAGTACAGCCACCACAGCACCAGCACCGAGCGGCAAACGGCCCGGCAGCTAAAGCACCTGGCTGCCGGCCAGGAGGTGCCCACCGAAGTGGATATTTCGGAGGACTTCCTGCCCGAAGCCGTGGAGGACGTGGTGCGCCGCCACCACCCGCTGCTGCTGGTGCTGGGCCGCCCCGGCTCGGCCACCATGCCGGCCGAAATCGTGACCAACGCGGCCATGGACCTGCTCCGGCACGCGCCCTTTCCGCTGCTGGTGGTGCCCACCGTGGGCTGGGACGTGCTGCCGCCCCGCCGGCTGCTGCTGGCCGTGGATGGCCAGTCCTTCAAGCTGCCCGAAACCCGTCACTTGCTGACCCGCCTGCTCCAGGCCAACCAGGGTACGCTCGATGTGGTGCACGTGGCCACCGACGACGCGCCGGCCTCGCCCGATGTAATGGCCAGCATTTACCAGCACGGCATGCTGAAGGAGGTAGATGCCCACCGGGTGCACCGCGTGCGGCAGCCCACCGTGGTGGGGGGCGTGTTGCAGCAAGCTGGTGATATGGAGGCCGATATGCTGGTGGTGGTGGCCCGGCGGCACAGCCTGCTGGGCGGCCTGTTCCACCGCAGCGTCACGGCGCAGCTCATTCAGGAAAGCCCCATTCCGGTGCTGGTGCTGCCCGCCGAGGAGTAGCGTGGCAGGAGTATTCGGGGTGTTTTAATCGTTGTTTTTTCGGCTCAAGGTCATGAATCCATCTGTTCTGGTACTCGCCAATCTGTCGGACTCGGCGGCGCAGGCCACGCGGTGGGCGGCCGTGCTGGGGGCCCCGCTCCAGGCCCGGCTTGAGCTGCTGCACCTATGCTCAGGCCCGGAGTCGGACCCCGAGCCGGCTACGCTGGCCGGCATTCATGCTTACAATAGCCAGGCCGAAACCGCTCAGGCCCTCGAAGCCCTGGGGCATCAACTGGCCATGCCCACCGGCGTCACCATCTCCCAGGAGCCCCTCGCCGAAGCCGTGGCCACGGCCGTGCACCAGCACCACCCGCTGCTACTGGCCCTGGGCCTGAGCGAGGAACACACCCTGCTCGACCACCTGATGCACAACCGCGCCCTGCCCGCGCTGCGCGCCACCCACCGCCCCCTGCTGCTGGTGCCCGAAGACGCGCCGGAGCCCCGCCTGCCGCGCCGCGTAGTCATCGCCGTCGATGCCGAGCCATTTCAGCTTAATGCTGCCGCCCGGGCCCTGGCCCCGCTCATGGCCGCCTGGCACTCCTCCTACACCGTGGTGCACGTCACGGCCGCCCCCGAGCCGCTGGCCCTCTCCAGCCGCATGGCCCTGGCCGATGTGCGGGCCAGCCACCTGCTGCCGCCCGCCACGTCGCTGGTGTTGCAGGAGTCGCACCACCCCATCCCGGCCACCGGCATCGTGGAGGCGCTCTACGGCCCGCGCATCGACCTGCTGGTGCTCATCGCCCGTACGCGCAGCTTTTTGGGGCGGCTGTTTCACCGCAGCGTCACGGCTCAGGTGCTGCGCCACACGCCCGTGCCGGTGCTGCTGCTGCCCGCCGAAGCCCCCGAAATCCCCGACTGGATGCCCAGCATGAGCTGAGGAATTGAATGCTAAGGCATTACCGGACTGCTGACCATGATGCTGTTCTGCTCCCTTTTTTTCGCTTCGTCATGCAACCCAACTTCGTTGTCTTAACCGATTTTTCGCTCGCGGCCGAGCGGGCCCGGGTGTACGCGGCCGCTCTGGCCACGCCCCTCAAGGCCGACCTGCACCTGATACACGTCTTCCTGCCGCAGCCCATCGTCGGGGAATACGGAACGGTGCTGCCCATCCTCGACGAGCAGTACGTGCCCGCCACCCGGCGCAGCCTCCAGCAAGTGGCTGCTGCTATGCCCGTGCACGCCACCGCCGAACTGCTGGAAGCCGACTGGCCCAGCGCCATCGAGCAGGCCCTGCGCGAGCACCACCCGCTGCTATTGGTGTCCGGCCTCACGGCCACCAGCGGCTACCTCGACGAGTGGCTGAGCAACCGCACCCTGCCCTTGGTGCGCCAAACCAACTTCCCGCTGCTGCTCGTGCCCGAGCACCTGCCCGATGCCGCCATGCACCCGCCCCGCCGCCTGGTGCTGGCCCTGGAAGCCGACCAGGCCTTCGCCCTGGAGCCGGCGGCCACGGCCGTAATCCCGGTGCTGCATGCCCTGGAGTGCGAAATCCTGCCCGTGACGGTGCAGCCGCCCGGTGCCCCGGCCGGCACCGGGGCCGGCTACGCGGCGGCCCAGGCGTGCGGGCTGGCCGCCACCACGCCCGGCAGCGAGCTGCGCCCGGTGCGGAGCGAGCTGCCCGCATCCGGTGTGCTGCAAGCGGTGCACGACCTGAACGCCGACCTGCTGGTACTGCTCGACCAGGGCCACGGCTGGATGCACAAGCTGGTCAGCGGCAGCGTGATTGACCATGTGCTGCGCTACACCAAAGTGCCGGTGCTGCTGCTCTCGGCCCACCCGCGCGGCTGAGGTGGGGGCGGCCAGCCAAGACTGGCCGCCGCCATTTAAGCTCCTGGGTTTGCCGGCAACAGTCCAGGTAAAATGATAAAAGTCAGCTATTGGTGTGATACTGATTATTAAATGTGTGGGAAGCATGCGACAGCTTTGCGAGTAGTGCTCAGCAGTCCGGCTGCACAGCGAACCAACGGGCCGGAACTGGGCCCACGCGAACGGCTTTATTTATCAATCAAGCGGAGGATTTCGAAATGCTTCCTGCCAGGTACATGCAAGTTTCTGCCGACCATCTGCAACTGGTTTTTGTGGCATCCACGGTTTCGGCGGCGTGGGGCGTGGGGTGGGTGGCCACCACGGTGCCAGCCCCGCGTGTGGGCCAGATTTCCATCCCCCCGACGCCGGTGCGGGTGCGACTGACGGTGGTGCCGGCCTAAGCCGCCACCCCGCCCGCGCCCACGGCCAGCCAGTCGATTCCCTGGCGGAGCCACTGCTGCGAGGCCGCTTCGGCCGAGGCCGGTTCGGGCGTGAGGTTGTAGTGCCAGTCGGCCTGCGGGGGCAGGCTCATGAGGATGGATTCGGTGCGGCCGCCGGTTTCGAGGCCGAAGCGGGTGCCACGGTCGATGGCCAGGTTGAATTCGGCGTAGCGCCCCCGGCGCACGCGCTGCCACTGCTGCTCGCGCTCGGTGTAGGGCAGCGGCGCATTCTTGCGCATAATGGCGCTGTAGGCGCGGCCGTACACCTCGCCCACGTCCTGCACGAAGGCGAATAATTCCTCAAACAGGCCGTCGCGCCCCACCGTGAGGCGGTCGAAAAAGATGCCGCCCACGCCGCGCGTTTCCTGGCGATGAGGCAGGTAGAAGTATTCATCGGCCCAGGCCTTGAAGCGCGGGTAGTAGTCGGGATTGTGGCGCTGGCACACTTCTCGAATCTGCTCGTGGAACCAGCGGGCCTGCTGCGCATCCACGTAAATCGGGGTCAAATCGAGCCCGCCGCCGAACCAGGCTTCGCCGTTGCCGGCCTCGAAGTAGCGCACGTTCATGTGCGAGATGGGCACGCGCGGGCTGCGCGGGTGCTGTACCACGCTCACGCCGGTAGCAAAATAGCGGCGGTCGGGCATGAGCAGTTGGCGGGCGGCGGTTTCGCTCATCTCGCCCCGCACGGCTGAGAAGGCCACCCCGCCCTTCTCCAGAATGTGGCCGTGCTGGAGCACACGGGTGCAGCCGCCGCCCCCGCCGGCGTGGGTCCAGTCTTCGGGCACGAAGCGGTGGCCGCTGCCGTCGGCGGCTTCAAGGCGGTGGCACAGCCAGTCCTGAAACTGCCGCATCCACTGCTCAACCATGGCGCGCGGCGTAGCGACAGGGAGGGTTTGGGGTTGTAAAACGGAGGGTTCCATGAGTGAAATCAGTAAGACTGAGAGAAAAAGAACGTCATGCTTCATCTGGCGTCCGCGCAGTCGAAGCATGACCGTTCAAATGATTGTCCAAACGGCTACACCCAGTTCACGCCGTGGTAGGCGGCGCGGCTGCTGGCGGTGGCCGTAGCCCCGGCCGGAGCTTCCTGCCGGGCCAGGCGCTCGGCGCATTTATCGCAGCACTGCACGGCGGGCTGGCGCTCGGCGGCGCGCAGCACCAGCACCGGAATCTGGGTGTGGTAGGCCCGCGTGGTGGTGTAGCAGGCATCGAAATAGCGCAACAGCTGGGCCGGACTGGCGGGCGCAATTACCAGGAGCTGGGCCTGAATGTGGGCGCAGAACTCGCTGATACCCTCCAGAGGGGCGTCGTCTTCGAGCAGGTGCAGGGCGCTGGGGGCCGCCCAGGCCAACTGGGCGGCGGCTTTGGCTAGACCCTGGCGCAGGCTGCGCCGCTGCGGCCGCTGAGCCGGCGCGTAGAACTGCACCAAATCGAGCGGGGCGGTGGGGAAGGCGCTTTCCAAGGCGGCCAGGCGGGGCAGCACGGTGGGGTTGAGGGTGCCAAAATCGGCCAGGAACACCAGGCGCTGGGGCAGCGAGCGGCGGCCCGGCGGTACTACCAGCACGGGGCAGGTCACGAGTTCGGTGAGGGCGGCGGCGTGGTTGCCGGGTGCTTCCTGCCGGCCGCAGTCGATGTGCTCCAGGCCCATCACCACGAGGTCGGCGGCGCAGCGGGTGGCCTCGGCGCGGATGTGGTCGTGCAGGCAGCCGGCCAGCACCCGGTAATGGTAGCGGATACGGCGGCCGTCCTGCCGGGTGAGCTGCTGGTAGCGCAGGCGCTCCACCAGGCTCTGGAGGTGTTGCGTCTGGGCTTCGAGGGTAGTTACGATATCCGCGGGCTGGCAGTAGAGCAGCACAATCTCGGCCGGCCAGCGCACGGCCAGCTTGTTGGCGTAGGCGAGGGTGGCTTCGGTGGCGGCGGTGTGGTCGAGGGGAACGAGGATGGTTTTCATGGGGCTATTTTGGCGGCGCAGAATGCCGTTGTAAATGGTTGAAAATCTGCTTTTGGAGCAGTAGAATGCTATTGGTGAAAACCTTAATGGCAGTAATGCACGGTAGCCGGCTGAGGCCCGGCCGCTACGGCCGGGGCCTGCAGTTGCGGGCTTAGATATGGAATGCCCAGCCCCAATCCACGCACGATGAACAGCACCGCCAGCACCGAAGCTGCGTAGGGCACCGCCTGCCGCATGCGCCTGCGCCAGACCAGCGGCACCAGCTGCCCGCTCAGCGAAAGGCCCAGCATCAGCGGCAGCGTACCCAGGCCGAACAGCGCCATGTAGGCCGCCGCGCCCATCACGCCCGGCGCGCTCAAAGCCCCGGCCAACGCGAGGTACACCAGGCCGCAGGGTAGCAAGCCATTGAGCAGGCCCGTTGCAAACAGCGCTTGCCCCGACGACTGCTGAAACAACCGGCCCAGCGTGTTTTTCACCCAAGCCAGCGGCCGACTGAAACCCAGCAGGCCCGCCAGCCGCGCCGTGTGGCGCTCGGGCACCGCCACCAGCAGCAGAATCAGCACGCCCGAAGCAATGGACAGCCCCTGCTGCACGCCCGCCAGCCGCAGCCCCTGGCCCAGCAGGCCCGCGCCCGCGCCCAGCGTGGCGTAGGTGCTGGCCCGGCCCAGGTTGTAGAGCAGGCGGCCGCCCACATAGCGGAACCGGCTGGTGCCGGCCGCCGGCCCGGGCAGCGCCAGCGCAATGGCCCCGCACATGCCCACGCAGTGGAAACTGCCCAGCAACCCGAATAAAAAGCCGGCCCAAAGCATGGTTCTAGCGGATAATTAATTCTTTTTCGACGAAATAAGCCTGGTTGTCGGCGGTGAAATCGACCCGCACGCGCCAGTAGCCGGGCAGCATTTTGGCGGTGTTGAACTGTTGGTTGGTGCCGGTTTGCAGCGGCAGGTTGAAGTCCAGCTTCTGGTCGGAAGGGCGGAAGAAGTGGATGCTGCCGCGCACCGTTTGGCCGGCCAGGGTGGCGGGCATTTGCAGGGTGAGGCGTTGGGCGGCGGCATCGTGGTGCAGCTGCACGGGCGCGGGCAGTGCGGCAGTGCGCGCCACCGATTCCATGCGCTGCTGGTAGGCCAGCTCTTGCTTGTAGTAGTCGGGGCTGACGAGGTCGACGGTGGTACGCATGGCCTGTTGCACCATAAAACCGATGTAGCCGGCGAAGGCCACGAATACGGCAATGATGGCGTAGGGCCAGATGGTGCGGGGTTTGGAGGGAGTCATCATGTATAGGCGGATGGCGCGGGGCTTTGCCCCGTGTCTACTTATTGGCGGGCCTCTGGCCCGCAGGCGGTCGCGCCGTGCGGGTGTTGTTCAATGATTGCAGGCCAGAGGCCTGCGAATAATCGGCACGGGCCGCAGGCCCGCGCCATCCTTTCTCTACTGCACCGGCCCGAGGAATTTCGTGCTCGTCTCGGCCACCAGCGTGGAGCCGCTAAACAGGCCGATGCGGATTTTCTGGTTGGTGTGGTGGAGGGCGGCGCGGGGCAGCTCGGCGAAAAACACGCCCTCGGCGATGCCCTGGGCGGGCAGGGTGAGGGTGGAGGTGCTGACCAGGGAAATGGTGCCCTGCGCCGGTTCCAGCAGGCGCAGGGTGAGGGGATAGGGCTGGTTGGTTTTGTTGATGACCGATATGTTGTAGAGGTTGGTGATGGTGCCGTGGTCGGTTTTCTGGAAGAGCTGGCCGGGTGTGCGCAGCACGGTGGCCGCCACGTTGGAGCGCGACACCAACAGGCCGGTGAGCACAATCAGCAGGAAGGCCAGCACGCCGGAAAGGGCTTTCACCCGGCCGGTGAGGCGGAACTTGGTGCCCTCGGCAATGCCGTTCACCGAAGCGTGGCGAATGAGGCCTGGAGGCTTCTCAATCAGGGCCATGATGTTGTTGCAAGCGTCGATGCAGGCCGTGCAGTTGGTGCATTCGAGCTGGGTAGCGCCGTTGCGGATGTCGATGCCCGTGGGGCATACCTGAACGCACTGGTGGCAGTCGATGCAGTCGCCGGCGTTGCGGGTCTGGGTTTTGCGCAGCTTTTCGCGGGGTTCGCCGCGCTGGTAGTCATACGCTACCACGAGGCTGTCCTTATCCAACAAAACGCCCTGCAAACGCCCATACGGGCACACAATGGTGCACACCTGCTCCCGAAACCGCGCAAACACCGCGTAGAACAGGCCGGTGAAAACCGTGAGCGCCGCCAGCCCGCCCAGGTGGGCCGTGGGCGAATCAGTTACAATTTTCACCAGCTCCTCGGTGCCGATGATGTAGGCCAGGAAGGTGTTGGCAATCAGAAACGAGATGCCGAGAAACAGCGCGTGCTTGGTGGTTTTGCGCCAGAATTTGTCCCAGTCCAGCGCGCGGCGGTCGAGGGCTTTTTGTTGGGGCGCGTCGCCTTCCAGCCAGTACTCGATGCGGCGAAACACCATCTCCAGAAAAATGGTCTGCGGGCACACCCAGCCGCAAAACACCCTCCCATACACGACGGTGAACACGATGATGAACACCAGAAATGTGAGCGTGGCCAGCAGCAGAATGAAGAAATCCTGGGGCCAGAAAATCTGCCCGAAGATGATGAAGCGCCGGGCTGGCAGGTTGAGCAGCAGCACGGGCAGGCCGTGAATGCGCAGCCACGGCCCGGCAAAGAGCAGCGCCAGAAAGCCGTAGCTCAGCGCCTTGCGGTAGCGGTAGAGACGGCCAGCGGGCTTTTTGGGGTAGAGCCATACCCGCTCGCCCGCCGCACTTATCGTGGAGAGCGAGTCGCGGTACGAGTCGTCGGGCTTGAATTGGGTGGCGGGCATGGTGTTGACGGTTGGGGCGCGGCGCGGGCCGTAGCGTGGACTCTGCGAGTCCGCGTATGGGAGAGGATTCGTTCAATGCGCGGACTCGCAGAGTCCACGCTACAAGTCGTTCGGCTACCCTCTTTTTTGGAGAGGGGCCGGGGGTGAGGTTCCGGCGCTGAAGCGTTATGCTAAAGCTTTGCCACTGCCTTTGCAGGTGCCTCTTTCTCGCCCTGCGGCGGCTTGGCATTAGCTGGCTTGGTGCCTTGCAAACTCAGCACATAAGAGGCCACTTGCAGAATCTGCTTGCCCGAGAGCTTGCCTTTCCAGGCCACCATGCCCTTGCCATTCACGCCAAATTTGATGGTTTTGTAGACGTGGTTTACCTCGCCGCCGTGCAGCCAGAATTCGTCGGTCAGGTTGGGGCCGACTTTGCCCTCGCCGCTGGCCCCGTGGCAGGGCGCGCAATTGGTGGCGAAGATGCTTTTGCCGCTGCTCAGCTCGGCCGGCACCAGCAGGGGCTGGTAGGTGGTGAGCTGGTTGGGGTCGTCGGGCGTGGCGGCGATGAGCAGGGCGGCCTGCTGCATTTCGGCGGCGTATTCGGCACCCTGCAGCTGGCCGGTTTTGAGGACGTGGTAGTACGTAACGTAGCTGATGGCAAATACGATGGTGGCGTAAAAGCCATACTTCCACCACGGCGGCAGGTCGTTGTCGAACTCGTGGATGCCGTCGTAGTTGTGGTCGAGCAGCTCGTCGCGCACTTCTCCCTGCACCAGGCGGGCATCGCCCACCAGCAGGCCCAGCACTTGGCCGCTCCAGGTGTCGTGCACCGTGGGTAGGTCGTAGAGCTTGCGCAGCTGCGGCCGCATCCAAGCAACTAAGGCTACGAATAGCAGCAAAAACACCATCAGCACCAGAACCAGCGTACTCAGCACAAACCAGAGCAGGGTCCGTTGCGTGTCGGTGCCCGCCAGTGCGCTGGCTTCGGCCGCCTGGGCCAGGGCGGGGTGGGCAACTAGTAGCGCCGCCCCGGCCCCGTAAAGCAATTGGTGAGGGCGTATCATGCGTAAACCTCTTCTTGGGTGGCGATTTTGACCGGTGCGGTTTCAACCGGCGTGGCTTGGCTGGGGGCAATGGCTGGCGCGGCAGCAACTGGTGCTTCTGCCGCTTCCGGCTGCGCCTGCTGCGCTTCGTACCGATATTTTGCGGCCGAAGTCACCGAACCGGCAGTCACGACGGCCATCAGCAGCACCACGCCGGCGGCCCACCACACCACCCAGCTCAGCACGGTAGTTGAGTTGGGAGCCTCGTTTGGGGTAGCAGATTGGGCGGCGGCCGCGAAGCTGTTGAGCAGGCCCAGGAAAGTCAGCGGGAGGGTGCGGGTGGTTAGCATAACACGTCGTGGTTTAGGGTTGATTGGATGGTTTCCTCGTCGTCGAGCAGGGGCAGCTCGCTCATGGTGCGCAGGTGCTGGCGGCTGCTCAGCAGCACGTACACCAGCAGCCCCAGGAAGAAGAGCACGAAGATGCCCAGCGAGATAAGCGGATAGATTTCTACCCCGGCGATGGATTGCAAAACGTTCTTGTCCATGATTGTAGCGCGGACTTTTAGTCCGCGAGTAATGAGGTTGTGGGAGGTCGCGGACTAAAAGTCCGCGCTACTGTTTCACCTTGATATCCGTGCCCAGGCGCTGGAGGTAGGCAATCAGAGCCACAATTTCCTTGTCCGATTTCACCTCGATGTCCTCCTTTTTTAGCTCGGCCACAATGCCCCGGGCCTGGTTCTGCGCATCGGCCACGGCCAGTTTATCGAAGCCGGTGGGGTAGGGCGTGTTCAGGCTTTGCAGCACCCGGATTTTGTTGGGCAGCGTGCTGTAATCGATGTTATTCTCGAACAGCCACGGGTAGGGCGGCATGATGGAGCCGGGCGACATACTGGTGGGGTCCATCATGTGGTTGTAGTGCCAGGAGTTGGGGTATTTCTGGCCCACGCGCTGCAAATCGGGCCCGGTGCGCTTGCTGCCCCACAGGAAAGGCCGGTCATACACGTACTCGCCGGCCTTGCTGTACTCGCCGTAGCGCTCGGTTTCGGAGCGGAAGGGGCGCACCATCTGGGTGTGGCAGTTCGAGCAGCCTTCCTTGATGTAGAGGTCGCGGCCCTGCAATTCGAGCGGCCGGTAGGGCTTCACCGAGGCGATGGTGGGCACGTTCGACTTCACCAAAAAGGTCGGAATCATCTCCACCGCCCCGCCGATGGCAATGGCCACCGTGGCGCCTACGGCCAGCTGGAAGGGCCGGCGCTCGAGCCAGCGGTGCCAGTGGCCGGCCTGCACGTGCGGGTCCTGGGCTTCGGGCAGCAGTGCTGGGGCCTGGGCCTTTTCGTTGGCCAGCAGCGTGCCGGCCTGGGCGGTTTTGTAGAGGTTATACATCAGCAAAAACACGCCGCTGAGGTAGAGCACCCCACCGATGCCGCGCAGGTAGTACATGGGCACCAGCTGAATCACGGTTTCGAGGAAGTTGGGGTATTGTAGCATGCCCTCGGCGTTGAACTGCTTCCACATCAAGCCCTGCGTGAAGCCCGCCCAATACATCGGAATGGCGTAGAACAGGATGCCCAGCGTGCCCAGCCAGAAGTGCGTAGTGGCCAGTTTCTTCGAAAACAGCGGCGTTTTGTAGAGGCGTGGCCACAGCCAGTACAGCATTCCGAAAGTGAGGAAACCGTTCCAGCCCAAGGCCCCCACGTGCACGTGCGCCACAATCCAGTCGGTGAAGTGCGCAATGGCATTCACGTTTTTCAGCGAGAGCATCGGGCCTTCAAAAGTGGCCATGCCGTAAGCCGTGATGGCCACCACAAAGAACTTGAGCACGGGCTCCTCGCGCACTTTGTCCCAGGCGCCGCGCAGGGTGAGCAGGCCGTTTATCATGCCGCCCCAGCTCGGCGCAATCAGCATGATGCTGAAAGCTACGCCCAGGCTCTGAGCCCAGTCGGGCAGGGCAGTGTAGAGCAAGTGGTGCGGCCCGGCCCAGATGTAAATGAAAATCAGCGACCAGAAGTGAATGATGCTCAGGCGGTAGGAATACACCGGCCGCTCCGCCGCCTTGGGTAGGAAGTAGTACATCAGGCCCAGGTAGGGCGTGGTGAGGAAGAAGGCCACCGCGTTGTGGCCATACCACCACTGCACCAGGGCATCCTGCACGCCGGCGTAGGCCGAGTAGCTTTTGAGCCAGCTCACGGGCACTTCGGCCGAGTTGACGAGGTGCAAAACGGCCACCGTGATGAACGTGGCGATGTAAAACCAAATGCCCACGTACAGGTGCCGCTCGCGCCGCCGGGCAATGGTGCCGAACATATTCCAGCCAAACACCACCCAAATCACGGTAATAGCGATGTCAATCGGCCATTCCAGCTCGGCGTATTCCTTGCTGGTGGTGAAGCCCAGCGGCAGCGTGGCCACCGCCGAAAGGATAATCAGCTGCCAACCCCAGAAGTGGATTTTGCTAAGGACGTCGGAAAACATCCGGGCCTTGCACAGGCGCTGCAGCGAGTAGTAAACACCCGTAAAAATGCCGTTGCCGACGAAGGCGAAAATCACCGCGTTGGTGTGCAGGGGCCGGATGCGGCCGAAGGTGGTGTAGGCCGTGCCCATGTTCACCTCGGGCCGGGCCAGCTCGAAAGCGGCCAAAACGCCCACTGCCATGCCGATAATGCCCCAGATAACGGTGGCAATGCCGAAGTCGCGGACAATCTTATTATCGTAGAAAAAGGTGTCAACGGCCCGGTTCACAGCGCTTGGAATCAGGGGCGCTCGGGGGGCAGCAACGGGAGCTAGCGGTTCGGCCTGCATAAAGGGGGAATTGAATTATTATTACCCCAAAGGTCCCGGCCAGCTGGTGCCGAAAAGCTGACAAAAGTCAGGCCGACGGCGTGATTGATGTCAGGCGGGCGTCCCGCCGGGCGGGCTATCCGGCTCCGTTTCGTCCTCAAACAGCATCCGCACGGCGGGCGTGTAGTCGTCCTCGTACTGCCCCGAGCGCACGGCCCAGAAAAACGCGGCCAGAAAGGTGAGCGCCACCAGCAGGCTGATGCCGATAAGCAGGAAGATGATAGACATGGTTGGAGTTGATTAAAGCCCGCGCCGCCACGCCGCCAGCCGCACCAGCAGCGTGGAAAACACCATCACACTCAGCGAGCTGATGGGCATGAGAATGGCCGACACGATGGGCGTGAACCGGCCCTGCACCGCCAGCGTGAGCCCGATGCCATTATAGGCAAACGACAGCGCGAACGTAGCCAGCACAATGCGCAGGCAGGCCCGCGAAAAGCCCAACATAGTAGCCAGCTGCCCGAAATTGCCGGCTTCGAGAATGGCGTCGCAGGCGGGCGAAAAGTTGGTGAGTGTGTCGGTGAGGGCGATGCCGGCATCGGCGCGCTGGAGGGCACCGGCATCGTTCAGGCCATCGCCTACCATCACCACGGTGCGGCCCCGTTGCTTGAGCTGCGCGATGTAATCGAGCTTGTTTTGCGGCGTTTGGCGGAAGTGGATTTCGGCCGCCGGGCCGAACAGCTCGCGCAGCCGAGTCTGCTCGGTATCGTTGTCGCCCGAGAGCACGACCAGGCGGTAGCGTGTGCCCAGCGCGGCCAGCACCGGCCGCAGGCTATCGCGGTATACGTTGCGAAACCGGTAGCAGCCAATGACTTCGCCGAGGCTGAAATACACGCCGGATTGCGGTGCTTCGGCCGTTTCGGCAGCGTCTTCAGCAGCGGGTGCTCCAACGAACGCGGCCGTGCCCACCCGCACTACCACGCCGCCCACGGTGCCGCGCACACCCTGGCCGGGCACTTCCATAAAATCCGCTACGGCCAATGAGTTGGCGGGCAACTCCACCGCCAGACGCTGGCTGAGCGGGTGCGTGGACTGACGCACCACCGCCGCCACGGCCTGCATCTGGGCGGGGCTGAGCGGCGGCCCCACGTATTCCACCACCGATTTTTTAACATCCGTGAGAGTGCCGGTTTTGTCGAATACGATGGTATCGGCACGGCCCAGGGTTTCTACCACGGCGGAGTTTTTGAGGTAGAATTTGCGGCGGCCCAGCACGCGCAGCGCGGCCCCCAGCGCAAACGGCGTGGCCAGCGACAGCGCACACGGGCAGGCAATCACCAGCACCGAGGTGAAGGCTCGCAGCGCCATCGCCGGGCTCTGCGGGTACCAGTAGGCCACCGCGCCCAGCGCAAGTGTGAGGGTAAGGCCCACGAAATAGCGGCCCACTTTATCGGCATAGGTTTCCAGCGAGGGCTGTTTTTCCTTCTGAAAAGCGGGATTGTTCCAGAGCTGGGTGAGGTAGCCCTGCGACACTTCGCGCACCACTTCCAACTCCACGGCCTCGCCCATTTGGCGGCCGCCGGCATACAGCAGGTCGCCGGCCTGGCGGGCCACCGGCTCGCTTTCGCCCGATACAAAGCTGTAGTCAATCTGGCCCGTGCCGCGCCGCAGCACGGCATCGGCCGGAATGATTTCCTGGTGTCGCACCCGGATGCGCTGCCCGGCCCGCAGTTCTTTTACCGACACGGATTCTTCGCCGGCGGGCGTGAGCCGCGTCACGGCCACCGGGAAGTAGGACGTGAAGTCGCGGTCGAAGCGCAGGGCGTCGTAGCTGCGCTGCTGCACCCACTTGCCGATTAGCATGAAAAACACCAGCCCCGTGAAGGAATCGAAATAGCCCGGCCCGCGCTGGGTCGCCACTTCAAACACGCTGGTCACAAACAGCGCCGTGAGGCCCAGGCTGATGGGAAAATCGAGGTTGATGTAGCGCTGCCGCAGCCCCTGCCAGGCCGAGCGGTAGAAGCCCCGCGCGCTCACCAGCAGCACCGGCAAGGCCAGCAGGAAGCTCAGCCCGCCAAAAAATCGCCCGAACGTGCTTTGCAGCTGCTCGGTGAAGGAAAAGTATTCCGGAAAAGCCAGCAGCATCACGTTGCCGAAGCCGAAGGCCGCGATTCCCAGCTGGTAGTACAGCGTGCGGCTGGCGGCGTGGGGCTGCGCGCCCAGCTCGGCCAGCGTAATCTGCGGCTCGTAGCCTACCGAGGCCAGCAGCTTCACCACTTCTTTTAGCGTTGTGGTGGCGGGCTGGTAGCTCACCGTTAGCTCCTTGCGCAGGAAATTGACCCGCGATGCCGAAATACCCGGGTTCAGCTTGAACAGGTTCTCCAGCAGCCAGATGCAGGAGGCGCAGTGCATTTGCGGAATGCTGAAGGTGAGCCGCGCCAGCGTGGGCGAGCGGAAGGCCAGCAGCTGCGCCTGCACCGCCTCGGCGTCGAGGTAGTCGAAGCGGCCGGGCAGTTCCACGGCCTTCATTTTCTGGCCGGGATGCTCGTCGAGGCGGTAGTAGGTGCAGAGGCGGTTGGCGGCCAGCAGCTCATACACGGCCCGGCAGCCCTGGCAGCAAAAGGCCAGCTCAGGCTCTGCCAGCAGGCGGATGGGGGTGTCGGGGCAGGCATCGCCGCAGTGCGTGCAGGCTACGCCAACGTGGGGCGGGGGAGGGGCAAGGGCAGGCGCAAAGGGCACGGGCAAAATGGGGCTGATGGCAACCCCAAAGCTCCGGCCCCGCACCAGCCCCTCGCCTGATGAATGTCAGCCCAATGGCCTGATTAATCTCAGCGGGCCGGCAGCCTGGGGGCGGCAATTTTGTGTCGCTGAGTAGCTTAAGTTACTAGCGCTTGCCCCGGTCCGACTGCCCTAGGCGGTCTGACCGGTTCTTGTCAGCACATTCTGGTAAACAACGACAACCGGTCGGACCGCCTAGGGCGGTCGGACCGGAGCAACGAAGCCTTTCCCCCTTTCACACGACACGATATGAAAACATTCGACAACCAGGTAGTGCTCATCACGGGCGCTTCGTCCGGTATTGGCAAGGCGGCGGCCGAGGCTTTTTCGCAAGCCGGCGCGCACGTGGTGGTGGCCGATGTGGACGAAGCCGCCGGACAGGCGCTGGCCCGGCAGCTCAGCAAAACCGGCCCGGAAAGCCTGTTTGTGGCCTGCGATGTGGCCTCGCCCGCCAGCGTGCAACAACTGGTGCAGCGCACGCTGGCCAAGTTTGGCCGGCTCGATGTGGCCATCAACAACGCGGGCGTGGGCGGTGCTTCGGCCCCCAGCGCTGACTACCCCGACGAGGAATGGCAGCGCGTGCTCGGCATCAACCTGAGCGGCGTGTGGTATTGCCAGAAATACGAGCTGCAAGCCATGGTGGCCGCCGGGCGCGGCAGCATCATCAACATGGCCTCCATCCTGGGCAAAGTCGGGTTTCCCGGGGCCTGCGCCTACGTGGCGGCCAAGCACGGCCTCATCGGCCTCACCGAAACCGCCGCCCTCGAATATGGCCCGCAGGGCATCCGCATCAACGCCGTGTGCCCCGGCTTCATCGAAACGCCCATGCTCACCAAAGCCGGAATCGAAGGCCACAACGAGATGCATGAGCAGCTTGCCGCCAGGCACGCCCTGCACCGCCTGGGCCGGCCCGAAGAAATTGCGGGCACGCTGCTGTGGCTGGCCTCCGAGCAGGCGTCCTTCGTCACGGGCCAGGCCATTGTGGTCGATGGCGGCTACCTGGCGCAGTAATACCGGCGGGCTGAAGGCACCACCTACCAGTTGGGCTGGCGCAGCTTTTCGGGGCGCAATAGCTTGATGCCATGGCTGCTCAGCTCAATCAGGCCGCTTTGCTTGAACTCGCTCAGGGTGCGGATTAATGACTCCGGGGCGGTGCCCACCACGGCGGCCATGTCATCGCGCGAGAGTTGAATGGTAGCTTCCGGCGCGGCTCCGGCCTGCTCGTGCAGGCGCAGCAGCGTGTCGGCCACGCGCCGCCGGATGGAGCCGTAGGCCATGCCCAGCAGCTGCTCCTCGCGCTCGCTCACCCGCCCCGCCAGCAGGCGCACAAACTGCTGGCCCACCGCCGCGTTGCGGTGCAGTAGGGCCATAAAATCAGCCTTCGGAATGTAGAGCAGCGTGGCATCGTCCAGCACCAGGGCGGTGTCGGCGTGTGGGCCCTGCTCCAGCAGGGGCAGGTAGCCGAAGAACTCGCCCGGGCCATATACGCCCGTGATTAATTCCTTGCCGCCGGGGGTGCGGCGCACGGTTTTCACGCGGCCGGTTTGCACGAAGTACAGCCGCGTGGGGTCGTCGCCTTCGGCGTACACTTCCTGTTTTTTGCGCAGCGAGTGCGGGCGGCGGTCGCTGGTGAGGTCGCTGAGCTGACCGGCGGCGGCGGCATCGTCGAGGAAGTTGCCCAGGCCCTCGGGGGCGCGCAGGTCGTAGTCGGGCTGCAGCTGGCGGAAGCGGTGGAGGCGGCTGCTGATGGCGCTGAGCAGCTCGGTTTCCTCAAAGGGCTTGGTCAGGTAGTCATCAGCCCCGAGTTCCATGCCGCGGCGTAGGTCGGTGCGCTCGGTTTTGGCGGTGAGGAAGATGAAGGGCACGCCGGCCAGGTGCGGGTTCTGGGTGAAGATGTGCAGCACGCCGTAGCCGTCCAGCACGGGCATCATGATGTCGCACACCACCAAATCGGGCTTGGTGGTCAGGGCTTTTTCCACGCCCACTTTGCCGTTTTCGGCCGTGAGCACGGCGTAGCCGGCCAGCTCCAGAATCTCGGCCGTGTTTTCGCGGATGACGTCGTTGTCCTCAATCAGCAGAATGGTTTTCATAGGGAATGGTAATGGTAACGGTGGTGCCCAGGCTCAGCTCGCTCTGCAACTCAATGGTGCCGCCCATCAGCTCCAGGTATTTGGTGATGATGTAGAGGCCCAGGCCGGTGCCGGGCGTATTGGTCGCATTGCGGGCCCGGTAAAACCGCTGGAATAAATGTTCCTGGTCTTCGGCCGAAATGCCTACGCCCTGGTCCTGCACGCGCAGCGTGAGGCGGCCGGGCCGGCCGGTGGCGCTGAGCCGGACGGTGGTGTTTTCGGCCGAATATTTCAGCGCGTTCGATAACAGATTGACGAGGACCTTGCGCAGCAGCGAGGCGTCGAGCCACACCATTTCGGGGCCGTCGGTGCTCAGCTCGATGTGCTGGCCGGGCTTGCGCAGGCCCTGCACTTCGGCCACGGCTTCGCGCAGCAGGGTGGGCACGGCCAGCTGGGCCGGGTGGGCCTCAATCTTGCCTTCTTCGATTTTGCCCACCGACAGAAACTCCTCCAGAATATCGGTCAGGTGCTTCACCGAGGCCCGGATGCGGTCGAGGTGACGCAGGCGCTGGGGCTGCTGCTCGGCGGCCGGGTACTTCTCCACCAGCGTGGCCGAGGTGAGCACGGCCGTGAGCGGTGTGCGGAACTCGTGCGAGGCCATGGCCACGAAGCGTGACTTGAGCTCGCCCAATTCCTGCTCGGCGGCCAGGGCCTGGGCCAGCTCGTCGGAGCGGTGCTCCAGCTGGGCCAGCGTGGTCATGAGGGCGTGGGTGCGGTCGGCCACCTTCTGCTCCAGCTCGGCGTTGAGGCGGTCCACGCGCTGGCGCTCGGCCTGCAGGGCCTGCTCGGCTTCCTGCTTGGCGCTGATGTCGACCACGTAAGCCACCACGTACAACTCCTCATCGAGGTGAAAATAGCTCAGGCTGATTTCGACGGGAAACACCGAGCCGTCGCGGCGGCGGGCCAGCAGCGCCCGGTTCGAGCCCATGGCCCGCACCGCCGGGTGCGCGTTGAAGGACTCGCGCAGGTGCTCGTGGCGGCCGCGCACGGCATCGGGCACCAGCACCTCAATGGACTGGCCCACCAGCTGCCCGCCCGCGTAGCCAAACAGCTGATGCGACTTTTCATTGGCCAGCACGATGTGGCCCTGCCGCGTGGCCACGATGATGCCGATGGTGGCGTGGGTGAACACGGCTTCGAAGCGCCGCACGCTCTGGGCTAGGTTGCGCTCGGCCTCGTGCAGCCGGCCGGTGTCGGTGATGCGCACCAGGAAGTAAGGCTTGCCGTCGAGGGCCAGGCTGGTGAGCTCCAGGTAGGCCCAGAACGGGGTGCCCACGTGCCGGCGGATTTCCACTTCCCGCTCGTAGTGGCCGGCGGCCAGCGTTTCATCGCGCAGCTGCTCCCACTCGGCCGGGCTGAGGCGGTGCAGCAGCAGGGTCCGCACGGGGTCGTCGTAGAGGGCCTGGGCCGAGGGGTAGCCCAGCTGGCGGTAGCCGGTGGTATTCACCCGCGTAAACCAGGCCGCGTTCACGTCGTACAGGCCCACAAAGTTGCTGGTCTGCTCAAACAGGATGTCGGTCAGCGGGTTGCGGTAAAAGTCGAGCGGCATGGCGGGCAATTGATTCGGTAAAGTAACACCGGAATGGCGGCCTGCGAAGCGTCCTGACAGATATCAGGCGCGGACCTGACGGTTGTCAGGTCCGCGCCTGCAGAGGCGGGCTAGTTTTGCCGCACACTTTTTTATGTCTGCCATGTCTGGCTCCCAAGCCGTTGAATCTGAGTATCCGCCAACGGCTGTGCTGCTGGTTATGCTGCCGCCGCCGGCCCGGTACCCTCTGGCTCAGCCTCGGGGCGTTTCGGCGGTCGACCTGGCCACGCTGCAAAGCCGGCTGGGACCCGCCGTGCGGGTGCTGCAAATCGACGAAGCCAGCTACCCCGCTATCCTGCGCAGCTTTGCGCCGGCCCAGTTGCCCACCAGCGTGCTCATGCACCACGGCGCGGAGCTCTGGCGCTGCCCCGGCCTGCCCGACGCGGATGAAATCGACGCGCTGCTAGTGGGGAGGGGTGGGGAGTAACGCGAACTTTTAGGTCGCGTCCCCGGTGGAAACCTAAACGATGCGAACGGCGCGGGGACGCGAACTTTTAGTTCGCGCTACAGTTCGTCAGTCGGCAACAATTCGCGTACTCCGCTGGTCTGCGTCGTGCCGTTTGCCCTGCCCCTTATGCCTCTTCGTTACTTATTGATAGTGTTTCTGGGCCTGTTCCAGCTGCCCGCCCGCGCCCAAACCCGGCCCGATACCACCCGCGCCGTGGCCCTGCCCGAAGCCACCATCACCGGCTACGGCCAGCGCCTGCCGTTGCGCCGCACCGCCGCCGCCGTGGGCGTACTTGATGCCCGCGTGATTGAGCAGTTCAGTCCCACGGCGCTCACGCAGGCGGTGAATACGCTGCCTGGCGTGCGGCTGGAAGAGCGCGCCACGGCCAGCTACCGGCTCAGCATCCGGGGCAGCACCCTGCGCTCACCATTTGGGGTGCGCAATGTGAAGGTGTACTACAATGGCATCCCCTTCACCGAGGCCGACGGCAGCACGCCGCTCAATCTGCTCGACCCCGCCGTTATTGGGCGTTTGGAGGTGCTGAAGGGGCCGGCCGGCAGCGTGTACGGCGCGGGTACGGGCGGCGTGGCGCTATTCGGTACGCCGGCGGTGGCGGCGGGCGTTAGTAGGGTGGCGGCCGGGGCCACGGTGGGTAGCTACGGCTTGCGCCGCAGCACCATCACGGCCGAAACGGGCAGCGCCACCAGCCGCATCCGCGCCCAGTACGCCCACCAAAGCCTCGACGGCTACCGCCAGCAAAGCGCCTTGCAGCGCGACGTATTTGCCCTGGACACCCGCACCGTGGCTGGGCCCAAAACCACGCTGGCGGCCCACCTGCTCTACACCGACATCAGCTACCAGCTGCCCGGCGGCCTCACCCGCGCCCAGTTCGCGGCCGACCCCCGGCAGGCGCGGCCGGGTACGGCCGCCGCGCCCGGCACGGTGGCGCAGCAGGCGTTCTATGCCTCGCGCACGGGCCTGCTGGGCCTCACGCACGAGTACCGTTTTACTGATAAGCTGGAGCTGCAAACCACGCTGTACGGCAGCGGTACCGTGATTCGGACGCCGTATTTGGTCGACTACGAGCGGAATACCGGCGTGGGCGTGGGCGGGCGCACGGCCCTGAGCTACCGCGCCGCACTGGCCGGGCGGGTGCTGCGGCTACAGGGCGGCGGCGAGTTTCAAGCTGGTTTCACCGATGGGCGCAGCTATCAGAACAACGGCGGTACGCCCGGCGCGCTGCGCTACGACGACGAAATCACGACCACCACCGGCTTCGCCTTCGCCCAGGCCGATTATGAACTGCCGGCCAGTTTCCAGCTAACCGTGGCTGCCAGCTACAACCGCCTGCGCCACCGCATCGCGCGGGTGAGCAGCGCGGCCGCCAACCCCGCCGGCTACCAACTCAGCCGCGATTTCCGGCCCGTGGTGTCGCCCCGCGTGGCGCTGCTGCGCGAGTTCAGCCCCAATCTGTCGGTGTATGCCAGCGTGAGCACCGGCTTCTCGCCGCCCACGGTGGACGAAATCCGGCCCTCCGATGGTAGCCTGAATGGGGACTTGCAGGCCGAGCGCGGCACCAGCTACGAGGTGGGCGCGCGGGGCAATCTCTTCGGCAATGGCCTGACTTATGAGGTGACTGTTTTTGACTTGGAGCTGCGCCAAACCATCGTCAGCAGCACCGCCGACCAAGGCACGGTCATCTTCCGCAACACCGGCAGCACCCATCAGCGCGGCCTCGAAGCGGCCCTGAGCGGCTGGCTGTGGCGCGAAAACGCCCCAACGCCCGACGATGCGCAAACTACCAGCCGCGGCCTGCGCGCCTGGGCCAGCTACGCCTGCAACGACTTCCGCTTTGGCAGCTACGCCAGCGGCGGGGCTGACCTGAGCGGCAACCGCCTCACCGGCACCACGCCGCACACGCTGAGCGCGGGGCTGGATTTCAGCGAGCGCCGGGGCTTCTACCTCAACCCCAGCCTGAGCCACCAGGCCCGTATCGTGCTCAACGATGCCAATACTGAGGAGGCGGCGGGCTACTGGGTTTTCGGGGCGCGGGGCGGGTGGCGGCACCCGCTGGGCCGGCATCTGGAAACCAACGTTTACGCGGGCATTGATAATGCTACGGACCGCCGCTACAGCCTGGGCAATGATTTGAACGCCTTCGGGGGGCGGTATTTCCAGCCCGCGCCGGGGCGGGCGTGGTACGGCGGGGCGCAGGTGGGTTGGCGGTGGTAGAGACTGGTGAATAGGAGTAAAAAAGGCTTTCATCCTCCGATGAAAGCCTTTTTTACTCCTATGAGCAAGCGATTACTGGGGTGCTGACTCGGCGGGGGCAGCCTGGTCGCTTGGGGTATCGGGGGCCTCGTTGCGGGAGGCCGCGTACTGGAAGCCAATAACGTTCTTTTCGCTGGCCGGCGCGTTGGCGGCGGCAGTCGGGCTGGTGAGAGTCGGAGCGGTGTTGGCGGGCTGCTCCAGTGGGTTGGCCGGCTGTTGCAGCGGGGTGCTCACGGATATCTCAATCGGAATGGAGAACGTGAGCTTGGTGGCGGGCTCTGCCGGGGCACTTGCGTTTCCAACCTCCGCGTAGTTGGGGGCAGTGACCTCCGGGGTAAGCGCGGTAGGAGCCGTGGCTGCTGCTGGGGCCGCCGCAACGGCCGCCGCCGTCGGGGCAGGCGTGGCGATTGCGGCCGGGGCAGCTGTAGCAGTGATAACGACAGCAACTGGTGCCGGGGCGGCGGTGGCCGCCGCCGCCGGAGCCGCTGCCGCAGTTGGGGCCGCAGCGGGGTTGGCTTCTGCCATCGGGGTTGGGGCGGGGGCCGCTGCCGTCGGAGCCGCAGCGGGGTTGGCTTCCGCCGTCGGTGCGGGGGCGGCTTCCGCCGTTGGAGCAGCGGCTTGCGCGGCTGGTGCTTGGTTTTGGTCGGCTTGGTTGGTGGGCAGGGGGGCCGGGTTGGGGGCTTCTGGCGTATCCATTGGGAGGAGAGAAAAAGAGTGAAAAACGAACGAACAGTCTTGGGTTTGTGGTTGCGCACGCATTTTGCTCACCACCGTGGCTAAATTATTTCCTCCCAATCCGCTTCCAGGATGCGGGATTATTTCTGCCGAATTCCAAATATATAATAGTGGTTATATTCGAAACCGAACGGTACCAAGCAAAAGTTCACCGGGCTGGGCGCGGGTCTTAAAGTTGAGCTTGCAGGCCGCATGGAACAGCTGGCCAAGCCGCTGAGTGGGCATAAAAAAAGACTTTCATCAACCGATGAAAGCCTTTTTTTGGGAAGCGAAGCGGGTTACTTCTGCTCCTGCTCTTCGGGCAGGGTGAAGGCACGGTCGCTGGGGTCGGTGAGCTCCTTGGGGAGGTTATCGGACGAGGCGGGAGCGGGGCCGTTGGCAGCGCGCATCTCGGCGGTATCGGAGCGGAGGGAGTCGTCCATCTCGTCGGCTTTTTCCTGGCCCGAGGCGTTGTTGTCGTCGAGGACCTGGCCGTGGGTGGCCGCGTCGAGCATGGGGGTCGAAGCGCCGTCTTCCGAAGGCTCTTGGTCGAAGGTATCGTTGGGATTGGTGGGCATGGGGTCGGGGGATAAAAAACAGATGGGAGACGCGCGGCCGGGGCCGGCTTACTCGTCCTTGGTGGGGTAGTCGGCGTCGGCGGGCTCCTCGCGGGTGTTGTGGGTGCCGCCGCCGGCGTAGCGGGGGTCATCGGCGGCCCAGGCTTTGCGCAGCTCCTCGTTGTCGCCGCCTTCGGCCTGCACCTGGCGCACCAGCTCGGGGTTTTGGTTTTGGGTGATGTGACCGGGCTGGTCCTCGGGGGCGTCGGGGGCGTTTTGGGCTTCCTTTTCGCGGTCCGAGAATTCGCTGAACTCGTCGGGGTTGTCGTTGGCCCCGCTGCGGCCGGGGCCTTCGTTGGTGGGGGCGCTGGTGGCGTGGCCGAAGGTGCCGAAGGCGGGGCTACCAGCCGTCACGGCCGGGTCGTTGGCGTTGGGGCGGGCGGCGGCGGCGCGTTCCTGCTGGTCGAGGGGCCGGTGGTCGTTGTCGGGCGGGAGGGGGGAAGTGGGCGTATCCATGCAGAAGAAAATGAAGGGGGATAAAAAACCAAACGGGCCGGGCCCGCTTTGGTATCCCTGTACGCAATTCGGCGGCGGCCGTTGGCTTTTGCGTATAGGCCGCAACTTTTCGCCCTTCACCCCCCACAAACCGATGCCCATCAAGCACGACCCCAAAAACCAGGAATTCACCCTCAGCCAGGACGGCCACACCGGCGAGCTGGCCTACGCCCGCCCCGCCGAGGGCATCATCGACTTCACCCACACCTTCGTAGACGAGGACCTGCGCGGCCAAGGCTTGGCCGACGAGCTGGCCCGCGCCGCCCTGGCCTTCGCCCGCGAGCACCAGCTCAAGGTGAAAACCAGCTGCACCTTTATGAATGGTTTCGTGAAAAAGCACCACGCCGAGTACGCCGACCTGCTGGCGTGAGGTAGGTCGCCGGGCGGCCGGGCCGTCGGGTACCTTATGAAGCGTAGGGTGGCTGTCGTCACTTCTGTAAGGCACCCTACAGCTTGTAGGGTGCCTTTCGTCTGAGCGGTATCGTACCCTACAAGCTGTAGGGTGCCTTTCATCTGAGCAGTACCGTACCCTACAGCTTGTAGAGGGCCTTTCGCCTGAGCGGTATTGTACCCTACAGCTTGTAGGGTGCCTTTCGCCTGAGCAGTATCGTACCCTACAACGTGTAGGGAGCTTGTCGGCTGAGCTGCATGGTATCCTATCATTTGCAACTCCATTTGCGGAGTAGCGGGTTAAGCCCCGGAGGGGTCGTACCCGGAGGGCGACATATCGGTAGTAACCCCCGCTGCTGAAGAATTAAAGCCCCGGAGGGGCGACACTCGTTCAACGAATGTCGCCCCTCCGGGGCTTTGCCGTTCTTTTTGCACTACTCACTACCGATATGTCGCCCTCCGGGTACGACCCCTCCGGGGCTTAGTCCATTGACTTTGCAACCTGGGGCTATCCATGGGCGACGCCCCCACCGGACCAAACGCAAAAGCGCCCCCGGCCAGCAGGCCGGGGGCGCTTTTGTCATCAAACTATAGCGGCTAGCGCACCACTACGCGGCCGGTGTAGTCGGCTTCGGGGGTTTGCACGCGCACGGCGTAGATGCCGGCGGGCAGGCCGCGCAGGTCCACGGCCACGGTTTCGGCGCCGCCGAGCTGGGCGGTGCGCTGGCGCACGGGGCGGCCCAGCATATCCAGCACCTGCACGGTGGTGGATATGCTGGGCGTGGCCAGGCCGGTCAGGCGCACCTGCACGGTTTCAGAAGCCGGGTTGGGGAATATTTCGAGGGCGTTGCGCACCGCCGCGCCGGAGCGGGTGGCGGTGGCGGTGCCGCAGGCGGTGCTGGTGTAGCTGCCCACGCCGGCGTAGTTGTCCACGCCGTTGCCGGTCCAGGTGGCGGCGCCGTAGGGGCCGTTCCAGCGGCCGCCCTGGTTGGTGTTGGGCAGGCGCACCATGGTGTTGTTTAGGGTCGAGCCGCCGCCGGCCACCGTCCATTCGGTGGGGCGCTGGCCAATCACGCCAATCACGTCGAGGGTATCGGTGCCATTGAACAGGGCAATGGCATCGTCGCCGTTGAAGAATGCCACGCCGCTTTGCAGGTCGGTCTGGGCGGCCACGCCGGTGTCAGTCACGCCGGTGTTGGCAATCACGAACACGTCGTAGGGGGCCACGGTGCCCGTCAGGGCCTGGGTGGTGGTGGCGGTAGTAGCGCCGTTGGCATACAGCACCACGCTCATGCCGGCCAGCGACAAGGGCGCGTTGGTGGGGTTGTAAATCTCCAGGACTTTGGTGTTGCCGGTGCTCGACTCAGTGTACTGCGTGAAGTAGGGCTTGGTGCAGGGCGCGCCCACCGGGGCCGCATCGTCGTTGGTGATGGTGAGGATGTGGGCATTGGGCTGGCCCACCAGCACGGTGGCCGTGGAGGGCGTGCCGAGGCGCAGGCGCACGGTTTCGTTGGGCTCGAAGGTCACGTCGCCGTTCACGGTCACGGTCACGGCCTGGGTAGTGGCCCCGCCCACGGCGAAGGTCACGCTGGCGGTGTTCAGGGTGTAGTCGGAGGGCGAGGTGGCGGTGCTGCTGGCCACGTCCACGCTCACCGGCACCGTGAGGGCGCTGGTGATGGCCGCGCCGGTCAGGGCCACGTTCACGGTGTAGGTGCTGGTGCCGGTATTGCCTTCGATGATGGAGCCGGCGGCCGAGGCAAAGCTCACCGTGGATGGCGTGCCGTCGTCATTGGTGATGGTGAGGGTGTGCACGTTGGGGCCGCCCAGGCTGGTGCCGGTGGCGGGGTTGGTCAGGTTGAGCACGACGGTTTCATCGGCTTCGGGCTGGGTGTCGCCGGTCACGGTCAGGGTCACGGTCTGGCTGGTGCTGCCGGCCGGGAAGGTCACGGTAGCGGGCGAGGCGAAGGTGAAATCGGTGCCACTGGTGGCGGTCGAGTTCATGGCATCAAAGTTCACCTGCACCGTCGTAGCCGTGGTGGCGGCGGGGGCCAGGTTCACCGTGAAGGTGTAGGTGCTGGTGCCGGTGTTGCCTTCGGTGATGGCACCGGTAGCGCTGGCAAACGTGAACACCGGGCCGGGAGGCGCCAGGCCGTAGGCCAGTGCCACCAGCTCGGGGTGCTCGATGTAGGGGTTGTAGTTGCCCTGGCTGGCGGCCACGCGGCGGTTGCGCTCAATCTCGTGGGCGTCCACCGGGTCGGCTAGGTGCCAGGCGTAGAGGGTGGCCAGCGGGGCCAGCGCCGTGATGCTCTGGTGGCCGGTGGCGATAAGCTCCGGCTGGGTGTCGTGCATCGTGTAGAAGTAGAAGGCCGTGCGGGCCACGTTGCCCTTGTGGTCTTCGCGGGGCTCAAACTGGGAGTTGGTGTCCTCGCTGTACTCGTCGATGTTGGTGGTGGGGATGGTGCTCTGGCTGGTGGTGTTGCGCATCCAGAGGGTGGTGGTGGCGTCCGGGATGTCGGCGTAGGGGTTGTTGCCCCGGTTCGAGTTCCACTGGATGTAGGTGGGGTAGAGGTGGTGCATATCCGACACCATGCGGTTCGCCGAGCTGAACCACGACTGCGGAATGCTGTGCTCGCAGTTGATGTTGGCCGCCGGCGAAGAGTTCGAGCTGCTGAAGTTGAGCGGCACCGGGGTGTTGTAGCCGGAGTACACGCAGGTCACCGAGTTGTTGTAGTTGTCGGCGTAGTTATACATTTTGGCCCGGGCCCCGGCGTAGGAAAGCACCGTACGCTTGCCGTCGTACCAGTTGGTGC
The DNA here is from genome assembly GCF_038448715.1 of Hymenobacter segetis. GTDB lineage: Bacteria > Bacteroidota > Bacteroidia > Cytophagales > Hymenobacteraceae > Hymenobacter > Hymenobacter segetis. The sequence goes on along the minus strand of NZ_JBCEVZ010000010.1, from coordinate 25,533 downwards.
GGAGCCAGTCGCGCAGGGCCTGGCCCTGAAGATTGGTGGGCGGAGCCGCCGGCATGGCCGGGAAAGTTTGGGCCTGCAGCGCGGCGGGCACCAGGGCCAGCGCCACCAGCAGCGAAGCGAAAAGTTGTTTCATACGAAACCGAAGAAGGGGATAATGGGATGAGGGATAAGCGCGGGGGCAGAGGGAAGCAGTAAAGATAATGGATTCAAACCGGGTGGCTGAAGCCCCGCCCATTACGAAACCAAGAAGACTTCGGCCGTACTTTTGCCCCCGCAATTCCCTCCAACTCACCCCGCCCTATTCTCATGGCCGACATCACCACCACCGAACTCCGCCAGCGCCTGCAAGCCGGCGAAACCCCGAACCTCATCGACGTGCGCGAGCCCTGGGAGTACGAAGAAGGCCGCATCGACACCGCCCAGAACATCCCCCTCAGCTCCCTGCCCGACAAGCTCGACGACCTCGACGCGTGGAAGGACCAGGAAGTCATCGTGCACTGCAAAAGCGGCGCCCGCTCCTCGCAAGCCAAAGCCTACCTCACCCAGCAGGGCTTCACCAACGTGCGGAATCTGCTGGGCGGGTTCACCGAGTATTCGGCCGGTTAATTAAGTAGGGTGCGGGGCTTGCCCCCGCCCGTCGTTGAACAGAATCATCGTTCAACGACGGGCGGGGGCAAGCCCCGCACCCTACTCGTTTCTACCGCCTCAGCAGAAACTGCAGCGCCGGCCCCACCCGCTTTTTCCACGCGGCCTCGTTGTGGGCCGCGCCGGGAAAGCTCCGGCTTAGCCAGTTGCCGGGGCCGTAGCCGTGAGCCCGTATGACGCTGTCGATGCGCAACTGGTGCGGCTCATACCACGCATCCAGCGTGGCCGAGCCGTGGTCGAAATACAGTTTGGGCTGGCCACTGCGGGGCAGCTGCTTATTCAGATACTGCACCATCGCCGTGGTGAAGTCCGACGTATTCTCCTTTAAACTCAGCGGCCAGTGCGTGGAGAAACACGCTGCCCCGCCAAACACTTTGGGGTATTCCAGCGCCGCGTACAGCGAAATCAGGCCGCCCATGCTAGAGCCGGCCACGAACGTATCGGCCCGCCGGGGCGAGGTCTGGAAGTGCTTATCCACGTAGGGCTTCAGTTCCTGTACCACAAATTTCAGGTACGCATCGGAGAGCGGTGCGCCCGGCCGCTCCTGCTCAATCTGGGCGCGGTGGGCGGCGCTCATGGCCGCGTAGGGCTTGGCCGGCGTGTATTCGGGAAAGCGCCGGTCGGTATTCCAGATGCCCACCACGATGCACGGGCGCACGGCTGGCCCCAGGGCGGCCAGCGTGCTATCCACTTCCCAGGCCACGCCGCCGTAGGCGTTTTTGGGGTCGAAGAGGTTCTGGCCGTCCTGCATGTACACCACGGCGTAGCGGGTGCCAGGCTGCGGGTAGCCCTCGGGCAGCCACACATCCACATTGCGGGCCTTCACAAATTTGGAGGGGAAATCGGCCAGATGCTCCAGCCGGCCGGGGTTGGCCGGGGTGGGCGCATCATCACTAACGAGGGCCGCGAAAAGAGGCAACACGGCCAGCCAATGGAGAAAAGTCATGGGGATAGAACGATGTAGAGACGCATATTTGCGTCTCGTCGTTGAACGGTGTTGATGAACGACTGGGCCACGCGGCCCGGAAGACGAGACGCAAATATGCGTCTCTACGGCACCACCAGCCGCCCATCGGCCGCATACGCCAGCTCGCCCCGGTCCACCATCTCACGCACGGCCGCCGTGATGGCCGCCGCCTGCGCGGGCGGAAACGCGGCCAGCAACTCGCGCGGCGATACGGCCGCCTGCCGAATGTGCGCCAGCAGCGGCTCGCGCAGCGACGGGGCCTGGGCGGCGGCCTGCGCGGCTTTTTTCTCGGCCAAACAAATGTCGCACACGCCGCAGCGGGCCGGGTCAGCCTCATCAAAATATGTGAGCAGCAGAATCTGGCGGCAGCGGGTGCCACTCAGGTACTGGCCCACGGCGTGGGTTTTGGCGCGGGCCAGGTCGCGGGCGGCGGTCATGCGCACTTGGTCGATGGGCAGCTTGGGCGCATCGAAGCGCGGCGTGGTGAACATGGCCTGCGGCGATTCCTGCTTGGGCTGGTAGTGCAATATGCCGGCCGTGTGCAGGTAGCGCAACTGCTGGCGCACTTCCACCACGCTGCGGCGCAGGTGCGTGGCCAGCGAATTCTCCGAGATGGTCTGAAAGTCAGAAAATAGCTCGCCACCGTGTAGCCGCAGCAGCGCCTTTATCAGCAAATCGTGCTGCGCATTGGCCACCTGGAAGGCGTACAAATCCTGGTGGCTCATAATCAGGTGCACCCGCGCCGGCTGGTTCACGGCCTCATTCAGCTGTACAAAGCCTTCGCGCTGCAAAATCTTGAGCGAATTGTGCGCGTCCACCGCCTTGATGCGGTAGGTTTCGGCAAACTGCTGAATGTCGAACTCAAACGCCGCCAGCTCGCCGCCGCCCACCGCCGTGCTGGAGTAGTTGGCCAGTGCCTGGTACACGCGCCGCACCGTATCCAGCGGCGGAAACGACTGGCTGGTGCGGCGGCGCAACTCGTCGGCATCGTTGGGGCCGGCCAGCAGCACGGCGAAGGCGTACTGGCCATCGCGCCCGGCGCGGCCGGCTTCCTGGTAGTAGGCCTCCAGCGTATCGGGCGCATCGAGGTGGGCCACGAGGCGCACATCGGGCTTATCGATGCCCATGCCGAAGGCGTTGGTGGCCACAATCAGGCGGACTTTGTCGGCAATCCAGTCCTGCTGCACTTGGGTGCGCTTCTCCGAGGGCAGGCCCGCGTGGTAGGCCGCCGCCGCAAACCGGTGCTGCTGCAAAAATGCCGCCGTGTCCTCCGTCTGCCGCCGCGTGCGGGCGTACACAATGGCGGTTTTGTTCGGCCCCACGCCGCGCACCACTTCCAGCAGCCGGCGCAGCTTGTCCTCGGTGTGCAGCACCGAGTACGAGAGCTTGGGCCGCGCAAAGCTCTGCCGAAATACCCCCGAACCTGGCCCGAACTCCAGTTTCTCCACGATATCGGCCTGCACCTGGGCCGTGGCCGTGGCCGTGAGGGCGATGACGGGCGTGCCCGGCGGCAGCTTCTCGCGTAGCTCGGCAATGCGCAGGTAGGGCGGCCGGAAATCGTAGCCCCACTGCGAAAGGCAGTGCGCTTCATCCACGGCCAGCAGGCCCACGTTCATCTTCGCCACCCGCACCTGGAACAGCTCCGTGAGCAGCCGCTCGGGGCTCACGTATAGGAATTTCACGCTGCGGCCGTACACGCAGTTGTCCAGCGCATGGTCGATTTCCTGGTGGCTCATGCCCGCGTAAATGGCTTCGGCTTTCAGCCCGCGCTTGCGCAGGTTGTCCACCTGGTCCTTCATCAGCGCAATCAGCGGCGACACCACAATGCAGATGCCCGGTCGCGCCAGCGCCGGCACTTGGAAGCAGATGCTCTTGCCGCCGCCCGTGGGCAGCAGCGCCAGCGTATCGTGTCCTTTCAGTACGGAATCAATGATTTCTTCCTGTCCCGGCCGGAACGCCGTGTGCCCCCAATGCTCCCTCAAAAGGGCCAGGGGCGAGGTTTCGGTAGGGGTGGAGGACATGGTGCGAAGTTACGGCTGACCGATGCTACCCGACACCCGCTAATAGTGGGCAGTTTGTTCGGTGGGCTGGTCAGCCACTATCTCCGCTTTACCGTTCAACAGAGCCAACGCTTACTCTCTTCTTGTTCATGGCCATTCAACCAAAAACCAAAGGCTTGGCGCACGTTGCCCTGCGCACCACCGATTTTGCCCGCGCTAAGGCCTTTTACCACGACTTGCTGGGCTTGCCCATCGCGCTCGATACACCCGAAATCCTGGGCTTTCTGGTCGGAAGCACGTTTATCGGCTTCAAGCAGGCGCAGCCCACCCATCCCGGGGGCGGCACTTTCACGCCCTTCAACGTGGGCCTCGACCACATCGCCATTGCCTGCGAAGACGAGGCCGAGCTGCACCGGGTCGCCGATGCCTTACAGGCCGCCGGGGTGGAGAACACCGGCGTCAAAATGGACACCGTGGCTCCGATGAAGTACGTGGCATTTAAAGACCCCGACCGCATCTCCTGGGAGTTTTACATGGTTTAACCGACTGCGTGTTGTGCATCAAAACGCAAAAACGTCCGGTTAAGCCACTGGCTTGACCGGACGTTTTTTTTGCGAAGTTACGCGCACTTACTTGGCCGCCGGGTACCAGTTGCGCAGCCGCACATCAATCTTTTTGTTGCCTGCATTTACCTGCTTTTTGAAGCTTTCCACGTCACTCAGGCCGTTCTGGCCCCGGTAGTGGTACGGGTACACAATGCCCGGCTTGAAGGCCAGCACGCCCTGCGCGGCCTGGTTCACATCCATGGTGTAGGGCAGGTTCATGCACACAAACGCCACGTCGATGCCTTTGAGGGCGCGCATTTCGGGGATATCTTCAGTGTCGCCGGACAGGTACACATTCTTGCCTCCCAGGTTCAGCACATAGCCATTGCCCCGGCCTTTGGTATGCGGCGCATCGGTCGCTTCGGGCAGGTTGTACATCGGGATGGCCGAAACCGTCAGGCCCAGCGTGTCGAGCCGCTGGCCGTTGCTCATGATACGGACCTGCGACTTGTACTCCGCCGGCAGCTTCTCGGCCACGGCTTTCGGCACCACCATTAGGGCCTTGCCCACGGAGAGGCCCGCCAGCGTTTGCGGGTCCAAGTGGTCGCCGTGAATGTCGGTGATGAGGATAACATCGGGCGCGGCCAACCCGGCATAGGCCGCAGCCCCGCCGTAGGGGTCCACGTAAATGGTTTTGCCATTCCACGTAAACACGATGCTGCCGTGCGTTATCGGCTGCACCGTAAGCGGACCTTTTTTGGTTGCAATCTGGTCAGCCGCCGTACGTGTAGTGGCCGCAGTAGTCGTTTGGGCTTGCGCCCGAACCGCGAAAACGGCCAGCGCGGCCGTAAATAGGAGGGTAGATTTCATCTGTCTTTCTGCCTGTTGATTAAACGTTATAACCGGATTGTTGCAGCAGCAAGGCCCTATGGCAACTGCTACCACCGAAAATCGTGACCATAACCCAGTCGCCCCGCACAAGTTCAGGCCGGCTGGCGGTTCACCCAGTTCAAAGAAGCAAGCAGCCACAAAAAAGCCCGGCACCTCACGGCACCGGGCTGGTAGAAGAAAGAAAGAACAATTAATTAGGCAGCTGCTTTCTCGCCGTTCTCACGGTCGTCAATGGCTTTGCGCAGCTTGGCAATGGCCTGCACCGCACGCTCCTCATCGAGGCGGTTGATGTTGAGAAGCATCTTGGTCTTCTCGGGACGAGTGATGACCGGATGATTCAGCAGACGGATGATTTCCTCCTTCTGCGAGGCCGTGGCGTACTGCACGGGCGCAGCAGCAGGAGCTTCAGCCGTTGCGGCCGGCGCTTCGGCGGGCAACACCTGCATGGTAGGCACGGCTTGGCCTACTGCAGCAGCAACCGGAGCCGGCGCGGCGGCCACCGCGTGGGTATTGGTGTTGTAGTCCATTTCCTCAGCGGGCGTGGGCTCGTAGCCAGCGGCGCGGATAATCCAAGCCAGGCAGTTGCGGTAGGCTTTGCCGATGGCGCGGGTCTGGGCCATGCTCATGATGGCAAATTCCTGGTAGAATTTCTTGCCGCTCTCCTTGTTCGAGCACACCGCGAATCCTGCTCCCACCGTGGTGCCGTGGCGCAGGTCAAACAGCGTCACTTTGGCCTGATACTTCATTTCCTCGGGGCTGCTCACGTTGATGACGTGCTCCACGATGGGCACGATGCCCAGGCGCGAACCGGCGTACTGCCAGCCCTCCACGTTCACAAACTCCTTGCCTTGTACGTTGGTCGTGAGCTTGTTATCCTTAATGAACTTAGCGAGGTCCTTCGCCAAATCCAGCGTTTCATCGGAGCGGGCAATGTCGTAGCTCTCGACTTTAACTTTTTTGGTAATGTCCTTGGTGGTTTTGGGGGCCTCGTTCATGGCTTTGTTCTTTAGTAATGTGTCCAACTGATGTTCGGGTTTATAACCCAAAGCTAGAAAGAAACGTGCCACAATTGCCAAAAATATTGGTAAATTTTATTGTTGTATATCAGGTGTTTGACTACATTAGCAAAATAATTTAAAACTAATATACTTGGGATAAGCCGCGTGCCGATAAAAAATGGCTTCAGGCCGACAGTCCAGCCGCCGGCCCGTCGGCCTGAAGCGGGGAGGCGGTGGGAGGGCTCGCTGATTTTATAACCCCTCAAACAACCTTTTGCCGGCCCGCTCCGAGTAGGTAGTTGTACCCCCGACGCCCGCAGGCCATCCCAAAGCCCGCGTGGAGACGCGCTCAGCAAAGCCGACCAAACCGCGCCCGGCCTGGGAACCCGGCGCTGCGTTTCCGGCTGCTCCTGGCGCTGCCTGCTGCATTTCCCCGATTTTTTTCTGCCTCCGGCGCTGCCGTGACTGCTCCCCGGCTTTGCCGGCCGGGGGAGTGTGGGTTTTTCTGTGCCTGTTTCTCCTTGAAATTCTTGCTGCAAACCATTTTACACCAACTTCTTACACCTTACAAGTCATGCAAAAATCAATAAATTCTCCATCGTTGCGCCTGTGGTCGCTTAGCCTGGGGCTGGCCCTGCTGTGCCTGCTGAGCCTGGTGGTTGTCAGCTGCAAAAAGGACTCCACCAACACGCCCGACGACCCCGATGCCGTGGCCAACGTGAAAGTGGCTACCTCGGCCACGCTTGGCAATTACCTCACCGATGCCAACGGCAACACGCTCTACTTCTTCGCCCGCGACATCGACGGCACCAACACCTGCACCAGCGCCACCTGCAACCCTCAGTGGCCAGTGTACTACGAAGCCAGCGTGAAAGTGCCCAAAGCCCTGAAAGCGGCCGATTTCGCCACCAAGAACACCACCGACGGCCGCCCGCAAACCACCTACAAAGGCTGGCCGCTCTACTACTACGCCCCGGCTACCAGCGGCGCAAACACCCGTGAAGCCCCCGGCCTCACCGGCGGCAATGCCATCGGCGGCATCTGGCACGTGGTGAACCCGGCCTACAACGTCATGCTGGCCAGCAAAAACGTGGAGGATAAAACCACGCACGTCGTGGCCAGTAAAACCTTCCTCGTGGACGGTCAGGGCCGCACCCTGTACTACTTCGCCAAGGATAACAGCAGCCCCACCACCCAGCCCACCAACTGCATGGGGGGCTGCGCCGCCATCTGGCCCGCCTTCTACCTGAGCGCACCGGTTGCGCCTTCAACCCTGAAAACGACTGATTTTGCCACCATCACCCGCGACCCCAGCACTACCGCCGGGCCTTATGGCAACACCACCAGCACCCGCGAGCAGCTCACCTACAAAGGCCACCCGCTCTACTACTATGCCGGCGACAACGCCACCCGCGGCCACGCCGAAGGCCACGATTTCGACGATTCCGGCGATAAGTGGTACGTAGCCGCGCCCTAAGGGCCGCCCCAAATAAAACCAGAACGTCAGGCTAAACCTACCGGCCGCCCTATTGCAGGAGGGCGACGGCGGGCACAGCCTGACGTTCTTTTGTTTAGTTCTCGACTGAAAAACGGCCCTTAGCCGCCTTCCAGAATGTGGCCGTCGCGCATCACAATCTTGCGGTCGGCCATTTCGGCCAGCTGGTCGTTGTGCGTCACGATGACGAAGGTCTGGCCCAGCTCCTTGCGCAGCAGGAAGAAAATCTGGTGCAGCTCCTGGGCGTTTTTGGTGTCGAGGTTGCCGCTGGGCTCGTCGGCGAAAATGATTTCGGGCGAATTAATCAGGGCGCGGGCCACGGACACGCGCTGTTGCTCGCCGCCGCTCATTTCGCTGGGCTTGTGGTCGGCGCGGAATTCCATGTTCAGCATCCCGAGCAGCTCGCGGGCCCGCACGCGCACTTCTTTTTCGGAGCGGCCGGCCAGGTAGGCAGGCAGGCACACGTTTTCGAGGGCCGTGAACTCGGGCAGCAGGTTGTGAAACTGGAAAATGAAGCCGATGTGCCGGTTGCGAAACCGGGCCAAATCGTTGCGTCCCAGCGAGCTCACCGACTCGCCATCGAACAGGATATCGCCCGAATCCGGCGAATCCAGCGTGCCCAGAATGTGCAGCAGCGTGCTCTTGCCGGCCCCCGAGGAACCGACAATGCTCACGATTTCCGACTTTTCAATCGTCAAATCGATGCCCTTGAGTACGTTCAGGGAATTGTAGCTCTTGTGAATGTTGATAGCTTGCAGCAACGGCGGGCAGCGATAGACGTGAGTGATGCGGTAGTGGCAAAGCTACGCACAATCCGGGCGGTGCCATGCCGCGTCTTATACGTAGCCAGCCAATTAAGCGCAAACCGATTCCCCGCCTTGACGCATTTTCCTTCCATGCCGCTTCCTATTTCTTCGGTGCGCCGCTGGTGGCCGCTGGTTTTACTGGCCCTGCTGCCGTTGCTGGGCCTGTTGCACTGGCCGCGCCGCGCCCCCAGCCCTGCCGAAACCGCCCGCCAAGCCCAGGATTTGGCCACGATGCCGTCGGCCTTTGGGGCGGCATTTGCGCCGCGTGGTCAGGGTGCGGTGGCGTCAGACAGTCTGCGGCTGCGCGGCGTGAGCTGGGTGGGCGGCGATTCTGTGACCGAGGCCGACCTAGCCCCGCTGCTGCGCGACCACGTCGGCTGGATTGCCCAGATGCCTTTCGGCTGGCAGGCAGGTGCCGCCGAGCCGGCCGTGCAAATGCACACTGCCCGGCCCGGTGGCCGCTTCGGCCTGTGGGGCGAAAGCGACGCCGGCATTGCCTCCACCGCCCGGTTGGCCCGGTCGCACGGCATCCGCACGCTGCTCAAGCCGCACCTGTGGGTGCGGGGCCGCAGCACCTGGCCCGGCGATATTAATATGACTAGCCCGGCCGCCTGGGATGCGTGGTTTGCCAGTTACGCCACCTTTATGCTGCACTACGCCGCGCTGGCCGAGGCCGCGCACCTGGACGGGTTGTGCATCGGCACTGAGTTGCAGCACGCCACCGAGCCCGCCCACGAAAAGGCCTGGCGCAGCCTCATTCGCCAGATTCGGCGGGTGTATCACGGCCCGCTCACCTACGCCGCCAACTGGAGCGGCGAGTACGAGCAAATCCGGTTCTGGGACGCGTTGGACTACGTGGGCATTCAGGCCTATTTCCCGCTGAGCGTGGCTGCTAGTCCGTCGCTTGATACATTACTAATAGGCTGGCAACCGCACCTGCAAAAGCTGGCCCGATGGCAGAAAAAAATCAAAAAGCCGGTAGTCTTCACCGAAGTGGGCTATAAAACCACCCCCGATGCCGCCGCCCGGCCTTGGGAATGGCCCGAGCGCACGGCCATGCTGCAAACGCCCGACGAGGCCACCCAGGCCCGCTGCTACGAGGCATTGTTCCGGGCCTGCTGGGGGCTACCGTGGCTCAAAGGCATGTTTATCTGGAAGTGGTACCCGGGCTTGCAAGCCGATGGCCCGGCCCGCCGCCACGCCGACTTTACGCCCCAGCACAAGCCCGCCGAGGCCGTTTTGGCCCGCTGGTACGGGCAGTAAATTCGCGCCACGCGCATTCGTTTGCTACAATCAGGGCCGGCCGCCGTACTTTCGTGCCACCAACCGCAAGGTCGCGTAGCTCAAAACCACCCCTTACCCGTTTTTATGAACATTCACGAATATCAGGGCAAAGAAATCCTGAAAAAATACGGCGTCCGCGTGCAGGAAGGCATCGTGGCCGACACTCCCGAGGAGGCCGTGGCCGCCGCCGAGAAACTGACCGCCGACACCGGCACCAGCTGGTACGTCATCAAGGCGCAAATCCACGCCGGAGGCCGGGGCAAAGGGGGCGGAGTGAAGCTCGCCAAAGGCATCGACAAGGTGAAAGACATTGCCAAGGACATCATTGGCATGCAGCTCATCACCAAGCAAACCGGCCCTGAAGGCCGCCTGGTGAACAAGGTGCTCGTGGCACAGGACGTGTACTACCCCGGCGCTTCGGAGCCGAAGGAGTACTACATGAGTGTGCTGCTGGACCGTGCGTTGGGCAAAAACGTCATCATCTACACCACCGAGGGTGGCATGGACATCGAGGAAGTGGCCGAGGCGCACCCCGAGAAAATCCACCACGAGCACGTGGACCCCGCCGTGGGCCTGCAAGGCTTCCAGGCTCGTAAAATTGCCTTCAACCTGGGCCTCGAAGGTGAGGCGCAGAAGGAAATGGTGAAGTTCGTAACCGCCCTGTACAAGGCTTACGACGAAACCGATTCCAGCATGTTCGAAATCAACCCGGTGCTGAAAACGTCGGACAACAAAATCCTGGCCGTGGACGCCAAGGTGACGCTGGACGAAAACGCCCTGTACCGTCACAAGGATTTCGTGGCCCTGCGCGACTTCAACGAGGAAGACCCCCTGGAAGTAGAAGCCAGCCAGAACAACCTGAACTATGTAAAGCTCGACGGCAACGTGGGCTGCATGGTGAACGGTGCCGGCCTGGCCATGGCCACCATGGACATCATCAAGCTTTCGGGTGGCGAGCCCGCCAACTTCCTCGACGTAGGGGGTGGAGCCAATGCCCAGACGGTTGAAGCGGGCTTCCGCATCATCCTGAAGGACCCGAACGTGAAGGCCATCCTGATTAACATCTTCGGCGGCATCGTGCGCTGCGACCGGGTGGCGAACGGCGTGGTGGAAGCCTACAAGAAAATCGGCGACATCCGTGTGCCCATCATCGTGCGCCTGCAAGGGACCAACGCCGAAGAAGGTGCCCGCATCATCGACGAGAGCGGCCTGAAGGTTTATTCGGCTACCCTGCTGAAAGACGCCGCTGCCCGCGTGAAAGAAGTGCTGGCCACTGCCTAAGCCGTTGACGCTTCGAAATTAAGAGCCTCGCCGATATAGTATCGGCGAGGCTTTTTTGGGCTTTTCGGTTAGTGCACAGAAGCAACTGTCGAGTAGAAAAACGGCCCCGGTATTTGGCTGCCGAGGCTTTTGCGGCTACTTTTGCAGTCCTATCCAGACCTGGTGATGTCGTACAACGGATAGTATGAGAGTTTCCGAAGCTCTTGATCTAGGTTCGATTCCTAGCATCACCACTAAAAACCCCATTTCCAAGCTGGAAATGGGGTTTTTTATTTTATCCGCTGTTGGGTGGACATTGTACAGGGTTGGGGCGCTTGAAGCACCGGTGAAAATCAGGGGAATGAATGCTTTTTAAATGATATTTATTTTATATATTATATATAAACTATTTATGCAAATGAGTACCGAAGTGTAAAACCCAATGCTGCTTCGCTGCCGTATAGGCTGGATAACAACTATTTCTCTCACTCCAACTCCCACCACCATGAACACGAAACCATTCTTCGCGGCCCTCGCCCTGACTATCGCCTGCTCGGCCACCGCCTTCGCGCAGGATATGAAAACCAAAAGTGACGCTGAAAAGACCAAGACGAAAGCCGACGGCATGACGACGAAGACCAAAATGGCCGACGATGGCAAGATGAAAGTGAAAGGCAAGTCGGATGCCGGCGATAAAATGAAGTCCAAAACCACGCCCCGCAAAGGCGAAATGGTCATGACTGGCGATGCCATGAGCACCACCACCAGCACCGGCGGAGTGATGGTGGGCGGGGCCATGATGACCCCCGATAAAGACATTGTGGATAATGCCGGCGGCAGCGCCGACCACACCACCCTGGTAGCGGCCGTGAAAGCCGCTGGCCTAGTTGAAACCCTGAAAAGTGCCGGGCCCTTCACCGTGTTTGCGCCCACCAATGCGGCCTTCGATAAGCTGCCCGCCGGCACCGTGAACTCGCTGGTGACGCCCGAGATGAAGCCCACGCTCACCAAAATCCTCACCTACCACGTAGTGCCCGGCCGCCTCATGGCCGCCGACCTCAAAGACGGCCAGGTACTGACCACCGTGGAAGGCGAGCAACTGACGGTGATGAAATCCGGCAGCAGCGTGATGCTGAAAGACGCCAAAGGCGGCATGGCCACCGTAACCATCCCGAACGTGGTGTCGAGCAACGGCGTAACGCACGTAGTTGACACCGTACTGATGCCGGCCAAGTAATTCTGCCAAATCAGACTCCTTGTCCCAATAAAAAAGCCGTCCGGATTGTCCGGGCGGCTTTTTTATTTATTGAATGGCAGCAGCTATTCCAGCACCAGCTTGCGGCCGATGGTGCGGCCGTCGGCCAGGGTTAGGCGGACGGTGTATAGGCCGGCAGGTAGCGCGGGCAGGGGCAGGGTGGCATTGCCGGCCTGGGCGGCGGGCTGCTCCCACACCACGCGGCCGAGGGCATCGAGCAGGGCGGCCCGCGCAAAGCCCGGTCCGGCAATGCTCACGGTGCCGTGAGCGGGGTTGGGGTAGAGGCTGTAGGCTGCGGCGACGTGGCCGGCGGTGGTGGCGGTGGCCACGTTGTTGGTCATCACGGGGCGCATCATGAGGGCCCCGCGGCCGGAGATGAAATTGGTGGTGTCCCACACGCCGGCGTTGTCGCGGACCAGCAGGTGCTGGGCCGGGAAGCCGTTGTTGTAGTCGACGGCGTAGGGCAGGAAGCGGCCGGCTGAGGTGGAGGGCTGCGAAAAGCCCACGTAGAAAATGCCCGATACCGGCACGGGCTGGTCGAAATCAATCTGATAGTACTGCGCGCCGGTCGGAATATTAGCCGCAGAAGAAGCCGGGATGGTGGCCGTTTTGGAAGCCCGGGCGGTGGCGGCGGGGCGGCCGTTGGCATCAGGCCACACGCTGATGGTGACGGGGCGGGCATCGAAATCGAAGGTCCGGGTGCCGCTGGTCACGCTGGAGGCGGGGTAAACCGGGTACAGGCGCAGGCCGCGCACGTAGTCGGGCTGGTTCAGGTCGAAGCGGTAGGCGAAGGCCAGCGGCGGGCCGCTGGCGAAGGGGGGCAGGTAGGTAGAGCCTTCGGCGCTGCCGTCGTCATAGGCGTAGTAATTGGCCAGCTCCACGTCCCGGAAAATGGTGTCGTTGGGCAGCGTGAGCGGGTTTTGCTCCTGCGAGTTCAGGGCCATGGTGTAGCGCAGGCGCTTGGCATCGGGGGTAGTGGGCAGGGGCACGGCGCTGGCCGCGCCGGTCACGGGCGTGAGGCGGGGCAGCGTGCTCAGGGGCAGGCTCCGCTGCAGCCAGGTGCCGATAACCGGGCCGGTGGGTAGCTGCTGCACGGTGCCCAGCACGTTCACGTTGAGGGGGGCCAGGCTGCTGCGCAGGTTGCTGTAGTTCACGCCGAGGTTGGCCGCCAGCTCGCTGCTGGGCGGCGTGGCGGCGTTGAATTGCCAGACCGGCATCGACGAAAAGCGGCGCAAAGGGCTGCGCATGCCGCCCGCCGGAATGCCCCCGGTGAGGCCGCCCCCAGCCCCCGAATCCAGAAACGTGGTGTCGGCCAGGCCGGCGGTGCGGCCCCGGTCCAGCAGGATGTAGTCCACGCTCCAGTTGTCGCGGTTTTCGGAGCTGTTGCCGGTGGCGATGAACATGAATTGGAAATTGCCATGCAGGTATTTGGCTTGTTCCAGCAGCACCACCTGCTGCCGGAAGCCGGTGCGCACCCGCTGGGCATTGTACATCCAGACCCGCTCCCAGAGGTTGGCATCGGTTCTCACAAATAGCTCCAGGCGCACGGGCGTGGTGCCGCCGTTGGCCCCGGGGGCGCTCACTACGCTGCCGGCCTGCCAGGCAAAGCTGAGGGCCACTTTATCGTTGATGGTGAGGCCGCCCAGGTTGATGGGTTGCGATACCAGCGAATCGAGGGCCCCGTACACAATATTCACCTGGCCGCTGTAGTTCTGGCCATCGGCGCGCAGGGCGTCGAGGGTGGCGGCCCCGCGGGTGAGGGGCTGAATGGCCAGGCGGTTGCTCACGAAGGCACCGCCCGTGGGCATCCATTTCAGCGGGTTGGGGTTTCCGTTGAGCGGCGTGGTAAAGTCGTCGAAGAAAGGCAGGGCCAGCGCCGTGGTGCGGTACATCTGGGTGTGGGCGGCGGCCGTAGGCGCGTAAGCCGCCCGGCTTGGGTCGGCCAGCAGGGGCTCGGAAGGGGAGAGTTGGGCGGCGGCCGTGCCCGCACTCAGCAGCAGCGCCGGCAGTAGCAGGCGGGACAACGTGTGGAATCGTGTCATCATAAGATTAGTAGGATTTTGAGGGCCTAACGACCAAAGCGTCCGGAAAAGTGCATTACGACGAAGCGGTGCCCCGCGCCGCCGAGCCGGCGAAAAAACTTGCACGGGCGCGGCGACGCAAAGCACCGCTTTGCGCTGAAAATTAATAGCTTACTTCGCTACCCAGATATCCACCAGCTGGCCCATGCGGATGGTGGCATCGGGGCCAGCCACGGGGCGCTGGCGCACCACGGTGCCCGCCACCTGGCCTTCTTCGGCGGGCTGCTCAAAGACTTCGCCCTTTTGCAGGCCCTGGCCTACGAGTAGCGTAATGGCTTCATCCTCGGGCATATTGATAAGGTTGGGCACGGCGAAGGTTTGGTTGCCCTGGCCGTCGCCCACCACGAGGTCCACTTTTGTGCCTTTGGCGATGGGCGCGCCGGGCGCGATTTCCTTACCGTTCACCAGTTGCTTCAGCACCGCGCCGGATGCCAGGTCGGGCACCAACTGAATCTGGCCCACCACGAGGTCGTAGCTTTTGAGGATGAGCATGGCATTCTTGGAAGAGCCGTCGGTGAGCTTGGGCATCTTAATCACCGGCGGGTTTTTCATGCTCACCTGGAGGTAGATTTTGCGGCCTTCCTTCACCTTTTCGCCCGGCGCGGGGTCCTGCACCAGCACGGTGAAGGGGCGGATGTTAGGGCTGTAGCTGGAGTCGTCCACGAAGTAGTTCAGGTTGCGCTCTTCGAGATATTTCTCCAGGTCGGCCACGTTCATGCCCGTCACTTTGGGCACGGTGATGGTTTCGCCGTGGTGCGTGCTCACGGGCAGGTACACGTAGAAAAAGCCCAGCACGAGTAGCAGGCCCGCCACGGCAATGAGCACGAGGTGCTTCACAACGTCGAGCGGAGTATTGGAGGTGAGGAAAGCCATTGAATGGGTAACGTGGGTATTGTAATTGGGAGTCCAAAGAACGTCATAATCGCCCGTCATGCAGAGCGCAGCGAAGCATCTTTACCGCTCAACGCAATTCAATTGAAGGAATTACTGATGGCGGACAAGATGCTTCGCTGCGCTCTGCATGACGGTCAATGACGACCTTTTATTGCGCAACGGCCTTTTCAGCCCGTGCCTTGCCAAACTCCAGAATCCGGTCGATGAACTGGTAGGGCGTGTAGCCGGCCAGCGCCGTCTGGTGGAAAATGCAGGTGGCCGGCGTCATGCCCGGCAGTGAGTTTACCTCGATGATGAGCACCTCCACCTCGCCCTCCTGGCGCACGCGCACGAAGGCGTCAATCCGGGCGTAGCCCTGGATGTCGAGCACTTCGGCCACGCGGCGCAGCACGGCCTTCACCTCGTTCGAGATGCGCTGGCGCTCCACGGGGTCCACGTCGTAGCGGGCGGGGGTGATGTTCTGGCCTTCGCCGGCCAGGAATTTCTCCTCCAGGCTCAGCACCTCGCCGGTGGCCAGGGCCTCGCTGGCCTCAAAAACTTCGATGTCGAGCAGGCCGTCCTCATCATAAGAAGTGAGCAGGCCACCCGTGATTTCGAGGAAATGCGCCGCCCCGTCGCGGCTGATGAGGGTTTCGACCAAGAAGGCATCCTTGCGGGGGAATTCCTCCTTGAAGCCCAGGTGCAGCACTTCGGCCGGGCCGGGCATGAGGTCTTCGTCGGTGCGGAAGATGAGTTGGCTGAAAGCTTCGAGCTCCGCGCGGTTCTTAATTTTTTTCACCGCCGAGGAGCAGCCGTCGTCGGCGGGCTTGGCGATGAAGGGGTAGGGAAACTGCGTTTCGAGTGAGCGGTAGAAGCTTTCGGCGTCGGCCTGCCACTCCAGCTTGGTAGCCATGCGGTGCTCGGCCACCAGCAGGCCGGCTTCGCGCAGGCGCTTGTTGGTTTCGAATTTATTGATGGTGACGCTGCTGCTGGCCACGCCCGAGCCGTTGTAGGGCAGGTTGAAGCTTTCCAACTCCTGCTGTAGCGCGCCGTCCTCGCCGGGCCGGCCGTGCAGGGCGATGAAGACTTCATCGACCATATCCGCCAACTCCTCGAACGAGATGCGGCGCGGCTGGGCCAGCGCCTGCCCGGCGTAGGTGCTGGTGATAACACTAGCCTCCTGCCGGATGCGGGCCAGGATGGGATGCGGGGCCTCGCCGGCCTCGGCGTGCTCAATTTTCTCGCGGATGTCGTCGGCGTTGTCCTTCAGCATCACGTTCACGGGCAGCACGTAGAGCTTGTGCTCCTGGGCCGAGCCGGTGAGGAACACCGGCACCGGCGCGTACTTGGCCGACGAGCTCAGCTTCTCATAAATGTTGCGCCCGCTTTCCACTGAAATGTGGCGCTCCGACGAGTAGCCGCCCATTATCACCGCCACGCGGATGCGCTCGGTGGCCTCGTGCTGGCGGCCGGCCACGGCCGTATCCAGTTGCTCCAACAGCGTCCCCAGCTTCACCGGGCGCAGGCCGGCGCGGCGGCGGGCCGCCAGCGAGGTGCGAATGAGGTAGGTGAGAAACTGCGACGGGTTCAGCCCGATTTCGGCCGCCTGATGGAAGAAGAACGAAGCCGGCAGCATGCCCGAAGTCGTGTTCGGGTCATTGAGAAACAGCCGGCCATCGTGCCCCACAAAGCCATCCAACCGCGCATAAACCTGGAAGCCGAACGTGCGGAACATCTCCTCGCAGGCTTCGCGGATTTCCTGGATTTTATCCTCCGGCAAGTCAATCGGTGTGACCTTGCGGGCCAGGCCGGGCAGGTATTTCGAGCGGTAGTCGAACATCTCCTCGCCCTTCACAATCTCGGTAGGAGGGAGGGCCAGTGGTGCGCCATCCGGGTCTTCCACCACGATGCACGAGAACTCGCGGCCGGCCACGAAGCTTTCCACTAGCACCTGGGTTTCGCCATCGATGTTAGTCAGGCGTACTTCCTCGGCGGTTTCCAGCCGCTCATTTAGGGTGAAGAGCAGCGTTTCGGGGTGGTAAATGGGCGCGGTTTCGTCATCGAGAACCACCGGTAGGCCGATGCCTTCGCGGATGTCCGTGAGGTGCTGCACCCAGGCAATCTGGTCCTGCTCGCCGAGGCGCTGCCAGTCGGCCCGCGTCACGATTTTGCGGAATAGGCTTTTGTCAATGGCCGCCTCAAACTTGGCTAACTCATCGGTTTTCAGAATGCTCACGCCGATGCTGGAGCCCTGGCGCGGCGCTTTCAGCACCAACGGCAGGCCCAGCTCGCGCACTAGGTAGGAGAGGGTGGCGGCGTGGTCGGTGCGGTCCCATTCCTCGGCCGTGATGACGCGGAAATCGGGCGTGGGCCGGCCCAGCGCTTTCAGTAGATTTTTCTGCGCGATTTTATCAATGCCAAACGCCGAAGGCAGAATGCCGGAACCCGAGTACGGAATGCCCAGCCACTCCAGCAGGCCCTGAATGGCGCCGTCCTCGCCGCCCGGCCCGTGCAGGGCCAGGAAGGCGAAATCCATCAGCAGCGGCAGCTGCTCGGCGTCAATCTTGCGGCCCACCTTGGCAATGGCCTCGAACTTCTCGTCGTGGCTCAGCTCGCCCAGGCTTTCGATGTAGACCTGCAAATGGTGCAGCGAAGGCGGCTGCGAACTCACCGGCGGGTAAAAGTCCCGAATGGTGCCTTTGTAAATAAACTGCCAGTCGAGCAGAATGAACTGCCCCAGGCTATCGACGAAGATGGGCACGGGCTGAAACAGCGCCTTGTCAAGGTTATCAAACACGGTGCGGCCGCCGGCGAAAGAAATTTCCCGCTCGCGCGAAGTGCCTCCGAAAAAAATACCGATTTTCATAAGTGTGGCAAAGGTAAGAACCCGTAGCGCGGACTTTTAGTCCGCGGGTGAACAACCGCCGCTCGCGGACTAAAAGTCCGCGCTACAGCTACGCCACAAGCCCGGCCACCAAAACCGCATCCGTCTCAAAACGTTCGGTCTGAAATAACCCGGCAGCCGGGTCGGCCGGCACCAGCCGCTTGGCGCTGGCATGAAACTCCCGCGCTCCGGTGCGGGTGGCAAGCGCCTGAATGTTAGCTTCCGTGATACCCGCGCCCGGCATCACGCTGATGCGCCCGGCCGCCTGCGCTACCAGTGCCGCCAGCTGCTCCTGCCCCGCAAATGCTGTGGGCTGCCCGCCCGAAGTCAGCACACGCTGGCAGCCTAGAGCAATAATATCCTCCAGTGCCTGGGACTGGTCGGGGCAGGCGTCAAAGGCGCGGTGAAAGGTGACTTGCAGATTCCCGGCAACCTCAATGAGGCCTTGGCAGGCATCCATATCCACGTGGCCGGCAGCATCCAGCGCGCCCAGTACCACGCCCGCGCAGCCCAGCTGGCGGCACATTTCAATATCAGCCCGCATGATGGCCAGCTCCTCGGCATCATACACGAAGCCGCCCGGCCGGGGCCGAATCAGCACAAATACCGGAATCTGAAGCTGCGCCCGCACCGCCCGAATCAGGCCGTAGGAAGGCGTGATGCCACCCTGCTCCAGGTTCTGACACAGCTCGATGCGGTGCGCGCCGCCCGCCTGTGACGCCCGGGCCGAGGCCAGCGACCCCGCGCAGATTTCCAGGATTCGGGTCATTTTAGCAAAAACTCGCTGTCGCGCAGCACTGGCGCATCAGTGGTGCTCACCGTGAAATTGAAGCCCTTTTGCAGGGCGTATGCTCCCGTCTGGCCCTGGTTGTTGAGGGCGATGAAGGCCACTTGGATGTCCTTCGCCTTCACGCCTTTGATGGCGGCAATGCGCCCAATCGCCTCCTGGCAGGCGGCCTGTGGCGAGCGGCCCTGGCGCATGAGCTCCACCACGGTGTGGGCACCCGCGATGCGCACCACGTCCTCGCCCTGGCCGGTAGCGGCGGCGGCCCCTACGGCCGGGTCCACAAACAGCCCGGAGCCGATGAGGGGCGAGTCGCCCACCCGGCCGCGCATCTTGAAGGCCATGCCGCTGGTGGTGCAGCTGCCGCAGATGCGGCCCTGCGCATCGAGGGCCAGCATGGCGATGGTGTCGTGGTTCTGCGGGCCGCCCACGGGGCCATTGGTGCGGATTTTGGAGTTCTCGATGTTGACGACGGGCTTGTACTGGCTGGTCTCGAGCCACTTTTTGTAGGCCTTTTCCGCATCGGCGCTCAGCTTGCGCGGCTCCAGCGGAAAGCCTTGCGCCATAGCAAACTGCTGCGCACCCTCGCCCACCAGCAGCACGTGCGGCGTGCGCTCCATCACGCGCCGCGCCACGCTGATGGGGTGCTTGATGCGCTCCAAGGCCGCCACGCCGCCGCAGTTGAATTTTTCGTCCATGATGCAGGCGTCGAGCGTCACGACGCCGTCGCGGTCGGGGTTGCCGCCCAGGCCCACGCAGCAGCCTTGTTCGGCCTCGGTCACCATCACGCCGGCCTCCACGGCGTCGAGGGCGTAGCCGCCGGGCCCCAAGATGCGCCACGCGCCTTTGTTGGCATTCACGCCCGCGTCCCAGGTCGAAATCACGATGGGTTTGCCCAGGGCCGGGGCGGCCGGCAGGGCCACAGCGGCGAGTGGGGCTGCCGCTAGTCCGGCCAGCCCGGCGGCGGAAGTGTGCAGAAATTTCCGGCGAGACGACATAATAAAGAGGGGAAATGAGACGGCGAAAGATACACCCAGCCGCCAGCTCCCGCGTACTTTCGCTTCACTATGCTACTCCTCGCCGACGGCGGCTCGACCACTTGCAGCTGGTGCCTGCTGGACCATGCCAACCCCATCTACTTCCGCACCGAAGGCTACAATCCCTATTTCTGGGATACGCCCGCTATTGCCGCCTCGCTGGCGCGGAGCGTGCCGGCAGCGGTGCGCCAGGCCCCCATCAGCGCCATTTATTATTACGGTTCGGGGGTGCTTTCGCCAGCTAAAGCGGAGATAGTGGCCGGTGCACTGCGGCAGGTGTTTCCGCAGGCGCGGCAGGTGCAGGTGGCCGAAGACCTGCTGGCGGCGGCGCGGGCGCTGCTGGGCCGGCAGCCGGGCTTCGCAGCCATTCTGGGTACGGGCACCAATTCCTGTTTGTATGATGGCCAGCGGATTACGCAGATGGTCGAGTCGTTGGGCTACTCGTTGGGTGATGAAGGCTCGGGCACATCCATCGGCCGGGTATTGCTGCGTGACTACCTGCGCGGCCGTCTGCCTGCGGGCCTGGCCGACCAGTTCAAAGCCACTTATCAGCTGGGCGAAATCAGCGAAGTGCTGGACCGCCTCTACAATCAGCCCTCACCCAACCGCTTCCTGGCCGGCTTCGCCCGCTTTGCCGGCGAGCATTATGCCGAGCCCTATTGTCAGGCAGTGGTAGGGGAGGCGTTCGATTCTTTTTTTGCGCAAATCGTCACGCATTATCCCGATTATCAAAATTATACCTTCAACTGTGTAGGCTCCATCGGCTACCATTTCAGGGCTGCGCTGGCCGCTGCGGCCACCCGTCACGGCATGGCCGTGGGCCAGATTCTGGAAACCCCGATTGAAGCGCTGGTCCGCTACCACCGCACGCCCAACCCTGAATGAGTTTTGCCGGTAAGCAGGTAAATCTATGAAAGCGCTGCACTTTTGCGCCATCATCACCCCAAGTCCCCAAAACACCATGAACACCCTCGATACCTATAATTTTGCCGGCAAGCGCGCCGTGATGCGCGTCGATTTCAACGTGCCGCTCGACAAGGACCTGCGCATCACCGACGACACGCGCATCCGCATGGCCACCCGCTCGGTGATGAAAATCCTGAACGACGGCGGCTCCGTGGTGCTGCTCTCGCACTTGGGCCGGCCCAAGGGCGGCTACGAGCAGAAGTACTCCCTCGAAGCCCTCGTGGCGCGCCTCTCGCAGGAATATGGCCGCGAAGTACAGTTCGGCGGCGACGTGCTGGGGGCCGAGGCTGCCCAGAAAGCCGCCGCGCTGCAGCCCGGCCAGGTGCTGCTCATGGACAACGTGCGCTTCTATAAGGAAGAGGAAGCCGGCGACCCGGCTTTCGCCGCCAAGCTGGCCGCCCTTGGCAACGTGTACGTGAACGATGCCTTCGGCACCGCCCACCGCGCCCACGCTTCCACCGCCGTCATGGCCAGCTCCTTCGCTCCGCAGGACCGCGTGGGCGGCTACCTGCTGCAGTCCGAAATCGACAACGCCAAAAAGGTGCTGGAGAATGCCGAGCGGCCCTTCACCGCCATCATGGGCGGGGCCAAGATTTCGGACAAGATTCTCATCATCGAAAAGCTGCTCGATAAAGTGGACAACCTCCTCATTGGTGGCGGCATGGCCTACACCTTTGCCGTGGCCGAAAACGGCCACGTCGGCAGCTCGCTGCTGGAGGCCGACAAGGTGGACCTGGCCCGCCAGCTCATCCAGAAAGCCAAAGACAAGGGCGTGAACCTGATGCTGCCGTCCGACTCGCTCATCGCCGACAAATTCGCTAACGACGCCAACGTGGACGTGGCCGCCAACACCAGCATCCCCGACGGCTGGATGGGCCTCGACCTCGGCCCCGACTCGCGCGAGGCCTTCGCCGAAGTTATCCGCCAGAGCAAAACCATCCTCTGGAACGGCCCGATGGGCGTATTCGAAATGAGCAACTTCTCGCTCGGCACCGAGTACGTGGCCCAAGCCATTGCCGAAGCCACGGCGGCCGGTGCCTACTCGCTCATCGGCGGTGGCGACTCGGCCGCGGCGGTGCAGCAGCTCGGCTTCGGCGACCAGGTGAGCTACATCAGCACCGGCGGCGGCGCGCTGCTGGAGTACATGGAAGGCAAAGAACTGCCCGGCGTGACGGCTCTTGGCTAGGGCTGCCGCCCGCTATTTCCGCAAAACACCGAAAAGCCCCGGCCCCCACAGCGGCCGGGGCTTTTCGGTGTTTTGTTGTTTTCGAACGGGCAAAAAATAAATTGAGCGGCTCGGAAAATCAGGTATTTCTACGCTATTGCGGCGGTTGGTACGGGCCTTACTTTGTGGGCTGTTAACACTTGGATGTTTTCAGGACATAACTTGCTAAAACCAATGCTGGCCCCGCCCATGACTGGTACGCTAAATTTCTTTTTTGCTGCTAAATTGGTGCATAAAGGCTTTGACCAACAGCGAATAAGATTAAATAATGACGAAGCTATTTGCAGTATGATTCCGGCGTGTACCTTTATGCCGCCTTCCTCATCGCCTCATTTCCACCCGATGATTCTACCCGCTACTTTGGCCCCGCTCAACGCGTTCTACCACGGCGCTGCCCACCGCATTGGCATCATGCCGAAACCGGCTGCCCTGCCGCGCCATGTGGCTGGGCAAGCCAATGATATGAGGCATCAAACCGGGAATGCTGCAAGCTTGCACAAAATCGACAGCGTGATTTTATGTGCGCACTAAAAGAAGCGGGCAGGACCGGCTAGTAAAACCGACAGGGCTTTCGGCCACGTGCGGCCAGCACTGGCTTATACGTCCGCCGCTGCCACGCAGCACTTGGTTGCTTTCATTGCTTTTGCCCCGGCAAAAGCCTTTTCATTCCATTTTTTCACCCTCTTCACTTCATTCTTACATGGAAGCTTACGTAGGCGAAATCCGTGCCGTCGGGTTCAATTTCGCGCCGCAGAACTGGGCCTTATGCCAGGGCCAGATTATGCAAATCCGGTCGAATACGGCCCTGTTCTCGATTCTGGGCACGACGTACGGCGGCAATGGCACGACCACCTTCGCCCTGCCGAACCTCTGCGGCCGGGCCATCATCAACGCGGGCAAGGGCCCGGGGCTATCGGTGTACCCGCAGGGCGCGGCCGTAGGCAGTGAGGGCGTCACGCTGGATATGACACAGATTCCGGCCCACCTCCACACCATCACCGGCACGCTGCCGGCTTTCGATGGCCTGGCGGACAAGGGCACTCCCGACAATAATTTTCTGGCTACGACCTCCGTCAGCCAGTACGGGGAAGAAGCCGGCAGCAAAACGATGGGCCAGGGCATTATCAAGGGTACCTCCGGCCCAGGCGGGGGCGGGCAGGCGCACAGCAACATGATGCCCTACCTGACCATGAACTACATCATCTGCCTGGTGGGCGTTTTCCCGCCCCGTTCCTAACCCCTGACATTTAAACAGCTTTTCTTATGGATAACTACGTTGGTGAAATCCGCGTTTTTGCCGGCAACTTCGCCCCGGAAGGCTGGGCGTTTTGCAACGGCAGCCTGGTCAATATCAGTGAAAATCCCGCGCTGTTTCAGCTGGTCGGCACGACCTACGGCGGCGACGGGCAAACGACCTTTGCCCTGCCCAACCTGCAGAGCCGGGTGGTGGTAGGCCAGGGGGTGGCCGCCACGGGCACCAATTACCCGATGGGGATGAGTGCGGGCGTGGAGAACGTGACGCTGACCACCCTGAACATGGCGACGCATACGCACCCGGTCAGCAGCACCATCAGCGCGATGAACGGCGGCACACCCGCCAATACGCCCGTCAACAACCAGTTCGGGAGCAATGGAGCAAGTGAATACGCCAGCCCGGCGGGGGGAGCGAATGCCACCCTGGCCCCCGGCTCCGTGACCGGCCAAACCACCCCGGTGGGCAGCAGCGCGCCGCACCTCAACATCCAGCCCGTGCTGGCGCTGAACTACATCATCGCCCTGTACGGCATCTACCCGTCGCAACAGTAGTTTCTTCTCTCCCACCTCGTATCAGCTCCCCATCATATGGACGGTATATTCCTCGGCGAGATTCGCCTCATGAGCTTCGTTTTTCCTCCGAAAGGCTGGCTGCTCTGCCAGGGCCAGACATTGCCCGTTAGCCAGAACCAGGCCCTATTTTCGCTGCTCGGCACCACCTACGGCGGCGACGGCGTGACCACGTTCAAGCTGCCCGACCTGCGCGGCCGCGTGATTCTGGGCCAGGGCCAGTCGACGGCCAGCGGCACCAACTACGTGCCGGGCCAAGTGGCCGGCACCGAATCGGTAGCGCTGAACGCCAACCAGATTCCGGCGCACGTGCACCCCTTCTCGGGCACGGTGAAGACAGCGGACTCGGCCGACGGCACCTCCCCATCCAATTCGTATCCGGCTCCCCCTCTCAACCAAGGCAACCAGTACGCCAATGGCTCGGCCAACACGACCCTGGGCGGGCAGTTTACGGGCAACACGGACAACAGCGGGGGCAGCCAGCCCCACGAAAACCGCCAGCCGCTGATGGCAATGAACTACGCCATTGCCATAACAGGCATCTTCCCTTCGCGCGGCTAATCCTTTGGCTCCGCCGCCAATAAACCGCGCCGGCCTGGGTAGCAGCCCGTCTGCTGCCGGTGGCCGGCGCGGTTTATTGGCGGCGGGCTTTCCTGCTTCCTACCACATGCAAGTAGCCGTTATCATCAGCAACGAGCTGGGCTGGCCTGCTCTCCAGGCCCTGGCGGCCCAGGGCGCCGTGGCGGGCGTGGCCGTGCCCCGCTGCGCCCCGCTCGATGCCACCGAGCAGCTGGCGGGGCAGGCCGCCACGCTGGGCCTGCCCGTGGTGCGCCTGGCCCGGCCCCGGCTGGCGACGGAACTGGCGGCCTGGCTGCAGGAGCTGCAGCCGGCCGCCGTGCTGGTGTTTACGCTGCCCTGGCGCATTCCGGCGGCGCTGCTGGCGGTGCCGCCGCTGGGCTTCCTCAATTTTCACTTGGCCGCCCTGCCCGGCTACCGCGGTCCCGAGCCCCTGTTCTGGCAGCTGCGCAACGGCGAACCAGCCGGCGCTGTGACCGTGCACCGCATGGACGCCGACTTTGACACCGGCCCCGTGCTACTGGCCGAGCCCGTACCCATCGGGCCGGCCGATACGCACGGGCTGCACCGGGCCCGCCTGGCGCTGCAGGCCGCCCCCGTGGCCCTGCGCCTGCTGGCCAGCCTGCGCGGCGAGGGGCCGCCCCTGGCGCCCGTGCCCCAGGACGAGGCCCGGGCCCGCTACTGGCCGCGCCCGGCCCTGGCCGACGTATCGGTGCGCTGGACGGAGCCGGCTGCGGCCATTGAACGACTGGTGCGCGCTGCCAACCCCTGGAACCGGGGCGCGCTCACCACCCTGCGCGGCCAGCCGCTGCGCCTGCTGAGCGTGCTGCCCCACCCCAACGCCGCCACCGGCCCGGTGCCCCCCGGTACGGTGCTCCACGCAGATGCGGCGGCCGGCATCTGGGTAGCGTGCGGCAAAAATGAAGCCCTGCGCCTTGACATGGTAGCCCTGGAAGAAGGCTATTTCACCGGGGCGCAGCTCCTGCAGCTTGGGGTGGGCGTCGGCGAAGTACTGAATTGATTTCCCTAAAAAGGAAACGCTAAAATCGAGTAAATCACTGCATTACATAGTGCCTTTGTTTCATCCTTTCAAATATTTTTTTATGAAAAAACATATAATCCTCTGGGTACTGCTCC
>NZ_JBCEVZ010000009.1:0-118326 GCF_038448715.1 Hymenobacter segetis | reverse complement strand
ACGAAAAGAAGCGTCAGCTTTACTTCCTGGCCGATGGCCGCGAGGCCGGCAACCCCTACTTCACGCACCTCTACCGCATCGGGCTGGATGGCAAAAACCTCACGCTGCTCACGCCCGAGGCCGGTAACCACCAGGTTATGCTCGCCCCCTCGGGCCGCTATTTTGTTGACACCTACTCGCAGCCCGATAAGCCCGGCGTGACGGTGTTGCGCGGGACCGATGGCAAGCTGATTTCGACGCTGGAGAAAACCGATATTTCCCGCCTCACTGCTACCGGCTGGAAGGCCCCCACTCCCATCACGGTGAAAGCCCAGGATGGCCAGATTGACTTGTACGGCCTGATGTTCACGCCCACCAACCTGGACCCCAACAAGAAATACCCGATTATCAACTACATATATCCGGGGCCGCAGGGCGGCGGCGTGGGCAGCTGGTCGTTTGCCTCGGCGCGGGGCGACCACCAGGCGCTGGCCGAGCTGGGCTTCGTGGTGGTGGTCATCGAAGGCAGCTGCAATCCCCTGCGTTCCAAGAGCTACCACGATGCCTGCTACGGCAACATGGCCGAAAACACCCTCTCGGACCAGGTGACCGGCATGCGCCAGCTGGCCCAGAAATATCCGTACATCGACCTGAACCGCGCCGGCATCTGGGGTCACTCGGGCGGCGGCTACGCCACGGCAGCGGCCATGTTCCGCTACCCGGATTTCTTCAAAGTCGGCATCTCGGAATCGGGCAACCACGAAAACCGCAACTACGAGGACGACTGGGCCGAGCGCTATATCGGCTTGATGAAAACCAACGCCGACGGCACCACGAGCTACGACAATCAGGCCAACGCTGCCTTTGCCAAGAACCTCAAAGGCAAGCTGATGCTGGCCCACGGCCTGATGGATAACAACGTGCCGCCCTACAACACCATGCTGGTGGTGGAAGCTCTCACCAAAGCCAACAAGAGCTACGACCTGGTGGTGTTCCCCAACGCCCAGCACGGCTACGGTGCCTACTCGCCCTACATGATGCGCCGCCGCTGGGACTATTTCGTGCAGAACCTGGCCGATACTCAACCGCCCCACGATTACGAGATGAAGCCCCACCCCGACCCGCGCAACGCAGTGCAGTAGGGAGTTCAGAGTAAAAGTAACGTCATGCTGAGCGGAGTCGAAGCATCTCTACCGCAGTAAGTAATCCAATCATCAGGATTTACTATTGCGGTAGAGATGCTTCGACTTCGCTCAGCATGACGTTTTTTATTCATTCTATTGCGGCAATGAAAAGCCTTGTGCCCAAATTGATTCCGATGCCAAGATTTCTCTGGCTGCTGACGCTGCTGCTGTTGCTCCGGCCCGGCTTCAGCCACGCCCAGCGCCGCTTCGAGCTGGCCGACATCAGCCGGCTGGTGAACGTGAGCGACCCGCAACTCTCGCCCGATTGCAAAAGCATTCTGGTAGTAGTGTCGCGGCCCAATCTTACCACCAACCGCCACGATGCCGAGGTAGTGCTGGTAGACGTGGCCACCGGCCGGCAGCGCATACTCGTAGCCAACCAGCCTACCGTGAAGCAGCCGCGCTGGTCGCCTACCGGCGACCGCGTGGCCTTCCTGGCGCGCACCAACACGGGCAAGGACGCGCACACCCAGCTTTTCGTGCAAAATCTGGCCGCCGACGAAGTCCGCCAGCTCACCACGGCCGTGACCAACGTGCAGCTTTACAGCTGGAACCCTGCTGGTACCGCACTCGCCTACTCGGCCGCCGATGCGCCGGCCAACGCGGCTGAAATAGCCCGGGGCAACGACAGTTTCGAGGTGGGCAACGGCAGCGTGACGCTAACCGCGCCACCTGCGCCCGACCACCTGTGGCTGGTTTCGGCCACCGATGGGCAGCCCGCCCGCCGCCTCACCAGCGGCCCGCTAAGCTTGCCCGATGACTCCTCGGCTCCCTTTACCTGGGCTCCCGACGGCCGCATGCTGGCCTGCGTGCTCCGCTCCAGCGCCCAGACCGGCGACCAGGAAACCGCCGTGTACACGCTCGAAGTGGCTACCGGCACGGTGCGCGAGCTGCCCGGCTCCCCGCACCACGTCGATTTGCCCGCCTACTCGCCCGATGGAAAATGGCTGAGCTACCAGACACCCCGCGAGCCACCCTATTTCGAGTCGCTGGAATTTGACGTGGTGCCCGCTGCCGGTGGCCCAGCACGCCACCTCTGCCGCGCGCTCGACCGTAACCTGCAGCGCGCCCTATGGAGCCAGGACAGCAAAAGCCTATTCGTAGGCGGCAACGATGGGGCCACGGTTTCCATCTGGCAGCAGGAACTGAATGGCCGCAGCCGCAAGCTGCCGCTGGGCCCAGTATCGCCCAACGGCAGCTACTGGGTCGAAATGGCGGTGGGCCGCCGCAATGCTGTGGCCCTCACGGCCAACGAGCCGGGCCGGCCGGCCGAATTATACTACTTGGCCTCACCCACCGCCACCCCGCGCCGCCTCACCGATTTCAACCACGAAACCGCCGTCCTGGCCCTGGGCCGCATGGAAGCCGTGGAGTGGAAATCAGACAACCTTCGTCCTGACGGCATCCTCACCTATCCGCCTGATTTCGACCCGGCCAAGAAGTACCCGCTGGTGCTGATGATGCACGGCGGCCCCTCAAATGCTTCGCGGGCCGCATTTTATGGACTGGGCCAGGCAGTGGCGGCGCGCGGCTACGTGGTTTTTCAGCCCAACTACCGGGGCAGCGACAACCTGGGCTACGCCTTCCAGCGGGCCATTCGGGATGATGCGGGGGCCGGGCCGGGGCGCGACGTGCTGGCCGGCATTGCCGAGTTGGAGAAGCGCGGTTGGATTGATACCAGCCGGATTGCGCTGTCGGGCGCTTCGTATGGCGGCTTTATGACGGCGTGGTTGATGGGTGAATCGCGCCGCTGGCGCTGCGCGGTGGCGGCGGCTTCAGTGGTTGATTTGTTAGACAGTTATAACCTGAGCGACAACAACATCGCCAACGCCGGACACTACGGCCCCTCGCCCTGGCTCAGCGCCGAAAACATGGCGCACTACAAGGCGCAGTCGCCCCTTTCGCGGGCCACTCGCTGGCGCACGCCTACGCTCATTCTGCACAATGTGGGCGACTTTCGGGTGCCCATCAGCAATTCGTATAAAATGTACCACGCACTGAAAGACAACGATGTACCAGTGCGCTTCGTGGCCTTTCCAATTTCGACCCACGTCCCGTCCGACCCCGTACGCAGCGCCGAGTGGAACCGTCTGTGGATTGAATGGCTCGACCAGTATTTGAAATAAAGAACGATGTAGGGGCGGGGCCTGTCCCGCCCGGTCGTTTGCGCCGTTATGACGATTCCGTTTGACGACGGGCGGGGACAAGCCCCGCCCCTACGCCGTTCAAACAAATCGAATAATCCTTGCTTTAATTCCACATGAAAAGACCTTTTCAAACTACCGCCCGCCTGCTGCTGGCCGCTTCTATCCTGGCGCTCCCACTAGCCGCCTCGTCCCAGAAAAAGCCCGCTGCCAAAGCCCCCAACGCCGAAAGCGCCATCCGCGAAAGCGACATCAAGCGCGACCTGTTTGCATTGGCCGATGACCATTTCCGAGGCCGCGAGGGCGGCACGCTCGATGAGTTGAAAGCCTCCGTGTGGCTCGCCGACCAGATTCGGGCCACCGGCATGCTCCCGGCGGGTGACGACGGCACCTACTTCCAGTGGTTCAACCTGCAGCGCACCCGCCTGAGCAAAAGCAGCACGCTACGCATTGGCACCCATGAGATTAAGCTGAACGAGGACGGCGTCGTAACGGCCCCCACCAATGCCAGCATCACGGCGCCGCTGGTGTACGTGGGCACTGGCTCGGCGGCAGAGCTGGCCAAAGTCGACATCAAAGGCAAGGCCGTGGCGGTGCAGATTTCGGGCGCACCTACCGACGGCATCAGCTACCGGCGCTACGTGTTTGGCAAGTTTGCCGGGCAGGCGGGCGAGCTGGTGAAGGCCGGCGCGGTGGCGGTGGTGTTCGTATCGGATGCGCCCTCGCAGGCCCTTTACGACCATTGGAGCCACATTTATGAGCGCGGGCGCTACAGCCTCCCGGGCGCGGCCAGCACCAAAGTAGTGAGCACGCCGCCCGTGGTGTGGCTGCCCGCTAGCGCCGCCAGCTGGGTGCAGCAGGCCGGCCAGCAGTTCAGCACCGAGCTGAAAGTGGAGAGCTTCCAATACCCGTCGGTGAACATCGTGGCCAAAATGCCCGGCACCGATGCCCAGTTAAAAAAGGAGTACGTCCTTTTCAGCACCCACCAGGACCACGACGGCGTGCGTGCGCCCATCGCCGGCGACTCGATTTATAACGGGGCCGATGACAATGCCACCGGCTGCGCGGCGCTGCTGGCCATTATGCGGGCCTTCAAGCAGCAGCCGGGCCGGCGCTCGGCGCTGTTCGTGTACCAGGGTTCGGAGGAGCGTGGGCTGATTGGCTCGACCTACTTTTCAGCCCACCCCACGGTGCCGCAGGCCAGCATCGTGGCCGTGCTCAATGCCGAGATGATGGGCCGCAACGTGGCTGACAGCGCCGCCCTGCTGGGCTCCACGCCGCCGCACATGAATTCCTCCGACCTCGTAAAAACCGCGCTGGCGGCCAACCAGGCCGGTCCCAAGTTCAAGCTTGATACAGAATGGGACAAGCCCACGCACCCCGAGGGCTGGTATTTCCGCTCCGACCACCTGCCCTACGCCCGCCTAGGCATCCCGGCCATCATGTACACCTCGCTGCTGCACGTCGACTACCATACGCCCCGCGACGAGGCGAGCCGCATCGACTACGCCAAGCTCACCCGCATGACGCAGTGGATGTACCTCACCGGCTGGGCCGTGGCCAACCGCACCGCGCCGCCTGCTCGCGAGCCCGGCTTCAAGCTGGAGCGGTAGCCCGCTGGGCTTAATGAGGAATGAACAAATCTGCCAATGCCGGCTTAATTGCTCACTCCTCATTCTTCATTTCTCATTAAGCGAAGCGTCCATGCGCCACCTCACCGCCGCCGACATCGCCGGCTTCGATAAAATCTACCGCCTCAACCTCGTCAACGGTTTGCCGGGCTTTAAGTCGGCTAACTTGGTGGGCACGGCCTCGGCCGATGGCGCGACCAACCTGGCCGTGTTCAGCTCGGCCCTGCACCTGGGTTCCGACCCGGCCTTGCTGGGCATTGTGACACGGCCCACCACCGTGCCGCGCCACACCTACGCCAACCTCAAAAGCAGCGGCTGCTACACCCTCAACCACGTGCCCGAAGCCCTGGCCGCCCAAGCGCACTACACCTCGGCCAACTTCCCGGACTCGGTTTCGGAATTTGAGGAATGCGGCTTCACGGCCGAGTACCGCGACGATTTCCCCGCGCCTTACGTAGCCGAAAGCGCCCTCAGCATCGGCTTGCGGTTGCTCGAAGAGCACCACATCAGCAACGGTACCGTGCTGCTGGTGGGCACCGTGGAGCATGTTTATCTAAGCGAAGAAGCCCTGCGCCCCGACGGCACTCTCGACCTCGTGGCCCTGGGCACGGCCACCATCTCGGGCCTCGATGGCTACCACGCCGTGCAGCCGCCCGTGCGCTTCGGCTACGCCCGCGTGGGGCAGCCGCCGGTGGCGGAACATCCGGCCTAAGGCCGCCCGCAATTTCAACGCAAAAAGCCCGCTACCATCATGGCAGCGGGCTTTTTGCGTTTCGGGCAAGTGCCGAAAAACTA
The DNA here is from genome assembly GCF_038448715.1 of Hymenobacter segetis. Lineage (GTDB taxonomy): Bacteria > Bacteroidota > Bacteroidia > Cytophagales > Hymenobacteraceae > Hymenobacter > Hymenobacter segetis. The sequence continues at coordinate 112,593 of NZ_JBCEVZ010000009.1, read as the reverse complement.
TTTTTTAGCTTGCGCCTGTTCGGCCGGGGCCATCTGGCCGCTGGCGGTTTGGGGCGAGGTGGCGCTGGCACCGGCCGGGGCCGAATCCAGCTGCTCTTTTACGCTGCCTTTTTTGATGGCCGTGGCCGAGCCGGTGCCCGTGGCGGGCATTGCTTTGGGCTGGTTGTTGATGCTGTCGCGGTCCACGTCCGATTTGTGCCAGCCGGGGGCGTTGGTGAAACCGTGTTTGAATTGCGGGTTTTGGCCGGGGCTCCAGCGGTAATCGCAGGACGAGAGCGAGGCCGCCAGGGCGGTGCCCAGCAACAGGGCCAGGACGGGACGAGTGGAAAGCTTCATGAAGTAGTACTTGGGATTGGTGGTGCAAAGTACGTTGATTTCGGGCGGAAGGCCAACGCAATACCGGCGGCGGCGCTACTTTCGGGCAATACTGCACGTTTCCCGCCTGTCCATGTCCGATTCTGACCCCAAGCTGCCTTCCCGCTTCCGCCGCGCCCTGGGGGCCGTGGGGCGGGCCGCCCTGCTGCCCGTGCGCGGGGCCAGCTACGTGGTGCGGGCGGGCCAGGCGCACCAGCATTTTTTCCTGCCCGTGCTCAACGGGGCCCTCGGCGACCAGCTGGCGGCCCGCTTCGACCCGCGCGCCATTCGGATGAGCTTCCGGCGCGGCGGGCAGGACGTGGCCGTGGCCGACCTGCGCCTCACTGAGCCACACCAGAAAACCGTGGTCTACATCCACGGCCTGATGGGCGACGAGCTCATCTGGCAAACCGGTTTCCAGGACCCGCCCACCAGCCGCCGCTACGGCCCGCGCCTGGCCGAAGAAACCCACAGCCGCGCCCTCTACCTGCGCTACAATTCAGGCCTGCACCTGTCCGAAAATGGCCGCGAGCTCAACCGTCTGCTCACCGAGCTGGTCGAAACCTACCCCGACGCCATCGGCGAGCTCGTGCTGGTGGGCCACAGCATGGGCGGGCTCATTATCCGCTCGGCGGGGTATTACGCTTCGCAATTAAAAATTATGAATTATGAATTAGGAATTGATTCTACAGCAGCTGCAAATGCGGAAGATTCTACAGCAATTCATAATTCACAATTTATAATTCATAATTCAACGTCGGCTCCCTGGCTGGCGCACCTGCGCTCCATCTTCCTCATCGGCACGCCTAACGACGGCTCGTGGCTGGAGCAGAATTCGCACTTCACGGCCCGGCTGCTGGAGCGCATCAACCTGTTTCCCACCCGCTTCCTCAGCAAAGCCCTCAACCAGCGCAGCAACGGCATCAAGGACCTGCGCTACTCCATTCTGGTGGACGAGGACTGGCAGGATGCCCACGCCAACGACTTTATGCCGCCGCGCACGCCCGTGCCGCCGCTGCCCGGCGTGCAATATCATATTCTGATGGGCTCCTGGCTGCGGGCCACGCGGCCTTCGGCCTTGCGCGAATACTTCGGCGATGGACTGGTGGGCCACGGCAGCGCCCGGGGCCACACCACTTTCGGCGATGAGGCCGCGATGCCCGCCGGGACCAGCGTGCGCACGGCCGTGTTCAGCCAGCAGCACCACGGCGGCCTGCTCACGCACCCGGAAGTGTTTCAGTACCTGAAGCAGTGGGCGTGATGCTGTGTTAATAGGACTTGGTTCATACCTGATGCTGGCTGGCCGGCATTAGGATGGCCGCTAGTTAACGGTCAGTTGCCGGCTTGCGTCAACATTGGTCCGGCCGGGCCGTTTAGAATGACGGATACCCTTACCGTCGCCTGCTATGCCTGATTTTGCTCCCGATACCATCCTGTTCGACGGCGTGTGCAACCTCTGCAACGGCTTCGTGCAGTTCATCATTCGCCACGACCCGGCGGGCCGCTTCCGCTTCGCGGCCCTGCAAAGCGACGCCGGCCGGGCCTTGCTGCTGGCCCACGGCCTTGCGCCGGCCGCCATCGCGGCCGAGCCCGAATCGGTGCTGCTGCTCAGCGGCGGCCGGCTTTATTCGCACTCCGCCGCCGTGCTGCGCATTGCCGAAGGGCTGGGCGGTGTGTGGCGGGTGGCGACCCTGGGCCGGGTGCTGCCCACTGCCTGGCGCGATGCGATTTATCGTTTCGTGGCGCGGCACCGCTACCGCTGGTTTGGCCGGCAGGCAAGCTGCATGCTGCCGAATCCGGCCCTGAAAGCGCGGTTTTTATAAGGCCCCCGCCGAACGCATTACCTATCCATCAGGCAAATTTCTGGCTTATCCCGACGGCGCTAAGCCAGGAGGCATTTTGACTTTTTTCAACAATCAAATATTGTATATAAACAATATAAATTATATTACCAAACGCATAAAAAAAGCCTGGCTGACACCTGCTTTCGGGCGTAGTGCAGGAGATTAAACGGCCTTCTGGCGATGCAGCCGCAGAATCATTTCGCTTTCTGACTTGTATTTTGCACCTCATTATTCCTCATTTGGTGGAGGCAGCATGCAACAGTGTTTTTTGCACTGGATAATTATTGCACAATGCCCGGCTATGCTTGACATATATGAATTTCAGATACGGTAAGGTTTCTTTTGCGCTGGTTGTTTCGCTATTGCTGGGTGCCCGGGTGGGCAGCACCCAAACCCCGGCTCCGCTGTGGCAGCCCGCCCCGGCTCCGGCCGCCCGCAACGGCAACGCCGCCCCGAAAACTGCCGGCAGCTGGTTTACCCTCGATGCCGCACAGCTGGCCGCCCGGCTGGCCCGCGCCCCCCTCGAAACCAAGCCGGCCGCCGCCGTCACCCTCGAACTCCCCTACCCCGATGGCACGCTGCACCGCTTCGCCCTCACCAAAGTGCCGGTGATGGCCCCGGCGCTGGCGGCCCGCTATCCCCAGATTCAGACCTACGCCGGCCACGGGCTGGACGAGCCCACCGCCTCGGTGCGCCTCGAAACCTCGCCCGCCGGCCTGCACGCCCAAGTGCTGGGCCTCACCAGCGCCCTCAGAATTGAGGCCGACCCCGGCACGGCCAACCGCTACCAGAGCTACCCCGACGCGCTGCCGGAGTTTGCCTGCCAGGCCTTGGCGGTGCCCGGCCGGGCACACCGGCCCGCCGGGGGCACGCCGCCTACGCCGCCGACACCCTACGGCACCCAGCTCCGCGTGCTGCGCCTGGCCTTGGCTACCACCGGCGAGTATTACCAGAGCCCGGCGCTGGGCAAGAACGACGCGGTTGCTACCATGACCAGCCTGGTCACGCTGGTGAGCGCCCTGAACGCTGTGTATGAGCGCGAACTGGCCGTACGCCTGGAGCTGATTGCCAACAACAACCTCCTCATTTACACCGACCCGGCCGCCGACCCCTACACCAACAGCAGCCCCGGCACCATGATTGATGAAAGCCGCGCTTCCATCAACACGGTGATTGGCAGCGCCAACTACGACCTGGGGCACGTGCTGGGCTACCGGGCCGGGGGCTATTCCGGCGTGGCCTACATTGACGTGACGTGCTTCGACCCTTACAAGGGCGGTGGAGCTTCCACGGGCAGCACGGCGGCGTACATGGCGGCCGTGACGACGCACGAAATAGGCCACCAGCTCGGCTCCGAGCATACGTTCAATGGCGACCAGGGCAACTGCAGCGGCGGCAACCGCAGCCCCGCGCTGGCCTACGAGCCGGGCGCGGGCAACACCATCATGTCGTACGACTCGCGTTGCGCCCCCGACAACGTGGGCGCGGGCATCAACTATTTCCATGCCGGCAGCCTGAGCGCCATCGTGCCCAGCCTGAGCTGCGGCACCTTCACGGCCACCGGCAACCAGCCGCCCAGCGTGAGCGTGCCCGCCAGCAATGCCTACACCATTCCGCTGGGCACGCCCTTCACCCTGACCGGCAGCGGCACCGACCCCAACGGCGATGCCCTCGCCTACTCCTGGGAGGAGTTGGACCTGGGCAATGCCAGCGGCCTGGCCGGCGCGGCCGCCGATGTATCTGGCCCGCCGCTATTTCGCAGCTTTGCGCCCGTGGCCAGCCCAGCCCGCACGTTTCCGAACCTGACTTCGCTGCTGGCCAACACGGCTTCGCTGGGCGAAATATTGCCCCAGGTGGCCCGCACGCTCAATTTCCGCCTCACGGCCCGCGACAACCACAGCGGCGTGGCGGGGGCCAACGTGACCCTGGCCGTGGCCTCGGCCGGCCCTTTTGCCGTGACGGCCCCCAGCGCCGCCCTCACGGCGGCGGGCGGCAGCAATTATGCCCTCACCTGGAGCGTGCTGGGCACCGACCAGGCCCCCGTGAGCTGCCCCGACGTGCAGGTCCTGTTCTCTACCGATGGCGGCCTGACCTTCCCCACCGTGCTGCTGGCCAGCACCCCCAACGACGGCACTCAAACCGTGCAGCTCCCCAACGTGAGCACGACCAAGGGCCGCCTCAAAATCCAGGCCCTGAACAACGTGTTTTTCGCCATCAACAATGCCAACATCACCCTGACGGCCACCCTGCCCGTGGAGCTGACCGCCTTCACGGCCGAAGCCCACGGCCCCACGGCGCACCTGGAATGGCACACCGCTTCGGAGAAAAACAACGCCGGCTTTGCCATTGAAGCCTCTGCCGATGGGACGGCTTTCCGCCGCCTGGGTTGGGTGGCGGGCCAGGGCAGCAGCACCATGCCCCACAGCTACCAGTTCGATGACGCGGAACTGGCCACCTACCCCGGCCCCACGGTGTACTACCGCCTCCGCCAGCTGGATAATAACGGCCCGGAAAGCTTGTCGCCGGTGCGGGCGGTGGCGGTGGCTGGTGCCACTACCCGGCTTCAGGTGTGGCCTAACCCGGCCGCTGGCACCGTGACGGTGGCGGGCCTCGCGGCCGGCCAGCCGGTGCAGGTGCTCGACCTGGCCGGCCGGGTGCGGCTCACGGCCACGCAGGCCGGCAGCGGCGCGCTGCGTCTGGAGCTGGCGGGCCTGGCCCCCGGCCTGTACGTGGTGCGCGGCAACGGTACCGCCGTGCGCCTGGTGGTGAAGTAGCCGAAAAACAATACTTTATTCGGCCGGCTATCGGGCCGGCTTTGCACGGAGAGCGCGGCGGCATTCGGCCTCGTACACGCGGCGGCCCAGGTCACGCAGGAAGGGGAAGCCGATTTGGTCGTACTCGTACTTGTCGTCGTTCAGCACGCCGTCGGCATTGGTGTAGATGACGGCACTGAGCAGGAATTCCACGCCGTGGGCTTCGTCCTGGATGTAGGCGTTGTCGATGAGAAAGCCGTAGGACTGCCCGATTTTATTGAACACCCGCACGCCCGGCGGCAGCGCCGCTTGGCCGCCCCCGCCCAGCAGGTACTTCACGTAGGTATCCGGGAATTGAGCCGGGGCGTAGCGCGGATGGGCGCTTTCGCGCGGCAGCTGCGACATAGCCGCGCGCAACCGGGCGTAGTCTTCGGGTGCGAGGCGCAGGCGGCGGGCGGCGGGCACGGTTTCGGGAAACAGGATGGTGCGGAGCAGCCGCTGCTGGTCGGGCAGCGCGAAGGCATTTTTCTGGCTGAAATCCAGCGGGCCGGCAATCTGCTGGTCGCCTTTGATATAGGCCTGGCCGATGGCCTCGCCGCGCAGGCCCAGCCGGGGCCACGGCCCGCCATAATAGCCAGCCGGCTGGGCATAAAGCAGCTGCGTAGCCGCCGTATCAGCAAAGAAGCGGATGGGGTTGGTGTGGCGGCTACCCGGCTCCTGGTCGCCCACCGACAAGCGGTTTACAATGCGGGTGTGGTGCAGGCCCAGCCGGGCCAGCTCGCGGTTCAGCTCCTCGGGCCCGACGAACTCATAGAGCCGGTTGAAGGCGTCGTTATCGCTCACGAGCAATATTTTGCGCACGTAGTTGCCCACAGTGGGCCGGCCGCCGGCCGCGCTGGTGTCGCGCCGCACCCGCGTCTGGCCCGCGAAGGCCGAGTCCGTCAGCATGGGCGAGTCGGCGCTCAGGCCGGGGTGCGGGGTACTCAAGGCGCGCAGCTTTTGCAGGGCCAGGGCCACGCCGGCCAGCTTCACGGTGCTGGCCGGGTAGAAGTATTGGCGGGGCCGCACGTGGTAGCGGGAGGTGCGAAAATGCGGCTGCCCCGCCGCATCGCGCCGGATGCGGGTGTAGATAATTTGCAGGCGGTAGTAGTCGGGCCGGGCCAGCACGCGGGCCAGACCTACCGTGTCATGTCGCAGCACCTGGCGCAGCGCATTCGGCCGAAACTGGGCCTCGGCCGGCTGGTTTAGCCCGGCCAACACAACTAGCAACGCCCAGGCAAAAAGGCTCTTTCGCATCAGAAATGGACTTGGGGGGCTTTTCGTAGCCAGCTCTCGTCAATAGTCGCGCCCAGCCCCGGGCCGGTGTGCATCTCAATCACGCCACCTGGGCGGTAGCGGAAACCGCCCACCACGGGGTCCTCCGTGAACATGAGCGGGGTGTCGAAATCGCAGTGATGGATGGCGGGGTTGCTCAGGGCCAGGTGGGCGGCGGCCGTCATGCCGAGGCGCGACTCGAGGAAGCCGCCCACTTGCAGCGTGAGGCCGGCAGCCTGGCCCAGTTTGGCAATCTTTTGGGCGCGATGAAAGCCGGATGACTTGCCCAGCTTGATATTCAGCATCTGGCAGGCTTGCAGTTGGATGAGGCGGGCGGCGTCGTGCTCGTCGCCGCAGCTTTCGTCGGCCATAATGGGGATGGGCGAGGCGGCCCGCACCCGGCTCAGCTCCATGAAATGCTGGCGCAGGATGGGCTCTTCGCAGTGCTCGATGTTGAATTCGCCCAGCGCCTGCAGCACGGCAATGGCGTTGTCGGCCGTGCGCCAGCCCTGGTTGGCATCGATGCGCAGCGGGTGCGTGGGGCCGATGCCCGCCCGAATGGCCCGAATGCGGGCCACATCCTCTTCCAATGTCCCGCCCAGCTTCACCTTAATGGCCGGGAAGCCTTCGCGCTGAAACTGCTCAGCATCAGCCCGCATTTTCTCGGGCGGACCGAGGCTCACGGTCATGTCGGTCGTCAGCACTTTGTCGTTTTTCCCGCCCAGAAACTCATACAGCGGCAGGCCGGCGTGCTGCGCGGCGATGTCGTGCAAGGCAATATCGAAGGCGCTTTTGATGCTGCTGTTGCCGTAGATGATGCGGTCCAGTTCGGCCAGGCAGCCGGGCAGGTCCAGCGCGTCGCGGCCTTTGAGGGCGGGCGCGAAATACTGGCCTACGATGAAGCCGGTGTCCACGCTCTCGCCGTTGATGGTGAGGAAGGGGCTGCACTCGCCGTAGCCGACGTGGCCATCGGCCGTGCGCAGCACCACTACCACGTTTTCCACGGCCAGCAGCGGGCCGAGGGAGATAACGAACGGCTCGCGCAGCGGCACAAGCAGCTTGTAGATACTGATGGCTTGGAGGGTGGTGCCGGGCATAAATTCAGCGGGTTAGTCCACGAATAACGGGGCCTGGTCGACACAAAGCAACGCGGCGGGCGGTAGCGGTGGCCCGACAGCCCGCTTGGTCTTTCTTTTGCAGAGGGGACGAGCGTAGAGACGCATAATTGCGTCTCGTCGTTGAACTCGCCCCAGGGTCGTTGAATGATTTTGTTCAACGATGAGACGCAAATATGCGTCTCTACCCCGACCAACGCTTCTTTAAGCAGGCTCTTCAAGAACAATCGAATAAATATCCCCAGATAATGAATGTATTTCAACGCCGCATTGCCGGCCTTTCGCTGGTGCTGGCCACCCTCAGCACCCCCGCCTTTCTCCCCCATCGCGCCAGCAAGCTCTACGTATCCGACTACGAAAACGTACTCGGCACCTCCTTCGAAATGAAGGTAGCCGCTAATGCGGCCCAGCCCGCCGCCCAGGCCGAAACTGCCGCCCTGCGCGAAGTCGACCGGCTCAATAAAATCCTCAGCGGCTACGATGCCAATAGCGAATTCAGCCGCTGGCTGCGGGCCGGGCAAAAGCCGGTGGCCGTGTCAGCCGAGTTATATGAGGTGCTGGACTTATTCGAGCAGTGGCGGGTGAAAAGCGACGGGGCGCTCGATGCCTCGGCCGAAACCGTGGGCCAGCTCTGGCGCGAGGCCGCCAAGCAGAACCGCCAGCCGACAGAGGCCGAAATTGCCGCCGCCGTGGCCGCCGTGCACCAGCAGCATTACGTGCTGAATGCCCAGAACCACACCGCTCAGCGCCTCAGCAGCGCGCCGCTGGTGTTGAATTCCTTCGCCAAAAGCTACATCATGAATAAGGCGGCCGGGGCGGCGCTGGCCACGCCCGGCGTGCGCGGCGTGGTGCTGAACATCGGCGGCGACATTCTGGTGCGGGGCGAGCACTCCGAGCAAATCAACGTGAGCAACCCCCGCGCTGATGCCGAAAACGACCTCCCCGTAGCCCAATTGCAGGTGAGCGACAAAACCATTGCCACCAGCGGCGACTACCGGCGCGGCGAAACCATCGGCGGCCGCTGGTACTCGCACATCATCGACCCGCGCACGGGCCGCCCGGCCAGCGAGGTCATCAGCGCCACGGTGGTGGCCGACAAGGCGACCGATGCCGGCGCGCTGGCCACCGCCCTCAACGTGCTGCCGCCCGCCGAAGGCCAGGCCCTGGTAGCCGCCGTGCCCGGGGCCGAATTCATGCTCCTCACCGCCGACGGCCAGCGGCTGGAAAGCGCCGGCTGGCAGAAGCTGGAGCGCCCCGCCGCCCCGGCCGCCACGACCAAAGCCGCGCCCGTCCTCCCCAACGCCAAGCCCTGGGACCCCAACTACGAAGTGGCCCTCACCTTAGAGCTGGCCACACCGGAAGGCGGCGGGCGCGTGCACCGGCCCTTCGTGGCGGTGTGGGTAGTGGATAGCAAGAAGAAGCCCGTGCGCCAGATTGCCCTGTGGTACAACAAGCCCAAGTACCTCGACGACATGCGCTACTGGTACGCCACGTACTACGAGCAGTTTGCGGCCGGCAACAACAGCATCAGCTCCACCACCAGCGCCACCCGCTCGGCGGGCAAATACACGCTGAAATGGGACGGCAAGGACGACCAGGGCAACCTGGTGCCCCAGGGCAGCTACACCCTGATGGTGGAAGTGGCCCGCGAGCACGGCACCCACCAGCTCATGAAGCAGGAAATCAATAGCAAAAAGCCCCAGCACTTCGACCTGCCCGCCAATACCGAAGTAGCCTCGGCGGCCGTGGACTACCGCAAGAAAACCGATGGCCAATAGCCCTACCGGGCACGGTCCCGCCCCCCTCCCCCAGCGGCCTTTTGGCGCGGCGCCCGCCGGCGGCCCGGCCGGCAAGCCGAAATCGGTATTGAAGAAGCGCACGGCCTCGTGGTCGCGCTGGCTGCACGTCTATTTGTCGATGCTGAGCTTCTTTGTGGTGCTGTTTTTCTCCGTCACCGGCATCACCCTGAACCATGCTGCGTGGTTCGATGGGCAGCAGGCGGAAACCAAGCGCACCGGCACCCTGCCCGCCGCCTGGGTGAACGTGCCCGACACCGCCCGCATCAACAAGCTGGCCATCGTGGAGCGGCTGCGCAGCCAGTACGCCCTGCGCGGGGCCGTGAGCGACTTCGAGATACAGGACGACGAGTGCTCCGTCTCCTTCAAAGGCCCCGGCTACAGCGCCGATGCCTTCATCAACCGCCAGGATGGCACCTTCGAGCTAACGGAATTGCGCCAAGGCTTAGTGGCCGTGCTGAACGACCTGCACAAGGGCCGCGACAGCGGCGCGGGCTGGAGCTGGGTCATTGACCTCTCGGCCGGTTTCCTCACCCTGGTCTCGCTCAGCGGGCTGGTGATGCTGTTTTTCCTGAAGAACAAGCGGTTGCGCGGCCTGCTGGTGGCCGTGGTGGGCGGGGCGCTGTGCTACCTGGCCTACGCGCTGCTGGTGCCGTAGGGCCAGCCCTTACAGAGTTGCACTTCGAAAGGGCTGGCAAAGGGCTTGTGCCCGCTCTTGAGTGGCAAGGGAAAAGCCTCTTTTCCGTTACATTAGCGGTATGATGAAACGCTACTTCCTTCCGCTGATTTGGACTGCCCTCGCCCTGGGCAGTTGCTCGAAAGAGGCTCCGCCTCCCGAAACCCCGGAACCTACGTTTGGCTATACGCTGGATGGCCAGGCGTACTCCACTACCGCCAAGGCCGTCAGAGAGGTAATGACTCCCCAGGGGCTCACGTTTAATTCCACCCCGCTCCCGGTAACCATTGGCGGGGTGAGGTACCAGGACCGGTTGCTGGTGGCTTTCACGGGTACCGGGCAGGGCCCATACGCCCTGCGCGAGTTGCAGCTGTACCGGACCGACGAGCGCGGCCAGACGCAGCTACTGGAGTACCGCACCGACGTTACGGCCACGGCCACATCAGGGGCCAAGCTTTGCTCCGGTACGTTTGCTGGCAAGAGCACCAACGCGCAGGGCCAGGTGGTGAGCATACTAAGCAATGGCGTATTTGCCTACATCCCAGCGCCGTAGTTAGTTTGAGGATTCCCGGTTGGCACACGTCTGCGATGCGTGCCAACCGGGAAACCCTTTCTGTTATTGATTCTTTAAGAGACTTAAGCGGCTGGAGCAACTTCCCTCTCCCCCGCGCCACTCGCCACCACATCCACGCGCACCTCGCCGAAGCCGACGGCCCCGGTTGACTTATTTCTGCCGGATGCGGTTTGGGACGGCATCGGCCGGGCGGCCGGAGCGCCGGAAGGCGGCGGTGTCCTTGATGAAGGGCGCTCCATACGCCTTGCCCTTGGGGGCGGCGGCTCCTTTGGGGTACGGCAGCGGCTTTACCGGCTGGGTTTTGGGTGGGGTGGCGGGGGTGGTTTGCGCCCGAGCGGTCCAGCAGAAACTTAGCAGCGCCACGCCCAGCAGGCAAGCGGATAAACTTTTCATAACGGGAGGAAGGATGAATGGCTGAATATACGGCCCCTGACCAGAACATTCCTGTAGCAGCCGACGCCTCGCCAGCCCGCGGCCTGCGTGGCGACGGACACGCCCGCCCCGGTGCCGCCCCAGACGGAGCGGCCAGGTGGGCGGGAACGAAACAGGGCACCCCGTGGGGTGCCCTGTTGTGGTTTTATAATTACTTGGAAATTGCGCGCTATCCAAGGATTATTTCCATTTAATTGAATTAATGGTCTGTCGAAACAGAGTCCTATTTTTTTGATTCCTCAGTCCTGAATGATTCAAAGCTGAAGCAAATAACGCAACGCGCATATTCCCTCTTTTATATATCGCATACGTCTGAATCAAATCCAGATTGACTTCCGAACTACGACATGTAACTTCTTTAATCGATAAATCCCCGTTGTGCATTACGGTATCCTTAGAGGAAATTACCTGCATTTCGCCGGAAGAATCAATTAAGCTTTTAATGAACTGCTTACCCGATTCCTCTGGTCGAACAGCCCGATTAAAATCATCAATCATAATGACCATACTTTCTCGGACACTGTCTTGAGAATTGAAATTCATGAAGAGATGTCGCGGGTTGGCATTCTTACGCTTAATTCTCAAGCTGTCATAAGCAACTTCTTTCCAAGTGTCGGGAAGCTGAATTGTAACTGCTCCTAAGTCGTGGTTTTGAGAAGGTATTTTTTTAGTTTCTGTCGAATTATCAATTCCACAGCTAACCAAAAATCCGATAACAAAAGCAGCACAAAGTATTCGGGTTAGAAGAAACATAAAACGAATGCTTACACTACCTTCCCCGCCCCACTCGCCACCACGTTCACGCGCACCTCGCCGAAGCTGACGGGCACCACGAGACTGGGCAGGGTGAGGCCCGTTTCCAGCGTGGCATCCGTCACTTTAGCAGCTTGGCCGTCGGCGGTGACGGCGATGGCACCGGCCACACCGTGCAGCACCACGCGGTAGGTGGCGTAGCTGGGCGCGTAGTCGCCTTCGATGGCCTGGGTGAGGACGAGGTCGGTGGCGGAGCCGGTGACGGTGAAGCGGCGCACGGTTTTGTGGCCTTCGAGGTAGGCGTAGCCTTCGCCGCCGTCGTCGTAGAGGACGCTTTCGGCGGTGCCGTTTTTGTAGTACACGTGCAGGGTGAGCTCGGTGACGGGGGTTTCGCCCACGTACTGCATCACCGGCTGCATGGGCACCACCGCGCCGGCCTTGATGAAGAGCGGAATGCGGGTGAGGTCGGCGGCGGCCCAGACTTCGCTGCCGCCGGCCTGGGGCGTGTCGGTCCAGTAGTAGAACCAGTCGCCGCGGGGCAGGTACATCCAGCGGCCATCGGCGCCGGGCTGGGTGATGGGGCATACCAGCAGGTGGTCGCCGAGGCCGAATTCGGCCATGCGCAGGTAGGTTTCGGTGTCGTTCTGGTCGAGGAAGGTGAGCGGGCGCAGCATGGGCGTGCCCTTGGTGGCGTACTGCCAGAAGGCGGTGTACATATAGGGCAGCAGGCGGTAGCGCAGCTCGATGAAGTGGCGGGCCAGGTCGGTCACGGTATCGCCGAAGCTCCAGGGCTCCTGGTCGCCGTGGTCGCCGGAGCTATGGGTGCGGAAGAACGGGTGGAAGGCCCCGAGGGCAATCCAGCGCGCATATAGCTCGCCGGTGGGCGTATCTACGAAACCGCCGATGTCGGAGCCGATGAAGCTGAAGCCCGAGATGCTCAGGCGCTGGCACTGGATGTTGGCCAGCCAGAGGTGCTCCCAGCTGGCGATGTTGTCGCCGGTCCAGCCCGAGGAGTAGCGCTGGCCGCCGCTGTAGGTGCTGCGCGTGATGGTGAAGGGCCGGTTGGGGTAGCTGAACTTCTTCACGCCGTCGTTGGTGGCGCGGGCCATCTGCATGCCGTAGATGTTGTGGGCCTTCTGGTGCGAGGCCCAGTGGCCGTCGTACTCGAAGCGCACATCGGGCGGGAAGGTGCCCTTCTCGAACACCGCCGGCTCGTTCATGTCGTTCCACACACCCTTCACGCCAATGTCCTGAATCAATTCCTGAAACAGCCCGGCCCACCACTCGCGCACGCGGGGCGCGGTGAAATCGGGGAAGTTGCAGAGGCCGGGCCAGACGGAGCCCTTCATCAGCGGGCCATCGGCGCGGCGGCAGAAGTAGTCGTTGGCCACGCCCTCTTTATAGACCGAATACTCGGGGTCAATCTTGATGCCAGGGTCGATGATGACGATGGTTTTGAAGCCGTCGGCGGCCAGCTCCTGCACCATGCGCTTGGGCTCGGGGAAGTGCGACTTGCTCCAGGTGAAGCAGCGGTAGCCTTCCATGTAGTCGATGTCGAGGTAGAGGGCATCGCAGGGAATCTTGCGGTCGCGCAGGCCGCTCGTGATTTCCTTCACGTTGGCCTCCGGGAAGTAGCTCCACTTGCACTGGTGGTAGCCCAGCGTCCAGAGCGGCGGCAGCTCGGGTGGGCAGGTGAGCAGGGTGTACTCCTCGGTCACCTCCATCAGCGTGGGGCCGTAGATGAAGTAGTAGTTCAGCTCGCCGCCTTGGGCCCAGAAGCTGGTCACGTCGGCCCGCTCGGCCGCAAAGTCGAAGCTGGCCTTGAAGGTGTTGTCGAAGAAAATGCCGTGGGCAATTTTCTGATGCAGCACGTGGTAGAACGGAATGTTCTTGTAGAGCGGGTCGGAGCCCTTCACGTAGCCGTAGGTATCGGAGCCCCAGTTGGTGAAGCGCTTGCCGCGCAGGTTCATGTTGTCGGGCTTGTCGCCGAGGCCGTAGTAATGCACGCCGGGCGGCACCTGCTTGCTCATCTTCACGATGTCGTTGCCGGTGTCGTAGTCGTACTCCCAGTGGAAGCCTTTCTCGTCGTCGCTCAGGATGGTACCGGAGCGGTCGAGCACGCGGGCCTTCAGGTTTTCCTTCTGAATGATGCAGATGAGCCGGGCCGTGGTGAGGCGGTAGTGGTCGGGCTTTTCGCGGAATTCGACCAGGGCCGGGGCCATGCGCGTGGTGGCATCGGCCGGCACGGCGTAGGAGAAATCGGGGGAGAGCGGGCCGTCCGTTAGGTAGCGGAAGCGTAGGATTTTATCGCTGAGCACGTGCAGCAGCAGGCGCACACCGTTCTGGCAATTGAAGAGGAAGCGGTGGCCGTCGAGCTCGTCGGCCCGAATAATTTCGCCGGGATAATGTTCCTGGTGGCTCTTGGCCGCCAGGTCGTTCACCATGTAGTTATTTTCCTGAATCGTGGTATCCATAAACTAATTCTAAGCAGAAGGCAAAAGCTGCGGCAAAGCCGGGCAAAAAAAGACCGGCCGGGCCGGTGAAGTGCGCGTGAAGTACGCAAGTTACTTTTTTCTGAATCCGCCAAACGAGTTTTTTCGGCAAATGCGGCCCCGCTGCCGTAGCATTGGGAGTTAATTCACGGCCAAACGCCACCCCCAGGCTTCGGCTGATTGAATTTCCTTCCCCGCTGTGCCCATGACTCTGCCCGAATTTTCCGTCTTGCTGCTGGCCTGGGACGATGCCGACCCCACCGTGGCCGTACTCGGCGGCGCGGCCCTACCCCCTACCCTGCCGCTGGTGTATCAATTGGCCGCACAGCATCCGGTGCTGGCCGTTTATCCACACCTGCCGGCCGGAGAAAACAGGGGAGAAAGCGCAGCCGCTGGTTCATCGAAAACTATGGCATCAGAAGCTACCACTGTGCCTGCTACCACTCCGAAAATTGCTGTTACGGATGATTTCGCAACGGTTGCAGCGGCTTCTGAAGCGACTGTAGATGCGTTGGTGACAGCGGTGGATGGGCCGGGCGTGCAGTTGCTACCCTCGTTAGTTTCAGGAAAGAAAGTGGCCGTTCCGGCCTTGCAGTCGCGCATTATCGGGTTGGCTGAGTTGGAATCTATTGATGCTCCAGCACCGGCTGCGTCTCCCGCTTCGACGGCTCCTACCTCGGCGGCTCCGACGAAGCCTTTGGCGACTCGGCTCCCTGCGCTACAGCCGGCGGTCGGCCATAGCCAGTGGCCTACGGGTATTCATGCGCCCGCACTGGCGGGCCAGTGGCAAGCGCCAGCCGCGCCGTATCTGGGCGCGGGTTCGGGTGGGTTTTTCCCGCCGCCTCCACCTGCCCCGCCCCGGCCGCTAGTGGCAGTGAAAGGTGCGAATGTCGTTGCGACAACGGCAGCAGCACATGGTTTCAGGCCGTTGAGTGGAGCCGCTTCGCCCGCCGTTGCCATCTCAACGCCCATGCCCACCCTCCGTCCACGGCAAAACCCGCAAGCCGGCGACCTGAGCTTCGACCCCGACCCGGAGCTGCCAGCCGTGCAGCACCCCGACGCTTTCCAGGAAACCACGGAAGAAATCGGGGCTGGAGAAGCCGCCGATATTTCAGCGCCCGAAGACGACCTCGTGCCCGACGCGCCAGTTGCTGAAGTACTTGAAGTGGCACCCGCCGCAGCATTCACCCCCGCCTCTGAAACGGCCGAACCCGCCGCGCCCACCATACTCGCACCCCGACTCGACGGCCTGAACTTCCGCATGATTCAGTATGCCCGGCAGGCGGCGCAGCTGGTGCAGGGCCGTGCCGCCGATTTTGGAGTGATTTACGCGCCCAACTGGCCGGCGTGGCTGGCCGCGCTTGAAATCCGCAACAGCTCGGGCCGGCCGCTGGTGCTCTATCTAGCCAGCCTCGCCACCGACCTGCCCAACCCCGCCGAGCACGGCTACCAGCTCGAAATGGAGCGCATGGCCATGCGCCGCGCCCGCCTCGTGCTGGTACCCGATGAAGCCCTGCGCCGCCGCCTGCTGGCCCTGTATGAGGACGCCGCCGGCAAAGTGCGCGTAGTGGCGGCCGACGATGAAACCGCCATGCAAAAGGCGCTGGGCGAAGTGGCGTTGGGCTAAGCCCACCCCGGCGGCTTCATTGCGAAATGGCTTACTTTGTTGCAACAAGCCCTTTTTCAACCCCAAAACTCCGCCCCGTATGCAGCCTGAACACGAATTTGAAGCCGTATTGGAAGCCGGTGATGGCGATGGCGGTGTGTTCGTCGTGATTCCGTTTTCAGTGCCCGAAGTATATGGCAAGCGCGGCCAGCTGCCGGTCAAGGTCACCTTCGACGGCTACCCCTATCAGGGCAGCGCCGTGCCCCTCGGCGACGGCCACCACGCCCTGCTCATCCTCAAGCAAATCCGCAAAGCCATTGATAAAACCATCGGCGACTCGGTGCGCGTGACCATGTCGCACGATACGGCGGTGCGCAAAATGACGCCCCCTGACGACCTCGCCGGACAGCTCGCCACCAACCCCAAAGCCGCCGCCTACTTCGACAAGCTGGCCTACACCCATCAGCGCGAGTTCGTGCGCTGGCTGGAAGGCGCCAAGCGGCCGGACACCCGCGCCCGCCGCCTAGCTGAGACGATGGAGATGCTGGGCCAGGGGCGCAAGCGCCCGTAGGTTTCCACTTTCAGGAAAAGAACGTCATGCTGAGCGCAGCCGAAGCATCTCTACCGCAACACTATTCCTTATGATTAGAATTAGTTGCGCGGTAGAGATGCTTCGGCTGCGCTCAGCATGACGTTCTAATAATCAACATTATTCAGAATCCATTCCGTCAGTTTCCCACCAACTCTCGTCATGAAAAAACGCTACCTGCTGCCCTTCCTGGCCCTGCTGCTCCCAACCCTATCCAACGCCCAAACCGCCAGCATCGACCGCGTGAACCCGACCAACTGGTGGGTGGGCATGAAAAACCCCAGCGTGCAGGTGCTCATCCACGGTCCCGGGGCGGGCACGCTAGCCTACAGCATCAATTACCCCGGCGTGAAACTGGTGAAAACCAATACCGTCGAGAACCCCAACTACGCCTTTCTCGACCTGACCATTGCCCCCACCGCTAAGCCCGGCCGGGTCCAAATTATCGGCAAAAAAGGCAGCCAGACAGTGATTCAAACCTGGGAAATTCGCGCCCGCGACAACGCCCCCAAAGCCCAGGGCGTGACCGCTGCCGACTTCATCTACTTGGCCATGCCCGACCGCTTTGCCAACGGCGACCCGACCAACGACAAGTTCGCCGATATGCGCGACCCGAATATGGACCGCGCCAACCCTTTCTTCCGCCACGGCGGCGATTTGCAAGGCGCCGCCCAGCGAATCCCATACCTCAAAGACCTGGGCGTTACGGCCGTATGGTTCACCCCGGTGCTGGAGAATAACCAGCCGCTCACCAACGAGGGCGGCACCATGCGCGCCTCCTACCACGGCTACGGCTTCACCGACCAGTACAACGTGGACCGCCGCCTGGGCGGCAACGCGGCCTACAAAAGCTACGTGCAGCAGGCCCACGCCGCCGGCCTCAAGGTGGTGCAGGATGCCGTGTACAACCACGTCGGCAACACGCACTGGTTTTTGCAGGATTTGCCGATGAAAAGCTGGCTGCACCAGTGGCCCACCTACACCAACACCACCTACCGCTACCAGTCCATCACGGACCCACACGGCGCGCCGTCCGACCGCAAAGTCACGCTCGACGGCTGGTTCGTACCCTTCCTGCCCGACCTCAATCAGAGCAACCCCTACGTGGCCAATTATTTGATTGAAAATGCCATTTGGAGCGTGGAGAATTTTGGGGTTGATGCCTGGCGCATCGATACGTATATGTACAACGACCAGCCGTTTATGAACCGCTGCAACGCGGCGCTGCTGGCCGAATACCCGCGCATTCACATCTTCGGCGAGTCGTCGGTGAACAACGTGGTGGACCAGTCTTACTACACGAAAAACACCATCGGTTTTCCGTTCAAATCGAACCAGCCCGGCACCCTCGATTTCGTGCTTGAAAGTGCCATGAACGATGCCCTGAAACAGCCCGTGAGCTACGATGGCGGCGTGCAGCGCTTCTACCAGACCCTGGCCCAGGACGCAGTTTATCAGGACCCTACCAAGCTCGTCACCTTCCTCGACAACCACGACCACGACCGGTTCCTGTCCGTCATCGGCGACGACCTGGACAAGTATAAAATGGGCCTGACTTGGCTGCTCACCACCCGCGGCATCCCGAGCATGTACTACGGCACCGAAATCCTGATGAAGAATTTCAAAGACCCCACCGATGCCGAGGTGCGCAAGGATTTCCCCGGCGGCTGGCCCGGCGACAAGGAGGACAAATTCACCCCCGCCGGCCGCACCGCCCGCGAAAACGAAGCCTTCGATTTCGTAAAAAAACTAGCCACCTACCGCCGCGACCACAAAGTGCTGCACGACGGTAAGCTGATGCAATACCTGCCCGAAAACGGCCTCTACGTGTACTTCCGCTACGATGCCAGTGGCACGGTGATGGTGGCCTCGAATACGTCAGACAAACCGGCCACGCTGCCCACGGCCCGCTTCGTGGAGCGCATGAATGGCCTCACGAAAGCCCGCAACGTGATGACGGGCGAGAGCCTGAACAGCATTGCGAGTTTGGCCTTACCCGCCAAAACCGCTGTGGTGCTGGAGCTGCTGAAGTAGCTGATTAGCAACAACACCAGGTAAATAGAAAGCGGGGTGATTGCAACAAGTCGCCCGGCTTCTCAATCCGCTAAACTGTATTTTTACAACGTGTTCCTTTCCATTAAACTGATGAAAAAGACGTTAACTGTTTTTCTACTCCCCCTCGCACTTTTAGGCTGCTCAAAAAAAGCTGCTGACCCTAATCCAACTACCGACCCTAATCCAAGCGACACGCACACCCGGGTGCGCGTAACCGGCACCGACCTGACAGGCATGGGAGCCTATATAAAATCTTCATTCAAAATGGATTATCGGTCGAGTTATCCCTATGAGTCGACGCCGGTTGATAATTCAATTACGACTCCCGACTACAGCTTCACATATGACATGGGAGTTCGGGAGAAAAAAGATTTTGTCGCTGCTGAAATAGGCTTTCGCACGGTTGATATTTACAATACCGCGCGCCCTCGTCCAACAACGCATCTTAAAGTTGAAATATTAGTCAACGGTAAGGTCGTTCAGGAGACTGAGTTGAATAGCTCGCTCACTGGCCGGAATGTCCGATTTAATCCCAAATACCTGCAAGCTAATTTGATTTGCAAGCTTGACAGCATCTAGCTCTGGCAAGATATTTCCTGGTTGCCGCGCCAGCTATTATTTAACCTAAGAACTAGCACGGCAACTCTTGTAGATGTTTACCCCCGCGCAAGCACCAGCGCCACCCGGCTCGGCACGTACAGGCTGAGCTGGTGCTCATACGTCTCGTACTCAAACGCCTCATCAGGCCGGTCGAAACCGCCGAAACGGCTATTGTCCGACGACAGCACCACGCGGTACTTGCCCTCCTCCGTTACCCAGAAGCGGTAGTCGGTCAGGCTTTTTTCGACGTGAAAATTCACGATGAACACCAAGCCAGCGCGCTCGAATACCAGCACTTTGTTTTCCTCATCGTGCTTCAATAAAACCGCCGGGCCGGCCCCCAGCAGGTGGCGGGCTTTGGCCAGGTGAATCATGGCCTTGTCGAACTCGCCGAGCTGGTGGTATTTCAACTCGGGGTTGTCGGCTAGGCTCCACTGGCGGCGGGCGAAATGGTAGCTCCAGTCGTTGCCCTCGCGGGGGAAATCGACCCACTCAGGGTGGCCGAATTCGTTGCCGATGAAGGTGAGGTAGCCCTCGCCGCCGGTGGCCAGCGTGACCAGGCGGATGAGCTTGTGCAGGGCCACTCCCCGGGCCGCGTTGGGGTCGGGGTCGGCGGCATGCATGTGGGTGTAGATGCCGGCATCAATCAGCCAGTGCAGCAGGGTTTTGTCGCCCACTAGGGCCTGGTCGTGGCTTTCGGCGTAGGCAATGGTTTTTTCGCCTGCGCGCCGGTTGTTGAGCGTATGCCAGAGGTCACCGAGGGGCCAGTTTTCGTCAGGCGTGTGCTTGAGGAGTTTTATCCAATAGTCGGGAATGCCCATGGCCAGGCGGTAGTCGAAGCCCACGCCGCCTTCCTTGATGGGCCGACATAGGCCAGGCAGACCGCTCATGTCTTCAGCAACGAGGATGCTGCCCTTTTTGAACTCGTGG
This sequence comes from Hymenobacter segetis, assembly GCF_038448715.1. Lineage (GTDB taxonomy): Bacteria > Bacteroidota > Bacteroidia > Cytophagales > Hymenobacteraceae > Hymenobacter > Hymenobacter segetis. Next base: position 92,710 of record NZ_JBCEVZ010000009.1, on the reverse strand, counting down.
GCCAGCGTGGTTGCTAGCTGCAAATACAGAATGGCGTCCTCATCGGCGGCCTCACCGAAGTAGTTGTCGTAGCCCATGAAGGCCACGCCCTCGCCGTGGTGGTGGTAGAGCATGCTCGTCACACCATCGAAGCGGAAGCCGTCGAAGTGGAATTCTTCGAGCCAATAGCGCAGGTTCGAGAGCAGGAATTGTTGCACCTCGGGGCGGCCGTAGTCGAATAGTTTGCTGTCCCAGCCGGGGTGGTTGCCGCGCTCGCCTTTGTGAAAGTAGAGGTTGCCGGAGCCGTCGAAATCGGCCAGGCCCTCGGCCTCGTTTTTCACGGCGTGCGAGTGCACGATGTCGAGCAACACGGCAATACCACGCCGGTGGGCTTCGTCGATGAGAAACTTCAAATCCTCGGGCGTACCAAAGCGGGAGCTGGCGGCAAACAAATTGGCGACGTGGTAGCCGAAAGAGCCGTAATACGGGTGCTCCATCACGGCCATTAGCTGCACGGTGTTGTAGCCGTCGGCCTCGATGCGGGGCAGAATGTTTTCGGCAAATTCACGGTAGGTGCCCACCCGGCTTTCCTCGGTGGCCATGCCCACATGGGCCTCGTAGATGAGCGGCACTTTAACGGCGGTAGCAGGTTTGAACTTCTGGTCGGTCCAGCGGAATTCCGTTTCAGGCCGCCAGATTTGGCCGGCGTAGTCCTTGGTCTGCTCGTCCTGCACGGCGCGGCGCAGGGTGGCGGGCAGACGGTCCTTGCCTTGGCCGTTGGCCGCCACGTGCACCTTGAAGCGGCTGCCGTGGCTGAGGCGCTGGTCGTATTCGGCATCGGGCAAAAACACTTCCCACACCCCGAAATCAAGCTTATGGAGCGGATTGGCCCCACGGTCCCAGCCGTTGAAATCGCCAATTAGTGACAGATAATCAGCTCCCGGAGCCCATTCGCGGTACACCCAGCCGCCGCGCCCGGCGTCGTGGTTCAGGCCCAGGTGCTGGTGCGCGGTAGCGTAGTTCAGCAGGGAGCCGTGGTATTGTTCGATTTCGGCCAGGCGGGCCTGCAGGCGGGCTAGGCGCTGGCGCAGCACCGGCTCGAAGGGCGCGAGCCAGGCATCGTTTTTCACGAGGGCGAGCGGGGCCGGGCGGCGGGCTTTGGGAGCGGCGGAGGCGGTGGGTTTCGATGCAGCCATGATGCGGGAAGGTTTGGGCCAAATGTAACGCGCCGCCACTGCCGGCTTGGCAGCGGCGGGTGCTCGGCGGCAATTTATACGAGCTAACCGGCAATTTCGGCCCTGCAATAGTAATCCGCTGAAACATGGCGTTATTTTGCCCAATGATGAAATACCGTCTACTGACCATTCCGCTGGCGCTGCTGCTGGCCTGCTCGGCCGAGCGGCCGGTTACGTCCACCTCGCGGGCTTTTGAAGGGTCGCTGGGCACGCCACCGCCCAAGGCCGCCGCGCCCCGGCTGGCCCGCTACGCCATGGTGGTATCGGCCCACCCCGAGGCCTCTAAAATCGGCACCCTGATTCTCCAGCGCGGCGGCAATGCCTACGACGCGGCCGTGGCCGTGCAGTTTGCGCTGGCCGTGGCTTTGCCAGTAGCCGGTAATATTGGGGGCGGCGGTTTCCTACTCTACCGCGACCGCAACGGCTCGGCCGGCTCGCTCGATTTCCGCGAAACCGCCCCGGCCGGCGCTACGCGGGATATGTACCTCGACAAGCAAGGCAACGTGGTGCCCGACCTGAGCACCGCCGGCCCGCTGGCTGTGGGCACGCCCGGCACCGTAGCCGGCATGGTGACCTTGCACAAGCAGTTGGGCAAACTCTCATGGGCCACGCTGGTGCAGCCCGCCGTAGCGCTGGCCACGCGCGGCTTCCCGCTCACGGCCAAGGAGGCCGCCGGCCTCAACCGCACCCGCGCCGATTTTCAGAAGTATAACCCCGGCAACCCGCCGGCCTACCTACGGCCCGGCGGCGGCGACTGGCAGGCCGGCGACACCCTGCGCCTGCCCGAGCTGGCCCGCACCCTCACCCGCGTGCGCGACCAGGGCCGCGCCGGCTTCTACAAGGGCGAAACTGCCCGCCTGCTGCTCAGCGAGATGAAGCGCGGCGGCGGCCTCGTGAGCCAGGCCGACCTCGACGCCTACAAAGCCAAGTGGCGCGAGCCCCTGCGCGGCCACTACCGTGATTACGACGTCATCACCATGCCGCCGCCCAGCTCGGGCGGCGTGGCCCTGCTCCAAATGCTGCAAATGCTGGAGCCCATCGACCTGGCCCAGGCCGGCTACCACACGCCCCTGGCCGTGCACTACATCACGGAGGCCGAGCGGCGCGTGTACGCTGACCGCGCCACCTACCTCGGCGACCCGGATTTTGGCTTCGTGCCCGTGCAAAAGCTGCTCGATGTGGACTACAACCGCCAGCGGGCTGCCTCCATGCGCCCCAAGGGCCGCGCCACGGCCAGCGCCGACGTAACGGCTGGCACCGGCCTGCCCGGCTACGAGAGCGACGAAACCACCCACTACAGCATCGTCGATGCCCTCGGCAATGCCGTGAGCTGCACCACCACCCTCAACGGGGCGTATGGCAGCAAAGTAGTAGTGCCCGGCGCGGGCTTTTTGCTGAATAATGAGATGGACGACTTCTCGGCCAAAGCCGGCGTGCCGAATGCCTACGGCCTGGTGGGCGGCACCGCCAACGCCATCGCGCCCGGCAAGCGTATGCTCAGCAGCATGACGCCCACCATCCTAACCCGCAACGGCAAAGTGGCGCTGGTGACGGGCACGCCCGGCGGCAGCACCATCATTACCAGCGTATTGCAAAGCATCCTAGGCATTGTCGATTACGGCCTGAACGCTCAACAGGTGGTGACCGCGCCGCGCCTGCACCACCAGTGGCTGCCCGATATCGTCGACGTAGAAGCCGGCGCGCTGCTCCCCGCCGCGCAGGACACGCTGCGCGCCCGGGGCTACCACCTCAACCCGCGCCTGCCCTGGGGCCGGCTCGACATCATCCACATTCTGCCCGAAGGCACCCTGGAAGGCGGCGCCGACCCGCGCGGCGATGATACGGCGCTGGGATATTAGAAGTTAGGAATAAGAGCAGAAAAAAGAACGTCATGCTGAGCGCAGTCGAAGCATCTCTACCGCAGCAGTAATCCAATCGAAAGAGGTTTACTATTGCGGTAGAGATGCTTCGACTTCGCGCAGCATGACGTTCCTGGTTTTGGGTTGTGCTCATCGGACAAGCAACCCAAACAACTGTTTAACTCAAGCGCAAACTAGTGCTGCACCACCTGCGAGTTAGCAATATGGCGCAGGTTGCCGGCGGCCGAAATCAGCTTCTGGCTGAGCTCGCGGGCTTTGTCGCCTTCGCCGCTGAAGTTGTGGGTGGTGAGGGCGGCTTTGGCCGTCATCTCGCCGAGGTTCTGGAAGGCCTGGGCCATGCCGGCGGCGTTGTTGCCGCTGATGTGGTTGCGCAAGGTTTCGAGTTCGGTCACCATGAGGCGGGTGGCGGGCTGGTCGATGCTGCGCAGGTGCTGAATCCAGCTTTCGAGGTGGCTGAGACCCTGGCTGGGGTCCACGTGGAAACCGGCGTTGTTGACGTTGAACAGCATGCGGATGCTGGATTCTGCTTCGGAGATAAAGCTCATGAAACGAAGAAATAGGGGTGTGAAAACGAACGGGAACGGGCCAAACTGCGGCGGCGGCCAGAGGCCGGCGCGCCGTTCGGCGGCCAAAGATAACCGGCGGGGCGGCTAGTTTTCGGTGCCGGGGTGGAGTTCCTGCACGTCGGGGTGGCTGTAGTTGACCACGATGACGGAAAACGGGTGCGGCTCGCCCTCGCGCTTCTCGATGCGGATGGTGCCGGCATCGCGCAGCTTGTTGAGCTGGTCGCGGCGCTCGTAGTCGGGCAGTTCGGGCAGCTCGTCGGTGAGCAAGCGCATGAACGGACCCAGCCACAACTCCGTCACGCGGCGCTGCTGCTTGGCTTCGAGCTTCTGAAACTCGGCCAGCATGAAGGCCAGCGTGCGGCGCTCCATATCGGTAGTCAGGCGGCGGGTGGGGGCAAATTCGGGCACGTCATCGCGCGACACAAACGGCCGGGCCGGCACCGGCACAATGGGCCGCGGGGCGCTGGCCGACGGCACGGGCACTACTTTGGGCAGGGGCACGGCGGCTTCGCCGCCGCTGTCGGCGCGGGCGGCCAGCGCGGCGGCCGAGGGCACACCGGCCATACCCTGCTCGCGCAGGCGGCGGCTTTCCTCAATGCTGCGCTGACGGTCGGCACGGCGTTTTTCGAGCTGCTCGACGCGCTCAATCGACAGCAAATCGCGGGCATCGATGAACTGCGCGGAGCCGATGTTCTGGAGCAAATCGCCGGATACGGACTCGCGGAAACCGGCCACCAGCACCTGCCGGGCCTGCCGGCGCAGGTGCTGGAGCACAGGAATGTAGTCGCGGTCGCCGGCCACGAGCACGAACGTGCCAATGTCGGGCCGAGTGTACATCACCTCCAGCGCGTCGATGCAGAGTTGCATGTCGGCGGCGTTTTTGTGGTCGGTGCCCAGCACGTTGCGGGTGCTCACGCCCATCAGGTAGAGGGCACCCTGGGGGGCGGTGGCCAGGCGCTCGAAGTCGGCATAGGCGTAGCTGATGAGGCTATCGAGGCCTTTGTCGCTGAGCTGCTCGCGCAAGGTCCGGACGATGTCGAGGCAGATATCGTTGAGGTCGGGCGGGTCGTGAAAGTGGTTTTTCAGGAAGTAATAGACGTTTTCAAAATCGATAAAAACGGCCGCGTAGGGGGAAGCTGTCGGTTTGGGCAACATGATGCTGAAATACTAAGTCCTATCACGAGAAAACTGCGCTGAGGGAAGACCAGAACACTTGAACAACACGCACCTAGAGCGGCAAATAGTCCGGCTGTGGCTACCGGAAAAATGCGCCCGACGGGCTAGTAAGCGGAGCCATAAATTGCCGGCGTATCGTTTACTTTGAAGGAATAAAGGTACGCAGCCAGGCCACTGGTTTGGTAATAGCCCCGGCATTGCTGGTGCAACCGGCCCGCGCCAGCGGCTGATGCTCACGCAGTAACTTCGCCGCTCCTACCCTACTTCTATGCTGCCTTTCGATAGCGCCCGCCTGCATTTCCGCCCCCTTACCGATGCCGATACGGCCGGCATGTTCGCGCTCGATTCCGACCCGGCCGTGCACCGCTACCTCGGCGGCATTGGCGGGCACATGGTGAGCGAGCCGGCCCAGAGCCTGGATATGATTCGCTACATTCAAGCGCAGTATGAGGCCAACGGCATTGGCCGCTGGGCCGTGGTGCTGCGCGAAACCGGCGAGTTTATGGGCTGGGCCGGGCTGAAGCTGGTGGCCGGCCCCATCAACGGGCAGCGCGATTTCTATGACCTGGGCTACCGGTTTCTGCCGCAGTTCTGGGGACAGGGCTACGGCTTTGAGGCAGCCCGGGCCTGGCTGGATTACGGGTTTGAGGTGCTGCACCTGCCCCGCATCTGCGCCTACGCTGATGCGCACAACGTGGCTTCGCGGCGCATCCTCACCAAAATCGGCCTGCACGAGGGGCCGGAGTTTCTGGTGGAAGGTCTGCCCTGCGTGTGGTTTGAGGCAGATGCGCCTAAACGGGCGTAAATCCCATATTTTCAGCAGGAATAGCTATATACGGCGAATGCGCTGCGCTGCCAGCTGCACCAGCACCACCCACGCCACGGCGGCCGCCCAGCCCGCCAGCACATCCGACGGGTTGTGCACGCCCAGGTACATGCGCGCCCAGCCCACGGCCAGCGAAAACAACGGCATTAGCCACACCCAACCGCGCGTGCGGCTATTCCAACACAAAAACACCAGCGCCGTGGCAATGGCCGCCGTGTCCATAGCGTGCCCGCTCGGGAAGCTGAACGTGTGTTCGGGCCGGATGCTGGCCCAGAGCGTGGGCCGGGGCCGGGCCACCAACGGTTTGATAACCTGCGTGAGCAGCATTGAGCCGCCCACCGCCGCAAACCACACCCACGCTGCCCGCCACTGCCGCCGCAGCAGCAACGCCAGCCACACCAGCACCCCGAGGCCTACCATCGGCCAGGTATTGCCCACGATGGTGAGGAATACGGCCACTTTATTGAGCCCCGGCGTGGCGTGGCGGTGCCAGAATTCAAGAATGGGGACATCCCAGGGCAGGCTGCCGGCGTGCGCCACAGCCAAGACCAGCCAGCCAAAGATTCCGGCTGAAATCAGCAAAATCAACCACAACGCGCCGGGCGGTGGCGCTGGGTTGAACACGGAACGCGGAGGCGAAAGCATAACGAGGCCGGGGGATAAAACGCTGGCAAGTAACGACGCGGGTTACTAAGCCGGGGCATTTTGCGCTTCCCGCGGCGGCGCTACCAGGGTGGGCAGCCGCCGGTGCAGGGCCTCGCGCCAGAACCGCCGCAGCTCGTGGAACTCGGGCGAGAACAGTACGTGCAGCCCCGCCACCCAGCCCACCGAGCCCGTCCAGCCGGCCAGCACATCGGAGGGGTAATGCACGCCCAGGTACATCCGGCTCCAGCCCACGGTCAGGGCAAACAGCGGCCCCAATACCCAGGCTAGCCAGTGGCCCCGGTGCTGCCACAGCAGGAAACCAAGGGCCGTGGCGACAGCCGCCGCGCCCATGGCGTGCCCGCTCGGGAAGCTGTAGTAAAAGGCCGGTTTCAAACTGAGCCACAGGGCGGGCCGGGGCCGGGCAAACAGTACTTTCACCAGCAGATTCAGGGCCATGGCCCCGCCCACCGACAGCCCAAAAAACCACGCCTGCCGACGCGTGCCCCACCCGGCCAGCCCCAGCGTGATGAGCACCGCCAGAATCCCCATCGGCAGTGGGTCGCCGGCGGCGGTGAGGGCCAGCGCCAGCTTATCGAGCCCGGGAGTGCCGTGGGCGTGCAGAAACTCCAGAATCCATTTGTCGCCGATGAAACCGCCGTGCTCCCAAACATCCTCGGCCACGTTCACGAACACCACCCACGGCAGCACCAGGCCAATCAACAGGGCCATCAGCAGCACTTTGTGCACCCACAGGGCGTGGCGCAAACGGGGCCAGAGCGTGGTGAACATAGAACAGGAGTATCGATGGAATTGGTGAATGGTGGATTACGGCCTCAACGCCAAAAAGAACGTCCCTTTCTACCGCCCAAATTCCAGTACGCGAAACGTGCCGGGCACGATGCTGGGCCGGGGGCGCGGGTTTTCAGTGGTGGGGGCCGGCGTGGGGCCATAATCGGCCGTGACGGTGAAGAGGTGGCTGGTTTTCGGGTCGAGGCTCATGGTGCGTACGCCCCGGGCGGTGGGCACATTGGTCACCACCGAGAATTTATTGGGTGAGTCTTCGTGAATTACGGTGAAGGTGCCCGCGCCGTTGGAGGTGATGATGTTGCGCGTGGTGGGGTCGAAGCCCGCGCCGTCGGTGCCCTTGCCGGTGGGCAGCACGGCGATTTGCTTGCCGGTTTTGCTGTCGGTCACCACCAGCTTTTCGTTGGCGCAGCCGCTGAAGAGGCGGTTGGTTTTGGCATCGAAGGCCAGACCGGTGGGCTCTTCGCCGGGAGCCAGCGGGAAGCGGTGGCGCACGGCCAGCGTCTTGGCATCGAAGGCCACGATTTCGCTTTTGTTTTCGATGTTGACGAAGATGGTGCCGTGGCCGTCGCTCACGCCTTCTTCCACGTCGCCGCCCAGCTCGGCGGTGCCTACTACGGCGCCGGTTTTGGCGTCGAGCACGGTGCTCTTGCCACCGTCGTTGCTGAAGATGAATACCCGCTTCGAGAAGGCGTCATACAGCAGCGCGTCGGGCTTGGGGCCGGTGGGGATGGGCGCGCCGATGGGCTTCAAAGTCTTCACATCAAACACCACGCAGGTGTTGTTGCGCCCGCAGGTGATGTAGCCGCGATTGGTGCCCGGCACTACTTCAATACCATGCACTCCCGGCGTATCCATAATGGTACCGACAACCTTGCGGGTCTTCAAATCAACAACTTCCACCCGCGTGCCGTGCGACACGTAGAGGCGCTCTCCGGCGGGGTCTACTTTGAGGTAGTCCCAGCCACCCTCGCCACCAATATTGATGGTATTGAGCAGGTGGTAGGGCGCGGCGGCCGTGGTTTGGGCATGGGCGGCGGTGCCAAAAAAGGTCAGGGCCAGGGGCGCGGCCAGCAGCAGGTTTTTCACGAGAGAAAGGCTTAGGATGAAACCGATGCGGCGAAGGTCGCAGCCGATTCTGTAGCTGGGCTGAAGGCGTTATCCAGAACTATTTCTTAAACGTCATGCCGAACGCAGCCGAGGCATCTCGCTTGCCACCACTCATCAATACCATTTTCACGATTGGATTACTTTCACAAGCGAGATGCCTCGGCTGCGTTCGGCATGACGGCCTTTACTGCTTGATAGTCCGAATAATCCCCGCTCCTTACCTTGCGCCATGCCCTATCCTGCCCCTTTCCGCCCGTTGCGTGCGCTGCTTTTGCCCCTGCTCTTGCTGGGAGCCTGCCAATCCGGCACCAAGTCGAAACCCGAAACGGAAACGACCGCCTCACCGGCCGCCACGCGTGATTCGGCGGCCTACACCATCCGGCATCCGGAGTGGGCGCGCCACGCTACCATCTATCAGGTAAATGTGCGGCAGTACACGCCGCAGGGCACGTTTCGGGCGGCGGAGGCGGACCTGCCGCGCCTGCAACGCATGGGAGTGGGCATCCTGTGGCTGATGCCGATAAACCCCATCGGCCGTAGCCACCGCAAGGGCACGCTGGGTAGCGCGTATTCGGTGCGCGACTACCGCGCCGTGAACCTGGATTTGGGCTCGCTGGCCGATTTGCAGCACTACGTAAACACCGCCCACGGCCTCGGAATGCACGTTATTCTGGACTGGGTAGCCAACCACACGGCCTGGGACAGCAACCTCACCACCGAGCACCCCGACTGGTACACCCGCGACAGCCTCGGCCATTTCCGGCCGCCCGTGGCCGACTGGCAGGACGTTATCGACCTAGACTACACCAAGCCCGCCCTGCGCCGGTACATGACCGAAACCATGGCTTACTGGGTGAAAACGGCCGGCCTCGACGGCTTCCGCTGCGACGTGGCGGGGCTGGTACCGACGGATTTCTGGAACGCCACACGGGCCGAATTGGAGAAGATAAAGCCGGTTTTCATGCTGGCCGAGTGGGACGAATTATTCCCGCCCACGTTCATCTCGCGCAAGGAATTCGACCCCAACACCCGCCTGCTCGAAAAGGCCTTCGACGCTACCTACGCCCTGCGCCTGCACGGCCTGCTCGATAGCCTGGGCCGGGGCCAGAAACCCACCACTGAACTAGCCCACTACTGGGCCGCCGAGCGGAAATTATACCCCGCCGGCGTGAATCTAATGACCTTCACCAGCACCCACGACATCAACGCCTGGGACGGCAGCGAGTACGAGCGCCTCGGCAAAAATGCCCAGCCCGAAGCCGTGCTCACCATGCTCTGGCCCGGCATCCCAATGCTCTATAACGGTCAGGAAGCAGGGATGAAAAAGCGGCTGCGCTTTTTTGATAAGGATACCATTCCGTGGGTTAATTATGGCTATCAGGGTTTCTACATGATGCTGATTGGCCTGAAAAACCGTCATCCAGCGCTGCGCAATTTCGATACTGGGGCTTCCTTCCAGCTGCTGCCGGCACCGGAGCAGTGCGTTGCTTTCGTGCGGCAAAAAGGGGCGGCGAAGGTTTTTGTAGCTGTCAATCTCGGCGATTTGCCCCGGGCGGTGGCGCTGCCGGCCGGCCCAGCGCAGGCGTGGCGGGGAGTCTTTTCAAAGGCTGGGGCGTTGCCACTTACCGCTGCCCCGGTGCAGGTAGCCGCACACGACTGGGCAATCCGAATCATTGAATGAGCCGGCATGGGCCAATCAAAACTTGTGGTGGCTTGGTTGGGTAAGCAAAGCATCTTGCCCGACTGAGCGTCTGCCCGATGACATCCATGACCGTTTTCGTGTCAGCGACACAGGTTCTATTTCCCCAATGCATTCTACACCATGACCTCTCCCCTCTTCGATACCGAGCAAATCAACACCCTTATCCGCACCCGGCGCAGCACGTTCATCCCGCAGTTCGTGCCTGGCCGGGCCATCCCCGATTCCACCATCTGGCAGCTGCTCGAAAACGCCAACTGGGCCCCCAGCCACAAGCAAACCGAGCCCTGGCGCTTCACGGTGTTCACGGGCGCGGGCCTCGAAAAACTGGCGGTGTTTCAGGCCGATTTGTATGAGAAAACGGCTGGCCCGGCCTACAAAGCCAGCAAGCACGCCAACCTGCGCAACAACCCGCCGCAGTGCTCGCACGTCATCGCCATTGCCATGAAGCGCACCGAGCCGCGCCTGCCCGAAATCGAGGAGATTGAAGCCGTGGCCTGCGCCGTGCAAAACCTGCACCTCTCGGCCCACGCCTACGGCCTGGGCGGCTACTGGAGCAGCGGCGGCATCACGTACACGGAGGAAGCCAAGGCGTTTTTCGGCCTCGGGCCGGAGGATAGATTGCTAGGGTTCTTTCAGTTGGGCTACATCGAAGTGCCCTCAGCCCCCGGCCAGCGCGGGCCGGTGCAGGACAAAACGCGCTGGGTGAGCGAGTAGCCACCCGCGCCCCCGGGGCTCGGTTATATTTAGGACGTAAAATAGAGCCATCCGCTGCGGGGCTCCGAAGCAACTGCGGCCTGAAAAACGACATCATTCTCCTGCTCCACATCAATCATTCTTATGAAAAAGCTCCTCTACAGTGCCTTGTTTCTGGTGCCCGCGCTGGCCCAGGCCCAAACCGAAAATTTTGTCGTGAAAGGTACCGTGGGCGCTAAGGCCGCCGTCACGAAGGCCTACCTGGTCTACCCCGTCAACAAAGTCTGGACCACGGATTCGGCCGTGGTGAAAAACGGCCGTTTCGAGTTCAAGGGAACCCTGCCCGAGCCGGGACGGGCCTCCCTCACGCTGAGCCACAACGGCACGCCCAAGAAGAAGTCGAAGGACGGCACCAGGCAGTTTTTCTACCTGGAAAAGGGCACCATCACCATTACCACGCCCGATTCGGCCGCGAAAGCCACCGTGCGCGGCACCCCGCTCAACGACGAAAACGCCAGGCTGACGGCTGCGCTGAAACCGCTGAGTGACCGGTACGACGCCTTCATCAAAGAGTACCGCGCCCAGCCTGAGGCCACCCGCAAAGACCCGGCCTACATCAAGCAGCTGGATGCCAAGCTCGACCCCATCGATGCCGAGCAGAATAAGATTCGGACTGCCTACGTGAAGGCGCATCCCGATGCGCAGTTCAGCCTGTTTGTGCTGCAGGATTTGGGCGGTTCCGTTCCCGAGGTGGGCTCCTATACCGCGCTGTATCAGGGCCTTAACGCTGGCGTGCGCAACACGCCGCGGGGCCAGCGCATCGATGAGCAAATCAAGCGCCTGCAAAAGGTGGCCGTGGGCGCCGTAGCCCCCGATTTCACCCAAAACACCCCCGACAACGTGCCCGTGAAGCTGAGCAGCCTGCGCGGCAAGTACGTCCTGATTGATTTCTGGGCCAGCTGGTGCGGCCCCTGCCGCCAGGAAAACCCCAACGTGGTGAAGGCCTACAACGCTTTCAAGGACAAGGGCTTTACCGTTCTCGGTGTGTCACTGGACAAAGAAGGTGCCCGCGAAGCCTGGCTCCGTGCCATCGAGAAAGATGGCCTGACCTGGACGCACGTTTCGGACCTGAAATACTGGAACAACGCCGTGGCCCAGGAATACGGCGTGCAGTCCATTCCGCAGAACTTTCTGCTCGACCCCCAGGGCAAAATCGTGGCCGCCAACCTGCGCGGCGACGAGCTGCAGAGCACCCTCGGCAAGCTACTAAACAAGGCAAACTAACCGCCTTTTCCACAATAGTTTACGCCGCAGGCCAGGAATCCTTTCTTTCTTACCCGAAATGGCCCCGACCTGCGGCGTTTTGCATTCCTTTTGATGTTGATAAACACTGCTTTTACGCAACAGTACGCGCTGGTTCGGAGCGCCCGGAGCATTTTGCTGGACTATTGCGCCAGCTTTGCTCCCACCCATTTCAGCACTCCCGTGGCCGAGATGAACAACGGCAGTATCCGCGAGCTGCTGGTGCATGTGGCCGGTTGCTACTATTACTGGCTGGGCGAGGTGGGACTAAACCAGAAGGCCACCCGGCCGCAGCCTGAAAGCGTGCCAGATGTCGCAGCCCTGCGCGCCAGATTTGCAGAAGTGGATGCGCTGGTGGCTGAATTCAGCCAGCACTACGCGGCCGAGTGGCTGGTGCCGAAATCACTTATCCTACCGCGCCAGGCGCAGCCGCTGGAGCTCACGCCTTTGCAGCTGTTTACGCATGCCATCACGCACGAATTCCACCACAGGGGCCAGGTACTGAGCATGAGTCGGCTGCTGGGCTACGTGCCGGTTGATACCGATATTATCCGTACCTAGCCCGCCCCGAGCCCCAAACAACCAGACGCAATTCCGGATATTGGCAGCTCATCACCACATTCATTTGCCCATGCTGCCCCTGCTCGGCCTGCACCACGTTGCCCTCATTTGTTCCGATTACGCGGCATCGAAACGCTTCTACACCGAAATTCTCGGGCTCGAAATTCTGGCCGAAACCTACCGCGCGGCGCGCGATTCGCACAAGCTGGATTTGGCCGTGAATGGGCAGTACGTGCTGGAGCTGTTTTCCTTCCCCAGCCCGCCTCCGCGCCCCAGCTACCCCGAAGCGGCCGGCCTGCGCCACCTGGCCTTCGCCGTGCCCGACGTGGCCGCCGCCATCCGGCACCTGGAGGCGCACGGCGTGACCTGCGAACCGGTGCGCGTGGATGAATTTACCGGCCGCCGGTTTACGTTTTTTTCGGACCCTGATGGGTTGCCACTGGAGTTCTACGAGGTGTAGAGACGCACTATTTTGCGTCTCGTCGTTGCTGATGTTATTTAGCCTGCGGGGTTCGGCGCAGTTTCGGTCGTTCAACGACGAGACGCAAAATAGTGCGTCTCTACCTCGTTCGGCTCACAACCACCAGTCCTGGCGGCGCGTAGCGGAACACTCCACCGCTTCCCCCGCTCCATGCCCGCCGACCACCCGCACGCCAACCGCTTCACCGTGGCCCATCCCGAATGGGCGGCCCACGCCACCATCTACGAAGTAAACGTTCGCAATTTCACGCCTGAAGGTACTTTTCGGGCTTTTGAGGCGCATTTGCCACGCCTGCAAAAAATGGGCATCGGCATTGTGTGGCTGATGCCGGTGCATCCCATTGGCGAGGTGGGGCGCAAGGGCACGCTAGGCTCCCCTTACGCCGTGCGCGACTATTTTGGCGTGAACCCCGAATTTGGGACGATTGAGGACCTACGACACTTGGTACAGACAGCTCATAATCTGGAAATAAAGGTGATACTCGACTGGGTGGCCAACCACACCAGCCGCGACAACGCCCTCATCACCGAACATCCCGACTGGTACCAGCACGACGCCGCCGGCCAGCTGGTGCCGCCCGTGGCCGACTGGACCGACGTGGTGGCCCTCGACTACGGCAACCGCGACATGCGCCGCTACATGACCGAAGCCCTGGCCTGGTGGATTCGGGAAACCGACATCGATGGCTACCGATGCGACGTGGCCGGCCTGGTGCCCACCGATTTCTGGGACGAAGCCCGGCCCGTGGTCGATGCCATTAAGCCGGTGTTTATGCTGGCTGAGTGGGACGAGCTATACCCCTCGGGCGGGCTGACTTGGGAGGAATTCGACTCCGACACGCGGCTGCTCGAAAAGGCTTTCAACATGGCTTTCGGTCTGCGCCTGCACTACCTGCTCGACCGCATTGCCGAGGGCCACGCCGCGCTGGCCGAAATCGACACTTACCTGGCCGCCGAGCGCGAGAAATACCCACCCAGCGTGTACCTGATGCACTTCACCAGCAACCACGACGTGAACAGCTGGGATGGTACCGAGTACGAGCGCCTCGGCCCGCTGGCGCTGCCCTTCGCCGTGCTCACGGCCCTGCTGCCGGGCATGCCGATGCTGTATTCGGGCCAGGAAGCAGGCCTGAACCGCCGGCTCGAATTCTTCGACCGCGATACGATTGAGTGGAGTAATTTCCCGCTGCAGGATTTCTACACCCGCCTGTTCCAACTCAAAAAAACGCACCCGGCGCTGCGCAACGGCGACCGGGCTAGCCACCTCCTGCGCCTGCCCGCGCCGCCCACCGTCTACAGCTTTTGCAGGACCAAAGGCACGGCCGCCGTGCTGTGCGCGGTGAATATCGCCGCCGAAGCGCAGCTGATTCCCGCCGTGCCGGGCCAGTGGCGCGACCTGTTCAGCGAAGAAACCCTGACGCTTTTTGCCGGCGAGGAATTGCCGGTACCGGCCTACGGCTGGCGGGTATTGGTAGCCGTGGAGCCCGCCGCCGGCTAACCTTTAGGGTCGTTTTTCGGTTAGCTAGGCTCTTTTCTCTGATTCAAACTTACACCTATGCAAACCCGTGAACTCGGCCGCTCCGGCCTCCAGATTTCGCCCCTGATGCTGGGCGGCAACGTCTTCGGCTGGACCATCGACGAAGCCACGTCCTTCGCCGTGCTCGATGCCTTCGTGGCCAACGGCGGCAACGCCATTGATACCGCCGACGGCTATTCCGTCTGGGTGCCCGGCCATGTGGGCGGCGAATCCGAAACCATCATTGGCAAGTGGCTGAAACAACGCGGCCGGCGCGATGATGTGGTCATTGCCACCAAGGTGGGCTGGGAGGTGAACGCAGACAACAAGGGCCTGAAAAAGGACTACATCCTGCGGGCCGTCGAAGGCTCCCTCAAGCGCCTGCAAACCGATTACATCGACCTGTACCAGTCGCACAAAGACGACCCGACCACGCCCGTGGAGGAAACCCTCGAAGCCTACGCCCAGTTGGTGAAAGAGGGCAAGGTGCGCGCCATTGGGGCTTCCAACTTCACGGCGGCCCGCTTGCAGGAGTCGTTGGATGCCAGCGCCAAACACGGCTTCCCGCGCTACGAGACGCTGCAAAACCTCTACAATCTGTACGACCGCGAGGATTTTGAGCAGAACCTGGCCCCGCTCCTGCTGAAAGAAAACATTAGCGCGATTCCGTACTACGGCCTCGCCGCCGGCTTCCTCACCGGCAAATACCGCGACCAGGCCGACCTGCAAAAGAGCCCGCGCGGAGCCGGCGTCGGCCAGAAATACCTGAATAAAAAAGGCCTCGCCCTGCTCACTTCCCTCGATGCCGTGGCCGACCGCCAGCAGGCCACGCCCGCCCAGGTAGCGCTGGCTTGGCTGATGCAGGCCCCGGCCGTGACCGCGCCCATTGCCAGCGCCACCAGCGTGGGCCAGGTCACGGAACTGCTCGAAGCCACCGAGCTGCGCCTGACGGCCGAGGATTTGGAGACGCTGGAGCAGGCGAAGGCAGTGAAGGCGGCGTAGCGCAATGCCAGGCACCTGCTGAATATAATGCAGAGCACCGCGAAGCATGACATTTTGGAATCAGACACAAAAAGGCCCGTCAGCAGCAGCTGACGGGCCTTTTTTATTATGTAATACGCTCGCCTACTCCCGCACGATACGGCGGGTAGCCGTGCCGTCGGCCGAGGTAGCGCGCAGCAGGTACACGCCGGTGGGCAAGGCGCTCAGGTCGAGGGGCTGCGCGGCAGTGGCCGAAGCCGGCAGCGCGGCCCGATAGACCACCTGCCCCAGCGCATTGAGCACGCTGAGCTGCACCGCCTGGTGGACGCTGGTCAGCTGCACCAGCAGCTTGCCGTCGGGCGTGGGGTTGGGGTACACTTGCAGCGCGGCAGCGGCCAGTTGCTTCGCCGTGGCCGTCACCACAAGCGGGGCCGACGGCAGCGAGGCGCAGCCCTGGGCCGAGGTCGTCGTCACGGTGTAGGAACCCAGCTGGGCGGCCGAGTTCACCACATAAGTAGGGCCGGTGGCCCCGGCAATGGCCACGCCGTTCAGGTACCACTGGTTGCCGGTGGGGGCGCTGCTGGTGAGCGTGGTGGTGGGGCCATTGTACTGGGCAGTCACCGTGGGGCGCGTGGGCAGGGCATTGATGGTTACCGTAGCCGTGGATGTGGCCCCGCCGCAGGCCCCGGCATTGCTCACCGTGTTGGTCACGGTATAGGTGCCGGGGGTGCTGCCGGCCAGGTTGATGGTCCCCGTGCTGGCATTGAGGCTCAGGCCGGTGGTTGAGGAGAACGTGCCGGCGCTGGCTCCGGTGGCCAGCGCGGCGGTGGCAGAGCCGGTGGCGCACAACGACGAGCTGCCGTAGCTGAAGGCCGCCGAGGCCGGGGCCGAGATGGTGATGGTGGCCGTGCTGCTGCTGGGGCAGCTGCCGCCCACGCTGTACATGACGGTATAGGTGCCGGGCGTGCTGGTGGCGGGGCTGATGGCCCCCGTGGTCGGGTTCAGACTCAGGCCCGTAGTTGAGGCAAACGTGCCGCCCGTGGTGCCGGTAATGCTCGGCGTAGAGGTGGGGCTGCTCAGGCAGTAGCCGGTAGCGGCGTAGCTGAACGTGGCCGAAGTGGCCGGTGTCACCGTCACGGCCGTGGCCGCCGAGGTGGCCGAGCACCCGCTGCCGCTGGTGACCACCACCGCGTAGCTGCCGGCCGCGCTGGCCGAATACGTAGCGGTGGTAGCCCCGGCAATAGCCTGGCCATTGAGTAGAAACTGATAGGTAGCCCCCGCCCCGCCGCCAGTGGCCGTGAGCAGCACCGCACTACCCTGGCAAATGGCAGTAGCGCCGCCAGCCGAAATGGCGGCCACCGGAGCCGGGCTGATGCTGATGGGAGCCGTAGCCGCAGTAGCCGCGCACGAGCCCGAAGCCGCAATGGTATTGGTCACGGTGTAGCTGCCGGCCTGACTGGCCGCCAGGTTCACCACGCCGGTGGCCGGGTCGAGGCTCAGGCCGGGAGTTGAAGTGAACGTGCCGGCACTGGCCCCGCTGCCGAATACCGGGGCCACGTTGCCCTGGGCCGCCGCGCAGTAGCTGGTTACCGGATAGCTGAAAGCCGCTACCGGAGCCGTAGTGATGGTGACGCTGGCCGAAGCCGCCGCCGTACAGTTTCCACTCACCGTGTACGTTACGGTGTAGGTGCCCGCCGTGCTGGCCGCCAGGTTGATGGCCCCGGTGCTGGCATTCAAACTCAGGCCCGCCGCCGAGGTAAAGGTGCCGCCGGCCGTGCCCGTGATGGTAGGCGTGGCCGTGCCCCCGCTAGCGCACAGCGTAGACGAAGCGTAGGCAAACGCCGCGCTCGGAGCCGCATTAATAGTGATGCTGGCCGTGCCGGTGCCCGGACAGGGGCTGCCCGCCGAGTAGCTCACGGTGTAGGTCCCGGGCTGGCTGGTGGCCAGGTTGATAACGCCGGTGCCGGCATTCAGGCTCAGGCCCGCCGGCGCGCTAAAGGTGCCGCCCGCCACCGAAACCGTGGGGCCGGGGTTGGTGCCGGCGTTCTGGCAGTAGCTGGTAGCGCCGTAGGCCACGGTGGGCGTGGCCACAGGGTTTACGGTGATGGCAGTGCCGGCCGAAGTAGCGGTGCAGTTGCCGGGGTTGGTTACGACCACGCTGTATGTGCCGCTCTGGGCGGCTGCGTAGGTGGCGGCCGTAGCCCCATTTATCGGCTGGCCGTTCAGCAAAAACTGATAGGTAGCCCCGGTGCTGCCGCCGTTGGCCGTCAGCGTCACGGTGCTGCCCTGGCAGATGGTGGTGGGGCCGCTAACGGCCAAAGCCGCCGCCGGCACGGCGCTGACACTCACCTGCGTGGTGGCCGAGGCGGCCTGGCAGGCCCCATTGGCCGATACGGTATTGGTGACAGTGTAAGTACCGGGCTGGCTGGCGGCCAGGTTGATGGCCCCGGTGCTGGCATTCAGGCTCAGGCCCGTGGGCGAGGCCGTGAACGTGCCGGCGGCCGCGCCGGCCGTAAGGGTGGCCGTAGGGTTGGCCCCGCTGGCGCAGTAGGCCGCATTGGCGTAGCTGAAACCGGCCGCGCCGGGCGTGGCCACGGTCACCTGCTGGGTGCTGGTGCTGGGGCAGGGGCCGCCCACGCTGTAGGTGACGGTGTAGGTGCCGGCCGTGCTGGCAGCCAGATTGATTTGTCCCGTCACGGCGTTAATAATCAGACCACTTGCCGAAGTAAAGCCGCCACCGGCCGTGCCGGTAATGGTGGGCGTGGGGTTGGCGCTGCTCTGGCAGTACGAGGCTGCATTATAGGCAAAGGCGGCCGAGGTAGCCGGGTTCACCGTCACGGCCACGGTGCTGGTGCTGGAGCAGCCGTTGCTGGAAGCCGTGAGCGTGTAGGTGGTGGTAATGGGTGCGCCGGTGGTATTAGTCAACGTCACGGTGGGCTGGGCCACGGTGGTGTTGCTTAAGCCGGTAGCAGGGCTCCAGCTATAAGTGTAGCCCGTGGCGGCCGCCGTGCCCAACTGGGCCGAGCCGCCCGAGCAGAACGTCTGAGCCGCGCCGGCATTCGCGGTCACGGCGGGGTTCACGGTCACGCGCACGGTGCTGCTGCCCACGCAGCCCGTGGCCGATACGGCCGTGAGCGTGTAGGTGGTAGTGCGCGGGGCCGTGCCGGTATTGGTGAGGGTGATGGTGGGCTGGGCGCTGGACGTGCTGCTCAGGCCCGTGCTCGGCGACCAGCTGTACGTGAGGCCCGTCGCGGGGGCGCTGCCTAGCTGGGCCGACTGGCCGGAGCACAGCACGCGGTCGGGGCCGGCGTTGGGCGTGGGCAGGGGCTCCACGGTCACGGTCACGGTGGATGTGGCCGAGCAGTTGCCGTTGTCGCCGGTGATGGTGTAGGTGGTGGTGGCGGTGGGCGAGGCGATGGGCGTGGCCGAGCGCGGGTTGTTCAGCCCCGTGCTGGGGCTCCAGGTGTAGTTCTGCGCGCCGCTGGCCGAAAGCGTGGTGGAACTGCCGGCGCAAATCGTGGTGTTGGGCGACACCGTGAGCACCGGCGTAGCCCGCACCGTCACCGTGGCCTGGGCCGTGCTGGAGCAGCCGGCGGCGTTCGTCACCGTCACCGTATAAATAGTAGAGGCCGTGGGCGAGGCCGTAGGGCTGGCCACGGTGCTGCTGCTCAGGCCGGTGGCGGGGCTCCAGGAGTAGCTGGTACCGCCGCTGGCGTTCAGCGTGATGGACTGGCCGGCGCAGATGGCCGTGGCCACCGGGTTCACGCTGGCCGTGGGCAGCGCGTTCACCGTCACCACCACCGCCGACGTGGCCGAGCAGCCGTTCGAGTTGGCCGTCACGGTGTAGGTGCCCGAGCGGTTCACGCCCACGTTGGCGATGGTGGGGTTTTGCAGCAACGAGGTAAAGCCGTTGGGGCCGGTCCAGGAATAGCTGGCCCCCGGCACCGTGCTGGCCGTGAGCAGCAGGTTGCCCCCGGCGCAAAGCGGCGAGTTGCTGCCCGCCGTCACGGTCCCGATGTTGGTAATGGTCAAATCCTGACCGTTATCGGTACCGATGGTAGCGGGGCTGGAAGCCACCACCCGCACGCGGTAGCCCGAGCCCGTGACCACGCCCGCCGGCAGCGCCGCCGTGATGGTGCCGCCCGCCGTGCCCGTGAGCGAGCCAATGGCCACCGGCGCGGCAAAAGAGCCCGTTTCGTCCGAGAGCTGGGCCGTGAACACGTTGCTGGGGTCGATGCTGCCGCTCACCGCGTAGCTCACCCGCACCGTGGAGTTTTGGCAGAAGTTCGGGCCGTTCAGGACCGAGGTAGTGATGGTGGCCGCCGCGCCCGTGCGGCCCCAGGCCAGGCTTATCAGCGCGAGCAGAAAGCCAAAGAGTAACCGGTGTTTCATGATAAGCAGGAAAAAAATAAAGAAGGCGATACCCCAACGGCCGGCTAGTTAGCACCCTCACATGAGCGTAGCGTGATAAGTCCCCGATCCGTAGGTTGCGCGTTGGATGCAGGGGTCCAGCCAAGGTTTAAGGCCTTGTTAATCTTCCTTTTTCCTTCATTCTTTGCTCATCCCGACTTCATCTTGCTCCGTCCACATTCCTCCCCTACTCCCGCCCGCTAACACTCCCTAACCATCGGCGGGCGACGTTATTCTCAATGACGACAACAAGCTAAAAAAGAACGTCCTGCCGAGCGTAGTTGCTCAGCAGGACGTGTTTGTTTCCTTGTTATCCTGTTAGGACTACTGCGCCGTCACGTCCGAATATTCGTACTTCCGGGCTACTTCCAGCGGCTGGCCATCGGCCTCGGCGTAGGGGTACACGAAGTAGTTGAGCGGCGGGCCGGCTTGTTTGGGGGCCAGCTCTACGTCGCGGCCCCGGGTGAACTCGACGCGGTTTTCGTCGTGGGCACCGAAGAAGTAGGCACGCTTGTCGGGGTTTTTGGCGGCTTCGGAGGCATCGACGGGCACCCAGCCGGTTTCGGGGGTGAAGAACTCGGCCCAGCAGTGGTAACCTTTTATTTCGCCGTGGCCGCGCTCGGCCGGCAGCGGCAGCCCTATACTGAAGCGCGCCGGAATGCCTAGGCTGCGGCAGTAGCCGATGACGATGGCGTGGAAATCGGTGCAGTTGCCGCGCCGGGCATCGCAGGCGTAGTAGATGTCGCCGCGGCCCCAGCCCTGGCCGGTTTTGTCGTATTTCACGGTGCTCACCACGTGCTCGTAGATGGCGCGGGCTTTTTCGAGCGGGGTTTTGGCGTTGGTTTTGGCCACCACTTCTTCGGCCTGCTCGTGGATGTGCGGGTCGAGGGGCACGAGGCGGTCGGGGGCCAGCCAGCGGGCCAGGTCGGGGTCGGTTTTTTCTTTGGCGGGCTTGGCGGTGGGCGTGTTGGCGCGCAGGTTGAGGTGTTCGCGGCGCGTGATTTGGGCCGTGAGCTTCACCACCAGCGGCGCGGTGGGCACGGTGGCGGGGCGCAGGTGCAGCATCTGGTTGCCGAAAGCACCCTTCTCAATTTTATACGGCACGGGCGACTCAATTTTCAACTCGTGCACCTCTTGGTTAGCGTCGGGATGCGGCAGCGGCAGCCACAAATCGAGGGTTTTGGTGCCGGCCGGCGGCACGGGCACGGTGGCCGTGCTGGTGAGCAAAAAGGTGCGGCTCCGGGGCGTGGTGGCCGTTTGGCCCAGGGCACCCAAGCCCGGCAGGTGCGCGGCCGCACCCAGCAGCCCCACCCAAATGGCGGGGGAAATCAACAACGAAACGTTCACGGCAACGAGGCAACAAGTCGCTGCTGGCGGGCGTCGGCAAAGCTGGATTGGAATTGAAAATCAATTCGAACTCAACGGCCACCGCCACGCGCGATGCCCGCCGACGCGGTGCTTGCGAAAGCGCCCGCCAGTCAGGGCCAACCAGACCCCAGCAGTGTCCCAAAGGTACGGCGCGGCCAACCGTGGGCCGGGGCGTGCGTACCAGCATCGGCTTCACCCCTGCTTCATTTTCATGCTTTTCCTCGCCGAACCCATCACGCCCTTCGACTGGCAGCGCCTGCTTTGGACGGCCGACGCGCCGCCCACTTTCCTGCTCGAAGTCGTGTTCCGGTGCGTGGTAACCTACCTGCTACTGCTGGCCACCCTGCGCGTGACGGGCCGGCGAGGCGTGCGGCAGCTGTCCATTTTCGAGCTCAGCATCATTCTGGCATTAGGCTCGGCAGCCGGTGATACCATGTTTTACCACGACACGCCGCTGCTGCCCGTCGTCATCGTGTTTGCCGTGGTCAGTGCCATGTACTGGCTGTTCAATCGCCTCACCGAGTGGTTTCCGCGCTTCAGTGACTGGCTCGAAGGCACGCCCGTGCTGCTGGTGGAGGAAGGCCGCATCAACATGAAAAACCTCGACAACCTGAACCTGACGCAGAAGGAATTATTCGGCGAGCTACGGCAGCAGCAGGTGGAGCACCTTGGGCAGGTGCGCCGCGCCTACATGGAGGCCACCGGCAACCTCAGCGCCTACTTCTACGCACCAGCGGAGGCCGCGCCCGGCCTGCCCATCTGGCCCGAATTATTAGCCAAATCGCAGCACCGCGTGGAAGCCGCTGGCCCGCACGCCTGCTGCAAGTGTGGCCATGTGCAGGAGCTGGCGCGGGGGGAGGCGGCCAGCTGCCCGGTGTGTGAGGGCAAAGGCTGGGTGCCGGTGTGCGCGGCAAAAAGGGAGGCATGATTCTGTCGGGCCTAGCGTCTTCCCCATTCTACCTTTGGCTGCATGAAGCCCACCGCCCCGCCGGTTCTCGCCCTGGCCTCGTTTCCCGGGCCGCTGGCCCACACACCGTACTACTGCGACCGCCTCGAACAGCACGTCGTGCGGTTTCCGCACGTCAACGCGCCGCACGCCCACGACTTCTACCTGCTGCTCTATATCACCGAGGGCGCGGGTACGCACACCGTCGATTTGGTGACGTATGAGCTGCGGCCGGGCAGCTTGTTTTTTCTGGCTCCGGGGCAGGTGCATCATTGGCATTTAACGCCCGAGACGCGCGGCTTTGTGGTGTTTTTCAGCGCCGATTTCTACCTATTTCGCTACCCTGGCAGCGGGCTCTACGATTTCCCGTTTTTCGATAGCACGCACCCGCCGGTGCTGTACCTGACGCCCGCCGAAATGGAGATTCGCCCGCTCATCGAACGCCTGTTTGCCGAGTTTTCATCCCCTCAAGCCAATCAGGCCGAGGTTTTTCGTTCCTACCTGCACCTGTGCCTGGAGCTGGCCGCCCGCCACTACGCGGCTCCGGCTACGGCCGAGGCCGGCCTGGCCCAGCAGCAAATCCGGCAGTTCGGGGCGCTGCTCAACCAGCACTACCGCACCCGGCGCAGCGTGCGCGACTACGCCGCGCTGCTACATGTCACGGCCAACCACCTCAACGCCCTGTGCCGCCGCGTGCTCAATAAAACGGCCAGCGACCTCATCCACGAGCGCATTATCACCGAGGCGCAGCGGCTGCTGAGCCATTCGGCGCTGGGCGTGGCGCAGGTGGCCTATGAGCTGGGGTTTGAGGATGCGTCGTACTTCGTGCGCTACTTCCGCAAGTACACCGGCACCACGCCGGAGGCCTTCCGGCAGCAGCGTTGATTTGTCCTATAAGCCCCCGCAAACGGGCTGCGAAGGCGGGTGAAGTGCCCGGTAATTTTGGAGTATCAAAGCGGCAGGTGCCGCGCCGGCCACTTGCGCATGGGCGCGGGCCGTGTTTCCCCGTATAGCTTCTGCTCCCTCATGCTTCCCTCCCCCGCCCCGGTTATGGCCGAACCTGTTAATACCCCCGAATTCGTTGATTCCACCGCGCTGGCGCTGGCCACGCTGCGCTGCCCGCGCTGCCACCAGGGCAAGCTGTTCACGCACTCCGCGCTCAACATCACCAAATTCGCCCAAATGCCCGAGCAGTGCCCCGTGTGCGGCCAGACGTTCGAGCCCGAGCCGGGTTTCTACTTCGGCTCGATGTACATCACCTTCGGCTTCAACGTGGCCACATTTCTGGTGCTGGGTTTGCTGACTTATTACCTGCTGGGCAACCCCGACACGTGGGTGTACGTGGCCATCATCACCGGGGCTACAGTGCTCCTTACGCCGCTCATTCTGCGCTACTCGCGGGCGCTGATGTTGTATCTGTTTGGTGGCGCGCAGTATAATCCGGATTGGAAACGCCACCGGCGCATCGGTGCTTCGGAAGATTAATAATCGACGATATTGCCCCACAAGAAAGCCCCGACTGCTCAGGAAGCAGCCGGGGCTTTGTGTTTCTTAAGCAATGATGCTCAGCAGAATTATTTCAGCACCTGCGCGCGCCACACGTTGTTGCCGGGGTTGGCATCGGGCAGCAGCTTGGTCGGGTTGAGGCGCACGAGGGTGAGCGGGGTGGTGGAATTGTAGCGGAACGTCCAGGTGCCGCTGCGCTGCCATACTTCCACGGGCAGGCGCACGCGGGTGGTTTTGCCGCTGGTTTCGGTCACGTCGGCGATGACGGGCATGGCGGCCTGGCCTTTGTTTTCCACGGTGATGAGGGCACCCTGGGCGGGGTCCTGGTTCACGTAGGCCACGGTGGTCACGGCCTGGTCGAGGGTCCAGTTGTTATACACCCACTCGCGCCAGAACCAGGTCAAATCCTCGCCGCTGGCCTCGTTCATGGTGCGGAAAAAATCCTTGGGCTGCGGGTGCTTGAATGCCCAGCGCTTGATGTAGGTGCGGAACGCGTAGTCGAACCGCTCCGGTCCCAGAATCTCGGCGCGCAGCAGAAACAGGCCGTAGCCCATCTTGCTGTAAGCGGCGTAGCCGAGGTAGTTGGAGGGCGTCACGTCGGGCACGGTGTAGGGCGGCACGGTGGCCGGGTCCATGATGTAGCGGATGTTGCCGGCCACCAACCGGGCGGTGTCGCTCAGCTGCTTAGCGTATTCGCCTTTGTTGAAATCAGCACTCGACAGCATGTTGATGAAGGTGTTAAAGCCCTCGTCCATCCACGGGTATTTGCGCTCGTTCGAGCCCACAATCATCGGAAACCAGTTGTGACCGAACTCGTGGTCCGTCACGCTGTACAGGCTGGCTTTGCGGGCCTTCACGCCGCAGAACACGATGCCCGGATACTCCATGCCGCCCACCACGCCGGCCACGTTCGTCGCCACCGGGTAAGTGAATTCGTACCACTGCTTCGAGTTGAATTCGATGCTCTTTTTCACGTACTCTGTCGAGCGGTTCCAGGCCGTATCCTGGGCCGCCTCCACCGGGTACAGCGACTGCGCCAGCGACTTACGCCCGCTGGGCAGGTTCATCTTGGCCGCATCCCACACAAAGGCTGACGACGCGGCCCAGGCCACATCCCGCGCCCGCTGGCACTTGAAGTGCCAGGTCAGACGGCCATTTTTGCCGCCGGGCCGCGAGCCCGCTTGGGTCACCTCATCCGCCGAGCGCACCATCACGGTCTGGTCCGAGCCGGCGGCTTTGGCCAGGCGGCTTTGCTGGGCGCTGGTCAGCACTTCGGCGGGATTCACCAGTTCGCCCGAGCCGCCCACGAGGTAGTTGGCGGGCACGTTCACAGTGTAGTCGAAGTTGCCGTATTCGAGGTAAAACTCGGCCGTGAGGTAGGGCAGCGTGTTCCAGCCCTCCACGTCGTCGTACACGGCCATGCGCGGGTACCACTGCGCCACTTCGAAGATTTCGCCGTTCTTGGTTTTGAGGCGGCCGAGGCGGTCAGAACCGTATTCGGGAATGCTGAATCCGTAGCCGATGTGGATGACGAGCTTGTCGCCGTTGGGCTTCAGGGCTTCGGGCAAGATGATTTGCATGCGCGTATCGGTCACGCGGTAGTCGGCCTTCAGCTTCTTGCCGTGCAGCTCAATGGTCACGGTTTGCAGCGAGTCGCCGCCCCGGAAGCCACGCGAGTTGTTGCCGAAGCGCCCGCCGCCGATGGGCGTGATGGCCGCTCCGCGCGAGTCTTCGCGGTACAGGTTCTGGTCGACCTGCAGCCACACGAAGGGCAGGCGGTCGGGCGAGTTGTTGGTGTAGGTGATGTCGACGGTGGCGCTCACGCGGGCCGCTTTCTCGTCGAGGCGGGCATCGATGTGATAGTCGGCCGCGTTCTGCCAGTACTGCGCGCCGGGCTGGCCGCCGGCCGTGCGCGTGGGCGTGCTCAGCTGCTCAATAAACGAGGGGTTGAACAGCGTGCGCGAGTCGTAAGCCGGGCCGGTATTGGGAGCCTGGGCCAGGGCCGGACCGGCCGTGAGCAGGGCCGCGCCCAGCAGCGCGCCGGGCAGGAAAGGGAGTTTCATGCGAATGATGAAGGAAGTAAAGCGAGGAGAAATCAGGAAATCAAGAACACAAAAGAACGTCATGCTGAGCTTGTCGAAGCATCTCTACCGCAATACTGTCCCTGTCGATTGGGATTAGTTGCGCGGTAGAGGTGCTTCGACAAGCTCAGCATGACGTTCTTATGGATTACAGCCCCTTCCAGCTGCCCCTACAGCCGCTGCCGCACCAGTTGCATCAGCCCGTTCAAATCGGCCGCGTCCATCTCCGGCGCTTCGATGAAGGGCATGAGCCCACCATCCGCGCCCACGCCGAAAGCGGCCGGCAGCGGGTGCCGCGCCCACTGCGGATAGTCCCGGATAAACTCATCACGGTGCAGAAATTCCACCGGCACGGGCAGCGTCTTGATAAACCCGCGCCACTCCGGCTGCATCGAAGTGGCCCCGTACGTGACCGCGCACAGCGAGCACGGGTAGGTGCCGGGCGAGAGAATTTTGTGGAACATATCCTTGAGCCCGGCCAGGCGGCCACCGTCGGCATTGTACACGAATAGCAGGCGTTGGGGCATAATGAATGAGCTACCGAATTGTCAGCTTGGCGTAGGTGAAGATGGTGCCGGGGTTTTTGCCGGTCCACATTTTCTTTTTCAGCAGCAGGGTTGAGTTGGAAAGCCAGTGGATTTCGTCCGGCTCCCAGGTTGCCGGGTCAACTGATGGCTCTATTTTCCACACCTCGCGCCAATGGTGGCTTTCAAAGCGAAAAAGCTGAATGGAATTGGGATACATCGCACTCTCAACGCCCCCTGATATGGCCACAAAACTCCTGAGGTCGGGCGAATAGACCACCATTCCGGAAATTTCTGTCTTCCTCCCACTTTTATCAACTAAGATATACTGGGACCATTCGTAATGATTATGCAAAATCAAGTGGCATTCGAACTTCGGTAAATATCCTTGATAAGTAAATTTTTCCCAATCAGGATTCTCCTCGTCAGCATCGTTATCCTTAAAAACCGTTGGCCCTTTGGCCGTTGGAATTACGATGCGGCCCCGCGTTTTCTTCACGGGGAAAGCAACTACCGGCTTGGTCACAATAGCCCCTTTCGCCGCCGCCAGATACGCCACCTTCGTCAACGGGCTGAACGCGACGCGCACCGCCGGCGGCCCGGTGGCAGGCAGTTTCAGGAGCAGCGAGAGCAGCAGGAGTAGCAGCGGCTTCATAAAATACTTGGGAAAGGAATGCCGCGCCAAGGTACTGCCGGGCGCATCTTTGCGCTCATGCCCAACGCCACCGCGCCCCTGCCCTACCTCGTGTTCGATTTCGATAGCACCTTCACCCAAGTTGAAGGGCTGGATGAGCTAGCCGATATTGCCCTACAAGGCCACCCCGACCAAGCCAACGTAGTGGCCCAAATCCGGGCCCTCACCGACCAAGGCATGGCCGGCGAAATCGGCTTCCAGGAGTCGCTGGCCCGGCGGCTGGCGCTGTTGGGGGCCAATGAGCGCCACCTCGCGCCCCTCATTGCCCGCCTCAAAACCAAGGTGAGCGAGAGCATCCGGCGCAATGGGGCTTTCTTCCACCAGTTCGCCGACCGCATTTACGTGGTGAGCAGCGGCTTCCGCGAGTTCATCGAGCCGGTGGTAGCCGAGTTCGGCATTCCGGCCAGCCACGTGCTGGCTAATACTTTCACGTTTGATGAAGCCGGCAACATCACCGGCTGCGACCCCGGTAACGTGCTGAGCCGCGACGGCGGCAAAATCCGCCAGCTCGTGCTGCTCGATTTGGACGGGCCGGTGTATGTACTCGGCGATGGGTATACCGACTATCAAATCCGCGAGGCCGGGCTGGCCCACCGCTTCTACGCTTACACCGAGAACGTTAGCCGCCCTACCGTGGTGGCCCACGCCGACGAAGTGCTGCCCACCTTCGACGAGTTTTTGTACCAACTAAGACTTCCCATGACTTTATCATACCCCAAAAACCGCATCAAGGTCCTCCTGCTGGAGAATCCGGATGCCCGCGCCGCTGAGCTTTTCCGTCAGGAAGGCTATCAGGTAGAAGAAGTTAAGGGCGGCCTCGACGAGGATGAGCTCATTGCCCGCATCGAGGGCGTGAGCCTGCTCGGCATCCGCTCCAAAACGCAGGTGACCCAGCGTGTGCTGGAGGCGGCCAACCGCCTCATCGGCATCGGCGCGTTCTGCATCGGCACCAACCAGATTGACCTCACGGCGGCCATGAAAAAGGGCGTGGCCGTGTTCAACGCCCCGTTCAGTAACACCCGTTCGGTGGTGGAATTGGCGCTGGGCGAAATCATCGTGCTGGCCCGCCGCATTCCCGAGAAGAACCCCAAAATGCACCGGGGCGAGTGGGATAAGTCGGCCAACGGCTCGTTCGAGATTCGCGGCAAAACCCTCGGCATCGTGGGCTACGGCAATATTGGCTCGCAATTATCGGTAGTAGCCGAGGCAGTGGGCATGAAAGTGGTGTACTTCGACGTGGCCGAAAAGCTGCAACTCGGCAACGCCGTGAAGTGCCGCACGCTGGAAGAACTATTGGCCCAATCCGATGTGGTGACGCTGCACATCGACGGCCGCGTGGAAAACACCAACTACATCGGCGAGAAGGAATTTGCCCTGATGAGAAAAGGCGCGCTGTTCCTCAACAACGCCCGCGGCCACGTCGTGGACGTGCCGGCCCTGGCAGCAGCCCTGCGCAGCGGCCACCTCGGCGGCGCGGCCGTGGATGTATTCCCCTACGAGCCCAAAACCAACCACGAGAGCTTCGAAAGCGAGCTGCGCGGCCTGACCAACGTGCTGCTCACGCCGCACATCGGCGGCAGCACGGCCGAGGCCCAGCGCAACATTGCCGAGTTTGTGCCGGAGCGCATCATGCAGTACATCAACACCGGCAACACCCAGCAGTCGGTCAATTTCCCCAACATTCAGCTGCCCACGCAGCAGGCCCACCGCCTCATCCACATCCACGCCAACGTGCCCGGCGTGCTGGCCAAAATCAACAACGTGCTGGCCGAGCACCACGTCAACATCCTGGGCCAGTACCTGAAAACCAACGAGCACATCGGCTACGTGATTACGGACATCAACCGCGAGTACGACCACGACGTGATTCAGGCGCTGCGCGAGGTGGAGCACACCATCAAGTTCCGGGTGCTGTACTAAAATGTCATTCCGACGCAGGAGGAATCTGAGACAAACCATTTGAACAGTTTTCCCCAGATTCCTCCTGCGTCGGAATGACAGCTTGAAACGAAGACGGCCCCGGCTCTCCTTGCGGAGGCCGGGGCCGTCTTCGTTTCAGCTAAGGCCGAGGCTTATTGGCGGGTCACCTTGCGGGTGATGCTGCCGCCGGCCGTGGTGAGGCGCAGGACGTAGACACCGGCGGGCAGTTCGGGCAGACCGGCCAGGGCCTGGGGGGCGGCGCTCAGGGCCAGCTTGGCAGCGAACACCGGGCGGCCTGCCAGCGAGAGCAGCGTCACGGTTGTGGCCTGGGGCTCGATGGTGCCGGGCAGGGCTACCGACAGTTGGTTGGTGAAAGGATTGGGGTAGGCATCGGCGGTGGCGGGGGCAGTAGCAGCGGCAGCAGCAGTGCGGCTCAGGGCTACTACCGGCGAGTAGTTGGTGGTGCCGTCCAGGTCCACCTGGCGCAAGCGGTAGTAGCGGCGGCTGGCAGCCTGGGCAGCGGCCGAAGCATCGAGGTACTCGTAATTATGGGCTATGGTGCTGTTGCCGGCGGCGGCCAGCTCAGCTACAGCAGTGAAGGCGGTGCCATCGGCCGAGGCTTCAACCACGAAGCTGGCGCTGTTCAATTCCTGGGCGGTGGTCCAGCTCAGGCGGTTGCCGGCGCTGGTGGCCTGGCCGCCGAAGGCGCTGAGCACTACCGGCAGCGGAGCCGTGATGGAAGGCGCAGTGGCCGAAGTATTTTGCTCGTAGCGGTACACGGTGCCGTTGCCGTTGCCCACGAAGAGGTCGAGCAGGCCGTCGCCGTCGTAGTCGGTCACGGCCGGGGCCGCGTAGCCGCCGCTATTGCTGGGGTTAGTGCCCGAGTTACCCATATTGATAACCGTGGCGGCGGTACCAGCCGTGCTCAGGTTCTGCACGAAGCTAAAGGTAAGGGCGTTAACCGAAGTCTGGGTATAGAGCTGCACGTTGCCAACTATGTTGCCCACCAGCATATCGAGCTTGCCGTCGCCGTCGTAGTCGGTGATGAGGGGCTTGCTCACGTCGCCGGCATCGAGGATGGTCACGCCATCGGCCAGCTTGATGGTGGTGGCAGCGCTGAAGCCAGCCGTCGTGTTGTTGGTGCGGGCAAGCTGCTCGTAGCGGTTCAGGTAGCCGTTGTTGCTGCCCACGATGATATCAATCAGGCCGTCGTTGTCGATGTCGCCCACCGAAGGACGGGCGTAGGAGCCCTGGTTGGGGGTGCCTGAGGCGGTAACACCGTAGGGGTTGGCGAACAAGGTGGTGCCGGCACCCATTTTAAAAGCGTTGGTGCCCGTGCTGGCATTCTGCTCATAAATCATCACTTTGCCGGTTTCTTCGCCCACAATGATTTCCTGCAGGCCGTCGCCGTCGAGGTCGCTCACCGTCGGCTTGGCGTAGAGGCCCACATCGATGGTAGCACCGTTCGAGAACAAGGTAATAACCGTGCCCGTGGTGCTGAAAGCGCTGTTGGTGGCCGTCTGCTCGTAGTCAATCATGGTGCCGTCGCCCTGGCCCACCAGCAGTTCCAGCAGGCCATCCTTGTCTAGGTCGGCGGCTACGGGAGTCGAGAAGTTGCCGGCAGCGGTGGCGCTGGTAGCGTTGGTGTTCAGCTGGCCGTAGTTGCTGTTGGAGGAAACCCGGGTCACGCCCAAACGGGCCGCGCTTACTGCGGTGCCGGCGGCCGTGGTCAGCCGCACCCGGCCCGTGCCCGCAGCGGCCGGCACAATGAAGGTAGCCGTGGTAGCGGGCAAAGCACCGGCGGTAGCGCGAACGGCCTGACCGTTCAGCAGCACCGAAGTGAAGCCCGTGAGGTTAGTACCAGTGATGGTGACCGTAGCGCCGGGAGCCGCCGTGGTCGGCGTCATGCTGCTGATGGTGGGAGCCTGCGCCATGGCGGCGGCGGGCAGCAACAGGCCCAGCGTGGCCAGGCAAAACAGACGAGCGGCGGGAGTAGCAAGCGTAAACATAATGCTGATGATGAAGCGGAGTGTCTTGGGGAAGGGCCAGCTTATTTGTGGCCGTTTTGATGATACAAAGTTGGCCAAGGGCATCAGGCGGTATTTTTTCCTTCGTCTAAACCCGGCCGTTCCTCGGTGAATGGGGTGGTAATTCCCCGTGAGTGAAAACCGGACCCTTGGCCGACCAAAAAGCCGCTAATTATTACTTTGAGCGGGTTTTTACCGAGCTAATTCAGTTTTACCGGGCACTATCGACAAGTCATCGAGTGAAAGCGGCAGTTGGTCGGCATGCATACCTTAATTGCGGAACTGCCAACGTGGGAAAACCTGTGCCCCGGCTTACCTTCCGGCCGCTTTGCGGCAGCGCGGCGTGAAGCGCGTTTTTTCACGCTTTCACTTTTTAACCCCTCCCCTATGCCCTATCGCTACTTTCTGGCCTTCCTGCTGCTGATTCCCACCCTGAGCCGCGCCCAGGTCACCCCCATCGTGAGTAGCTGGCTGGTGAACACCACCGGGGCCACCGGCTACAACAACATCCCGAGCAACGTGCAGCGCGTGCAGTACTCGGCCGCCAACGTGTACATCACCTGCACGGGCATCCCGAGCTACGCCATCGGCGGCTGGGGCAACAATCCCAACGTGCCCACCAACCAGAACTTCGTGTTCAAAATAACCCGCACGCCCGCGCCCAACACCGGCACACCCACGGCCACGCCCCTAGGCCACACCGGCATCTGGAGCAACGGCGTGAGCCTCTTCAACGCCAAGGATGCCATGAGCTACAACGGCGCGGGCGTGTGGAACCAGAACGCCATCGTAGTAGAAGGCCCGGGCTTCGACTCCTGCCTGGGCCACCCCGCCCCCAACGGCGAGTATCACCACCACCTCAACCCGCGCTGCCTCTACAACGACCACGACAGCACCCGCCACGCCCCGCTCATCGGCTTCGCCCTCGATGGCTACCCCATCTACGGAGCCTACGGCTACGCCAATGCCAACGGCACCGGCCCCATCAAAAGCATGAAGACTTCGTACCGCGCCCGCAACATTACGGCCCGCACCACGCTGCCCGACGGCACCACGGCCCCCTCGGCCGGCCCCGCCATCAATGCGGCCAAGCCGCTGGGCTACTATGTAGAGGACTTTGAATACGTGGCCGGCCGCGGCGACCTGGACAGCCACAACGGCCGCTTCTGCGTGACGCCGGAGTACCCGGCCGGCACCTACGCCTACTTCGTCACCATCAACAGCCGGTACGAAGGCGCGTATCCTTACACGCCCGGCCCTACCTATTATGGGGTGATTCCGGCCGGGGCCATCGGCCCGCAATCGGGCCACGCCGTGGTGAATGAGCCGGTGACGACTTATGTGGTCACGGCTACTTTCCTGGCCGCCGGCCTGCAAGTGAGCGCCTACCCCAACCCGGCCAGCAGCACGCTGACGATAGCGCCCGAGGGTGGCGTTGCGAATGACTTGCGCGCCACGCTTTTCAACACGCTGGGCCAACCCGTTACGGCTGCGGTAGTCCTGCATCCGTCGGTGCCGG
The DNA here is from genome assembly GCF_038448715.1 of Hymenobacter segetis. Lineage (GTDB taxonomy): Bacteria > Bacteroidota > Bacteroidia > Cytophagales > Hymenobacteraceae > Hymenobacter > Hymenobacter segetis. The sequence goes on along the minus strand of NZ_JBCEVZ010000009.1, from coordinate 60,259 downwards.
CGGAGCTCGATTTAACTGGGGTGGCGGCCGGCGTTTACTACCTTAAAGTGCAGGGCGCGGACGTTGGCGGCACCCAAAAAATTGTGGTGACACATTGATGCTGTTTAGCCTCACGCCGGGTTTTTCCGGATGATGTAGAAGCTCATTTCCTTGCGGGCCACAAATCCCAGGTGCTCATAGAGGCTGATTGCCCGCGTATTAGTGGATTTGACGTGCAGGAACGGGATGCCCGCTGCCGCAATAATGCGCCGGGCCTGGCGCTGAATGAGCTGGCCAGCGTAGCCCCGGCCCAAGTGGTCGGGGTGCGTACACACGGCGCTGATTTCGGCGTAGGGCGTCGGATTCATGCGCTGCCCGGCCATGGCCACGAGCTCATTGCCTTCAAAAATGCCTTCGTAATGCCCAAACGCAATGGTGTTGGGGAAAAACGGACCAGGGTTGGTTTGCCGGGTGAGGGCCAGCATGGCGGGCACGTGCGCCGGCCCCAACGGAATAGCGGGCGGGCCTTCCAATGCGCCGACGGCCGGCGGCCGTTCCTGCACCATTTGCAATACGGCCATGTGCTGCACCACTTCCCAACGGGCCGGAATGGCCAGCGCCACCGGGCTCACCACGCCCAGCAGGCGCTCGGCGGGCACGCGGGCGTGCAGCAGGTCAAAGGCTTGTGGCGTAAAAGTCTCGAACCCAGCAAAGGGCGACACGTCGTCGGCAAAGTATTTCACCTGCGCCGAGCCGGCATCCAGGGGCTTATTGCCCGAAATCAACGCGTTCCAGACGGGGTTATCGAGTAGGTGGGGCATGGCGGTTCGGCGTTTTAGCGCGGGCCCGAAAGTACGCTTTTCGCCCTTGGCGCGGTCCTAAAAGCCGGGGTATTCGAAGTCCAGCGCCACGCCGTAGGCGGTTGTTCGGCCGTACAGGGCTGAAATTCCGGCCAGTGCCTGGTCCAGCATCTGCGCCGATGGCTCGGGGCCTAAAGCCGGCAGCATCCGGCTCAGCGCCTTCGAGTCGCTCAGCAGCCGGTCGGGCACCAGCCGCAGGCCGTGCCGCGTGGGCAGCGGCGCACTGGTTGCGGCCAGGGCATAGGCCCGGCTGCGCCCGGTACGCGAATAGGCATCCATGGCCAGCGCCAGGGCTATTTCGTCGACGCCGGGTGCCACCGGCACGCCGATGGTTTGCCGGGCGTGGAACCAGCCATTGGTAAAATTCACCGCGACCAACGCCCGAAGATTAACGCCAAAATGCGGGTGAAACACCTCGCTGTTGTGGCGCGGGCTCCAGTCGGCCAGGCCCAAACGCCGGGCCAGGGCGGCGGCCTGCTCGGTACCAGCAATGGCTTCCACCAGCGCCAGCGAAACGGGCATGGCGGCGCTGATGCCGGCGCTGGAAATGAATTTGCCATCGGCCACGTAGCGAGTGTTGGGCAGCCAGGTGGTGGCCGGGTATTTCTCTTTGCGCAGGCTTTCGGTGGCCCAATGGCCGGTGGCGCGGTGGCCGGTTAGCAGGCCGGTATTGGCCACCACCAGCACCCCATCGCAGATGCTGACAATGGTGCTGCCCTTGCCGGCCTGCGCCGTAATCCAGGCCAGTAGCGTGGGGTCGGCACTTTTCACCACGGCGGGCACCACTACATAATCTGCGCCATCAGGAAAGAACGTATCAAACTGCTGGATAGTGGCTTCCGGCTGCAGCTTCAGGGCCGGGCGCATGGTGAGCAGGCCGGGCTGGGTGGCCACGGCCACCATTTCGACGGCCCCGGACTGAGCCAGCACACCGTAGGGAATCACGAAATCGGTCAGCTCAGTACCACTGTTCTCGCCAACTACGGCCACCACCGGCCGGAGTCGGCCGAAACGGGCGTGATAGGGCGCAATTTGCTCGGTTTGCGGTGCCGTAGCTGGCCCGGTGGGCGGCGTGTTCAGGGTACTGAATAGAGCCGTTGCGGCAACGGTGCCGGCCAGCAGGAGACGAAAAAGCATGGGCATGGGAATGGCCGTGGCAGCTAAGCCCAGGCAGTTTATTAGTCAGAAATCGAGTTGAAATCAGCCCGTCACGGGCTTGGGCAGAATGCGCTGGAGCTGCCGCACGTTGCGGAAGCCGCATTGGGCCGCGATGGCTTCGCGGGTCAGGGCCGGGTTGCGGTGCAGGGTGCGGGCCAGCTCCTGGCGCAGGGCAGTGGTGTATTCGTTGAGCGTGAGCCCGGTGGCCTGCCGGAAGGTGCGGGTAAGCGTGCGCGGGCTCATATGCACCAGTTCGGCCAGGGTGTCGAGGGTGGCCCCGGCGGCCAGGTTATCGGTAAGCCAGTCCTGGACGTGGTGCACGGCCGAATTGAGGTGGCTGCGGTAGTCGAGGTAGATGCTCTGCTGGCTGTGGCCGGCCCCGCGCCGGGCGTACACCACCAACTCGCGGGCTATTTTGGTGGCGAATAATGGCCCGTGGGCTTCTTCCAACAGGTACAGGGCCAGGTCGATACCGGCCGTGATTCCCGCGCTGGTGTACAGGTTTGCGGCCTGCACAAATAGCTGGTCGGCCTGGGCCAGCACCAGCGGGTAGCGCGCCTGCAATTCTGCCAGGCGCTTCCAGTGCGTGGTGCATTTGCGGCCGTCCAGCAGCCCGGCCTCGGCCAGGATAAACGCGCCGGTGCACACCGAGCAAATGCGGATGCCCCGCGCGTACTGCTCGCGCAGCCAGGCAAAAAAGCCGCTTCCCTCCTGCCTGAACGCGGCGGAGCGCAGGTATTCCATGTCCACCCCGGGCACGAAAATGAAATCGCCGGCTTCAACCTGAACATCCTCAACAGGCACCAGCGGCCCCAGGCCCAAACCGGCCGAGCTGGTGCTCACAGCACCGGCATAGGAACAATACGTAAGCTGATACGGCCGGCCATATTCGGCCGCTTCGTAGAAAACCTGCACCGGTCCCGTTAAATCGAGCAGGTGCACGCCCGGCGGCACTACAAACACAACGTGGGGCAAGATTTTCATTTATATGGTTGAATTTCTGAGTCAAAAGTACTGGCTCAGAAATTCAACCATCCGCCATTCACCGGACATATCCAGACAACGTTTTTACAGCCGCTCGCGCACCTGGCGCAGCACCCGCTCCACTTCGTTGCGCATGTCGCCGCTGTCCACCACGTGGTTGTTGTTCATGAAGGTGAAGGCCACCAGCCGGCCGCTTTTGGTGCGTAGGTAGCCGCACACGTTGAGGTTGTTGCTGAGGGTGCCGGTTTTGCCCCACACCCAGGGGCCGGTGGCATCGTGGTAGCGCTTGCGCAGGGTGCCCTGGCCGCCGCCGGCCGCCAGCAGACTCAGCAGGCGGCGCTCGGGTACTTCCTGGTGCAGCTTGAGCAGCAGCGCGGTGAGGGTGCGCGGCGTGATGAGGTTGAGGCGCGAGAGGCCGGAGCCATCGACCCAGAAAACCGGGTCGGGCAGGCCGGTGAGCAGGTTTTTGCGGGCGTAGCGAATCACGCGGCCAGTGCTGAGCGAGTCGTGCTTCCCGATTTTGGTGCTGCACATCAGCAGCAGCTGCTCGGCCAGGAAGTTGTCGCTCACGCGCAGCATGCGGCGGTAGAGGGAGTCGACGCGCAGCCCGTTGAGTGTCCGGATAGAGTCCAGCCCCGGCCGGGGCCGCCAGATGGCCCCGGTGGTGGCACGGCGCAGGGTGTCGCCCAGCAGCCGCAGCATCAGCCCGCTGCTGGTCACGAAGGGGGTTTCATCGACCCACTTTTTGGTGGTAGGCAGCACGTAGAAGCGGTTTTCGTGCAAAGCCCGGATGACGTGCGTGTCCTTATCTAGTCCCGGCGTAAGCAAATCTGGGCCGGCCGGCCCCACCAGCGGCGCGAAAAAGCGCGGCAGCACCCGCACCCGCGACTGCGCCGCCAGTCCCGGGCGCACGGCCGCCACGCCCCCAGCGCGGGCCGGCGGGGGCGGCGTGGCGTAAAAGCGCACGGTGTTGCCGTAAATTGGGAAGGCATCGCGCTCAGGCTGGAAATAGTAGCCGTAGTCGTCCCAGGTCCAGCTGGGGCCGAAGGGGGCCACGCAGGCTATGGCGCAATAGGCCAGGCTTTTTTCGGGCCGGTGCAGCAGGAAATTGAAGGCGCGGCGGCTGGGCACGTCGCCGTGCAGCAGGGTGGGGTCGCCGGTGCCCTGGAAAAACAGGGTGTCGTTGCGGCTGAAATAGCGCAGGCTGGGCAGCGAGTCGCCGAGCAGGTGCAGGCCGGTGTAGAAGCTGAACAGCTTCATGTTGCTGGCCGGCGTGAAATACTTGGTTTCCTGAAAGCCGTAGAATGGCCGGGTGCTGTCGGCGTAGGCCAGGCTCATGCCCACCTGGTGCTGGGCTAGCACCGGCGAGGCCGCCAGCAGCGAATCGAGCCAGGGCAGGCGCGGGCCGGGCAGCGGCGCGGCGGCCACCGGTGGCTTCTCGGGAGCCTGGGCGCAGGCCGATAATTGGGTGGTACCAATAGTAAGTAGCAGCAGGAAATAGAGCGGACGTAGCATGGGCCGCAACTTACGCAGCAAACGGGGCTGGGGTGGCTTTTTGGGGGAGAATTTGCGCGTTTAAAATGATAAACAGGCCGTCATGCTGAGCGCAGTCGAAGCATCTCTACCGCGCAACGAATCAGATTTAGTATTGCGGTAGAGATGCTTCGACTGCGCTCAGCATGACGGCCTGCGTGAGGTTATATAAATCAAAATCCCTCCCACTCGGTTGTTGTCAACTTTTCCATCATACGCAGAAAGCAACCGCATATTATGTCCACTAACGCCCTCTTCGCGCCCTTCGCGCTGAAATCCCTCCAACTCAAAAACCGCATTGTGATGGCCCCCATGACCCGCTCCTTCTCGCCCAACGGCGTGCCGGGCGCGGACGTGGCCGCCTACTACCGCCGCCGCGCCGAGGGCCAGGTCGGCCTCATCCTTTCCGAAGGCACGGTGGTCGAGCGCCCGGCCTCGTCCAACGACCCCAACATCCCGCATTTCTACGGCGAAGCCGCGCTGGCCGGCTGGCAGCACGTCATCGACGAAGTGCACGCCGCCGGGGGCAAAATGGGCCCGCAGCTCTGGCACATGGGCGTGATGGCCGAGCACCGCTCGGGCTGGAAGCCGTCGGAAAACTTCGAAGGGCCCTCTGGCCTCATCAAGCCTGGCCAAGCCACCGGCAAGGCCATGACCGAAAACGATATCACTGACACCATCGCCGCCTTTGCCCGTGCCGCCGCCGATACCAAGCGCCTGGGCTTCGACTGCCTGGAGCTGCACGGGGCGCACGGCTACCTCATCGACCAGTTTTTCTGGGCCGGCCTGAACGAGCGCACCGATGCCTACGGTGGCGACAACCTCACCCAGCGCAGCCGCCTCGCCGTGGAATTAGTGAAGGAGGTACGCCGGGCGGTAGGCGAGGATTTCGTCATCAGCCTGCGCCTCTCGCAGTGGAAGCAGCAGGACTACACCGCCAAACTGGCCCACACACCCCAGGAAATGGAAGCCTGGCTCCAGCCCCTGGCTGAGGCCGGCGTGGACATTTTCCACTGCTCGCAGCGCCGCTTCTGGGAGCCCGAGTTCGAAAGCGAAGGCTCCGATTTGAACTTCGCCGGTTGGGTGAAAAAGCTCACCGGCAAAACCACCATCACCGTGGGCTCGGTGGGCCTCTCGGGCGAATTCCTGGCCGGCTTCGCGGGCGAAGCGTCCGAGCCGCAGGGCATTGAGGAGCTGCTGCGCCGGCTCGACCGCAACGAATTCGACCTCGTGGCCGTGGGCCGCCAGCTGATTGTGGACCCGAACTGGGTGGAGAAAATCGAGCAGGGCCGCGCCGACGAGATGGTAGGCTTCAGCCGCGAGGCGCTGCGCACATTGGTGTAATATTCCGGCAGGTGAGCGGGCCGCTTTTCGGGGCTTGAAAAACGTAGAATCCCAGTCGCCCGGCAACGCGGTGGCTGGGATTTTTTGCTATAGAGCGATTCGCAGGAGAGTGTACGATGTAGGGGCGGGGCCTGCCCCCGCCCCTACACCGGCCTGAGCAGCCCATGATGGCCCTGAAACATATTCGCATTTTTTTACAGATATGTTTCAAACCTTGAAACATATTCCTTATTTTTAGTCGAATAAGTTTCAAGCCACTCCCGCTTCATGGCCCGCCCTTCCAATTTCCCCGATTCCCGGCTGGCCGTTATGCGGCAGTACCTGGGCCTGCCGCAGCAGGAACTGGCCGACTTTCTGGGCATCAGCCGTAGCCTGCTGGCCAACCTCGAAGCCAACCGGCGCGCCATGAGTCGGGCGGTGCACGAGCGCGCCGCGCCCCTGCTGGCTCTGGTACCCGATGGCGCGCTGCACTTGGTGCTGGGCATCCCGGAGCCGCCCCCCGCCCTGCCCACCGCGCCGGCCCCCGGCCCCCTCGAAGCCCGCCGCGCCTACTGCGTGTGGCGGGCGGCCAACCTGCGTTACGAGCTACGCTCCCTGCACCAGCGGGCCGCCGTGGGCCTGCGCTGGCAAGCTGCCCTGCCCGCACTGCTGGCTGCCCTGCCCCCGGCCGCGCCCGACCCTGCTCCGCCCGGCGACTGGTCGCGCTTCACCTACCCGCGCGAGCTCGCGCAACTCTGGGCCACCGCCTTCACGCCCGACGATGCGGCCCGTTTTCACCTGCTCCGGTTGCAGGCCGAAGCGCTGGAGACGGAAGCGGCGGCACTGGCCGCGCTCCTCGCGGAGTAGCAACTCCACAACGTACTGAAACCCGAAAGCAGGCGGCGCGGCAGCAGCTGTTTCTGGCGGGGAACGGGCTACTTCAGCACTGCGGCCTCGGGCTGCCCGGCCGATGCGGCGGCCACCGGGGCGGTCCCGAACCGGGCCTTCAGCTCGTCGTAGGCGGCGGGCGAAATGGCCAGGTGCTGCACCACGGTGGCCGTCGATTCGGAGGCTTTGCCTTTGTCGTCGACTTTGGGGGTCACGTTTTCCAGCGTCAGGTACTGGCAGCCGGGGTCGTTGGCCACGCGGTGCAGCTTGAGGCGGGCAAAGGGGGCTACTGCGGACTGCGCTACGTGGGGCAGCAGGGTCCGGAACTGGCCGGTTTCGAGAGAGGCCCGGGTTTGGGCCGCATCGTGGGCGTAGGCAATTGGATGGGCCAGGGCTTCTTCATCGGCCCACTCGTTGGTGAGCTCCGAGAAAGGCTCATCGGCCTGCGAGCTGGCCATCAGGTAAGCCCCGCCGAGTATGATGACCAGCTCAACCACCCACACAAACCACAGAAACGCGCCCGAGGGCGTAGCTCCTTTTAAAGACCAAGTACCCGTTGCGTTGATTTTGTCAATGGCGGCCCACATCGCGGCCGGATGGGTGAGCACATCCCCAAACAGGGCCGCGCTGAACGAGGTGCTGGTATCGGCATCGCGGCCGGTGCCGGTGGTTTCGGTATTGAAGAGCAGCGTGAGGTACACGCTCCACTCCAGGTAGATAGCGGCCAGGCCCACCAACACGGCCAGCACGGCCACACCTTTGGGGCTACGCAGCTTGCCGGCGCGCGCCAGCAGCAGCAAAATCCCGCCCAATACCAACCCAAAACCCAGGCAGATAAAGAAGTTGATGTAGACAAACGGAATGTACCAGACGGCATATATGTAGACGAATGCCAGCACGGCCGCCGCCAGCACACCACCCAGCAAAAACAGTAGCACGCCCCCAAGGGGCATTTTATTGGAAGGCTGGTAATAAAGACTCATGCGAAAGGGAAGAGGTGAAAGGAAACCGGCCGCAATAAACGAATAACGCCGGGCCGCCACAGCGGCTCGTGCCCTTCAGTGCAACAGCGCTACCGGGGCTGGCCCCGCCCCTACCGTTCGATGTGCTTCACCTTGGCCTCGTCCAAATCGAGCTGGGCTTCCTGCTGGCGCAATACTTCCTCATCGAACGAGTCGTGGTGGCGCAGGTGCTCCAGCGCCTCGCGCTCCACTTGCAGCACGTCGAGCAGTACCATGTGGTACTGGCGCAGGGCATCGCGGCCCGACTCATCTACTTCCAGCGAATTGAGGGTGCGGGTGGTGAGGCTAACCTCGGTTTCCATGCGCTGCTGGAGGCGGGCCACCAGCTCATTGGCGGCCAACTCGGCGGGGTACTGACGCTTCAGGTGTTTCACGGCGGCGGTGCGCAGGTGCAGGCGCACACCGGCCTCCTGCTCTTCAAGGGGCGTACTATCGTCGCGCTCGGCTATTCTGGTGAAGCGGATGATGGCCGGCAGCGAAAGGCCCTGGAGCACCAGCGTGACCAGAATGACCACGAAGGTGATGAACAGAATCAGGTTGCGCTGCGGAAACGCCTGCCCATCGGCCGCCAGCAGCGGCACCGACAGCGCCGAGGCCAGCGACACCACCCCGCGCATGCCCGCCCAGCCCAGCACCAGCGTGCCCTGCCAGCCCGGACTGGGCTCGCTGTTGCGGATGCTCCGGCTCAAAAAACGCGGAATAAAAGCCGCCGGATACATCCACAGCAGCCGAATCACAATCACCAGCCCGCTCATCAGCAAGCCGTAGGTAATGGCCTGTTGCAAGGAATAATTGCCCAACCCTTCCACCGCAATGGGCAGCTGCAAGCCGATGAGGATAAACACCAGCCCATTGAGCACGAAGCTCACGCTGGCCCATACGCTGTTGGCCTGCAGGCGCGTATTGGCATCGAACACCCGGTGCGATAAATGCGAAAGCAACAGCCCGCCGCTCACCACCGCCAGCACGCCCGAAAAGTGAAATTCCTCGGCCAGCAGGTACATCACGTAGGGCGCCATGAAGGTGAGTACCGTGTTGATGCTGGGCGTGGTGGGCAGGTATTTATGGATGAGGAAAAAGCCATACGCCACGCCCAGCCCCACCACCAGCCCCATGCCGCTGGTCAGCAAAAAGCTGGTGGCTGCCTTCTGCCATACAAACGCCCCCGAAAGCACCGCCAGCAGCGCAAACCGGAACACAATCAAGCTGCTGGCGTCATTAATCAAGCTCTCCCCTTCGAGAATGGCCGTCACCCGCCGGGGCACCTTGATGCCGCGCAGCACCGACGTGGCCGCCACGGCATCGGGCGGCGAAATAATGCCGCCCAGCAAAAACCCCAGCCCCAGTGTGAACCCTGGAATGACGGCCCGCGCCACATACGCCACGATGAGCGAGGTGAACGCCACCAGCCCGAACGCGAGCAGCCCAATGGCTCGCCGCCAGCGCCAGAAGTCTTTCCAGGAAGTATTCCAGGCCGCTTCGTAGAGCAGCGGCGGCAGGAAAATCAGGAAAATCAAATCCGGCGCGATGGCCACGCGCGGCAGGCCGGGCACAAAACTCAGCCCCAGTCCGCCCAGCACCAGGAAAATGGGGTAGGAAATGCCCAGCTTCTGCCCCAGCATCACCAGAAGAAACACGGCGAACAGCAGGCCGAGAATGAGGAGTAAGCTTTCGTGCAGCATAGGGCCGGGACTGGGTTCAACAACCCAAAGAAACGCTAGGCGAAGCAAGTGCGTTGGATAGCTATAGAACGTCATGCAGAGCGCAGCGAAGCATCTTTACCGCAGTAGTAAATCAAATTACTATTGCGGTAGAGATGCTTCGCTGCGCTCTGCATGACGGGCTTATTGTATCAGCCGATGCCCACACCCGGCTCCGTTCACCTGAAATTTCTCTTAGAAATGCCACAGCTTCCGCCCCACCGTCGGGCGCCTGGGCCTATCGAAAAGCACCACGTAGAGCACCCCCAGCAAGGGCGTGAGCAATAGAGCCGTTAGCAGGCGCAGGTGCCAGTAATGCACCGGGGCCAGGCCCCAGGATTGGACGAGGTGATTGATGAAATTTGCCATTAATAAATGTACGCATTTCCCCAATCGTTTGCAATACCAGATGCGGGATGGCGCGTGAGTTGTTGCGGCAACTGCCGTTTGCCACTGGTTTTGGGGTGAGGCACGGACCGAAATAATTCACATTCAGCTTTTCAGGCCGGTGCGGCTGGGCCGCGTGGGTCGTTACTTTGCCCAAAAGTCCTTGTTGCGGATGGCCCAATTCTGCGGCTCCTAACTTTTTATTTCTCTTCCAGTCTTTTACTATGCCTCACTTCTCCCCATTTATTGTTGCACGCCCGGCCCGCCCTCTGGCGACTCTGGGACTGCTGCTGGCCACGGCCGGCGCGGCCCACGCGCAGATGCCGGCACCGGCTAGCTTCGCCATGCCTAGTGTTTATTCAACTGGTGCCTATAGCAGTCCCAGTGATGTTGCTGTGGCCGACTTAAACAACGATGGCCAGCCGGACATCGTGACAGCCAACGGGGGTACCAACGCCGTGGGGGTACTGCTGGGGCAAGCCGGCGGGGGCTTTGCCGCCGTCACCTCTTACTCAGCCGGCACCAACAGCCAGCCCGCGAGTGTGGCGGTGTCCGACGTGAACGGCGACGGCCGCCCCGACATCGTGACGGCCAACCTCATTGGCAGCTCAGCCGGGGTGCTGCTGGGACAAGTCGGCGGGGGATTTGCCGCCGTCAGCACCTACCCTACCGGAGCCAACAGCAACCCACGTAGCGTGGTTGTGGCTGACATAAACCAGGATGGGCGAGTTGACCTCGTAACAGCAAACTACTACAGCAACTCAGCCGGGGTGCTGCTGGGACAGGCCGGTGGGGGATTTGCCGCCGTTAGCACCTATTCGACGGGCATTGGTCCCGCTGGTGTGGCTGTGGCTGATGTTAACAGCGACGGACGGCTGGATATTGTGACATCTAACTACAACAACGGAACCGGCGCCGTGGGGGTGCTGCTGGGGCTGGCCAGTGGGGGATTTGCCGCCGTCAACTCTTACTCGGCTGGCGGTAACTTTCCCAATGATGTGGCCGTGGCCGACGTGAACGGCGATAGCCGATTAGACATCGTGACGGCCAACAACGGAACCGGCACCGTGGGGGTGCTGCTGGGGCAGGTCAGTGGGGGATTTGCTACTGTCAGCACTTATCCCAGCGGCTCTGACCTCCGCAGCGTGGCCGTGGCCGACATGAATGGCGATGGCCGACGGGATATCGTGACGACCAATTCCAGTGCCGGCACCGTGGGGGTGCTGCTGGGGTTGGCCAGTGGGGGATTTGCCGCCGTCAGCAACTACTTAACCGCCACTATTCGTGATTATCCCATTGGCATAGCCGTAGCAGATGTGAATGGTGATGGCCGACTTGATATCGTGGCCGCCAACTCTGGTAATGGCACGGCCGGGGTATTACTCAACACTGGCACTTTTACGCCCCTGGCCGCCGCGCCCGGTGCCGAAGTAGCCGAGGCATCCCTGTTTCCCAACCCGGCGCACGGCGGCTTCAAGGTGCAGCTGCCCGCCGCCCGGGGTGCCGCTTCTGCGCGAGCTGAATTGCTGAATGCGCTAGGCCAGGTAGTGTGTCAGCAAGACGCCGGGCTACTTGCCGACGAAACATTTTCCTTTGCCACCACCGGCCTGGCCCCGGGCTTGTACACCCTGCGGGTGCAGGCCGGCAGCCACACGCTAACCAAGCGCGTGGTGCTCGAATAACTTGCCAACAGCCGATACTCTTACTCTTACTGATAGAAAGCCCCGTTGCCGCTCGGCAGCTGGGGCTTTTTTGGCGATGATGGAGAGCAACCAGAGCCGTAGCGACTCAGGCCATTGCGTATCATAGTGGCTGGCCGGCGCGCAATGGCCGGCGCTTTTCCCCGGCTTCCCAACTTCCGCTGCCGTACTTTTGACTCCCGTCATGCCCGAACGCTCCAACCCCTCCCCCTCCGCGTCGGCAGCGAAATACATTTTCGTTACCGGCGGCGTCACTTCTTCACTCGGCAAAGGAATTATTTCCGCCTCGCTGGCCAAGCTTTTGCAGGCCCGCGGGTTCCGAGTCACCATCCAGAAGTTCGACCCCTACATCAACATCGACCCCGGTACGCTCAACCCGTACGAGCACGGCGAGTGCTACGTGACCGACGACGGGGCCGAAACCGACCTCGACCTCGGCCACTACGAGCGGTTCCTGAACACGCCCACCTCGCAGGCCAACAACGTCACCACCGGCCGCATCTACGACCACGTCATCCGCCGCGAGCGCGAAGGCGCGTTCCTCGGTAAAACCGTGCAGGTAGTGCCCCACATCACCGACGAAATCAAGCGGCGCATGCTATTGCTGGGCCAGAACGGCCAGTTCGACGTGGTCATCACCGAAATCGGCGGCTGCATCGGCGACATCGAGAGCCTGCCCTTCGTGGAGGCCGTGCGCCAGCTCCGCTGGGAGCTGCCCGATGCCGACTCGCTGGTTATCCATCTCACGCTGGTGCCGTATCTGAAAGCCGCTGGGGAGCTCAAAACCAAGCCCACGCAGCACTCGGTGCGCGATTTGCGCGAGGCCGGCCTCCAGCCCGACATCCTCGTCTGCCGCACCGAGCACCCCATGCCGCCCGAGATGCGCCGCAAAATCGCGCTGTTCTGCAACGTCAAAATCAACTCGGTTATCGAAAGCCTCGATGCCGACAGCATTTATTCGGTACCCTTGCTGATGCGCAAAGAGGGCCTCGATGAGCGGGTTATCAAGCGCCTGAAGCTGACCGGCGGCACCTTGCAGCCCGATTTGGAAGCTTGGAAAGACTTCCTCGGCAAGCTGAAAAACCCCACCGAGGAAGTGACCATTGCCCTCGTGGGCAAGTACGTGGAGCTGCCCGATGCCTACAAATCCATCAACGAAGCCTTCGTGCACGCCGGCGCCCAGAACGAGTGCAAGGTGACGGTACGCAGCATTCAATCGGATAACATCACGCCCGAAAACATCGCCGGCCTGCTCCACGGCTGCGACGGCGTGCTGGTAGCCCCCGGCTTCGGCGAGCGGGGTTTTGAAGGCAAAATCGTGGCCGTGCGCTACGTGCGGGAGCACAACATTCCGTTCTTCGGCATCTGCCTGGGCATGCAGGTGGCCGTGGTGGAGTACGCCCGCAACGTCCTCGGAATGCTCGATGCCAACTCGACCGAGATGGACGCCCTCACGCCCAACCCCGTGGTGGCCATGATGGAAGAGCAGAAAAACGTGACCCTGAAAGGTGGCACCATGCGCCTCGGCGCTTACGCCTGCGACCTGCGCCGCGGCTCGAAAGTCGCCAAAGCCTACGCCAAAAACCACATCAGCGAGCGCCACCGCCACCGCTACGAGTTCAATAACCAGTACCTGAAGCAGTTCGAGGACTCCGGCCTGCAAGCCACCGGCACCAACCCAGAAACCGGCTTGGTGGAGGTAATTGAGCTGCCCACGCACCCCTGGTTCGTGGCCGGCCAGTTCCACCCCGAGCTGAAAAGCACCGTGGAGCAGCCGCACCCGCTGTTCGTACGGTTTGTGCGGGCAGCCATCCAACATAGGAAGGGTTAAGTCGTCTGCATCGTCGCGAGTCGCCTGTCATCCTGAGCAGAGCGAAGGACCTTATCACCGCTGAACGGGTTTGCTGTAATGGCAGACAATGAAACGCGATAAGGTCCTTCGCAAGCTCAGGATGACAGGCGACTTCATTCTTCATTCCTAATTCCTCATTCTTCCTTGAGCGCAGCGTTACCTTTGCCCCTTCGCAACCTTTTTTACTAATGGATAGAAATTCAGCAACCGGCCTGTTCCTTATCTCGGCCTTGCTCCTCGTGTACCTGTTCTTCTTCAGCCCGAAGAAAACGGATGAAAAAGCCGCCGGCAAAACCCCGGCTGCTACCACCGCCGCCGCTCAGGCCGGAGCCACCCCCGCCGCCCCCACGGCCCTGGCCCCGGAAGCCGCCCTCGATACCACGTCCGGCGCGGCCAAGGACGTGACCCTTGCCAACGAGAACCTGACCATCACCTTCTCGACCCGTGGTGGCCGCGTGACGGCCGTGCGGATGAATAAGTACAAGACGTTCTTCGGCCAACCGCTCGATTTGTTCGATGCAAAGAGCGCCCGCATGGACACCAAATTCCGCACCGTAGATGGCAAAACCATCAAGTTTTCGGATTTGAATTTCCAGGCCGTGCCTTCGCAGGCGGCCGCTGGTTCGGTGCTCACGTTCTCGGCCCCGGTGGCCGGTGGCAGCATCGTGCAGACGTACTCGCTGCCCGCCAACAGCTTCGAGCTGAAGTACGACCTGCGCCTGCTGGGCCTGGAGCGCACCGTGGCCCAGGAGCCGCTCACCTTCACCTTCGTGGACCAGGTGCGCCAGACTGAGCAGGACCTCAAGCAGAACCGCAACCACACCACCATCAACCACTACCTGGCCGCCGGCGACCAGGGCGCGCTGGCCGAAGCCAGCGAGAAGCCCGAGGAATACAAGGCTGCCGGCCCCGTGAAATGGGCTGCCCACAAACACGATTTCTTCGTGGCCGGCCTCATCGCCGACCAGCAGCCCTTCGCGGGCGGCGCGTTCAACGCCGACGTGGACTTGGCCGATTCTCTGACCATCAAAACGCTGAGCTCGACGCTGACCATTCCGGTGGCGGAGGTGGAGCAGGGCCGCGGCCAGTACCGCTTCTTCTTCGGCCCGAACTCGTTCAACCTGCTGAAGGCCGTGACACCGGAATTCGACCGCAACGTGTACCTCGGCTGGGGCCTGTTCCGCTGGGTGAACCGCTTCGTGGTGCTGCCGGTGTTCCACTTCCTGGAACAGTTCATCTCGTCCTACGGCGTGATTATCGCGCTATTGGTACTGCTAATCAAGCTGGTAACCTGGCCCCTCACCTACAAAACCTACGAGAGTCAGGCCCGCATGAAAGTGCTGAAGCCCGAGATTGACGAGCTGAAAGCCAAGCACGGCGACGACGCTACCAAGGTGCAGCAGGAAACCATGAAGCTGTACCAGGAATTCGGCGTGAGCCCCCTGAGCGGCTGCGTGCCCACCTTGCTCACGCTGCCGATTCTGTTCGCCATGTTCCAGTTCTTCCCGAACGCCATTGAGCTGCGCCAGCAGAGCTTCCTCTGGGCCAAGGACTTGAGCAGCTACGACGTATTCATCAAGCTGCCTTTCTACGTGAAATGGTACGGCGACCACGTTTCCATGTTCACGCTGATGATGACGGCCTCGACCCTGCTCATGACCTGGCAGAGCAACCAGACCAACACGGCCATGCAGGGACCGATGAAGACCTACAGCTACCTGATGCCCATCATCTTCCTGTTCGTACTGAACAGCTTCGCGGCGGGCCTCACCTGGTACTACTTCGTGTCGAACGTCATCACCTTCGCCCAGCAGGCTATCACGAAAACCTTCGTGGACGACACGAAAATCCGCGCCCAGCTCGACGCCAACAAAATCAAGAACAAGGACAAGAAGCCCGGCGGCATCCAGGGCCGCATTGCCGAAGCCATGAAAGCCGCGCAGGAACGCGAGGCCCAGGCCCGCAAGAAGTCGTAATCAGAACGATTGAATAGTTAGAACGTCATGCTGAGCGAAGTCGAAGCATCTCTACCGCAGCAGTAAATAATTACTTTGGCGGTAGAGATGCTTCGACTTCGCTCAGCATGACGTTCTACTGTTTACCCCCAAAACGGTCATTCGAAACGCCAGGCATGGTTTTCGTATGACCGTTTTTTGTTCGCCTAATTTTACGCCTACAATCCCTCACCCCAACCGCCATGCGCCTCCTCTCGCTCCTGCTGTTACTTGGTTTCTTTGGTTTCAGCCTCGTGCTCCCGGCTAATGCTCAGCACACAACCACCAAAAAAGTGAAGGTCAAAAAAGCGGCTAAAAAGACCGTAACCACTACCAAAGTCGTCACACCAACTGCTGCCGGCCCGGTTCTAACCTTCGAGCGCACGCCCTGCTACGGGCGCTGCCCGGCCTACATTATGCAGGTATATGCCGATGGCCGCGTGGCCTACGAAGGCCGCCACTCCGTGCCAATGATGGGCAAGAAAGACCTCAAGCTGCCCGCCAGCGCCGTGGCCGATATGCTGCGCCAAGCCAAAGAGGCACACTTTGAAACCTTCGAGAAAGAATACCGGAGCGGCGCAACCGACCTGCCAAGCACCATCGTCACCATCCGCCAGCCCGACGGCACGCTGAAAAAAGTGACGGCCGAAAACAACGCCCCCGAGAACGTGAAAAACTATTTCACCTACCTCACCACGCAGTTCGACCAGTTGGCCCAATTGAATGGGCTGGAGAAATAGTATAGCCGTAGCGCGAACTACAAAGTCCACGCTACCGGATGCCTTTACCGTGCTGCTTTGGCTTGCGGCTTGAACACCACCCGAAACGCCCGCAGTGCCGCCGGATGATAGATAGTGGCGTGCGTTTCTTCCGGCATCGGCGCGTAGTACCAGTTGCCCAGGCGCGCCGCCTGGGGCCGGACCAGCGCCATTAGGCGGCGCGTGGCGGCCGTGTCACCGTGGATGCTGGTGGCTAGGTACACGGTTGCCATCGGACGGCTTTTTTGCAATAGCGTACCAGCCTGCGCGGCCAGTTGGCCGTTGTTCCACCACAGGCTGGGGTCGAAGGCGAGGTAAGTATTGAACAATTTGGGCTCTAGCAGCAGGGTTTCGACCACGAACAGGCCAGCCAGCGACTCGCCCACGATGGCCGTTTCGGCCGTGGTGCGGTAGCGTTGCTTCACCTGCGGCATCAGTTCCTCGCGGATAAACTGGCGGTAGGCCACCGAGCCGCCCACTTTAGGTGCGATTTTCTTATCCTCAGCATTAGTGGTGGGGCCGGTGAGGTCGCGCCGCCGCTGGGTATTTTCGATGCCGACCAGAATGAACGGCCGCATGGTGCCATTGCCCGTGAGCACCTGCACGAGGCCCGCGACGTGCAGAAAATCCTCCCCTATCCCACCATCAGGCATATACAGCACCGGCAGCCGCACCGTGGCCGAGTCGGTGTAGGCGGGCGGCAAGTACACGTTGATGCGCCGCGTTTCGCCCAGCGCTTTGGATTCGATGGTAAAGGTTTGGCCGATGTTCAGCGGGGTAGCCGCCACGCTTAGAGCCGCCGTTTGCGCTTGGCCCATTCCTGTTGCAGCAGTTGCTATTGCTGCCGTCGCTACTATCATTCGCAGATACCGCATCGTTTGTTCCGTTTTGGTGAAAAGCTATTCCTTGCGCACCCGCTCCAACAGCAGCTGGTTCATCGGGTTCGGGGTGAGGCCGCGCACGTTATTCTGCGTTAGGCGTACTACCTCATCGTAATATAGGCTGATAACGGGCGACTCTTCTACCACAATTCGGTCCATGGCCTGGTACAGTTTGGTACGTTTGGCTACTTCCTGGGTGCGGCGGGCTTCGTCGTAGAGCTTATCGTAGGCCGCGTTTTTGAAGTGCGTTTTATCCGGGCCGGCGGGGCTGAAATTGGGGCTGTAGAACAGCGCCAGATAGTTTTCCGCATCGGGATAGTCGCCCAGCCAGCTTTTGGCGAAGAAGGCCACACGGCCATTGTCCACCAAATCCTGTTGCGCGGCCGATTGGTTGATATCAATCTGGACCTGCACGCCCACGTCAGCCCATTGCTTCTGCAAATACTCGCCTATCTCCTTGCGTTCCAGCACGGTGCTCAGGCGCAGCTTCAACGGCCGTTGCGGGCCGTAGCCGGCGGCGCGTAGTAGCTGGCGGGACTTCTGCGGCTGGTAGGTGTAGCCGGGCACTTCTTTTTCGGAGAACGAAGGCAGCGCCGTGGGCACGAAGCCCGAGGTGCCCGCATGACCTACCCGATTCAGCAGGTAGGCCAGCATTTCGGGCTTATTGAGGGCGTAGTTCAGGGCCTGGCGCACCCGCTTATCGCGCAAGGCCCGGCCCTGAATGGCCTGCTCCCCAATCAAATTGGCCGAATCGAGCTGAATGCCCAGGTACTCGGTATTCAGGTACGGCGCTTTCTGCACTGTGAACTTACCCTTGAAATCCTCCCGAATGGTGCCATCGGGGTGCATAATCAGGTCACGCGAGCCGGCCCGGATACCGGACAGGAAATCCAGCTTGCCTTGCATAAAGGTCAGAAACTCGGTTTTGCGGTCGGGCAGGAAACTCACGGCTACCGCATCCAGATAAGGCAGCTTGCGCCCCTGTCGGTCGCTTCTCCAATAGTCGGGATTACGCTCGTAGAGCAGCACGTTGCCCTCATCCCAGAGCTTGAACCGGAACGGCCCCGTACCCACCGGATGCTCGCGGAAATCCTTGCCGTATTTCTCTACGGCCTCATGCGGCACCACATAGGTATACGGCATGGTGAGAATGCCCAGAAACGGAATGAAAGGCTCCTTTAAATGAATGCGCAGCGTGGAGTCATTCGCCGCCACGAAAGCCGTGTCGCTGATGCTGCCATCAGGCTTCTCCAGCACCTTACCCCGGAAAATCCAGCCGCCCGAGCTGGCCGTGGCTGCATCCAGAATGCGCTTGAAGGAATAGACAAAATCTTGGGCCTTCACTTCCCGGCCCTTGCCACCGGCAAAAACGTCGCTATCGTGAAACCGCACGCCCTTCCGTAGCACAAACGTGTACTGCCGCCCATCGGGCGAAATCGAGTAGCGCCGGGCCAGTGCGGGCACTGGCAGCAAGGTCGAATCCAGTTCCATCAACCCATTGAACAGCTGCGAAACGGCCCAGGAATTGGCCTGGTTGCGGGCAAAAGCGGGGTCGAGCGAGGACAAGGCCTCGGGCTGGTTGTAGCGGAATACGCGGCGCTCGTCGGCAGCCGGACGGGCCGCGTCGTGGCAGCCGACCAGCGCCAGCGCACCCAGCCAGAATCCAAAAGGTTTAGCCGATAAGCTAGCCCAACGAGCCAAAAAAGGGGCCATGCGAACAGGGAAAGAATGTATCTTTGTGCAATGCTACGGCAAAAGTTATTAGTTTTTAGTCGGCCGTTGTTTGTTGTCAGGTAGTAGTTGAAAGGCCGTAAAAAGCCCACTACCTGATGATGAAGCACTGAACGACTAACAACTGACAACGAACAACTGACAACTAGAGAGACTCATGGGAAAAATCATCGCGGTAGCCAATCAGAAAGGCGGTGTGGGCAAAACCACTACCTCCATTAACCTCGCGGCATCCCTGGCCGCCCTGGACTACCGGACCCTGCTCGTCGACGCCGACCCCCAGGCCAACGCCACCTCGGGCGTGGGCTACGACCCCAAGGACATCCAGAACAGCATCTACGAGTGCATGGTGGACGGCATTAATGCCCGCGACATCATCGTGCCCACCAACATTCTGCCCCACCTCGACCTCATGCCCTCCCACATCGACCTGGTGGGCGCCGAGGTGGAGATGATAAACCTGCCCAACCGCGAGGAAAAAATGAAGGAGGCCCTGCGCCCCCTCGCCGCCGAGTACGACTTCATCATCATCGACTGCTCGCCCTCGCTCGGCCTCATCACGGTCAACGCCCTCACGGCCGCGCATTCGGTTATCATCCCGGTGCAGTGCGAGTATTTCGCCCTCGAAGGCTTGGGTAAGCTCCTGAATACCATCAAAATCATTCAGAGCCGCCTCAATACCGAGCTCGAAATCGAAGGCATCCTGCTTACGATGTACGACGTGCGCCTGCGCCTCTCCAACCAAGTGGTGGAAGAAGTGCGGATGCACTTCCAGCAGCTGGCCTTCGACACCATCATCCCCCGCAACGTGAAGCTGAGCGAGTCGCCCAGCTTCGGCATCCCCGTCATCCTGCACGACGCCGAGAGCAAAGGCTCCATCAGCTACCTCAACCTGGCCCGCGAGATTGTGGAGAAAAACAGCGTGGAGGCCACGGAGGAAACGGCGGAGGACGAGCGGATTTAAGTTTGTTCGCCCCTAAAAGCCATTCTGAAGCCCCAGTGGGGCGACATATCGGTAGCAACTCCGGATTCTTAAGATTCTAGAAGCCCCGTGGGGGCGGCCTTCGTTGAACGAGTGCCGCCCCCACGGGGCTTTTCCGTTCTCAACACCTCTATTTTCTACCGATGTATCGCCCCGCTGGGCCTTTTCATCGGCCTGATTTTAACCGCAACCGCCCGCGTCAAACTTATCGGCTTGCCCTTCGCCCAACAATCCGTAATTTTGACATCCGTTGCCGCAAGCCTTTTATGGGCGCGGCCGATGAACTATGCCGCTAGAGAAGAACGAAGAGAAATTGCAAGCTGCCCTGGCCGCCGCCGCCGCAGTGAAACGCAAAGGTGGGCTGGGCCGGGGCCTCAACGCCCTGATTGAAGGCAGCTACGACAAAAAAGGCGACCGGCCCGGCTCCAGCGACCGCCTGGTGTCGCACCCCGTCAACTCGGTGGGCTTCATCGCCGTCGAGCACATCGAGGCCAACCCCTACCAACCGCGCACCCACTTCGACAAAGAAGCGTTGCAGGAACTGGCCGATAGCATTAAAATTCAGGGCATTATCCAGCCCGTGACCCTGCGCCAGCTCGGCACCAACTCCTACCAGCTGATTTCGGGCGAACGCCGTTTGCAGGCCTCCAAGCTGGCGGGTTTGGAGACGATTCCGGCCTACATCCGCAAGGCCGACGACCAGCAAATGCTGGAAATGGCTCTGATTGAGAACATTCAGCGCGAAAACCTGAATGCCATCGAAATTGCCCTCAGCTACCAGCGCCTGCTGAGCGAGTGCAACCTACGCCAGGAAGAGCTGGGCGACCGTGTGGGCAAGAACCGCACGACCGTGACCAACTACCTGCGCTTGCTTAAGCTGCCGCCAGACGTGCAGATTGGCCTGCGCGACGCCGAAATCAGCATGGGCCACGCCCGCGCCCTCATCGGCCTCGACGACCCCAAGCTGCAAGTTGAGCTGTTCCGCAAAACCGTGGCCGAGGAGCTTTCCGTGCGCCGCGTGGAGGAACTGGTGCGCAACGGCTACGGCCGTGGTGCCGAGGCCAAGCCCAAAGCCGAGGGCGATACCACCCCTGCCCCGTCGACGGTGCCGGTGGCCGAAATCCGCCGCGCCGAGCGCCACCTCACCGACCGGTTTGGCTCGCGCGTGCAGGTGCGGCCCACGCCTAAGGGCAACGGCGAAATCAAAATCGCCTTCGATTCGGTGGAGGACATGCAGCGCATTCTACACATTCTGCAGCCGTCGTAAGCCCGTTGCCCCGCCGGCTGCGCAGCCTGGGTCGATGGATTGCGGCAGCTGTTTTTCGCTCTTCGTGGACCCATGCGCTAAACGCCGGCGTTTCTCGTTAACAGGCTTGCCATGAAAAATCTATATTCCTACCTCGCGGGTTTTGCCCTGCTGGCTGGCAGTTTACTGAGCAACTACCGTGTTCAGGCGCAGGTATTTACTTCGCCCGGCACTACCGCCACGCCCACTACCATCGTACCCGATACCACCGAGCGCCGGGAAGTGGTGGTGACGCCCGCCGCCAAAAAGCAAAAAGCCGCCGCCGACTCGGCCAAGCGCACCGAGCATATGTTCCGGGCCTTCGGCTTCAAGGGCATTCGCCTCACGCGGCCCGGCAAGGCAGCGATGTTGGCCTTGGTGCTGCCCGGCGCGGGCCAGATTTACAACCACCGCTACTGGAAGCTGCCGCTGGTGTACGGGGCGCTGGGTGGCGTGATTTACGGCGAATGGTACTACCAGAAGCATTACAGCGATTTTGCCTATGCCTACAATCAGGTGACGGACGGCAAAAAGAAAGTCCTCGACCCTGACTTCAAGAGCGGGGCTGAGAAAGTAAAAAGCGTGGATGCCCTCAACAGCGGCGTAATATTCTATCGGGGCTACCGCGACATTTTCTACCTCTACATCGGCCTGGCCTACGGCCTGCAAATCGTAGATGCGCTGGTTGACGCTCACCTCCAGGATTTTGACGTGAGCGACGACCTGAGCCTGCACTGGGAACCCAAAATGATGGCCGTGCCCGGCCAAACGAGCTTCCTGCCCACGGCTCCCGGCGTCATGTTTGCGCTGCGGGTGAAATAAACCTGTTTCAGCAGCTTTGTCCTTTCTACCTGCTACTTACTGCATTCCGACTACCTGAACAAATGAAAATTCTCCTCATCGGCTACGGCAAAATGGGACAGACCATTGGCGCGCTGGCCGCCCAGCGCGGGCACGAAATCGCGGGCATCGTGGACCTGCACGCCAGCCAGTCCATCATTACCGATTTCACCCCGGAAACCGTCGATGTCGCCATCGAATTCACCCACCCCGATTCGGCTTTTGCCAATGTGATGACCTGCCTCGGGCAGGGCATTCCCGTGGTGTGCGGCTCCACGGGCTGGCTGCATCATTTTGAGGAAGCCCGGGCGCTGACCACCGAGTTGGGCGGCAGCTTGTTCTACGCCTCCAACTACAGCGTGGGCGTGAACCTGTTCTTCCATTTCAACGAGTACATCGCGGCCAAGATGGCCCAGTTTGGCGGCTATGACGTGGCGATGCGCGAAATCCACCACACCCAGAAAATCGACCAGCCCAGCGGCACCGCCCTCACGGCCGCCGAAGGCATCCTGCGCCACTTCCCCGCCAAAACCACCTGGCGCAACGCCCCCGCCGAAGCGCCCGCCGAGCTGGCCATCATCAGCGAGCGCACCGGCGATGCGGTGGGCACGCACATCGTCACTTACACCTCCGACGTGGACACGCTAGAGCTGAAGCACGAGGCCCACAGCCGCGAAGGTTTCGCCCTCGGGGCGCTGCTGGCGGCCGAGTGGCTACCCGGCCGCCCGGGCGTTTTCGGAATGAAAGAGCTGCTGGATTTGTAGTCCTTCCGGTTTCTGGGGCTGGCGTTAGCGGCCCTCGCATTCTGCTGCGTTTCTTTGCCTGATTTTCATTGCCAAGCCTAAGCTTGCTCCCCCATGTCCTTGCTCAAAACCGACCCCACTGCCCCGCCCCAGCCGCCCAAAACGAAAACCCGCGAATGGGCCGATTCGCTGATTTTTGCCATCGTGGCCGCCACGCTCATCCGCTGGGCCACGTTTGAGGCGTACACCATTCCCTCACCCAGCATGGAGTCGTCGCTACTGGTGGGCGACTACCTGTTTGTGAGCAAGTTGCACTATGGCCCCATCACACCCCAAACGCCCTTGCAGGTGCCCCTCACGCACCAAACCCTTTGGGGTACGGGCCTGAAAAGCTACTCCGACCTCATCCAGCTGCCCACCTACCGGCTCCCGGGCTTCTCCGAAATCAAGCGCAATGACGTGGTGGTTTTCCACGTGCCCCACGAAACGCAATACCCCGCCGACCTGCGCACCAACTACATCAAGCGCTGCGTGGCCGTGGCCGGCGATACCCTCGAAATCAAAGAAGGCCAGGTGTTCCTCAACGGGAAGCCCGGCGTGACGCCTCCCGGCCTGCAAACCACTTATTTCATGCAGGTTGATAACCCGAATGATGAGGTACTGGCCGCTCTGCGCAGCCAGGGTGTAGTTGATTACGAAGCCCCCGGCGGCCTGCCGCAGGCCGTGCCCGGTCCCACGCAGGGCACTTACGGCTACACCATCAGCTGCACCCAGGCGGCGGCCGATTACTTCAAAAAGCAGCCTTACGTGAAGGCCATGACGGTGCTCCAGCCGCAGGTGCAGTTGTTCCCCGACGTGGCCGATTTCCACGGTTCGACGGTCATGAGCGCCACCCCGCGCAACTGGAACCTCGACAACTACGGCCCGCTGCCCATCCCCAAAAAAGGCCAGACCATTGCCCTTTCCCCCGCCAACGCCGCCATCTATTACAAAATCGTGGCCCGTTACGAGCACAACGAAGGCGTAACCTGGCAGGACGGCATGATTTACCAGAACGGCAAGATGCTGACCAGCTACACCGTGAAGCAGAACTACTACATGATGATGGGCGACAACCGCCACAACTCGGAGGATTCGCGCTTCTGGGGCTTCGTGCCCGAAGACCACGTCGTCGGCAAAGCCGTCCTCATCTGGCTCTCCACCGACCCCAACGCCGACTTCTGGCACAAAATCCGCTGGAGCCGCTTGTTTAATATCATCCATTAAGCTTGCTTGTCATTGCGAGTGGAACGCAGCGGAACGCGGCAATCCTTCCTCTCAAAACCAGACACGCTCTTTTATCAGAAAGCCCCGGCACTTTGCAGTACCGGGGCTTTCTGGTTTTTAAAAAGACCTTGTCACATCTTAAGGCTGGTCACTGAGAGAGGACGGATTGCCGCGTTCCGCTGCGCTCCACTCGCAATGACCGGCGGGACAGTTTACCACTTCACCGGCGTCATCCCATGTTCCACTAGCCAGACGTTGGCTTTGCTGAAAGGCTTGCTACCGAAGAAGCCCTTATCCGCCGCGTATGGCGATGGATGCACCGATTTTATAATCAGGTGCTTACGCTCATCAATCAGCTCTGATTTCTTGCCCGCGTAAGCGCCCCAGAGGATGAATACGACGTGCTTTTTCTCATTGGAAACCTTGCGGATAACCTCATCGGTAAATTCCTCCCAGCCTTTTTTCTGATGGGAGGCGGGCTCGGTGGCGCGCACCGTGAGGGTGGCGTTCAGGAGTAGTACGCCCTGCTCGGCCCAGCGGTCGAGGTTGCCGTTGGTGGGGGGAGGCGTGCCGGGAATATCGGCTTGCAATTCCTTGAAAATATTGACGAGTGAGGGCGGCGTGCGCTGCCCGTCCTGCACCGAAAACGACAGGCCGTGCGCCTGATTTTTCCCGTGGTACGGGTCCTGGCCCAAAATCACGACCTTGACCTTATCAAACGGCGTGGCCTCGAAGGCGTGGAAAATCTGGGAGCCCGCCGGATATACTGTGGCGGTGGCGTATTCGCCTTTCACAAATGCGATGAGGCGTTGGAAATAAGGTTTTTCGAACTCGTCGGCCAACACGGGCCGCCAGCTTTCGGCTATCTTTACCATTGAAGTTTTTGAGAAAATAAACGGGATTTGTGCAGCGTTCTGGAGCCAAATTTGCGTAAAACCAATTATGGCGGGCGGCTGTTACGCCCGCAGCTACCTCTTAGCTCCGCCGACTATGCCCACCACCACTACGCAAGGCGTCACCGTTTCGGTTACGACCAATTACTTGCCCGACTACTCCAGCCCTGGCCAGGAGCATTTCGTATTCGCCTATAAAATCGACATTCGCAACAACAGCGAGTTCACCGTGAAGCTATTGCGCCGTCACTGGCACATTCACGACGCCAACGGCGTGGTGCGCGAAGTAGAGGGCGAAGGCGTGGTAGGCCGCCAGCCCGTGCTGGAGCCCGGTGAGGCCCACCAGTACGTCAGCGGCTGCAACCTGAAATCCGGAGTGGGCAAAATGTGCGGCACATATCTCATGGAGCGCTTGGCCAACGGCCAGGAATTCACGGTAGAAATCCCCGAGTTCACGCTCATGGTGCCGTATCGGTTGAATTAACGAGCTTTCTCCCATTCTTAAAAAGCGGACGGCAGTGCGACCTTTGCGGTTCGCATTGTCCGTCCGCTTCTTGTTTCAACTCCTCGCTTACCTCCGCTTCTGGCTTCGTTCGGGCAATGCCCACGGGCTGCACTCGCCGTTCGTGTTCGGCCTCTATACTTCGGCTGTCCGGCACACGGGCCGCTATGGGGCCTACGCGGCCGTTGAAGCGCGGCGGCAGCAGCTGCTCAGCAGCCCGGCCAGCATCAGCGTTACTGATTTGGGGGCCGGTTCGCACACCGGCGCGGGCCAGCAGCGCCGCGTGGCCGATATTGCCCGCACGGCCGCCAAGCCGCCGCATCTGGCGCAACTGCTGTTTCGACTGGTCAATTATTTCCGGCCGGCCACTATTCTGGAGCTGGGTACTTCCCTGGGACTCACCACGGCCTATCTGGCCGCGGCCGACTCGCGCCACCAAGTCACTACCTTCGAGGGTTGCCCGAACGTGGCCAGCGTGGCCCGTGAAACTTTTGCTGCGCTAAAACTCGGCAATGTGAACATCGTGGAGGGCAATATTGACGATACGCTCGCTCCTGCCCTGGCGGCCCTGCCTGCCCCAGTCGACTTTGCTTTTTTCGATGGCAACCACCGCTACGAGCCGACGCTGCGCTACTTCGAGCTGTGCTTAGCCCACCGCACCGACGAATCAGTGTTTGTTTTTGACGACATCCACTGGTCGGAAGAAATGGAACGAGCCTGGGAGGCCATCAAAATCCATCCCGATGTGACGGTGACGGTCGACCTTTTTTATATCGGGCTGGTTTTCTTTCGGAAGAATCAACCCAAGCAGTATTTCTCGTTACGGGTGTGATTGTAACACCTGCTTTAGCTTGTGCCGGGACCGCCCGACGGTGCACAAGCTAAAGCAGGTGCTACAGGCTACGGCAGTTGGTTCAGTTCCACTTCGCCGCGGTCCTGAATAGCTTGGCGCACGCGCGTCAGCTTTATCAGTAAGGCTTCGAGCTGGTCGAGCGGCAGCATGTTGGCCCCGTCGGATAGTGCCGTGGCGGGCGTGGGATGGGTTTCGATGAACAAGCCATCGGCACCCACGGCAATAGCAGCTTTGGCAATGGTTTCGATGAGGGCGGGCTGGCCGCCGGTCACGCCGCTGGCCTGGTTGGGCTGTTGCAGCGAGTGCGTCACGTCCATCACCACGGGCACTTCGAAGTGGCGCATGGTGGGCAGGTTGCGAAAGTCGACCACCAGCTCGGAGTAGCCGAAGGAGTTGCCGCGCTCGGTGAGAATGACGTTGGGGTTGCCGGCCTGGCGCACCTTGTCCACGGCCCATTTCATGGCCTCCCCGCTTAGGAACTGGCCTTTTTTGATGTTGACGACCTTACCGGTCTGGGCGGCGGCCACCAGCAAATCGGTCTGTCGGCACAGGAAGGCCGGGATTTGCAGCACGTCGACGTACTCGGCGGCCAGCGCGGCTTCGGTCGATTCGTGGATGTCCGTCACCGTGGGCACTCCGATTTCGCGCCCCACTTTTTGCAGAATGCGCAACGCCGTTTCGTCGCCGATGCCGGTGAAGGAGTCCAGCCGCGAGCGGTTGGCCTTGCGGTACGAGCCCTTGAAGATGAAGGGAATCTGCAGCTTATCCGTCATGTGCTTGATGCGCTCGGCGATGCGCAGGGCCATGTCCTCACCTTCGATGACGCAGGGGCCGGCCATGAGGAAAAACTGGCCAGAATTGGTGTGGCGGAAGTGCGGGAGGGTGTTGGCGAGGGCTTGGAGCATGGGATATTATTTCTTTTTCAAACAAATAAACAGCTCCCGCCCCTGCCGGGGCTTGAGCGAATTGGTAGCGGTTTCGAAATGCCGAAACTCAAAATACGGGGCGAAATAGGCGCGGTATTCCTCCCGGCTGCCGCCAAATGGCGGCTCCTGCACCGGGCCGAAATCAGTATCAAACAGGAGGCCCATGAGCGTGCCGCCGGGGCGCAGCAGGTTGGCGCACTGCCGGGCATACGCCGGGCGCAGCGCTGGGTTCAGTGCACAGAAAAACGTCTGCTCCACAATTAAATCGTAGGCGGGGTCGTTGGGCAGGGCAAAGAAGTCGGCCAGCAGCAGGTGTTCCCGGGGGAAATCGGGTACGCGGGTGGCCAGCGCGGCGAGGGCTTCCGGGGCGATATCGGCCACGAACACCTGCCGGAAACCCAGCTGGTGCAGGTACTCGGCTTCGTAGGCGCGGCCGGCCCCGGGGATGAGGATGCGCGGCTGCGCGGCCACATCGAGCTGGTCGAAATAGGCGCGCAACGGCGGGGTGATGGTGTGGGCATCCCACCCATCGCGGCCGGTGGCGTAACGTGCTTGCCAGTAGGCCGCATCGAAGTTCGCAGAAACCGTTTCCATAGGGCCGAAGTATAGAATAAACTTGCCAGGGCAATAAAGTCCCCTATTTTTACGCCAAAGGTACGCGGCGCACAGCGGCACGAACCTTGATTTTTTTCCCGCTTCTCTCGCTTAACTATTCCCGCATGGACCCGAACGAAACCCCCGAACCCCGCTCCAATAACAGCCGCGTCCTCCTCTGGGTAGCCCTCGTGCTGGTACTCCTGGGTATCAACGGCGTTCTGTTTTACCTCAACCAGCAGAAAGGCCAGCAGAACGAAGTGCTGACCACCGAAGTGAAGGCAAAGGACAGCAAGCTCCAGGAGCAAATCAAGCAGTACGAAGCCCTAAAGGCTGATTTTGAGCGCCAAAGCCAGGAGCTGCAAGCCCTGGGCCTGAGCAACGATTCGCTCGAAGCTAAAATCGCCGGCGTGAATGCTGACCTGCTGAAACTGCGCTCCTTCAAGGCCGGCAGCTTCTCCATCGCCCAGCAAAACCTGTTCAAGCAGCGCGCCCAGAACCTGGAAGGCCAGCTCCGCAAGAAGGATGACGACATTGCCCAGCTAAAAAAGGACAACGAGTCGCTTTACACCGAAACCACCACGCTGAAAGAGAAGCAGAACAAGCTGTCTGATACCATCAGCACGGTGGTGCGCAGCAACAAAGAGCTGTCGGAGAAAGTATCGGTAGCCTCGCGCCTGCAGGCCGATAACATCCATGTCGCCATCATCACCTCCAAAAACAAGGAGAAGGACGACGACAAGGAAGAATTCAAAGCCAAGCGCGTGGAGAAAATCAAAATCACCGCCAACCTGGCCCGCAACGACGTGTCGCCGAAGGAAACCAAAGCCATTTACCTGCGCATCCTGGAGCCCGATGGTGCGGCCCTCTACAACCTGAGCACCGGCGGCGGCACCTTCACCGTGGATGGCCAGGAGGCGTTCTACACCCAGAAGCAGGATGTGGTGTACGACAACACCAAGCAGAAACTGGAATTCGTGTACGCCAAAGGTGCCGAATACAAGAAGGGCCTGCACACGGTGGAGCTCTACGAAAGCGGCCAGCTGATGGGCAAAACGACCTTCACGCTGAAATAGCCTGAACGTTTAGTTCGCATTACATAAAAAAAGCCGCTCTTGGGAGCGGCTTTTTTTATGTAGATAATACTCCCCTATTCTACCGCCAAGCGCTGGACCGGGCCGGCACCACGCAGCAGGTAGAGGCCGGCGGGCAGCCCTTGCAGGTCGAGGGCGGCCTCGGGGCCGTCCGGGGCGGGGTAGCGGCGCACGGCCCGGCCCAGCGCGTCGGTGAGGGTGAGGGGCGCGGGCGCGGTGCCGGCGGGCAGGCGCAGGGTGGCCGTGCCGTGGGCGGGGTTGGGGAAGAGCTGCTCGGGGGTTAGGGTGCGGGCGGCGGCGGTGGCCGTGAGGGTGGGGTCGGTGAGGGTGGCCAAGAAGCCGAGGGCATTGTTGGAGCTCGGTTTGGGAAGGGTGATGGAGCCGAAGCTCGCTGTGAGACTCTGGACAAAACCCGCCACATACACGCTGGTGCCACTCACAGCCAAGGCATTGGCTTCGTCATAGTCCGCACCGCCGGCCCGCTGTGCCCACACGAAGTTGCCTGCATTACCTACGTCAGTGAGCTTGGATACGAACACGTCGGAAGAGACCGTATTGGTATTGGTCAGCATGGTGGGGCCAAAGTCTGCCGTGGGGCTTCTGAAATAGCCCACCATGTACACGCTGCTGCCGTTCACGGCCAGTGCTTTGGCAAATTCGTAGCCTGTGCCGCCGGCCCGCTGCGCCCAGTTGAAGCTGCCCATACTACCCGTATCGGTGAGCCGGGCCACGTATGCATCATAGGCCCCTGTATTGGTCAGGGCAGTGGTGCCAAAGCTCGCAATGGGGCTCCGAAAACCACCGGCTACGTACACGCTGGTACCGCTCACGGCCAGCGCGCCGACGCCGTCATAGTCTGTGCCGCCGGCCCGTTGCGCCCACGCGAAGCTGCCCGTGCTGCCCGCATCGGTCAGCTTGGCCACGAATATGTCAGAATTGCCCACAGTAGTGCCCACATTGGCCAGAGTGGTTGCACCAAAGCCTGCCGTAGCGCTGCCAAACTCACCGGCCACGTACACGCTGGTGCCACTCACGGCCAGCGCGCTGGCACCGTCATAGTCCGTGCCGCCGGCCCGTTGCGCCCACACGAAGCTGCCCGTGCTGCCCGCATCGGTCAGCTTGGCCACGAACACATCATAAGCGCCTGAAGTACCACCTATATTGGTTAAGGTGGTGGGGCCAAAGCCCAACGTGGAGCTACCAAAAGCTCCGGCCACGTACACACTGGTACCGCTCACGGCCAGCGCGTTGGCATCATCGTTGCTCGGACCGCCTGCCCGCTGCGCCCAGACAAAGCTGCCTGTGCTGCCCCCATCCGTGAGCTTGGCTACGAATACGTCATCAAAGCCCGCATTGGTCAGGGTGGTGAGTCCAAAGCCCGCCGTGGAGCTACCGAAATACCCCGCCACGTACACACTGCTGCCATCCACAGCCAGGGCGGTAGCATATTCGTAGCTTGTGCCGCCGGCCCGTTGCGCCCACACGAACTGGTTGCTGACCGGGTTAAACTTGGCTACGAACACGTCATAGCTTCCGAGGCTCGTGAGCGTGGTGCCGCCCAGCACCACCGTATTACTAAAAATTCCGGTCAGGTACACGTTGCCCGCCGCATCAACGGCCGTGGCCCTCACTTCCGAGTAGTTATTGGCTGCTGCCGCTGTGGCCGCTGCGACGGCCCGTGCCGATTGCCAAGCAGGGACCTGGGCCGCCGCCGGCATGTGCAAGGCGAGGAGGAGCAGGACCAGCAGGCCCACGAAAAAAAAAGAGGAAAAAAAATTCATCAGGAAAGGAAAAGGGGGTTAGCAAAAACAAGGACCTACTCCACCGCCAGGCGCTGGGCGGGGCCAGCACCGCGCAGCAGGTAGAGGCCGGCGGGCAGGCCTTGCAGGTCGAGGGCGGCCTCGGGGCCGGCCGGGACGGGGTAGCGGCGCACGGCCCGGCCCAAGGCATCTGTGAGGGTGAGGGGCGCGGGAGCGGTGCCAGCGGGCAGGCGCAGGCTGGCCGTGTGGTGGGCGGGGTTGGGGAAGAGCTGCGCCGGGGCCAGGGCGCGGCTGGCGGCCGTGGCCGTAATGGTGGGGTCGGTGAGGGTGGCCAGGAAGCCGAGAGGGGTGTTGGTGTTCGGGTTGGTCAGGGTGATAGTGCTAAAGTCAGCTGTGAGGCTCTGAAAGTACCCAGCTATATACACGCTGGTGCCGCTCACGACCAGTGTTTGGGCTCTATCGTAGCCCGTGCCGCCGGCCCGCTGCGCCCAGGCGAAGCTGCCCGTGAGGCCTGCGTCGGTGAGCTTGGCCACGAACACGTCAGAAAGCCCCATATTGGTCACGGTAGCGGGGCCGAAGCCCGCCGTGGAACTCAGAAAATCCCCCGCCACGTACACGCTAGTGCCGCTCACGGCCAACGTGCGGGCTGTTTCGGTGCCTGTGCCGCCGGCCTGCTGTGCCCAGATGAAGCTGCCCGTGCTGCCCGCGTCGGTAAGCTTGGCCACGTACACGTCCGAAGCGCCCGTATTAGCGCCCGTATTGGTCAGGGTGGCGGGGCCAAAGCCCGCCGTGGGGCTGGAAAAACTGCCGGCCACGTACACACTGGTGCCGCTTACGGCAAGTGCATTGGCATAGTCGCCCCCCGTGCCGCCGGCCCGCTGCGCCCAGGCGAAGCTGCTCGTTGGGCCCGCATCCATGAGCTTGGCCACGAACACATCTCGACCACCCGCAGTGGTCAGGGTGGTGGAACCAAAGCTCACCGTGGGGCTCATGAAAGACCCAGTCACGTACACACTAGTGCCGCTCACGGCCAGCGCGGTGGCTTCGTCGTAGTCCGTGCCGCCGGCCTGCTGCACCCAGGCGAAGCTGCCCGTGGGGCCCGCGTCGCTGAGCTTGGCCACGAACACGTCGGAAGAGCCATTAGGGCCCGCATTGGTCAGGGTGATGGCACCAAAGCCCGCCGTGGGGCTGATGAAAAATCCCGCCACGTACACGCTGGTGTCGCTCACGGCCAGTGCATAGGCTGAAGCAGTGCCCGTACCTCCAGCCCGTTGCGCCCAGACAAAGCTGCCCGTGCTGCCCGCGTCGGTGAGCTTGGCTACGAACACGTTGGCAGCGACCACAGTGGTCAGGGTGGTGGTACCAAAGCCCGCTGTGGGGCTACGAAAAGACCCGGCTATATACACGCTGGCACCACTCAAGGCCAGGGTGTTGGCTCCGTCGTCATCCGTGCCGCCGGCCCGTTGTGCCCACACGAACTGGTTAGTGGCCGGGTTGAACTTGGCCACGAACACGTCAGAGCCTCCGAGGCTAGTCAGCGTGGTGCCACCCAGCACCACCGTGCTGAAGAAAGTCCCGGTCAGGAATACGTTGCCCGCCGCATCAACCGCCGTTGCCGTAACCTGCGAGCCATTACCGGTGGCCACCGTTGTGGCCGCAGCTACGGCCTGCGCCGACTGCCAGGCCGGGGCCTGAGCCGCCGCCGGGAGGCGCAAGGCGAGCAGGAAAATGGCCAGCAGGGTGCGAACCAATGCGGCAGGAAATGGGGAAGAGGAAATGTTTAGCATAGAGGAAAGGAAGTAGCGCAACGCGCTGGTTATGGGATGATACAAAAATAGGGTGCGGGAATAAGTCCCCGCACCCTACTTTTCAATGGGTAATAGCCTCGCTCCTACCCCACCGTGCTCGTCTTCTCGAACTCGTCCAGCTTGGCGATGGTGGCCGCGATGTTCTCCGCGAACATGGTGATAACCGCGCCTTGCGGGGCCGTTTTCAGAACGTGGTCGATGGCGTCGGGCTCCTTTTCGATGTAGGTGATTTTCAGGTCGGGCTTGTCGAGGCGCAGGCCGCGCTCCATGATTTCCTTGAGGAACTCCTTCGACTTGCCGCGCAGGTCGCGGTCCTGGCGCAGGATGACTTCATCGAAGATGCGGCCGGCGATGCGGGCGAAGCCCAGCGTGTCTTCGTCGCGGCGGTCGCCCAGGCCCGATACGATGCCGATTTTGCGGGTGGCCGGCGTGGCCTCCATGAACTCCGCAAATTTGGTGATGCCCGCCGTGTTGTGGGCGTAGTCTACCACCACGTCGAACTTGGGGAATTTGTAGACGTTCATGCGGCCCGGCGTTTTCGTGGCCGAGGGCACGAAGGTGCGCAGCGCGGTTTTGATGTCGTCGCTCTCAAAGCCCGCCAGGTAGCCGGCCAGCGCCGCCGCCAGGCAGTTTTCAATGTTGAAGCCCGCCCGCCCCTCAAACGTCACCGGAAACTCGGCGGCCCGGTCGATACGCAGCTTGTAGCTATTGCGGTAAATCGTGACATAGCCTTCCTCGTACACGGCCGCCACGCCGCCGGCCTCCACGTGCTCCAGAATGCGCGGGTTCTTTTCATCCATGCTGAACAGGGCCACGCGGCAATCCACGGTGCGGGCCATGGCATACACCAGGTCGTCGTCGGCATTGAGGACGGCCCAGCCGTTTTTGCGCACCGTGCGGGGCAGCACGCCCTTCACAGCCGCCATTTCCTCCACCGTGTAGATGTCACGCATGCCGAGGTGGTCGGCCGCTACGTTGGTTACCACCGCGATATCGCAGTTATGAAAGCCTAGGCCCGAGCGCAGCATGCCGCCGCGGGCCGTTTCGAGCACGGCGTAGTTCACCGTCGGGTCTTTCAGCACGAACTCGGCGCTTTGGCCGCCGGTGCAGTCGCCCTTTTGCAGCTGCACACCCTGGATGTAGATGCCGTCGGTAGTGGTGAAGCCCACTTTGTAGCCCTTGCTGGCCACCAGATGCGCGATGAGGCGCGTGGTGGTGGTTTTGCCGTTGGTGCCGGTCACGGCGATAATCGGAATGCGGGCCGTGCTGCCACGCGGAAACAACATGTCCACCACCGGGGCGGCCACGTTGCGCGGCAGGCCCTCAGCGGGCGAAATGTGCATCCGGAAGCCCGGCGCGGCATTCACCTCAATCACGGCACCCCGGCTTTCATTCAGCGGCACGGCGATATCCGTGGCCATCAAGTCAATTCCGCAGATGTCCAGACCCACGATGC
Source organism: Hymenobacter segetis (assembly GCF_038448715.1). Lineage (GTDB taxonomy): Bacteria > Bacteroidota > Bacteroidia > Cytophagales > Hymenobacteraceae > Hymenobacter > Hymenobacter segetis. The sequence continues at coordinate 26,507 of NZ_JBCEVZ010000009.1, read as the reverse complement.
CGGCCACGCGCTCAGCCAGCAGCACATTATAAGGGTGCATCTGGTCGGTCACGTCGGTGGCGGTGCCGCCGGTGCTGATGTTGGCCGTGCTTTTCAGGTATATTTCCTCGCCGGCCGGCAGTACTGACTTCAGACTCAGCTTGCGGGCCTTGAGGATATCCAGCGTGTGCTTGTCGGCCTTGATGCTGGTGAGCACCTTTTCGTGGCCAATCCCCCGGCGCGGGTCCTTGTTCACCTCATCAATGAGCTGCTGAATGGTGCTTTTACCGTTGCCCGTCACGGCGGCCGGCGTGCGCTTGGCAGCGGCAATGAGCTTGCCGTTCACCACCAACAGGCGGAAATCGAAGCCTTCGATGAACTGCTCCACAATAACCGCCCGCGAGTACACTTGCGCGGCTTTCAGGCCTTCGGCGGCATCCTTCCAGTTCATGATGCGGATGGTGGCGCCCTTGCCGTGGTTGCCGTCCAGCGGCTTGGTCACGATGGGGAAGCCCAGTTCATCAATGGCATCGCGCAGACCAGCCTCGGAGTACACCGTGGTACCGCGCGGCACGGGCACGCCCGCATCGTTGAGCATGGCCTTGGTGCGGTTCTTATTGCCAGCCACTTCCACGCCCGCATGCGAAGTCAGGCTGGTCGTAGTGGCCCAAATGCGTTTCTGATTTACCCCATAGCCCAACTGGATAATACTGGAATTCTTGAGTTGGATGTAAGGAATGTTGCGCGAAGCCGCCTCAGCCACGATGCTGTAGGTACTTGGCCCAAAAAATTCATCCTCCCGAATTTCGTGCAGCTCGGTGATAATGGGTTTCAAATCCACCTTTTCCTTCTTGCACACGGCTTCCACGATTTCCACGGCGGCCTCAGCGGCGCGGCGGCCAGCGCGCTCCTCCTGGTAGGCAAACACCACGTACTCCACCCCTTCCTCGTGCGCCGGGTAGCTCTTGCCCCAATACACGGGCATGGCGGCCTGCCGCTGCAGTTCCAGCGCCACGTGCTGGATGACGTAGCCCAGCGGCTCACCGTCATTCAGGGCCTCCAGGGTCAGGGGCTGGTGCTTGGCGGCCTGCTTGCCGCTCATGCCGCCCGGCTGCACGGTCCCGATATTCGGAAACAGCTTCATCAACCGCCCGGCAAAGCCCGGCACGGCATTCGACCACTGGCCGGCAAACTCCTGCAAATCAACTTTGGCAACAATGAGTTTGTGATGTTTAACAGACCAATAGCTCGGCCCGCGCATGGTGCGGAGGTCAACAATCTTCATAAGGGGATGGGGTGGTAAGAGACGGGGTTCAGGCGCAAGTACGGCCAATGGCCCAGCTTGGCTACGAAATGTAGGCATAATGTGCCCAAAACCCGCCGCGCGCCGCGCCGGGCACGAAAAAAGCCCCATCGGCCGGGTGGCAAATGGGGCTTTTTCGCAACAATAATCAGAGGTGACGGGCGGATTCGAACCGCCGTAGGAGGTTTTGCAGACCTCTACCTAGCCACTCGGTCACGTCACCAGTAGTGGTCTTTTGGGAGCGCAAAGGTAGGCAGCCAGTTTGGGCTGAGCAAGGTTTCGGCACAAAAAAAGCCCCGGCACGAATGCCGGGGCTCCTTTCTGCAACTAAGCTAGGCGGTTAGGCTTTGGCTTCGTCGTCTTTTTTGTCGGCAGCGTCGTCACCGGCAACCAGGCCTTTGGCCTTGTCCACCAGGTCACCGGCTACTTCCGAAGCTTTGTGGAAAGCCTCCGAGTGCGTCACGGCATCAACAGCGTCGGAAGCAGCGTGCTTCACGGTGTCGATAGCAGCAGCAGCAGCACCGCTGATGCTGGCCAGCAGACCACCTTCTTCAGCCGCGGGAGCAGCTTCGGCGGCGGGAGCTTCGGCTTTCTCAGCTTTCGGAGCGGCTTCGGCCTTAGGAGCCTTGGCAGCGGCGGCGAGCTTCTGCTCACCAGCCTTGCGCTCGTTGCCCATCATCTGGTCGCGCAGGGCGCTCAGAGCGTCGAGGTCGCCGAGGGTCGACTTCTCTTCCGTCTTCTTCAAGTCGCTGATTTTGCCTTCGCCCTGGGGTTCGCCAGCTTTCGCGTTGGTTTTCTTCTTGAACTTGTTGTTGCGGCTGTCGTCTTCAGCGGCGGCTTCCTTGTTGAATACAGCCGTGTGCGAGAGCACGATGCGGCGGTCATCCTTCGAGAACTCCGTTACGCGGAAGTCGAGCGACTCACCGTTTTCAGCGTTCGAGCCATCTTCCTTCACCAGCGATTTGGGGTAAGCGAAGCCCTCGATGCCGTAAGGCAATTCGAGTACCGCGCCACGCTCCGACTTCTCGGTGATGGTAGCCTTGTGAACCGAGCCGGGGGTGAACACCGTCTGGAAGGTATCCCAGGGGTTTTCTTCCAGCTGCTTGTGGCCCAAGGCCAGGCGGCGAGCGCCGAGGTCCAGCTCCAACACAACAACGTCCAGCTTGTCGCCCACCTTCACCATTTCCGATGGGTGCTTGATTTTCTTGGTCCAGCTCAGGTCCGATACGTGCACGAGGCCGTCTACACCCTCTTCCAGCTCAACGAACAGGCCGAAGTTGGTCAGGTTGCGCACGAGGCCGCTGTGCTTGGTGCCCACGGCGTACTTGTCGGCGAAATCGCCACGAGTCCACGGGTCTTCGGTCAGTTGCTTGATGCCAAGGCTCATCTTGCGGTCTTCGCGGTCGAGCGTCAGAATCTGCGCTTCTACCGTGTCGCCCTGCTTGATGAAGTCCTGCGGGTTGCGCAGGTGCTGGCTCCAGCTCATTTCCGAAACGTGGATGAGGCCTTCCACACCGGGTACCACTTCCATGAAAGCGCCGTAGTCGGCCACGTTCACGATGCGACCCGATACTTTCGAACCCGGCTGCAGGTCGGCCGGCAGCGAATCCCACGGGTGGGGCGTCAGCTGCTTCAGACCGAGGCTGATACGCTTCTTGGCTTCGTCGAAGTCCAGAACCACGATGTTCAGTTTCTGGTCCAGGGTCAGCACTTCGCTCGGGTGAGCGATGCGGCCCCACGAGATGTCCGTGATGTGCAGCAGACCGTCGACACCGCCGAGGTCGATGAACACGCCGAAATTGGTCATGTTCTTGATGTTGCCTTCCAGAATCTGACCTTTCTCAAGGTTGTTCAGGATAGCCTCACGCTGCTTCTCGAGGTCTTTCTCGATGAGTACTTTGTGCGAAACCACCACGTTGTCGAAAGCGGAGTTGATTTTCACAACTTTCACTTCCATACGACGGCCAACATAAATGTCGAAGTCGCGGATGGGCTTCACGTCGATTTGCGAGCCGGGCAGGAAGGCTTCCACGCCGTCGAGCTCCATGATGAGGCCGCCTTTGGTACGACGCTTCACTACACCTTCGAGGATGGTATCCAGCTCGAGGGCATCGTAAATGGCCTTCCAGGCCTGCTTGATTTTAGCTTTCTTACGGCTCAGGATGAGCTGGCCGTTGATGTCTTCCTGGTCTTCGATGAACACCTCAACCTCGTCACCGATTTTCAGGTCGGGCAGGTCGCGGAATTCGGTGATGGACACAAGGCCATCGGATTTGAAGCCGATGTTCAGGATTACGTCGCGGTCGGTGATGCCAACTACGGTACCCTTCACTACTTCTTCCTCCTGTACGGTCGTCAGCGTGTCGCCGTACATTTTCTCCATCTCAGCACGCTGGTCCGAAGAATAGTTACCGCCGAAGCCAGTGGCTCCAACGTTGTCCCAATCAAAATCATCAATCAATTCTGCCATAATAGCTTTTGGGTACCTCTTAGATAAACGAGAAGGCCGGTACCCGGGCCAATTCGCGGTTCTTATTGAACACCTTGCCGTTGTGCAGCAAGGCCCGCCACCCTGGCGGGGCCGCAAAGGTACGGGTTTTCAGGTGGTTTTCCGAATGCTAAAGGCAGGTTCTTTACTTGCCAATCTCCTCATTCAGAAAGGCTGACTTGATTTGGATGCTATTGCGCACAGCAGCTACCGTTTCTCTGAATTCCCGGCTGTCTTTGCCTTTAAAGAAAACCCGCACTTTACGGTTAGGCCCGAAATAGCTGATTGATTTACAATAGTACACAGGGCCTTTTTCATCCGTCTTCCCTTTGTAGCTGATTTCTATTGTTTTGTTTTCCAGTGAGACAACTATTTCCTCATCTGTAGCAGAAGGGTTTTTCTGTTTTAAGACCTGAGATTCTGCCTTCACATCTGGCTTAAAGGCAATGGAACGATTGAAGCTCCCTGGTTGGATTTCTGAGCCAACGATACAAAAGTTTCTCTCGGGAGGAGTTATATGTATTTGCACCAAAGAATCTTCTCCAAAATAGTCACTTGCTTCGCTATAGGAGCATCCGCTGCAATCAGAAGTCCATCCGTGAATTATCTGGTGATTTGCCCATTCAGATGGAATTGAGAAGCTCACATTTCCTCCCAATGCTATAGCATGCTTAAGCACTGGAGAAGGCTGGGCACATCCTGTGACCATCAAGCAAAAGCAGCAAGTTTTGAATATTATCCCTTTCATATCAGATTTTTTGTATGACGGAACAGGTATGGTAAAGTCGTTGTGACCTGCACAGTTTATTGCAATAACCCACAATCTTAGCACAAGGCCGCAAAACCTCTCACTGTGCCCCGCCCGTAAGGAGGATGTATCAATTCATCTAAAACTCCTTTCACAAATGGCTCATATCAAAGCAGGCAACGACGCAGCCGGGCATCCGGTCCAGATTTTTTACGAAGACTGGGGCCAGGGCGCGCCGGTAGTGCTCATCCACGGATGGCCGCTCGACCATACCATGTGGGAGCATCAGGCGGTGGCGCTGGCCAAGGCCGGCAAGCGTGTGATTGCCTACGACCGGCGCGGTTTCGGCCGCTCGTCGCGTCCTTGGGGCGGCTATGACTACGACACGCTGGCCTCGGACCTGAACGCGCTGCTGACCGAACTCGACCTGACCGGCGTGACGCTGGTGGGCTTCTCGATGGGTGGCGGCGAAATTGCCCGCTACATCGGCAACTACGGACAGGCGCGGGTGGCTAAGGCGGTATTTGTGAGCGCCGTGACGCCCTACATGCTGCAAACCGGTGACAACCCCGACGGCGTACCGCAGAAAGTATTCGACGGTATGCACGAGGGCATTGCCAAAGACCGGTTTGCCTTCTTGGAAGGCTTTGCCAAGGACTTCTACGGCCAGAGCCTCATCAGTCACCCCGTGAGCCAGGCGGTGCTGAACTGGAACCAGACAGTGACCACACTAGCCGCACCTAACGCCACGGACGACTGCGTGACCTCGTTCTCAGGCACGGACTTCCGCGATGATTTGAAAAAGATAACCGTGCCTACGCTCGTGATTCACGGTGATAAGGACCAGACGGTGCCGTTCCCGGTAAGCGGCGAACGCACCGCCAAAATGGTAGCTGGCGCTGAGCTGAAGGTGTACGAAGGCGCGCCGCATGGCTTGTTCTTCACCGAGAAGGATAAGCTGACTGCTGACTTGCTGGCATTTATTGGCAAGTAAACGGCTTTCAGAAGCATGAAAAAGGCCCCGATGCAATTGCGTCGGGGCCTTTTTCATACTTCTGTTATCGTTCAACGACGAGACGCTAATATGCGTCTCTACGCGGCGCGGCCCATCTGGCGGAGGAAGCCGACGTGCGAGGCAATGGCGGTGCGGGTACGGGCGTAGTTGTTGTACGTCACATCGAACTCGATGCATACCTGTTGCACGATTTTGCTGATGGCGGGGTAGTGTACGTGCGAGATTTTCGGGAACAGATGGTGCTCTATCTGGAAGTTGAGGCCGCCTACCAACCAGCTAACCAATTTGTTATCGGTAGCGAAGTTCGCCGTGGTGCGTACTTGGTGGATGGCCCACTCGTCTTCGAGCTTGTGGGTAGTGGGGCACGGCACTGGAAAGGCGGCATCTTCCACGGTGTGGGCCAACTGGAACACCATGCTCAGGACGAGGCCGGCTACGGCGGTGCTCAGCATGAAGCCGGCGAACCACGGCAGGAAGCCAACCATGTAGATGGGCAGGGCCACGTAGAGCAAGAGGTTCAGCACTTTAAAGCCCCAGAAACTGACGTGCTCGCCGGTGTTCATGGGCTTGAGGCCGATGGCGCCGATTTGGCGGGAGAAATACTTCTGGTAGTCCATGGCGAAAATCCAGGACGTGTAGAGCATGCAGTAGAGCGCCCAGAAGTAGAAGTGCTGGTACTTGTGCAGCGGGTGCTTGGGCTGGTCGGGCGTCATGCGCATCCAGGGCTGGATGTTGATGTCGTCGTCGTGTCCCTCGATGTTGGTGTAGGTGTGGTGGATGAGGTTGTGCTTGGAGTTCCACATGTAGGGGCTGCCACCGAGCACGCCGAGCGTGTAAGCGGCCAGCTTGTTCATCCACGGGAAGCGTGAGAAGCTGCCGTGGGCACCGTCGTGCATTACATTGAAGCCGATGGCGGCGATGACGCAGCCAAGCAGGGCGCATTCTAGCAGAGCCCAGCCGGTGGCGGGCGTGAAGAATACGAGGTGGACGTAGAGTGCCACCATCAGGCCAACCAGAAATATTGCTTTGAACAAGAGACTGGCATTACCCGTCATTGGCCGGCCGGATTCTTCAAAGTATTGATTTATCCGGGTTTTCAACTCGGTGTGAAATGAACGAGTTGCGGCGAATTTGGGTAAGGCCATGGGCACGAATTGGGGAAGATGAAGTACAAATGTACTTCGCTCCAACGCGGCACGGCCGAACTTAGTTTAGATACGCGTGCCAGTTCTGGTCGATGGTGCCCGCCGAGAGGCGCAGGAAACCCGCCAGGGTCGGCTTTTTGGGCTGCTGCCGGATGATTAAACCCGCTTCATTGGGTGTGTGGTGGCCTTTGGCGTGGTTGCAGCGGGCGCAGGCCGTGAGCAGGTTGGTCCACGAAGATTCTCCGCCCCGGGAGCGGGGCACGACGTGGTCGAGCGTGAGATTTTTAGTCGAGCCGCAGTATTGGCACTCGAAATGGTCGCGCTTGAAGATGTTGTGGCGGCTCAGGGCAATGCCTTTGTAGGGCACGCGCACGTAGCGCTGCAAGCGGATGATGCTTGGCTTGGGGTAGGCCTGCGAAATCGTTCGAAGGGTGCCGTCGGACTTGGCTACCATCTCGGCTTTGTCGAGAAACAGGAGCACAAACGCCTTTTGCACGCTGCACAGGGTGATGGCGGTATAGTCGCCATTCAGCACTAACACTTTTTGGTCCATACACGCGTTGGGTTTCGGATAACCCGCCGAAAGCTAGCGGTTTCCGACCAGATAAACAAGCGTGTTGGGGTTAAGTTCAGCGGGGAATCAGGGACGAAGCAAGAACGTCATGCAGAGCGCAGCGAAGCATCTTGTCTGCCACTAGTAATCCAATCGAAGGTTTACTGGTGGCGGGCAAGATGCTTCGCTGCGCTCTGCATGACGTTCTTCTTACTCTTAATTTCCTCCCTCCTACTCCGGTAGCAGGCGCTTTATCAAGCGCAGTTTGTGCGAATACTTTTGCCGGTCGCGGTTGTAGATGCCGTTGTGGTCGAGCGGGTCGAGGCGGACTTCGCCGTGGGCGTGCAGAATCTGGCCTTCGTCCATCACCATGCCGACGTGCACGATGCGGCCTTCGGCGTTGTCAAAGAAGGCGAGGTCGCCGAATTTGGCCTGGGCTACGAAGTGCACGGGGCGGCCGTGGTCGATTTGTTGGCGGGCATCGCGCGGGAGCTGGATGCCGACTAGGCCGTAGAGCTGCTGGCAGAGGCCAGAGCAGTCGAGGCCGAAGATGCTTTTGCCGCCCCACACGTAGGGCGCTTTCAGGTGGAGCAGGCCCACTTTGCGCAGCAGCAGGGCCTGGCGGGCGGCATCGGGGGCGGCGGTGGGGTTGGTGGCGGTGCCGTTGTAGAAGTAGTTGCGCTCGCCGATGCGCACGTTCATGCCATCGAAAAATGGCAGCCGGCAGCCCAGCGTGAGCGGGATTTTGGTGGTGGCGTCGCTCACGGCCTGCACCACGTCGAGGGCACGAGGGTGGTCCTGGGCACGCCAGGCGGCGTAGTACTCGGGCGAAACGGGCGTGTGCTGCTTGAAATCAATCCAGCCCACGTAGTCGTCGGCCGCGAGCTGGACTTGCAGCCAGCTTTCCTGCTTCACCAGAATGTGGTAGCACTCGCCGAAAAGCAGCTGGGTGACGAGCTCGGCCCGGTCGTTGGGCTCGGCGCGGACGGGGACGGCGCTAAGCGCGCAGATGCCGGGATTCAAAGGAGTGACGGGGTGAGGGAGTGACTGAGTAATGAGCGACTGAGTGCCAGAGCAACTGAGTGATTTGATGCAAAGAAAGGCAGGACATTATACATACGCCCTCTTTTCACTCAGTCACTCTGCCGCTCAGTCACTCGCTTAAAAGCGTTCCATGTCGCGCTTCTGGGCTTTTTCCTTCAGGTCGTTGCGCTTGTCGTAGAGCTTTTTGCCTTGGGCAAGGGCGATTTCGATTTTGGCGAAGCCGCGGTCCGTCACGAACAGGCGCAGGGGGATGATGGTGAGGCCCTGGTCGACGCTCTTGCCAGCCAGCTGCTTCAGCTCGCGCTTGTTGAGCAGGAGCTTGCGGGCGCGCATGGCGTCGTGGTTGTTGTAAGTACCTAAGGAATAAGGCGCGATGCGGATGCTGTGAATCCAGAGGTCGCCTTTGTGGTCGAAGGTGCAGTAGCCATCGGTAAGGTTTACGTTGCCTTCGCGGATGCTTTTTATTTCGGTGCCTTGCAACATCACGCCCGCGTCATACTTGGCCAGAAAGGTGTATTCGTGGCTGGCGCGGCGGTTTTTGATGTTGATGATGACAGGTTTATCGTCTTTGGCCATGATGGTAATGGGTTGTAGCACCTGCTTTAGCCGGTGCTTTGCTCTGGCGGGCACAAGCTGAAGCCAGTGCTACATCGCCGCGAACGGGGCGCGAAGCTACGCCTACGTGAGCTTCAGGCGCGGGTTGGGGCTGCTGAGCTGGGTGGCAAAATCACCGGCTTCGAACTGGAAATGCGCGGTCATGGCCACCATAGCGGCGTTATCGGTGCAAAAGGCGAAGTCCGGGATGAACACCTGCCAGCCTTGCGCCACCGCTTCGGCCTCCAGGGCGGTGCGCAGGCCGGAGTTGGCGGCCACGCCGCCGGCCAGGGCCACCTGGGTCAGGCCAGTATCGGCGGCGGCGCGGCGGAGCTGGCGCAGCAGCGTGGCCACAATGGTGTGCTGAATGCTGGCGCAGAGGTCGGGGAGGTTTTCGGCCACGAAATCGGGGTTGGCCGCCACTTCCTTTTTCAGGAAATACATCACCGAGGTTTTCAGGCCGCTGAAGGAGAAATCGTAGCCGGGCATGGCCCCTACCGGGAAGGCGAAACGCAGCGGGTTGCCCTGGCGGGCCAGCTTATCGAGGTGCGGGCCGCCGGGGTACGGCAGGCCGAGCAGCTTGGCGGTTTTATCAAAAGCTTCGCCCGCAGCGTCGTCGATGGTTTGGCCAATGACGTCCATTTCCAGGGCCGAGGTCACCACCACCAACTGCGTGTGACCGCCGCTCACGGTGAGGCAGAGGAAGGGAAATTCGGGCTTGGGGTCACGCAGGAAATGGGCCAGGATATGGGCGCGCATGTGGTTCACGGCCAGCAGCGGCTTGTCCAACGCCAGCGCCAGGGTCTTGGCAAACATGCCGCCTACTAATAAGGAGCCGAGCAGGCCGGGCCCCTGGGTGACTGCCACGGCGTCGAGGTCGGCTTTGGTGATGCCGGCTTCACGGAGGGCGGCCGTGACGACGGGCAGCAGATGCTGCTGGTGGGCGCGCGAGGCCAGCTCGGGCACCACGCCGCCGTACTGCTCGTGGACTTTCTGGGTGGCCACGACGTTACTCAGCAGCTGGCCGCCGGCCAGGACGGCCGCGCCGGTGTCGTCGCATGACGACTCGATGGCGAGGATGATGGGATGAGCGAGCATGGATTAAATTCGGAGTAGCTAATGGCGAAAACGAGCACGGCGCGGCAAAAAACCAACCGCTTCGGAGAGCCGGCTTGGGGTATTGCGCCGGCAAAGTTCGGCCGAAGGAGTTGAACCCCGACCCGGCATTGGCCGTTCCCTTGGCGTGATAGTTGTGTTTTCGCCGACGTTCGGTTGGCTGCAACGACTAAAAAGCCGCAACTTTGCGGATTAACCCGCGATTCTCGCATTCACATCTCTCTGGTCCGGTGCGTCGTTTCTTCGCCATTCTGCTAAAAATACTGCTGGGCCTCGTGCTGCTGGTGGTATTGGCTGTAGTGGGGGCCTTGGTGGCGTTGCGGATTCCGAGCGTGCAAACGCGGCTGGCCCACGAGGCGGCCGACATGCTGACGAAGAAGTTAGGGCAGCAGGTTACCATCGGCTCGGTCGATATTCGGCCGTTTTCGCGGGTGCTGCTCGATGCGGTGAGCGTGAAGGACCGGCGCGGCGGCGAGCTGTTCAGCATTGGGCGGGCGGATGCGGATATTTCGCTGTTTTCGGTGTTCGACCCGCGCCATTTGCACATCGCCAAACTCACGCTCAATGAACCGCGCTTTGAGCTAAAAAACCTGCCCGGCCAGCCTGACTCCACCACTTTCAGTCAGTTTATGACGGCGGTAAAGCGGTTGATTGGCCCTTCGAAGGATACGGCTAAGTCGGCTCCATTCGATTTTCAGATTGCCGCCGTGGCGCTGCGCAATGGGCATTTCGCCATCGAGAAAAGCGACATGCCCCACGCCAAAACCTACGGCCAGAGCATTGACTACGACCACCTTTTAGTCGATAGCATCTACGCCGACATCTCCAAAATCCGGCTCGAAGACACGTTGCGGATGCGCATCAGCCAGCTGCACGCCGTGGAAACGCCCTCCCGGACGCCGCTCCGCGAAATCACGGCGGACATGACGTATGGGCCGCATTTCTGGGAGTTTAAGGATTTGAGCCTGCGCGTGGGCCGCAGCCAGATTAAGGATTATGTGCGGTTTGAGTTTCGGGTTTTCGGCAACTTCACCGATTACAATGACTCGATGAAGACCATTGCGCACCTGCGCAATTCGAAGGTTTACTCGGATGACATTGCCAAGTTTGCGCCGCAGCTGAGCGAAATGCACGAGTCGGTGGCCATTTCGGGCGATGCTACGGGCTACGTGCGCGATTTCAAGGTGAATAACCTGGACGTGCGCTATGGTACCGGCACCCACATTGTGGCCAAGCGCGCCCACGCCGACGGGCTGCCTAACTATAAGGAGAGCTTTATTGACCTGCGCCTGCTGCCTTCGGTGGTGGTGGCTAATGATTTGAAGAAGTGGCTGCCAGCGGCGGCCAATAAGATTGTGCAGCGCCTGGGCACGGTGAAATTGCAGGGCCAGGTACTAGGTTTTTATAACGACTTCGTGGCCAATGCGTCGTTCGACACGGCACTAGGCTTTGTGGCAACGGACGTAAACCTCAAGACCAAAACCGACCTCACACACGCCACTTATGAGGGCACGGTGCGGTCTAATGCTTTTCAACTGGGCAAGTTTCTGGGCGATGAGAGCATTATTCGGGATGTGACGCTGAACGGGAAGGTATCGGGAGTAGGCTTTTTGCCGCCCTTTGCGCGGGGGCAGGCCGCGCTCACGGTGCCGGCCATCTGGCTGAACGGCTACCGTTACCACAACATCACGCTCAGCGGCGATTTCCACCAGCAGGCTTTCAATGGCCATATTACGGTGATGGACCCGGCTGTGACCCTCGTGGCCGACGGCCATGTGGACCTCGACCGCGAGCATCAGGATGTGGACATCAAAACCAAAATCGACCACGCCAACCTGCGCACGCTGGGCCTGATGAGCCAGCCGCTGACCGTGGCCACCACCGCCGACGTGAAATTTAAGGGCGTGCAGCTCGACTCGCTCATCGGCCACGCCTACCTGCGCCACTCGCGCTTTGCGCTGGAAGGCCGCAAGCTCAACCTCGACACGCTGGACGTGGTGAGCACCCGCAACCGCCTGAATCAGCGCCGGGTAACGCTGCGCTCCGAAGCGCTGAATGCCAGCCTGGCCGGCACCTTCAACACCTCCGATGTGGTGCGCGACGTGCAGACGCTCATCGCCGAATACCGGCTCAATTTTGAGAGTAATGCGGCGGCCACAGCCGACTACTACCGCCGCAAACGCCAGCGCACTTTGCCGGTGTATCAGGTTGATTTGCTCCTGAATCTAAAAAAGGCTAATCCGGTACTGACGCTGTTTGTGCCCGATTTGCGGGTGGCCGACGGAAGCCGCATCGACGGCTCGTTCCGGAACGGGGCCACGTCGATTTTCCAGCTCGGCGGCCACCTCGACAGTCTGCGATACGGCCCGGTACAAACGGTGAACGACAACTTCGACTTCCTTACCTCGAAGCTGCCTTACAAGCCCGATATCCTGGCCCAGGCCAGCATCACGAGCGACCGGCAGGTGCTGCCGGGGCTGGGGCGCACCGAAAAATTCATCGTGGAAGGCGTGTGGGACCAGCAGCGCATCAACTTTTCGACCTCGCTGGCCCAGACGGGCACTACCAATAAGGCTACCATCAACGGCTCGCTGGGCTTCCTTGCCCGGGCGGTGGAGGTGATTTTCCGGAAATCGGATGTCCATTTGCTGGATAAGGACTGGACCATTGCGGAGAATAACTCGGTGCGTATCTCCAACTACGGCAAGGAATTCGACATTAAAAACCTGACATTCAGCAATGGGGAACAGTTTGTGGGGGCGCAGGGCTTTATCTCGCCCGATGCCAATCAGCCACCCTTGCAGCTGCAAATCAAGGACTTTGAGTTGGCCACGCTCAAAACGCTGACTGGCCAGAACCTGGCGGGCCGCGTGAACGCGCAGGGCACCGTGAGCGGCGTGTATGGCCCGCTGGCCATCAGCACGACGCTGGGCGTGGACTCGCTGAAATACGATGGCACGCTGATTGGGCAGGTGGCCGGACGTGGCGACTGGGACAACGCCGCCGGCAAGCTGCGCGTGAACATGGACGTGGCCCGCGCCGGCCAGTCGGTGCTGACCGTGCTGGGCGACATCGCGCCGAAGGACCAGACCAACCAGTTCAATCTTACCGGCACGCTCAATGATGCGCCCATTGTGCTGGCGCAGCCCTTTTTGGGGTCGCTATTTAAGAATCTGGGTGGCACCGGGCGGGGCGAGCTGCGCCTGACGGGCCTGTTTGGCGCGCCGAATCTGCTTGGGCATGTTGACGTGAGCAACGGCCGCCTCACCTTCGGCTACCTGGGCACGACCTACACATTTGCCGACCGCATCAGCTTCACCAATAAGTCGATAGAGTTCCGCAACATCAAGCTGCGCGACGTACTGGGTAATACCGGCACTGTGGACGGCATCGTTACGCACCATGGCTTTAAGGACATGAGCCTGGACATCGCGGCCAACTTCCGGAAGATGCAGGTGCTCAACACCACACGCAAGGACAACGAGCTGTATTTCGGCACGGCCTACGCCACCGGCACTGCCCGCGTGACCGGCCCCACCGACGACCTGGACGTGACCGTACGCGCCAGTAGCGAGGCCGGTACCCGCGTCTCGCTGCCCCTTGATAACGCCGCGAAGGCCGAGAAGGCCGGCTACATCAAGTTCGTGAACAACAACCCGGTGGGCGATACCGTCATCACGAAAAAAGCCGTGGTGGTGGCCGCGCAGGACAAAGTGGATTTGTCTGGCATCAAGCTCAATATGAACCTGACCATCACGCCGGAAGCCTACGTGGAGATTTTGCTGGATGAAAGCACGGGGGATGTGATTCGCGGCTCGGCGGCCGGGCAGCTGCGCATGGCCATTGACACGCGCGGCGAATTTAATATGTACGGGCAGGTGGAAATTGTGCGGGGCGCGTACAACTTCACGCTGCAAGGCCTGATTAACAAGGAGTTTGTAGTACGGCCCGGCGGCATTATTTCCTGGAACGGCGACCCGCTGGCCGGCGAAATGAACGTAACAGCGACGTATACGCAGCGCACTTCGCTGGCTCCGGTGTTGGGCTCGGGCTCGTCGGGCAGCGTGGCCGTGGTGCCTGTGACGGCCGTGATGAACCTGACCGGGCCGCTGCTGCTGCCGGCCATCAAGCTCAACCTAGAATTCAACGACACGCCGGGCACGCTTCAGGGCGATTTGGCGGCCTTCACTACCTCGCTACGCAATGATGAGCAGGAACTCAACCGGCAGGTTTTCAGCCTACTGGTGTTTAAGCAACTTTCGCCGCCGGGCTCGTTCGGCAACACCATTTCCATTCGGGGGCAGGATAATACGGCCTTCAAAAGCCTGGGCCAGGTGCTGAGTACCCAGCTCGGCCTGCTCACCTCGCAAATCGACCAGAACCTGGAAATTGATTTCAACATCAACGGCATTACCGCCGAGCAGTTGCAAGCGCTACAGGTGCGCCTCAGCTACTCGTTCCTGAACGGCCGCCTACGCGTGACGCGGGAGGGCGGCTTCACCAGCAATTCTAACCTGGTAAACAGCACAACGCCTGGCGGTTCTACCACACCTATCAGCACCGGCAATACCGCCGGCCAAGCCTCCCTGCTCGGCGACCTCAGCCTGGAGTATTACCTGCGGGCCGACGGCAAGTTCCGGGCAAAGCTGCGCTATGAGACCACCCCGCGCGACCTGGAAACCATCAACCAGCCCCGGGCGGGCCTGTCGCTGCTGCACACCGAGCAGTTTAATACCTTCGGCGAGCTGTTCACGCGCAAAAACCCGAAGAAGAAGGAGCGCAACACTCAGAAAGCCCGCGAAGGCAAAGAGGTGATGACCGTGGACGACGACCCACGCACGAACCTGTAGGTAGTAAAGTACCGGTCAACTCCCCTCCTTAGCCAAGGAGGGGAGTTTTTGCGCAGCACAAACGGGGGTGGTTGGATTCGTTGAACGACACCCGCACCTGGATTGCCGCCGCGCAGCACCTCCTGTTCGGGTGTTGTTCAACGAATTCAACCACCCCAGCCAAAGGCATCCCCTCCTTAGCTAAGGAGGGGAGTTGTCGTTCTACTAGCCCGGTTTGTTACCTTTGCCGGATATGGCTGCCCCAACCACTTCCCATTCCCGCAAGAAAAAGCTCGGCTCCTACCCTACTTTGCTCGTGGTGTTCAGCATTACGCTGGCTCTGGTGGTGATTGGCTTATTCGGCCTGCTGCTGGTGCACGCCCAAAAGCTAAGCGAAGTGGTGCGCGAAAACCTGGAAGTGCAGGTGTACCTCGACCGCGACCTGCCTGAAACTGAATTGCTGCGCCTGCAGCAGGACCTCGGCCAGCAGCCCTTCGTGGCCGAGCGCAACGGCAAGCCCCAGATTCGCTTCGTGAGCAAGGAAGAAGGTGCCCGCCAGCTGCTGCAAAGCACCGGCGAGGACTTCCGCCAGTTCCTTGGCGACAACCCGTTGCGCGATGCCTACGTGCTCAAAATCAAGCCCGAATTCACCGACACCACCCACCTTGGTCAGCTCAACCGCAGCATTTCAGCCCAGCGCGGCGTGTTTGAGGTGCAGTACCCGCAGGACTTATTCGCCAGCATCAACAACAACCTGACGCGGGTGAGCCTCGTGCTGCTGGGCTTCGCGGCGGTGCTGGTGCTGGTGGTGGTCATTCTGATTAACAATACGATTAAGCTGGCGCTGTTCTCGCAACGGTTTCTCATCCGGTCCATGCAACTGGTGGGCGCTACGCGGCTCTTTATACAGCAACCTTTTTTGCGGCGGGCTACGTGGCAGGGCCTCGCTAGTGGCCTGCTGGCCGCCCTGATTCTGGTGGCGCTGCTGCAATACGCCTACCTCGAAGTGGAGCCGCTACGCCTGCTGCGCGACGACCTGCGCCTCGGCTTGCTGCTGCTCGGCGTCATCGTACTGGGCGTGGTTATCGGCTTTTTCAGCTCGGCCCGCGCCGTGCACAAATACCTCAAAATGTCGCTCGACGACTTGTATTAACACCTTCAGAGCCTTGTGCTTTGCTTCCATTCAGCATCAGGTTCTAACCGACAACGAATAACTGACAATACTATATGCAACCCACCAAACCCGCCTTCCGCTTCGCCTTTGGTCCCCGCAACTACCGCCTGATGTGGGCGGGCCTGGCCCTGCTGGCCGCCGGCTTCATCACCATGATGTTTGGCGACAAGTCCAACTACGGCGAAGATTTCGTGGGTATTACGCTCGGGCCGCTGCTGCTCATCGCCGGGTTTATCGTGGAGTTTGCGGCCATCATGGTACGCGATAAGTCGGTGGTTGCGGCTCCTGAAGCTCACGCGGTCACGCCCGCTTTCACTGCCGATACGGTAGCTGCGACCAATGCGCCCGCTGCCGCGCCAGCCTACAAGCGCCCTTATTAGCACTTACGCTGAGCTGTTTATCCGTTTCCCTGAATCGGTACAGCTCATCAGCAATTGCTTTCTGACACCTGATTACCTGTTAAATGACCTATTGGCACGCGCTGCTCCTCGCCATCGTGGAGGGCATTACCGAGTTTCTGCCCGTTTCCAGCACCGGGCACATGATTATTGCATCGGCCCTGCTGGGCATTCCGCCCACGCCGTTTTTTAAGCTCTATCTGGTGGTCATCCAGCTGGGCGCGATTCTGTCGGTGTTTGTGGTGTACTACAAGCGCTTTTTTCAGAATATTGACTTCTACCTCAAGCTGTTGGTGGCCTTTCTGCCCATTGTGCTGGTGGGGTTGCTATTCAAAAAGCACATCGACGCGCTGCTCGAATCGGTGACGACCGTGGCAGTGATGCTCGTGATTGGCGGCGTGGTGCTCCTGTTCATCGACCGCTGGTTTCCGCAGGAAGACCCGCAGGAAGGCGGCCACCCCGTCACCAATCCCAGCTTCAAGGAAGCGCTGATTATCGGCCTGTTCCAGTGCCTGGCCGTGGTGCCAGGCACCAGCCGCTCGGCCGCTACCATCATCGGCGGCCTCACCCAGAAGCTCACGCGCAAGGCGGCGGCCGAGTTTGCCTTTTTCCTGGCCATGCCCACCATGGCGGCGGCGGCCGTGAAGGACATTTACGATTATTATAAGGATGCCAAAGCGCAGGGTGTAGACGTGGCGCACCTATTCTCGGGCACCGAGCTGAAAATGCTGGCGCTGGGCAATGCGGTGGCCTTCGTGGTGGCGCTGCTGGCCATCCGGCTGTTCGTGGGCTTTGTGGCCAAATATGGCTTCCGGGCCTTTGGTGTTTATCGCATCATTGCGGGCGGTATTTTGTTGATTATGTTGGCGTTGAAGCTGCCCTTAAATCTGGTATAATGACGAAGACCCTGGCCGATTTCGACTTTGAAACGGGGGAAGTCCTGCTCCTGGACAAGCCCCTGACGTGGACTTCTTTCGACGTGGTGCGCAAAGTAAAAAACACGCTGCGCATCAAGAAAATCGGCCACGCCGGTACCCTCGACCCTTTGGCAACCGGCCTGCTTATCCTCTGCACGGGCAAGAAAACCAAGGAAATCGACCTCATTCAGGCCCAGGAAAAAGAGTATACCGGCACCTTCCGCCTCGGTGAAACCACCCCCAGCTTCGACCTGGAAACGGCCGTGGACATGGCCCGCCCCTATGCCCACCTCACCGACGAGCAGATTACGGCTGCCACGGCCCAGTTCACCGGCCAAATCCAGCAAACACCGCCCATTTTCTCAGCCGTGAAAATTGACGGCAAGCGCGCCTACGAGCTGGCTCGCACCGGCCAGGAAGCCGAAATCAAAGCCAAAACCGTCGAAATCAAGGCCTTCGAGCTCACGCGTATTGCGCTGCCCGAGGTGGATTTCCGGGTGGTATGCTCCAAGGGCACCTACATCCGAAGCCTAGCCCGCGACCTGGGTGTGGCTCTGGGTTGCGGCGCGCACCTCACGCGCTTGGTCCGTACCCGTATCGGCGAGTATCGGGTGGAGGATGCCTTCACGCTGGATGCCATTGAGGCCCTGCGCCCGCCCCGGCCCGAGGGCGAAGCATCTACTCGCCCTCGCCATGAGCGGCCGAAAACGGCTCCTAACCGCGCTGGGCTGCAGTATTTTGCCGCGCTTCAGGCTGATGCTCTGGCGGCGAAGGAACACCAGGCGCACGAGGAAGCCCCTGAAGCCAGCCCGGAGTAGCACCGCCGGATTATTGCGTCGTTGCGGCGTCTCAGGCCCATGCCCGCTACCTTCGTGGCGGTTTTTATCCCTTCAAATACGCTTCTCCGGCGCCTTATGCACGTCATCCGCGACCCGGCCCAGTTTCCGTTTCTTGGCAACGCCGTTGTTACCAGCGGCACCTTTGATGGGGTGCACGTGGGGCACCAGCGCATTCTGGCGCGGCTGTGTGAGGTGGCCCAGACCAGCGGCGGGCCGTCAGTGGTGATTACCTACTGGCCACACCCGCGCCTGGTGCTGGGGCCGCCTCCCTCCCACCCCGAACTGCTGGATTTGCAGCTGCTTAATACACTGGATGAGCGCATTGCCAAGTTAGCCGAGCGGGGTGTGGATTACCTGCTCATTGTGCCGTTCACCAAGGAATTCGCGCAGTGGACTTCGGAAGAATACATCCAGAACCTGCTGCTGAAAACCGTAGGAGCCAAGCAATTGGTTATCGGCTACGACCACCGCTTTGGTAAAAATCGTGAGGGCGGTTTCGACTATC
Source organism: Hymenobacter segetis (assembly GCF_038448715.1). Classification (GTDB taxonomy): domain Bacteria; phylum Bacteroidota; class Bacteroidia; order Cytophagales; family Hymenobacteraceae; genus Hymenobacter; species Hymenobacter segetis. The sequence continues at coordinate 7,860 of NZ_JBCEVZ010000009.1, read as the reverse complement.
TCAGCCAAAATGCTGACCGCTACGGCCTGACCGTGGAGGAAATTCCACGCGAGGATGTGGATGCCGTGGGCGTGAGCAGCACCCGCATTCGGCAGGCCTTGCGTCAGGGCGATATCGCCACGGCCAACCGTTACTTAGGCTACCATTATCCGCTCACGGGGCTGGTGGAACACGGCCAGAAACTCGGCCGCACCATCGGGTATCCGACGGCTAATCTGGCTGTTCAGGAGCCGTTGAAGCTGGTGCCGGCCCGGGGCATTTATGCGGTGTGGGCCACTACGGCGGCGGGCACGCGGCATCAGGCCATGCTTAGTATTGGGGTGCGGCCCACAATTGGCACTGATTTGGCCCAGACGATTGAGGTGAACCTACTTGATTTCAGCGGCGATTTATACGACCAACTGCTGACGCTGGAGTTTGTGGCTTGGCTGCGGGCCGAAGAAAAATACGACGGTCTGGACGCGCTAATTGCCCAGCTGGCGTTGGATGAGCAGAACACGCGGGCCGCGCTGGCTTAGCCGGCCGTCATTATTTTACCTTATTATTTCATAATGAGATATTTGCAATTATTGCTAATTTGCTGCTTGCTGGGAATGGGGAGTGCGGCGCAGGCCCAGGGCAAGCTCACCGGCGTGGTCATGGATTCGGTGACGCACGAGCCGCTGGCGTTTTCCAGTGTTTTCTTGGCCAATACCACGCTGGGCGTGACCACGACCGAGCAGGGCAAATTTGAATTTCCCAAGGTGCCGGCCGGCACTTATGACGTGGTGGGCTCCTACGTGGGCTACCGCTTGGGCAAGCAATCGGTGACCATGACCGCGGCCGCGCAGCAGATTACGCTGCAGTTGGCACCTACCGGCAACCAGCTGGGAGAAGTGGTAGTGAAGCCGGAGCCCAACAAGCCCGAGGAGTATCAGAAATTCGCAAAGTTGTTTCTGGGCGGGAGCACGTTTTCGGCGCAGTGCCGCATCAGCAACCCCGATGATGTGCGCGTTTTCTTCGATGACTCGACCAAAACGCTGACGGCGCAGGCCAAGGAATTTGTGCAGATTGACAACGAGGCGCTGGGCTACCGCCTGAAATATTACGGGCTCTATTTCGCGGCCAATGACGAGGATGGTTCGATTTCCTACTACGGCCAGCCGGTGTTTGAGGAGCTGAAACCGCGCGATGAGCGCCAGCGCAAGCAGTGGATGGCCAACCGACTAACGGCCTACACGGGCTCCTTCATGCACTTTCTGCGGAGCGTGTACAACAACCGCGTGCAGGCCGAGGGCTTCCTGACCCAGCAGATTATTGTGGGGCCAAACCCACGCTTCGAGCGCGCCGACGAGAAGCGTCGCGCCCTGCTGGCTAGCCGGCCCGATAACAAATTCACGGCCGCCGAGCAGGATTCGCTCGACAAATGGGAGGACATGGCCCCGGTTATCGCCACGCTCAACCAGGCACCGCTGCCGATTGATAGCATCCGCCGGGTGGGGCCCAACGGCAAGCGCACGTTCCTGCGCTTCACGGGCGAGCTGCAGGTGGCGCACTTCGGCGAGGCTCCCGACCCGCTTTACAAGAGGCCGATGTCGCCGCTGGGCTACCCCAAAATCCCGTATCCGGTCAAGCGGCAGGTGTCGCGCCTGAAGCTGCAGGGCCGCGAGGCTGCCATTCAGGCCAATGGCTCGCTGCTGAATCCGCTCGACGTGTACAATGGCGAATACTGGGGCTTTGAGAAAATCGGGGAGTTTCTGCCGTTTGACTACATGCCGCCCACGGCATCCACGGCAGCGCCCCGGCGGTAAGGGACCAGTTTTATCTTCATTCTACTCTTGGTCTGCCCGAATGCGCTTCTTCCCGGTGCTTCTGCTGTTTCTGGCGTTGCTGGTGCGGCCCGATAGCATTCGGGCACAGGGCCGGCTGAGCGGCGTAGTACTGGATTCGGTGACGCGCCAGCCGCTGGCGTTTGCCAGCGTGTTTCTGGCCAATACCACGTTGGGCGTGACGACGACTGAGCAGGGACAGTTCAATTTCCCCAGCGTGCCGGCCGGTAATTATGACGTGGTGGGCTCTTACGTGGGCTACCGGTTGGCCAAGCAGTCCGTAATAGTCGGCTTGGCGGCGCAGCAGCTTACGCTGCCGCTGGCTCCCACGACCAACCGCCTCGGTGAAGTGGTGGTGCGCCCCAACCCGAACCGCGCCAGCGACTACCAGAAATTCACAGAGCTGTTTCTGGGTCGCACCACGTTTTCGAGCCAGTGCCGCATTCGCAATCCTGATGACGTGCTGGTCGACTTCGACCCGGAGGCCAACGAGCTGACGGCCACCGCCATCAACTTTGTGCAGGTTGATAACCAGGCCCTCGGCTACCGCATCAAATACTACGGGCTGCGCTTCAACACCAACTTTACGCAGCACGTCGTCAGCTTCTACGGCCAGCCGGTATTTGAGGAAATGACGGCCCGCAATGCTCGCCAGCAGCGCCGCTGGGAAGCCAACCGGGCGGCAGCTTACCACGGCTCGCTCACGCATTTTCTGCGGAGCGTGCGCACCGGCCAGATAGCCGAGGAAGGCTTCACGGCCCAGCGCCTGCGCATCGTGGCCAACCCGCGCTTCGCCCGCGCCGACAGCCTGCGCCGCCAGTTACTACGCGAGCATTTTAATTCGGCCTTTACGCGGGCCGAACAGGATTCCATCGGGCGCTGGGCAAAAATGCCCCGGGCGTTTTCGCTGCTCTACACGAAAGTGCTGCCCGTGGATAGCCTGCGCCGCGTGGCGGCTGGGGGCGAGCCGGTGTTCCTGCGCTTTCGCGACAACCTACAGGTGAGCTACTTGCGCGAAGGCCCCGACCCATTGTACCGGGTGCGCACGGCGCTGCCCACCAATGTGCCCTTCCCGCCGGCCGACCGGCAGGTGTCGCAGCTGGTGCTGATGGTGCGCGAAATTGAGATTCAACCCAACGGCCAATTGACGAACCCGCTGGCCGTATTTACCGACGAATACTGGGGGTTCGAAAAAATGGGTGAATTTTTACCCGTGAATTACCTGCCGCCGGCTTCGGCCGCCTCCCCCCAAACCCACCCATGATAGACAAAACCGTTCCCAACGTACAAGCCGCCCTGCAAGGCCTCGCCGATGGCATGACCCTGATGCTCGGCGGCTTCGGCCTGTGCGGCATCCCCGAAAACTCGATTCAGGAAATCCTGCGCCTCGGGGTGAAAAACCTCACCTGCATCTCCAACAATGCGGGCGTTGATGACTTCGGCATCGGCCTCCTACTACAAACCAAGCAGGTGCGCAAGATGATTTCCAGCTACGTGGGCGAAAACGCCGAGTTTGAGCGCCAGCTGCTGAGCGGCGAGTTAGAAGTGGAATTGATTCCGCAGGGCACGCTGGCCGAGCGCTGCCGGGCGGGCGGCGCGGGCATTCCGGCCTTCTTCACCCCCGCCGGCTACGGCACCGAGGTGGGCGAAGGCAAGGAAAGCCGCGAGTTCAACGGTAAAATGTATTTGCTGGAAACGGCATTGCACGCCGATTTCGCTTTCGTGAAAGCCTGGAAGGGCGACACGGCCGGCAACCTCGTCTACAAAGGGACGGCTCGCAACTTTAACCCGATGATGGCCACGGCCGGTAAAATCACGGTGGCCGAGGTGGAAGAGCTGGTGCCCGCCGGCGAGCTCGACCCCAACCAGATTCATACGCCGGGCATTTTCGTGCAGCGCATTTATCAGGGCGAGAAGTATGAGAAGCGCATTGAGCAGCGCACGGTACGGGCCGCCTCGTAAGCAGTGACGCTATGCATGTTGCACTGCGTATCCGCCTGATACTGCGACTGCTGGTGTTGCTACTGGCACTGCTGCCGGTGGCTTTGGGGGTGTACATTAATGAAACCAGCCCGGCCCCAACCACCGCCCGGCTTGCCGGCCGTTGCTCGCGCTACTGCGAAACATACGGCTGCCCGCACGCAACGCCTGTTAATAGCCCGGCCTACTTTCGGCTGCGGCCGCTGTTCGTGGCTACCATTCAGGGGCTGATGAAGGGCGGCCGGGGTTGGTATGCGGCCGTCAACATTGCCTTCTACCTGGGGTTGATTCCGCTGCTGTTGCTTGGCCTCACGTATGGGGCGTTGCGCAACATGGTCCTGATTCGGCAGTTTAAAGCCCTGCGTCGTGAATAGCCTGCTTGCGTGGGGTGCCCGCTTTATTCATTTCGCGTTTTGGTATTGCACTGATTTCATGGTGAATCTGGCCAACCGCACCCACACTTCCTACAACGAAGCCAATACCTGGGTACTGTTGCTGTTTATTCCAGGAGTGCTCGCACTGCTGGTCGGTGTGCGCATCGCCCAGTGGTTTCAGCTGCGCCGCCTTACGGCTGCCCGCCGGGCATCCCACTCCCTACCTCGCTCCTGAACCACATCAAACAACTTGCTTATGATGGCTTTACGCAAAAAATACCTGGCGCTGGTGCTACTACTGGGCAGCTATGGTGCGGCGGCCCAGGTGGCGGCCACCACCCGGAAAGCCCCGGCCCGCCCGGCAATCACGGGCAAGCTCCGGCCGGCCATCGTCGCCCCCGGCACTGTTGACCCGGCCGAGGCCCGGCGCATTGATGAGCTGCTGACTCAGTACACCGCTGACGTGGGTACGCGGGGCGCGTATGGCCCATTATCACTGCCGACGGCCGAAGGCTCCATCCGCCGCTACGACAAGCACGTGCCCGGTGCCCTGGCGCTGGTGCTGCGCGATGGCAAGGTGGTGTACCGCAAATCTTTCGGCGTGGACAATATGTTCACCCAAAGCCCGCTACGCACCGATGCCATCTTTCGCATCGCCTCCCAGACCAAGGCCCTCACCAGTGTAGGGCTGATGATGCTGTTTGACGAAGGTAAATTCCAGCTCGACGACCCTATTTCGAAGTACCTGCCGGCCTTTGCCAATGCGCAGGTGCTGGCCAACTTCAACCCGAAAGACTCGACCTATACCACCGTGCCGGCCAATGGCCCGATTACCATCCGGCAACTGTTTACCCACACCTCGGGCATCAGCTACCCGGTCATTGGCAGTAAGGAAGCCACGGCCATTTATGCCAAAGCGGGCATCCCGAGTGGTATTGGCACGCCTTCGGGCACCTTGGCTACCTCAATGGATGCGCTGGGCAAGCTGCCCTTGATGCATCAGCCGGGCGAACGGTTCACCTACGGGCTGAGCGTGGACGTGCTGGGCCGGTTGATTGAGGTGCTCTCGGGCCAGTCACTGGACCAGTTTCTGCGCCAGCGCCTGTTTCAGCCACTGGGCATGAAGGACACTTATTTCTACCTGCCCGCCGATAAGCAGGCCCGCTTGGTGCGGCTGTACACCGAAAACGCCGCCAAGCAAAGCGTAGAAATGGAGCCACAGGGCCGCATGATACCCAACTACCCCAAGGCCAAGGGCACGTACTTTTCGGGCGGCGCGGGTCTGTCGTCCACCATCGACGACTACGCCATTTTCCTACAGATGATGCTGAATAACGGCACCCACCAGGGCCGCCAGCTGCTCAAGCCCGCCACCGTGGCCATCATCACCCAGAACCAGATGGGGGCCGTGAGCCAGGGCGGCAATAAATTCGGCCTGGGTTTCAGCATCACCACGCCCGAGAATGCCAAGGTGCCGGGCCTGTCGGCCGGCTCCTACGAGTGGGGCGGCATCTTCGGCACTACGTATTGGGTCGACCCGCAGCAGAAGCTGGTGGGCCTGATTTACACCCAGAAATACCCCAACAGCACCGGCCGCGACCTGGCTGGCAAATTTAAATCCGCTGTTTATGAATCGTTTGTTCCTGACCAGCAAGCTCCGGCCAGCATGGCTGCGCCAGCCGCCTCGGGCACCCGGTAATTTCAGTTTTCCTCCTAACTCCCACCCACAAAATCCGCGAAATCCGACCAATCCGTCGAATCCGTGGTCCAGAAAATTATGTTAGACAAACACGGCATCGCCCGACGCATCGCCCAGGAAGTGAAAGACGGCTCCTACGTCAACCTCGGCATCGGCATTCCCACGCTGGTGGCCAACTACATCCCCGCCGGCATCAACGTCGAGCTGCAATCCGAAAACGGCCTGCTCGGCATGGGCCCCTTCCCCACCGAAGACCAAGTCGACCCCGACCTCATCAACGCCGGCAAGCAGACCGTGACCACGCTGCCCGGCTCCAGCATCTTCTCCTCGGCCGATTCGTTCGGCATGATTCGCGGCGAGCACGTGGATTTGACCATCCTCGGCGCGATGGAAGTATCCGAGCGCGGCGACATTGCCAACTGGAAAATTCCCGGCAAGATGGTGAAAGGCATGGGCGGCGCGATGGATTTGGTGGCTTCGGCCAAGAACATCATCGTGGCCATGCAACACGTGGCCCGCGACGGCTCCAGCAAGCTATTGTCTGACTGCACCTTGCCCATCACCGGCCTGCGCTGCGTGAAGAAAATTGTGACCGAGCTGGCCGTCATCGACGTGACGCCCGACGGCTTCGTGTTGCGCGAGCGCGCCCCCGGCGTGACTGTGGAGCAGATTGTGGCCGCCACCGCCGGCAAGCTGGTGGTGCCCGAGGGGGAGGTGCCGGAGATGGTGCTGTAATATCCCGAAACGAAGGCAGCAGGTGTATCTTCGTCACCACCCTTCACTGCTGACTCTATGCGCCAACTCTTACCCCTGCTGCTACTCGTTGCCCTGCCCGCGCTGGCCCAGGCCCAGGTTTCGCCCATCATCGACCGGACCGATATGCCGGCCACCACAACCACCGTGGATAGCCTGCGGCTGAGCGTGGCCAGCCCGGTGCTGCCCGCCACCGTGCCGCCCCTCACGCGGCGCGGGGCCAACCAAACCTGGAATTACAGCACCCTCATGCCCGCCTCGCAGCGGGTCGAATCCTTCGTATCGGTGAGTAGCGTGACGGCTACTTCGCTCACGTATGCCTTCATCTTTGGGCCGTTCGGCGGGGCCAACCGGGCCACGGTAGCCTCGCCGCAGGCGCTGCCGCTGCCCGTGGCGGTGCCCATTCCCATCACCGATTCTTACCAGTTCTACGCCACTTCGGTGGCGGGAGCGGCGCAACAAGACTTCCGTTCTGTAGGTTTTGGCGCGTCGCTCAGCGGCACGGCCATTCCCGTCACGTATGCCAGCGCGGCCCAGCAGGACGTCATTTATCGCTTCCCGCTGAGTTTCGCCAGCCTGCCCGATTCCAGCAATTCCTACTTTTCGACGCCGGCGGCTATTGCCACAGTGGGCTACCTGAGCCAGAAGCGCAAGCGCGTGAACAAGCCCGATGCCTGGGGCACGCTCACCACGCCCTTTGGCCAGTTCCAGACGGTGCGCGTAGTCACCACCCTCATCGACCACGACAGCGTGGCCTTCGGCGGCACGGCCGGCCAGGGCTTCGATATTCCGCTGACCCGCGAGTATAAGTGGCTGGCCAAAACCCAGCACGTCCCGCTGCTCACCATCACCACCCGGATGGTAGCCGGCACCGAAACCGTGACCGGCGTGGAGTACCGCGACATTTACCGCCGCATTATCCGCACCGCTACCCGCGACGCGGCCACCGACGCCGTGCTCACCGCCTACCCCAATCCCTCGGCCATCGGCACGCCGCTCACCCTAACGGTACCCGCCGGCAGCGGCCCGCTCACGGTTTCGGCCACCGATGTGGTGGGCCGGCAGCTGTTTCGGCGCAGCTTCAGCGGCCATTCGGGCAGTCTGCGCATTGATGCCGACGCCTTTGGCACCTTCCGGGGCGTGCTGCTGCTGACGGTGCAAACGGCCCAGGGTACCGCTACCCGCCGGCTGGTGCGCGAGTAGCTTTGGCGGAACATTGCACCGTTTTGACCGTTTTTCCGTTGAA
>NZ_JBCEVZ010000008.1:0-120993 GCF_038448715.1 Hymenobacter segetis | reverse complement strand
CGGTACAGCGTGGCCTGGTTGAATAGGGCCAGCGCCACGGCGTAGTTGCTTTCGCCGCCTTCGGGCCGGAGCAACAGGGCGCGGTCCGCATATTGTCGGCCAAGGTCGAAATAGGCCGATTTACGGGTTTCGTCAGAATAGCGGGTGCCGATTTTCACGCTCAGCACGGCAGCCTGCCACAGGGCCAGGTAATGCGTCGGTATCTCTTTCAGGATTTCCTGATACACGGCCAGGGCTTCGGAATCCTTGAAGCTGTTGGCGAGCGCGGCGGCCTGGAACAGCTTGATGCGGACGGCTGGCGGGTCGGCTACTGCCACGGGGCGGGCAGCGGGCTTAGCCGGACGGGGCCGGATTTGGCCAGCTACCGGCAGCATCGTGAGCGCGGTGAGCAGCACGGCGCTACTGAGCCTAACCCGCCCCCATCGGACTGCCAGGACCAAGCACGACCACCACCGAAACAACACAAGCATAAAGGCAAAGAAAGGGCGCAAAAGGATTCGGAAGCAGCGGAATCAAGCCGGGCAGCATCAATTAGCGTGCCGCCCGGCATCATTCTGCCGCTCCACGAGAGGCTGCTCTAAAACAGCCCCAGCTGCGCCTTGGGCCGCTTCAGCAACTCTTGGGCGCGGGCCACTTCCTCGGCGGTTACATCGACGGGCCCAGTCGGCTCGGGCGGGGCTTCGGTCCCGGCCGGGTTTTCGCCGGGCTTGGGAGCGGCGGCGCGTTTCTTTACTTCGCGGCGCTGCGGCTCGGGGCCTTCGTCGGTGAGCAGTATGAGGGCGTGGATTTTGTAGTAGTTGAGCTTATTGCCCATCGCCTTCCAGCCTTTCACATCGATGAACTCGTGCAACGCAATTTTCTCGGTTTCCTTATCGGATTTCTTGTCCTTCTGGATTTTCAGTTCTACCAGCGGCTCGGGGTTGGCCGTCACGGCCAGCATTTTCGAGCCTTTGCTTTCGGAGATGAAAGTAAAGCGCTTGCCCAGCGTGCTGGTTTCAATTTTGAACCGCTTGACGTAGTGGATTTTAGTTTCTCCGTCGAGGTACACTGTTGAGAGCACCGTATCGGGCTCCAGCTTGCGCAGTAGCACCATGTTGGGCACGTCGAAGTGGATGGCCGGGTCGGGCGCAGTCAGCTCGTAGCTGCCGTCCTTGTGCACCACCAGCAAGGCATTTTCGGTATCGAAAGTACCTAAGTAACGACCGTGGCCGGCCGTGTTGAGGCGGCCCACCACGCTGTCGAAGAACATTTCGCGGCCGCCTAGGGTCGAGTCGCCCAGCGTTTTCTGGGTGATTTTCTTGATGGGCTGCTTGGTCACGATGTTGCCCATCGAGCCCTTTCCCTTGATGCTGAGCTCGGCAAAGTCGAAGTCGAACTGCTTCACCCGCGCCGGCGCTTTATCGGAAAGCTGAATGCTGACGATTTCCGACTCCGAATTGGGATTGGCCGTGAGGTAGAGGGTTTTGGTGCCCTTCGTGCCCTTGGTCAGGTCGTAGGTTTTGTCGCGGGTGATGCCCGACACCAGAAAGCGCTTGGCGAAGCTGATGCCCGACGCTCCGTCGAGGTACACCATGTTGTATACCAGCCGGTCATCGTTCTTATTATAGACGCCGACGTGCAGAATGTCCTTACCCACGAAGGTCTTATCCCCAATTTTGGTCACCATAAAGGTGCCGTCGCGCTTGATGGCGATGATGTCGTCCAAATCGGAGCAGTCACACACGAATTCGTCTTTCTTGAGGCCGTAGCCCACGAAACCGTCCACGCGGTTCACGTAGAGCTTCTGGTTGGCGATGGCTACTTTCTGGGCCGTCACCACGTCGAAGGTGCGGAGCTGGGTTTTGCGCTCGCGGCCCGCGCCGTACTTCTTCAGCAGGCCCTCAAAATAGTTGATGGCGTAGCGCGTGAGGTTGGCGAGATGGTCGGCGACCTCGGCCAGCTCAGCCTCCAGCTTTTGCAGGTATTCATCGGCCTTGAAGCCGTCGAATTTCGAGATGCGCTTGATGCGAATTTCGGTCAGGCGCGTCAAATCGTCCTCTTCAATCGGGCGGCGCAGCACGATTCGGGTATCGTCGGCTTTGGCCTTCTCCCCTTCTATGCGCACGAATTTCTTCAGGCCCTTATCAATCGTTTCGAGGATTTCCTCCCACGTTTCGCACTCCTCAATCTTGCGGTAGATGCGGTTTTCGATGAAAATCTTCTCCAGCGATGCGTTATGCCACTTCTCCCACAGCTCATCCTGGCGGATTTCCAGTTCGCGCTCCAGTAGGCGCACGGTGGCCTTGGTGCTCTGGCGCAGTACGTCCTCCACGCCCACGAAGCGGGGCTTATCGCCGATGATGACGCAGGTGTTGGGCGAGATGCTGATTTCGCAATCGGTGAAGGCGTACAGCGCGTCCATGGTCAAATCGGGCGACACGCCGGCGGGCAGCTGCACCTGAATTTCCACGTTGGCGGCCGTGTTGTCGACCACCTTCTTAATCTTGATTTTATTAGCTTCCGACGCCTTCACGATGCTTTCCATCAGCGCCGTGGTGGTGGAGCCGTAGGGAATATCGCGGATGATGAGCAGCGTTTTATCGACCTTCTCGATGGTAGCGCGCAGCCGGATTTTGGCCCCACGCATACCCGAGTTGTAGTTGCTCACATCGCACAGGCCGCCGGTCGAAAAGTCCGGAAACAGCTGCACTTCCTTACCCCGCAGCACGTCGATGCTGGCCTTGCACAGCTCGCGGAAGTTGTGGGGCATAATCTTGGTGCTCAGGCCCACGGCGATTCCCTCAACACCCTGCGCGAGCAGCAGCGGGAACTTCACAGGCAGCGTGGTGGGCTCGCGCTTGCGGCCGTCGTAGCTGAGCTGCCACTCGGTGGTATCGGGGTTGAACACCACGTCGAGCGCAAACTTGCTCAGGCGGGCTTCAATGTAACGCGGGGCGGCGGCACCGTCGCCGGTGCGCACGTCGCCCCAGTTGCCCTGGGTTTCGATAAGCAGGTCTTTCTGGCCCAGGTTCACCATGGCGTCGCCGATGCTGGCGTCGCCGTGCGGGTGGTACTGCATGGTCTGGCCGATGACGTTGGCCACTTTGTTGAAGCGGCCGTCGTCCATCTCCTTCATCGCGTGCAGGATGCGGCGCTGCACAGGCTTGAGGCCGTCCTCGATGGCCGGCACGGCGCGCTCCAGAATCACATAGCTGGCGTAGTCCAGAAACCAGTTCTGGTACATGCCGCGCACGGTGGCCACGTCGTGGATGGTTTCGCCGGGGGCGAATTTGGGCTCCTCCTCGGTCTGCTCCTCCACTGGGATGGCCTCGGCCTGGGGTGGTGTCAGGGGCACATTGCCGAATAAATCGGCGGCCAGCGGCGCGGATTCTTCGGCCGCTTCTCCGGTATCCGCTTCCGGGAATTCGGTTGGTTCCTGCGCATCGGCATCCGCCGCGGGCGAAAAGGCGGACAAATCAAAATCCACGGAATCACCGGGCTGTAAAAAATCCTGGTCGGGAGCGTCGGAGTTGGGAGTATCGAGAGAAGCCACGGGGGAAACGAATGAGGTCGGCGTACTGCCGTCAAAAATACCGGAATCAGCGCGGAGCGCAATAAATTACAATTCCCAGCAGAGCCGGAAAGTTCCCAAGATTCTTAGCGAATCAATGGCAACAAGTGTGCGTTCAGTCAAACAGCAACACGCCTAAAAAGCCAAATTTCGGCTATTCAATCCCAAAAAACAAGCTAAAAAAACTAGCTGATGCTTGTCTGTTTTTCGGAATCACAAGGGGCACTGTAAATCGAACCAGTCCGAAAAGAAAAAAGCCCGAACCAAAGGCTCGGGCTTTTCCGTGGAATGTGTCGACTAGTCTACCCCTAGGCGACAAGGCAAACGTACACATAAAAACAATTATTCCCAAACATCAGCTGCTCATTCTGGGAAATTTTGCTGGGCCAGCAGTTGAGACTAACGGCCAATTTTCCAGAAATGAGACTATTGGATTGCGTTAAGGTTAGGCTAAATCGGCTTCGGCTACTTCCGCTACGGGCAGCACATCCGAGGTTATTAGGTCTTTCTCCAGGCGCAGGTTTTCGATGATGAATTCCTGGCGGGCGGGCGTATTCTTGCCCATGTAATAGGTGAGCACCTGCTGAATGCTGCGGTCCGATTGCAAAATCACGGGTTCGAGTTTGATGTTCTCGCCGATAAACTTGCCGAACTCATCCGGGGAAATCTCGCCCAGGCCTTTAAAGCGGGTGATTTCGGGGTTGCGGCCGAGCTTGCGCATGGCGTTCTGCTTTTCCTGCTCGTTGTAGCAATAGATGGTTTCCTTCTTGTTACGAACGCGGAACAGCGGGGTTTCGAGGATGAAAACGTGGCCGTTGCGCACCAAATCGGGAAAGAACTGGAGGAAGAACGTGAGCAGCAGCAGGCGGATGTGCATGCCGTCGACGTCGGCATCGGTGGCGACCACCACGCGGTTATAGCGCAGATGCTCAATACCTTCTTCAATATTGAGGGCGTGTTGCAGAAGGTTCAGTTCCTCGTTCTCGTACACGATTTTCTTCTTCAGGCCGAAGCAGTTCAGCGGCTTGCCGCGCAGGCTGAACACGGCCTCCAGCTCCACGTTGCGGCTCTTGGTGATGCTGCCCGATGCGGAGTCTCCCTCGGTGATAAAGAGCGTGGTGAGCAGTTCTTTTTCGGCCCCGTCCTTGGCGTTTTCGCCCAGGTGGAAGCGGCAGTCGCGCAGCTTGCGGTTGTGCAGGTTGGCTTTTTTGGCGCGTTGGTTGGCGAGCTTTTTCACGCCGGCCATGTCCTTGCGCTCCCGCTCGCTCTGCTCGATGCGCTTGCGCAGGGCCTCGGCTACCAGCGCATTCTTGTGCAGGTAGTTATCGAGGTGCTCCTTGACGAAATCGAGGATGAAGCCGCGCACGGTGGGACCGTCCTCGCCCATGTTTACGCTGCCGAGCTTGGTTTTGGTCTGAGATTCAAACACCGGCTCCTGCACGCGCACCGAGATGGCGGCAATGATGCTGGCGCGGATGTCAGAAGCGTCGTAGTCCTTCTTGTAGAACTCGCGCACGGCCTTCACTACGGCTTCGCGGAAGGCGGCTAAGTGTGTGCCGCCCTGCGTGGTGTACTGGCCGTTAACGAAGGAATAATATTCTTCGCCGTAGTCGTTGCCGTGGGTCAGGGCCATCTCAATGTCCGGGGCTTTGAGATGGATGATGGGGTAACGCAGGTGCTCCACATCGGCCTTGCGGGCCAGCAGGTCGAGCAGGCCGTTTTCGGAGTAATACTTCTGGCCGTTGAAGTTGATGGTGAGGCCCGCGTTCAGATAAACGTAGTTCCAGATTTGATTTTCGAGGTACTCCGGGATGAAGCGGTAGTTCTTGAAAATCGTGTCATCGGGCTGGAATACCACCAGCGTGCCGTTGCGCTGGCTGGTTTTGGTGGGCTTGGGGTCGGCGGTGAGCTTGCCCTGGGCAAACTCGGCAGCCTTGAGGATGCCTTCGCGCACGCTTTGCACCAGGAAGTAGCCGCTGAGGGCATTTACGGCCTTGGTGCCCACGCCGTTGAGGCCCACCGACTTTTGAAAGACCTTGCTGTCGTACTTGCCGCCGGTGTTGATTTTGCTCACCACATCGACCACCTTGCCCAGCGGAATGCCGCGGCCGTAGTCGCGCACCTGCACTTTGGAGTCCGAAATCTTGATATCGATGGTGCGGCCGTGGCCCATCACGTGCTCGTCGATGCAGTTGTCGACGACTTCCTTCACCAGCACATAAATGCCATCATCATACGCCGAGCCATCGCCGAGCTTGCCGATGTACATGCCGGGCCGCAGGCGAATGTGCTCGCGCCAGTCCAGCGAGCGGATGCTGTCTTCGTTGTAGCCGTGGTCGGCCGCGGCCGGGGCGAGCGGTAATTGTTCGTCGTTCATCTAAAAAAATCCGTAAGGAGGGCAGTTCTGGGGTAAAATAACGCAGAAAACAGCGGCACGGCAAGCCGCCCGCTGCCAGTAAGCTTAGCCAGACCCGCCAAATTATTTAGTTTCCAACACTGCTCTCACCGTCCAGGTTCACGCGCCCGGCGGCAGACAGCCTGCTTTTTTACCTCTCTTCTCCCCTGCTGCTTTTCGCCTGACCGACATGTTTCCCCGCCCCAATACCATCAACCAGCCGCGCAACCTGCCCTCGCCCACCCAGAACCACGCGCCGGCCGAGGTGAAGCAGTCGCCGATTATTCACTACACGTTTCTACTGATTGGGCTGTCGCTGCTGGTGTTCGTGCTGCACAAGCTGGATGGCGTGCTGCTGCCTATTCTGTTTGCAGCATTGCTGTCGGTGCTGCTGCTGCCGCTGGTGCTGCGGTTGGAAAAGTGGAAGCTTCCGCGCGTCTGGGCCATCATTGTGACGCTGCTGCTGCTGATGGCGGCACTTACGGGCTTGTTCTACCTCTTCGGCACGCAGCTGATGACGCTGCGCGACGAACTGCCCAAGCTGCAGGCGAAGTCGCTGGTGTATTTCGACCAGATTCAGCAATGGGCCAGCGAAAAATTCGGCTACCAGCCCATGAGCAAGGAAGAACTGATTGATTCCTCGATGAAATCGGTGAAGAAATCGGCGGGCGGCTACCTGGGCTCCACGCTCAGCACCACGGCTACTGTGCTGAGCGTAACCACGCTAATACCTATTTATATCTTCTGCTTTCTGTATTACCGCGACCATATGCGGCAGTTCATGTTCCGCTTCGTGGCGCCCGATAAGCGCACCACCGTGCTGCATACGATGGACAGTATTCAGACCGTGGTGCAGGCTTACATCCAAGGTTTGCTCACGGTGATTGTGGTGGTGTCGGTGCTGAACGCCATCGGGCTGCTGCTGCTGGGGGTGAAATTCGCCATCTTCTTCGCGGTTTTTGCCTCGGTGCTGGCCATCATTCCCTACATCGGCATCATGGTGGGCTCGGCCGTTCCGGCATTGGTGACGCTGGTTGAGACCGGCTCGATAGGCAAGGCGGCGGCCGTGGTGGGCGTGTTCATGTTCGTACAATTTCTGGAAGGCAACTTCATCACGCCCATGATTACGGGCTCGAAGGTGAGCATCAATCCCATGGCCGCCATCGTGGCTCTTATTTTGGGCGGCGAGCTGTGGGGCACACCGGGCATGATTCTGAGCATTCCGCTGATTGCGGTGCTGAAGGTGGTATTTGATGCCAGCAAAACCACGGAGCCCTGGGGCTTTCTGCTCGGCGACGTGACCGATGGCGAGGACACGCAAAACGACAAAACAGACGATAAGCCGGGCTTTTTTGCGAAAGCCTGGCGGATGATAAAACGGATGTAAAACTGGGCTGTAGTATGTTTTTTGAAGGTTTATTTGGATTTTTTAATTTAATATTCATTATATTTGATATTAAATTCATTTTCCACCTAACCATTTTCATCATGGCTACTACAAATGAAAAGACCTCCCGTGCTTACATCGAGCTTCTCGAAATCAACAAGACGGCCAGCAAAGGCTACAAGGAAGCCGCCGATGGCGTGACCAACCCGCAGCTCAAAACCGAGTTGAACCGTCTGGCGCAGCAGCGCACCCAGTTCACCAACGAGCTCACCCAGCAGGCCAGCCGTCTGGGCGTCGACCCCAATAAAACCACCTTCGAAGGTGCCGCCACGGAAGTGGTGGCGGCCGTGCATCGCAGCTGGATTAATGTAAAAGCGGCGGTGACCGGTCACAACGACGCCGCCATTCTGAATGAATGCGAAACGGGTGATACGTCGGCCCTGAAGGCCTACGATGCAGCCCTGAAAGCCCCCGATATGCCCACGCCGGTGAAAACCGTAATTGAGCACCAGCGCAGCGAGATTATGGCCGCCAAGAATGCGGTGACGCAGCTGAAATCCAAGATGAAACCGATGTAGAAAAGCAGCGGTAACGGCTTCGGCCTCCTCCGTGTTTTTCGCGTAGAAAAGGCAGCCGGTAGCGGCTGCCTTTTTTTATGTGCAACCTTCTGCGGGGCTAAGTTTGTTAGCTTCGCCACCGACCATCTTTCCCGCGCCCGATTTGTACGCCATCATTGACCTTGAGACCACCGGCGGGCAGCCCACCCAGGACCGCATCACCGAAATAGCCATTTACATTCACGACGGGGAGAAGATTGTGGACGAATACGCCACGCTGCTCAACCCCGGCCGGGGCATTCCGCCGTTCATTACCCAGCTCACGGGCATCACCAACGACATGGTGAGCGACGCGCCCAAGTTCCACGAAGTGGCCCGCAAGGTGGTGGAAATGACCGAAGGCTGCGTGTTCGTGGCCCACAACGTGCGCTTCGACTACTCGTTTCTAAAGAAGGAATTTGCCGACCTCGGCTACAACTACTCGCGCAAAACGCTATGCACCGTGCGTCTTTCGCGCAGCCTCATTCCGGGCCAGCCGAGCTACAGCCTCGGCAAGCTGTGTCAGAACATCGGTATCCCGCTCGAAGGCCGGCACCGCGCCGCCGGCGATGCCCACGCCACGGCCCTGCTCTTCGGCAAGCTCCTCAAAATCACCTCTGAAAGCGAAGACCTCCCCCACGGCACCGATGCCAGCCACACCCTGGCCCGCGTGGATGCCCTGGCCCCCAGCGGCCAGGCGGCCAGCACCAAAAAGCCCTCGCCCAAGCGCGTGGCCGCCGTGCAAACCGCCATCCGCGAGGCACTGATGCCGCCGCTGCTGCCGGCGTCGGTGGTGGCGAATCTGCCGCAGGCCACGGGCGTGTACTACTTCCACAACGAGGCTGGGGAGGTGATTTATGTGGGCAAGTCCATCAATATCTACAAGCGGATTCAGCAGCATTTTGCCATTGATGTGAAGTCGCGCAAAAGCCTGGAGTTCAAGAATTCCATTGCTGATATTACCTGGGAATTGACCGGCTCGGAGCTGGTGGCGCTGCTGTACGAGTCGCACCTGATTAAGCACATGAAGCCGGCTTACAACCGGGCGCAACGGCGCTCGGTGTTTCCGGCGGGCATCTATCTGCGCATTGATGAGCAGGGCTATAAGCGCCTGGCCTACGGCCGCGCCGATGCGCGCAATGCCGAAATCCCCATCATCGCGCTGGGCAATCAGTACAAGGCGCAGGGCTTTCTGTACCATAAAGTGGCCAAGTACAACCTCTGCCAGAAGCTGTGCGGACTCTACAAGACCCAGGGCGCGTGTTTCGACTACCAGGTGCACCGCTGCCTCGGAGCCTGCGTAGGCCAGGAACCGCCGGAGAGCTACAACCTGCGCGTAGACGAGGCCATCGATAGCATCAGCTATGAGCACGAGTCGTTCGTGGTCATAGGCCCGGGCCGTACGGAGCTGGAAAAGAGCATTGTGCTGGTGGAAAATGGCCGCTACAGGGGTTTTGGGTACGTGGACGAGACGTTTTCGGCCCGCAAGCTGGCCGATTTCCGGGACGTGATAAAGGAGTACACCGACAACAAGGACATCCAGCAGATTATCCGGAATCACCTGCGCACCAAGCGCAAGGGCGAGCGGGTGAAGGTGTTTGGGAATTGATTTCGACCTAAAAAAGAAAAGGGCGGCCCCAGAATATCTGGAGCTGCCCTTTTGCGTTGGGGGTTTTAGGGTCTATTAATCCTTACTTCTTGCCAGCCAGAATCTCATCCACCACCAGCGGGTCGAGGAGGGTGGTTACGTCGCCCAGGTTGGTGGTTTCGCCTTCGGCCACTTTGCGCAGGATGCGGCGCATGATTTTGCCGGAGCGGGTTTTGGGCAGGCCCGAGACGAGTTGAATCTTGTCGGGCTTGGCGATGCGGCCGATTTCGGCCACTACGGCTTCGATGATGCTGGCTTCGGTCATTTGCAGGTCGAGGTCGGTGGTGGGGACACCGTTTTTGCAGATGACGTAGGCGTAGATGCCCTGGCCTTTCACGTCGTGCGGGTAGCCTACTACGGCGCTTTCGACCACGTAGTCGCTTTGGTTGATGGCGTTTTCGATTTCGGCGGTGCCGAAGCGGTGGCCGGACACGTTTATCACGTCATCGACGCGGCCGATGATGCGGTAGAGGCCGTTTTCGTCGCGCCGGGCGCCGTCGCCGGTGAAATAGTAGCCGGGGTACGGAGTGAAATACGTTTGGCGGGCGCGCTCGTGGTCGCCCCAGGTGGTGCGGATGACGCCAGGCCAGCTGGCTTTGATGGCGAGGTAGCCTTCCTGGTCGTTTCCTTCGATTTCGGTGCCGTCCTGATTCAGCAAAACCGGTTGCACGCCGGGCAGCGGCAGGCCGGCGCGGGCGGGCACGCTGGGCGTGATGCCGGCCATTGCAGATATCATTATGCCGCCGGTTTCGGTTTGCCACCAGGTGTCGACGATGGGGCAGCGGCCTTTGCCGACGTGCTGGTGGTACCAGTGCCAGGCCTCTTCGTTGATGGGCTCGCCCACCGAACCCAGGATGCGCAGACTGCTGAGGGAATAGGCCAGGACGTGGTCGATGGGCGCGGCCATGAGGCTGCGGATGGCCGTGGGCGCGGTGTAGAAAATGGTGACGTGGTGCTTGTCAATCACCTCCCAGAAGCGGCCCGGCGAGGGGAATGTAGGCACGCCCTCGAACAGCAGCGTGGTGCTGCCGGCCAGCAGCGGGCCGTAGAGGCCGTAGGTATGGCCGGTAACCCAGCCGATGTCGGCGGTGCACCAGTACATGTCGTTTTCCTCCACCTGGAACACGTTGCGGAAGGTGTAATCGGCCCAGACCATGTAGCCGGCCTGGGTGTGGACCACGCCTTTGGGCTTGCCGGTACTGCCGCTGGTGTAGAGAATGAAGAGCGGGTCTTCGGCGGCCATTTCCTCGGCGGGGCAGTCTTTGGTCACATCTTTTACCTCGTCGTGGTACCACACGTCGCGGCCTTCTTTCATTTGCACGGGCCAGCTGGTGTGCTCTACCACGATGACGCGGCGCACCGAGGGGCACAGCTCCAAGGCCTCATCGACCACGCTCTTCACCGGGATTTGCTTCGCGCCGCGGTTGAGGCCGTCGGCGGTGAGGACGAAGGCGGCGTCGGCATCATTGATGCGGTCGGCGATAGCGGTGGCGGAGAAGCCGGCGAAAATGACGCCGTGCACCGCCCCGATGCGGGCGCAGGCCAGCACGGCAATGGCCAGGCTCGGAATCATGGGCATGTAGAGGACCACGCGGTCGCCTTTGGTCACGCCGTTTTTCTTGAGCACGTTGGCGAACTGGCAGACTTGCTCGTGCAGCTCGCGATAGGTGAGGCGCAGGTGGCGGGTTTTGGGGTCGTTGGGTTCGAAGACGATGGCGAGCTTGTTGGCGCGCTGGTCGAGGTGGCGGTCGAGGCAGTTTTCGGTGATGTTGAGGGTGGCACCGTCGAACCAGCGGCTGTTGCCGGCGGGCGAAAACTCGCCGCTGCGCACGGTATCCCACTTTTTGCGCCAGGTGAATGGCTCGGCGGCGGCGGCCCAGAAGGCGTCGGGGTCGGCCACGGATTGCTGGTAGTCGGCGTGGTATTCTTCGAGGGTACGGGTGCGGATGGCGGACATCTGGTTGAGTTAAGAGTTAGGAGTTAGGAGTTGAGAGCTAAGAGGTGGTGGGCGGGGGAAATTGGGAGTGGAGTCGAATTAAATCCTACTCGGTTCGTATTTATTTATAATTGAGTCGTATTTATTTATACATGTCATTAATTTATTTATATTTTGGCTCAATTAACGGCATCTTGATTCGTATTTATTTATACTCGGTGTGAATTTATTTATACTCTAGGGTGATTAATCGGTGCTCGGAGGTGATTAATGTTGCTGTAGGGTGCGGGGCTTGCCCCCGCCCGGACGTTGGTGCCAAACCGACGGTGCCGTTCAACGACGGGCGGGGGCAAGCCCCGCACCCTACAGCGTTTCAAAAGCCAAGCCGATGCCCCGGCGTTGCAGGCCGGCGCGGATTTCATCCAGGATGAGGGGGTCGTCGATGGTGGCGGGGAGGGCGAAATCTTCACCGTCGGCGAGCTGGCGCAAGGTTTTGCGGAGGATTTTGCCGGAGCGGGTTTTGGGCAGGCGCTTCACGACTAAAACAGCCCGGAAGCAGGCCAGCGCGCCAATTTGGGTTCGCACGGCGGCAATTAATTCCTTTTCAAGCTGCTCCTCTCCTATCGTCTGGCCGTCTTTCAGGACTACCAGGCCTGCGGGGACCTGGCCGCGCAGCTGGTCGGCAATGCCGAGGACGGCGCACTCGGCCACGGCGGGGTGGGCGGCCAGGATTTCCTCGATTTCGCCGGTGCTGAGGCGGTGGCCGGCCACGTTGATGACGTCATCGACGCGGCCCATGATGTAGGTGTAGCCTTCGGGGTCGCGGTAGCCGCCGTCGCCGCTGAGATAGTAGCCGGGGAAGGTGCTGAGGTAGGCTTCGTGGAAGCGGGCATCATCGTTCCAGAGCGTGGGGAAGCAGCCGGGGGGCAGCGGGAGTTTCACGGCTACCAGGCCGGTGGTGCCGGGGGGCACGGGCTGGCCGGCTTCGTCCAGAATCTGGATGTCGTAGCCGGGCACGGGGTGGCCGGCGCTGCCGGCGCGGGGAGCGGGCATGCCTTCGAGGCCCGTCAGGGTGGCCAGCATGGGCCAGCCGGACTCGGTTTGCCACCAGTGGTCGACCACGGGCACGCCCAGCAGGCGGCCGGCCCAGGCGTAGGTGGCGGGGTCGCAACGCTCGCCGGCCAGGAAGAGGTGGCGCAGGCTGCTGAGGTCGTATTGCTTGGCCAATAGCCCGTCGGGGTCTTCCTTTTTGATGGCCCGGATGGCGGTGGGCGCGGTGAACATCACGCTGACTTTGTATTGCTCGATGATGCGCCAGAAGGTACCAGCATCAGGGGTGCGGACGGGTTTGCCTTCGAATAAAATAGTGGTGCAGCCTCTTAGTAGCGGCCCGTACACGATGTAGGAGCTGCCCACGGCCCAGCCGATATCGGAAGCGGTGAAAATGACTTCGCCGGGCTCCAGGTTGTAGATGGTGCGCATGCTGAAGAACAAGGCCACGGCGTGGCCGCCGTGGTCGCGCACCACACCCTTGGGGCGGCCGGTGGTGCCGCTGGTGTAGAGGATGTAGAGCGGGTGCGTGGCGGGGACGGACACGGCGGGGACCGGAGCGGCTTGCAGCAACTCCTGGTAGTCGATGTCGCGGCCGGGCTGCATTTCGGCCGTCACGAAATCGCGCTGGCAGACCACGACGTGGGCCGGCTGGAAGGTGGCTTTGGCGAGGGCTTCCTCCACCAGCGGCTTGTAGGGAATGATGCGGTCGAACTCCATGCCGCCCGAGGCGCAGATGAGGACGCGGGGCCGGGCATCGTCGATTCTGACCGCCAATTCGTGCGGCGCGAAGCCCCCGAACACCACCGAATGCACGGCCCCAAGGCGAGCGCAGGCCAGCATGGCCACCACGGCCTCGGGCATGTTGGGCATGTAGATGATGACGCGGTCGCCCATTTCGACGCCGAGGGCGCGCAGGCCGCCGGCCAGGCGGGCGGTCATATCCAGCAGTTCGGCGTAGGTGTAGGTACGCTGGGTGCGGGTCACGGGCGAGTCGTAGATGAGGGCGGGCTGGTGGGCGCGGCCCTGCGCCACCTGCCAGTCGAGGCAGAGGAAGCTGGTGTTCAGTTCCCCGCCTTTGAACCAACGGTAGAAGCCATTTTCATCCTGGCTGAGGGGCTCGGCGGACTTTTTATCCCAATGCAGGTGGGCGGCCTGAGCGGCCCAGAACCCGGCCGGATGGGCCAGGCTGGCGGCGTGGGTGGCGGCGTAGGAGCAAGCTGGTTTCATGGCGGGTGGGATGTAGCGCGGACTTTTAGTCCGCGAGTGGGAATGTCAGGACAGCTCCGGCGCGGACTAAAAGTCCGCGCTACAATTCAGGCGGCTACGCCCAGCAGCTCGCGGACTTTTTCCATGAGCTGGCGGGTGCTGAAGGGCTTGGGAATGTAGAGGTCGGCCCCTACTTCGTAGCCTTTTTGGATGTCGGCTTCGCGGCTTTTAGCAGAGAGGAAAATGACTTTGGTGGCGGCGCGGTCGGGGCGCTGGCGGAGCTCGCGGCACACCTGCAGGCCGTCCACGTCGGGCATCATGATGTCGAGGAGAATGAGGTCGTAGGGGGTTTGGTCGATGGCGGCCAGGGCTTCGGTGCCGTTGCGGGCGATGCCGACCTGGAAGCCGTTTTTGCGCATCAGGAATTCAAGCGACATGACGATGTTGGGCTCGTCGTCGACGATAAGGATGTGGGGGGTTTTCATGCAGATGGGTGGAGGCGGGTGGTGAGGGAGGTAGAAATAAAGGGCCGGGGTTCAATCGGCTGTCATCCTGAGCGCAGCGAAGGACCTTATCACGCGTGCTGTTTGAGATTGCTGCAATTTGTTCTTACTTGATAAGGTCCTTCGCTGCGCTCAGGATGACAGTTTCGATTTCCGCTTCCTCCCTTCCGCTCCCGGCCAGCGGCAGCTCGATAAAGAAGCGGGCACCCTGCTCCAGGCTGCTTTCGACCCAGATGCGGCCGTGGTGGAGCTCCACGATTTTGCGGGTGATGGCCAGGCCCAGGCCGGTGCCTTCGGGCTTGCGGGTGGTCTGGTGCTGGGCCTGGTAAAACTTGTCGAAGATGAGGTGCTGGGCGGCGGGCGAGATG
Organism: Hymenobacter segetis; assembly: GCF_038448715.1. Taxonomy (GTDB): domain Bacteria; phylum Bacteroidota; class Bacteroidia; order Cytophagales; family Hymenobacteraceae; genus Hymenobacter; species Hymenobacter segetis. The sequence continues at coordinate 106,351 of NZ_JBCEVZ010000008.1, read as the reverse complement.
CCCCGGCCGTTGTCTTCCACGCAGAGCAGGAGCACGTCGGCGGTGGGCCAGGCCAGCACGGCGATGCGGCCCTGGCCGTCGGGGTGGCAGGCTTTGATGGCATTGGAAAGCAGGTTGACGAGGACCTGCATGAGGCGGTCGCGGTCGGCGTGGAGGACGGGCAGGTCGACGGGGATATCGACGTGCAGGGTGATGTGCTTGTAGCGCAGGAGCTGGCCCACGGCATCGAGGGCTTCGGCCACGAGGTCGGCCACGGGCACGGGGGCGCGGTCCAGGGTGGCCTGGCCCGATTCGAACTTCTCCAAATCGAGCACCAGGGAGATGAGGCGGGTGAGGCGCTCGGCCTCGCGGCCGATGGTGAGCTGGAAATGCTGGCGCTCCTCGGTTTCCAAATCGGGGTTGTCGGCCAGGATTTCGGCCAGCGCCCGGATGCTGGTGAGGGGCGTGCGCAGCTCGTGGGTCACGGTGTATAGGAATTCGTCCTTGCGATGGTCGAGGGCCTGGAGCTGGTCGTAGGCGGCACGTAGTTCGTCGGTAAGGCGCTGAAGCTGGCGGCTCTGCTTCTGGAGCTGGCGGTTGGCTTCGAGCAGCTGCTGGCTCTCCTTGAGAATGCCCACCACGCTGTCGTAGCTGATTTGCTCGGCCCCGGCCACCGAGGCCACCAGCATCCGGGCGCTGGCCGGGCCGAGGCTGCCGGCCAGCAGCTTCTCGGCGTAGGTGAGCAGGCGCGGGTCGGCTGGAATTGGCAGTTGAGCGGTTTCTGCTGGGTTTTCGGAGGGAAGCGCGTCGGGGAAGCGGGTGGCGAAGGTGCGCAGGGCCTGATTGGTGCGCTTCTTCCCGAGGAAGCCTAGCAGCAGGGCGCGCACGTCGGGGAAGGGGGTCCTCCCCTGCCAGCCGGCCACTTCCTCGGCCAGGCTGCGGCGCGTGAACACGTCTACGAACACATCGGCCTGCCGCAGCTCAAGCGCCGTGGGCGGCCAGGCCAGCGAGAGGCCCACGTAGAGCCCGATGTTGAAAAACCAGCTCCAGAACAGGCCGTGCGAGAGGTAATCGAGCCCTTCGAGCCCAAACAGCGCGAATGGCCGCAAGCCGCTGATGCCGCCCACGCCCTCGGTCAGGACAGATTCGGGCAAGCGCCCCGGCCCTACCAGCGTGGGCAGCACCAGCGTGAAAAACCAGATGCCAAAACCCGCCAGCAGCCCCACCGTGGCCCCGCGCCGCGAGCCGCCCTTCCAGTACAGGCCGCCCAGCACGGCGGGCACAAACTGCGCCACCGCCGCGAAGGACACTAGGCCGGTGTTCACCAGCGGGAGGGTTTTGCCCACTTCGGCGTAGTAGCCGTAGGCCAGCAGCAGCACCAGCACCACGGCCAGGCGGCGGCTTTCGAGCGCTACGCGGCCCAGGTAGGCAAACCAGCGAGTCTGGCCCCCGGGCTGGGCTAAGGGCACGCGCACCAGCAGCGGCATGAGCAGGTGGTTGCTCATCATCACGCTCAGGGCAATGGTTTCGACGATAATCATGCTGCTGGCCGCCGACAAGCCGCCCAGGTACGTGAGCAGCGCCAGCCACGAGTGCCCCGCCGCCAGCGGCAGCGCCAGCACGTAGGTATCGGCATCGATGCCGCTGTGGCCCAGCCGCAGCATGCCACTGAAAGCCACCGGCAGCACGAATAGATTGATGATGATGAGGTAGAGCGGAAACAGCCACATGGCCTTGCGGAGGTGGTTTTCATCGACATTTTCCACCACGGCCACCTGGAACTGCCGGGGCAGCAGCAGCACCGCCGACATGCTCAGAACCAGCAGTGTGAACCACTCAGCCCCGCTCGTGCCCGAGCCGCGTAACGTGAACAGCTGCCGCAGCGCCGGCACCGCCGCCGCCTGGTCGAATACGTCGGCAAAGCCATGAAACAGCCCAAAGGTGACGAACAGGCCCAGCACCAGAAAGGCTACCAACTTCAGCACGCTTTCCAGGGCCACGGCCAGCACAATGCCCTCGTGCCGCTCGGTAGCCTCCACCGACCGCACCCCGAACAGGATGGTGAACACCGCCAGCGCACCCGTAGTGTAGAGGGCCGTGGTGGCCGCCGCCCCGCCCGCCCCCGCCCCGCTCCCGGTCAGGGTCACGAACGAGGCAGCAATGGCTTTGATTTGGAGGGCGATGTAGGGCACGATGCCCAGCACGCACACCACCGTAACCAGCGCGCCCAGCGCCGCGCTCTTGCCGTAGCGGGCCGAAATAAAATCGGCAATGGAGGTGAGGCGCTGCTGCCGGCTCACGCGAATAATCTTGCGCAGCACCAGCCACCACACCGGGGCCAGCAGCGTGGGGCCGAGGTAGATGCCCACGAACTCCAGCCCGTTGTGCGCCGCCCGGCCTACCGAGCCGTAGTACGTCCAGGCCGTGCAGTACACGGCCATGCTCAGGGCGTAGATGTAGGGGTTGCTCACCAAGCTTTTCCGGGCGGCAGAGCGGCGCTCAGCGGCGTAGGCCACGCCGAAAAGCAGGGCCAGGTAGCCGAAGGAAAAGCCGATGACGAGCAGCTTGGACATTTTGGTGGGGTGGTGGGTTGGTAAAAGTTTGTCATCCTGAGCGGAGCGAAGGACCTTATTACCGCTGAACGGTTTGCAGTAATCAACTGGCGCAAGCGTGATAAGGTCCTTCGCTCCGCTCAGGATGACAGGCGGCGAACACGCGTTTTCACTCCCTCCTCTCCCGTACCAGCCAAGCCGTCAGCCCAACCAGCACAGCCCATAGCAGCAACACATACAGGTAGAGCACCGGCACGCCGCCCACCCGCCCGTCGTGGTCGAACACGGCCAGCAGGGGGAAATTGAGCAGCACGCCGAACAGCACGGCTAAGAACAGCAGCCGGTGGCCCCGGCGCGATTCCGTGCGTTCAGGATGGGGATGGGAGGACACGGGAAACGGAGGTTTGGCAGGCATCAGGAGCCGGTGCGCCGGGGAAAGCGGCCGCTCGTCAATTTAGTAAAAAAGCCGCTGGCCCAGCGGACCAGCGGCTTTTTCGGGCGTGGGTTGGTCGCGTTACGGGCTACCTAAGCGGCCGGAGAAGGCTGGTCTTCAATGAGCTTCACGTTGCGCACGTCTTTCATATAAGCCACGCCGACGAGGAAGCAAATCAGGGCGATAACCACCGGGTAAATCAGGCCCACGATGCTGCTGTGCTCCTTGGCAAACGTGCCGGCTGGCTGCGCGGCCGCCCACACACCGATGGACGTGGCCACCAGCGGCACGAAGCCGCCGAAGATGCCATTGCCAATATGATACGGCACCGAAAGCGACGTGTAGCGCACTTTGGTGGGGAACAGCTCAACGAGGTAGGCGGCGATGGGGCCGTACACCATCGTCACGAACACGACGAGGCAGAACACCAGCGCAATCATGGCCGGCACGTTGGGCGTGAGGGCTTTCATGACGGCGGGCACGGCTTTGCCGGCGGCATCCACCGTAGCGGGCGTGATTTCGGTGAGCGGCCCGGCAAAGGCCTTGATGCCGTAGAACAGCGGCATGGTGAACAGCGCCCCACAAATCATACCCGTCATGATGATTTTCTTGCGGCCAATGCGGTCCGACAGCGAACCAAAATACACGAACAGCGGCGTGGCCAGCAGCATCGAAACCACCATGATGATGCTCGAATCAACGATGTCGAGTTTCAGCGTGGCATTCATGAAGGTGAAGGCCTGAAACTGGCTGGTGTAGAAGATAACGCCCTGGCCCATAGTAGCGCCGAACAGCGCAATGAGCACCAGGCGGCGGTTGATGGGGTTCACGAAGGAATCGCGCAAGGGACTTTTGCTGGTGGTGCCGGTGGCCTTAGCTTTGGCAAACAGCGGCGACTCGTGCAGCCGGCGGCGGATGTAGTACGAGGCAATAACCAGGAAGCCCGAGAGCAGGAACGGAATGCGCCAGCCCCACTCCTTGAAGGCGGGCTCGCCCATCAGTTTGCGGGTGATGAGGATGACGGTGATGCTGAGAATGAGGCCGCCGGTGGCCGTAATCTGGATGAAGCTGGTGTAGTAGCCGCGTTTCTGGTCGGGAGCGTATTCGGCCACGTAAGTAGCTGCGCCACCATACTCGCCGCCCAGGGCCAGCCCCTGCAACAGGCGCAAAATCACCACGATAACCGGGGCCGCAATGCCAATGGAATCATAGCTCGGAATGAGGCCGGTGATGAACGTGGCCCCGCCCATAATCAGCAGCGTGACCAGGAAAGTGTATTTCCGCCCAATCATGTCGCCGATGCGGCCAAAGAATACGGCCCCAAACGGCCGCACCACGAAGCCCGCCCCGAACACGGCCAGCGCCCCCAGCAACGACTTGGTAATATCGCCGGACTGCCCAAACAGCACCGGCCCGATGATGGCCGCCAGCGAGCCAAAAATGTAGAAATCGTACCACTCAATCACCGTACCCACCGACGAGGCCGTGATAACCTGCCAGATTTGACTGGTCGAGGTCGTGTTGTTGTCGTGCGCTGCCGGGGCATCCGCCGCCGCCGCGTAGGCCGGCTTCAAACTTTGTTCCATGGGAATTTCAGCAAAAAAAGATGAGGTGTGAAAGCGAAGGAAGTGCCGCCGGCCCTACAGGTACACCTGGAGCTGCAGGGTGACCTCGGGGCGGTACTGCACGCTGTTGACGGTGGCCGCACCGTTGTTGGCGGGGATGAAGGTCTGGTCCGAGAAATCGGGCCGGGCGCGGTAGTTGAGCGTCACTTTGGCGTTGTGGCCGTCGAGCAGCAGGTTCAGGCCGGCATCGTACACGTTCACCGATTTGCGGTTGCCGCTGGTGTCGTGCAGGCCTTCCCACTCGTTGCGCAGGTAGGCCACGTAGGGCTGGAGGCGGGCTTTCGGGCCCAGCAACTTTTTGGGCAGCAGCAGGCCGGCCTGGGCGTAGTAGCTGTGGCCCGTGCCGATGAGCGGCAGCGCATTACCATACAGGTTAGATGGGCCGGTGCTACCGACCGCCACACTGGAACCCGGGTTCAGCAACCCGGCGTTGCGCACATAATTGGGGCCGAAATCATAGTTGTAGTACACGGCATACAGCGTGAGGGCCGTGTTTGAGGTAGTATCAATCGGCGCATCGTAAAAGGCATCGACCCCGAAGAGCTTGATGTCGTGGGTGTGCGTGCCCGGGTTAATTACGTAGTCCTGGTCGCGCGAGTAAGTGCCTTCGGCATTGTAATGGAAGCCCGCCCCGACGTTGAACACCTTCTTCGTGCCCAGGTAGGTACCCGTGGTGAAGGGCAGCAGGTTGGCCTCCTTCTCGAAAAACGAGTAGCTGAAATAGCCCTGGTAAATCTTGTTGGTATTGCGCGGGTTGAACTGCGCCACGTTGGTGCGCAGGCCGGTGGGATTGGCCGTGGTAAGCTGGAGGCTGTTGCCGGCCGTGTTGGTGGCAAAGGCATCATCAATAGCCACGCGGTAGTCAAACCCGCCAATCCGGCCATGGCCATAAAAGCCCAGGAAGAAGCCAAACTGGTCGGTTTGGTCCAGCGTGGGAAAATTGGTGACCGGGATGTCGTAAGTCATCATGGTAGCCGTGCTGGCGGCCGTCATCCGCGACACGCCTACCTGGTAGTTCAGGCCGCCCCCCACGCTCAGGTATTTATTCACTTTGTATTCAGCCACAGCTTCGTGGATGTAATTCGGGGAGCGCTTGCCAGTGCCGTTAGGGTCGTTGGGCAGGCCGCCGCTCAGGGCCGTTTGGTTCTCAATGCCCAGGTCGATGTAAGTCAGAAACCGGGGGTTGAGCTGAGCCAGCATAATCAGGCGCGCCCGCCGGATGCCAAACGTGGTCTGGTCGCTCCTGGGGTTGCCGTTGCGGATAGTATTGCTGTTGTTCTCGTTGTATTGCGCCCACATCTGGGCCCAGGTTAGGAAGCGTAGGTATTTTGAGCCGTCGGGCGAGAGATTGATTTTCATGCCCGGGCCGTAGGGAGCCGATTTGGTCGGCGTGGGCACGGCGGGCGGCGGCGCGGGCGCGGCGGGCTCAGGAGCCGTGCCGGTAGCGGGCGGGGCAACCTGGCCAAACGCGGCCCCGGTCATCAACAAGCCACTCAGGGCCAATGCGTAGCGGGAAGTATGCATCGTGCTAAAGGAAGAATTTAGGTGAGAGTTGCCGCGAAGCTGCCGGGTTATTCAGAAGCTGAGCCGCAGCCGTTAATGGCCGCGCTCCGGCCCCAAGCCGATTGGTCCGGCTAAGTAGCACAATGCCCAGCCCGTTAGCTACCGGCCGGCATCGTTTTGGTAAGCACTATATCTTTTGCGACTTAGTGAGCCCGGAACCGCTCCCAGCGAATCACCATGAACTTATCGCCTAGCTCCGTCACCACCATGCCCGCACCTTTCAGGTTGCCCGGCACCTGAAAAAACGCGCCTAACTCCGCTTGGTTGAGTATTTTGTAGGTTGGGTGATAGTCGGTTTGGCGCGGGGCGCGCATGCCGTACTTCTTCACCCAGTTCATCACGCTCACGTGGCTCACACCCAGCAGCCGCTCAATTTCGCGGTAGCTCACGCCCTCAATGTACAGCTGCAGGGCCTTGATGACGTAGTAGCTGTCCACCTCGCGGCCCAGCTTGGCCACGGTGTAGTGGTAGCCGCAGGTTTTGCACCGAAACCGCTGCCGCTCGTTCACCACGCCACTTTTGGTGGCTTCCTTCGATTCGCATTTGGGGCAGGCGGGGGCTAGCATGGCGCAAAAAAGACGGGTGAAATGCTGAAAAGCTATAGCTACTCAGCAAACCTATACCATTTTAGCGAATATAACACATTTTACATTCATTTTCATTAGTGAGTGCTTACTCTCCCATCTGCACAGTAGCCAGCAACGCTTCTACGGCTAGTCCAAGACGGCGCATATCCAGCCGGCCCAAGGTGTCGGTAGCCTCGTGGTAGCTACGGTTGCGGTAGAAGGCGGTATCTGTCAGCAACACGGCCTGGTAGCCGAATTTCCAGTAATTGAGGTGGTCCGAAAAGTCGATACCCGGCAACCAAGCCGGTGCCTTGAAGCGCTTCACGGGCACGGTGGCCGCGCCCCGGTAGCGCCGCGCAAACTGTCGTCCAAAGCGCCCATTACCAAATTTCTGCGCCACGGTCACGTAGTTGCCGCGGCTCCCATAGATAAATTTCAGCGGCCAGATTGGGTAGCGCTGGGTACCGCGCCGGTCGTCATAATAGCCCAGCATTTCGAGCGCTACCATGCCGCGCACCGGCACGCCAGCGGCTTTCAGGCTCGCGGCGTGCACGTAGCTGCCCATGTTTGGGGTGCGGAAAAACGGCGGCTCTTCCAGCGTATAGGCCACCAAATCGATGCGGTACGGCAGCGCGGGCTGCTGGCCCAGCAGGCGGGCTAGCTCCAGCAGGGCGGCCACGCCGGTGCCGTTGTCATCGGCACCCGGCTGGTCGCCGCACACGTCGTAGTGCGCCCCAATTATCAGGCGTGGCCCATCTGCCGGCCCGAACGAGCCGAGGACATTGCGGTACTTCTGGCCGCGCACGGCGTAGGGCTGCGCACCCACCGAGTGCGCCCCGGCTGCCCGCAGATTCCGTTGAATGTAAGCCGCCACCGAATCGAGCACGTCCGGGTGCTGGTAGTTGCGCGGCTGCGGCGTGCTAACGAGAAACCGCAGGTGCTGGCGCAGCCGCGCCGTGTCGGCTGGCGGTGGGCTGGCCGCTTGCGCCGGACCAGCCGTTTGGAAGAAGAATAAACTCAGCAATGCCCATTTCATGCGGCTAAAGCTAATATCCCAAAACACAAACGGCAGCGCCGGTAAGGGCGCTGCCGTTTGGCAACCTGCGTTCAGATTGAAATCTCGCAGCCTATTCTTCCTCCACGTAGTCGAGGTCTTTGCCATAGGTTTCGGGCAATGTGCTGGCACTAAAAAAGGCCAGCAGCAGCAGCACGGAACCAATAACGGCGGCCGCGCCCACCATGCCCAATGAAGGATTGTCTTTCAATGCTTTGAAAGCAAGGGTAACCAGCACGAGCGCACCCCGGGCAAAATTGGGAGCCGTAGTAGCCACCGTGGAGCGGATATTGGTACCAAATTCCTCGGCCGAAACCGTGACGAACAACGCCCAGAACCCGCCAGTGTAGCCCACGAAAAAGCAGGCGGCGTAGAAGGTTGTGGTGCTGGCCCCGTGCAGCCCAAACAGGTAGAAGGCCACCGCAATGGCACTACCAATAATGAACAGCTGCAAGGTTCGCATCCGGCTTTTGAGTAGCTGGCTGAGGCCGCCGCTAGTGAAGTCGCCCAGCGTGAGACCGAAATAGCACCAGGCAATGCTCAGACCACCCGTAACCGGGCCTTGCAGGCCAAACGCTTTGCCAAATTCCGGGGCTAGCGTGATGAGAATACCGGCTAGAAACCAGAACGGAATGCCTACGAACAGGCAGCGCAGGTACTTCCAAAACCTCACACCATTGGTAAACAGGCTCAGAAAGTTGCCGCGCTTGGCAGTCCCCTGCTTGGTTTGCTCAAACATGCCCGACTCGAACACGCCGGCCCGCAGCGCCAGTAGCGCCAGCCCCAGCCCGCCGCCGATGAAATACGCATTGCGCCAGCCAAACTCGCTACCTACAAAGTAGGCCACCACGGCCCCGCTCACGCCCACCGACGCCACAATCATGGTGCCGTAGCCCCGCTTTTCCTTGGGCAATGTCTCGGCCACCAGCGTGATGCCCGCCCCCAGCTCGCCGGCCAAGCCCACGCCCGCAATCAGGCGCAGCCAGCCGTATTGGTCGATATTCTGCACAAAGCCGTTGGCAATATTGGCCAGCGAGTAGAGTAGAATCGAGCCGAACAGCACCGATAACCGGCCCTTTTTATCGCCCAATATCCCCCATAGAATACCGCCCAGCAGCATCCCTCCCATCTGCATATTAAGTAGGTACAGGCCCTGGTTGGTCACGGCCGAAGCCTCGGTGATGCCGATGTCATTCAGGCTCTGCACCCGCACGATGCTAAAGAGCACAAGGTCATAAATATCAACGAAGTAGCCCAGCGATGCCACAATCACGATGGCGCTGAACAAGCCCACGTCGGGGCGTACCGCGTTGGGGTCCGGAATTTTGGTTGGGTTCATAGGGAGAAGAATTTGGTTACGAACCTCCAACGTTACCCTTTATTTTTTGAACGGCTGCCGCAGCGCCAGCCATCTACTTATTACTATAGCTGCCCTTATCGTTAACATTTCCTGCTGAAAACATCCAATATGTTAGAATATAAGAACTTTATACCCGAACAACCCTCGTTTTAAAAACGATAGTTGTTTAGCACAATCAAGCCCCGACGGCCTACCTCCCGGCCGGTATTTCCCGCTGTACTTCCTTTGCAACCTATGAACGATTTTCACTCCCTCACTCCTTCCGACCTCACGCCCGCCCAGTGGCACCCGTTCCTGGTGGGCGCGGTGGCCCCGCGCCCGGTCGCCTTCGCCAGCACCATCGACGCCGAGGGCCGCGTGAATCTGAGCCCCTTCAGCTTCTTCAACGCCTTCAGCTCGAACCCGCCCATCCTTGTGTTTTCGCCGGCCAACCGCGTGCGCGACAATACCCAAAAGCACACGCTGGAAAATGTGCGCGAGGTGCCCGAAGTCGTCATCAACATCTGCGATTACGCGCTGGTGGAGCAGATGTCGCTGGCCAGCACCGAGTACGGCAAGGGTGTAAACGAATTCGCCAAAGCCGGCCTCACCGAGTTGGCTTCCGAGCTGGTGCGCCCGCCCCGCGTGGCCGAAGCACCGGCGGCCTTCGAGTGCGTAGTAGAGCAGATTATCGAGTTGGGCCAGAACAACGGGGCCGGCAACCTCATCATCTGCCGGGTGGTGCGGGCGCACTTCCGCCAAGATATTCTGTTGCCCGACGCCACCGGCATCGACCCATTCAAGCTGGACGCGGTGGCCCGCCTGGGCGGCGACTGGTACTGCCGGGCCAGCGGGGCCAGCCTATTTGAAGTACCCAAGCCCAACCGCCACATCGGCATCGGCATCGACCAGCTACCCGAGCACCTGCGCAACTCCGAGGTTCTCACCGGCAACGAGCTGGGCCGCCTCGCCAACATCGAGCGCGACGCCCTGCCCACGCCGGCGCAAGTCGAAGACTTTAAAGCGGAGCCGATGGTAGCCTACCTGCTAAACAAATACCGCGACGATACCCCAGAGCTGAAGCAGCAGCTGCTACAGCTGGGCCGCCAGTTTCTGGCTGAAGGGCGGCTGGTGGAGGCGTGGAAAGCGTTTCTATGTGATTAAAATTTCCAAACACTAAATATCAAATCTATATGGACTTAGACTGGTTTGTATTTGACGCATCTGGCACACTTATTCACTTTACTTCGGCAGGTGGGTATTTACCAGCTTTTATAAAGGATGAAGCGTTTAAGATTGATGCTAAAACTCTGGCTCTTGATGCTAAAATTTTAGCCCTTCCAGAAATATCAAATCAAATTATAATAAGTCCTAATCTCTATAAAGCAGCATCAATTGCAAATGAGCAAGAATTTAGTTTGTACATCGTTAGCTACGAGGAGCATGCTCGCCGTGGGCTGTACACGTATGACAAAACCAGCCCATATTACGCGGGCTCAACTTACCATCTTGTAGCATGCCCGATAATAAGTTTGAAATATGAAGACGTTCCCTCAGAATTCAGGGATGAAATACCGTTTTTGAGCAATTTACTAATGCTTGATTCTACACCTCCTTTTGAAATAGTGACGGAAGAATTAGTTATTAAGCATTGAGCACCATCCCAAAGCCCTCCTAATTCCGCACCGCAATCAGTAACCCTAATTCCTTATACCGCAAATTAAATTTCTTCGCAATCATCGCATTTGTCAGCGAGCCGCGGTAGATGTAGACGCCGCTGCGGAAATGCTCGTTGGTGAACAGTACTTCGTTGATGCCGCCGTGCTGGCTAATTTCCTGGAGGATGGGCGTGAAGATGTTGCTCAGCGCGTTGGTGGCGGTGCGGGGCACGCGGGAGGCGATGTTGGGCACGCAGTAGTGCACCACGTCGTATTTGCGGAAGATGGGGCTGCTGTGGCTGGTCATCTCGCTGGTTTCGAAGCAGCCGCCCTGGTCGATGCTCACGTCGATGATGACGGAACCGGAAGCCATGCTGGACACCATTTCCTCGGGCACCATGAAGGGAATGCGACCGTCTTCCACCGCAAGCGCCCCGATAACGACATCGGCCCGGCGGATTTGCTGGCTGAGTGCGAACGTATCCAACGTACTGGTGTAGAGCTGCATACCCAGGTTGTGCTTAAGACGGCGCAGCTTGTACAGGTGGTTATCGAACACCTTCACCTCGGCTCCGAGGCCGGTAGCGGCGCGGGCGGCGAACTCGGCCACCGTGCCGGCCCCGAGAATGACCACCTGCGACGGCGGCACGCCCGTGATGCCGCCCAGAATGATGCCCTTGCCCTCGTTGGAGCGGGCCAGGTATTCGGCCGCAATCAGCATCACCGTCGAGCCCGCGATTTCGCTCATGGCGCGCACCACGGGGCGGGCACCGCTGGGGTCTTTCATCAGCTCAAAGCCGATGGCGTTGATTTTTTTGCGCGAGAGGGCCGCGATGTATTCTGAGGTCATCGAGCCCATTTGCAGGGCCGAAATCAGGGTTTGGCCGGGGTGCAGCAGCTCAATTTCTTCGAGCGTGGGCGGGGCTACTTTCAGCAGAATGTCGGCCTTGAAAACTTCCTCGGTGGAGTAGGCAATCTGGGCGCCAGCTTCGGAATAGGCGTGGTCGGCGTACTTGCTGGGCTCGCCCGCGCCGGCTTCCATCACTACTTCGTGCCCGGCCGAGACGAGGTGCTGCACGGCTTCGGGCGTGAGGCCGAGGCGGTTTTCCTGGAGCGAGGTTTCGCGCGGCATCCCGATGAAGAGCTTGCGTTTGCGCGTTTCCACGGCCAGCATCGATTCCTGCGTGAAATAGGCGCGGCTGGTGGCCAAGGATTCAAAACCGGAGGGTAGCTGCTCGGGCATTTTTGGGGAATTATAAATTATAAATTGGGAATTAAAAATTACGAGCAATCAATAATTACTTCGCACAGAGCGTGATGCGAAGACAATTTCTAATTCTTAATTAATAATTTTCAATTCTATTTCGCGGGTTTCGTCGGGCAATACCTGGATGCGCACTTCGAGGTGGGGCACCGGCAAAAGGGCCGCCACGCGGGCCGGCCATTCTACCAAACAAAGATACCCGGAATCGAGGTACTCCGCCGCGCCCATTTGCTCCGCTTCGGCAATGGAGTCAATGCGGTAGAAGTCAAAATGATAGATGGGCGTGTCGCGGGCATCGCGGTACTCGTTGACCAGGGCGAAGGTGGGGCTGCTCACGTCGTCGGCCACGCCCAGCGCGCCGGCCAGTGCCCGGATGAGGGTGGTTTTGCCCGCGCCCATCTCGCCCTCGAAGGCTATTACCGCGCAGCCAGCTTCGGCAATGGCGGCTTGCAGGCGGGCGGCGGCGGCGGGCAGGGCCGCCAGGGAAGGAACGGTGAGCGTAAGAGGAAGCATTTGGCGAAAATACCGCCTTATGGCCAGAAACAGGCTTTTTTTTGACGCATTGCTGTCAAAACCACGCCTATATCCTTTGCTGATTTCGCTAAGCAATTCATTTCAAAGCTCCTATCCATCGGCTTTCGAAGCGCTTACAATTGACCAACACCTGTTCAACACAGGCCTGTGCAACTTACAAATACGGCTAATGGTCCTTGAAGCCCATTCAGTCTAATTGCTATATGTTGCTCTCCTATTTTCTGCATCGGTCGTTTTCCGCTCGCGGCGGATATTTGTTTTTGCTTCTCCTGTCCGCTTTCGCGGCTGCGGGTCAAACCCGGGTTGCAGTGAGCGGCTCGGTGCTGGCAGCAGGTGCGCCCGTGGAATTTGCCACCATCACCCTGCACCGCGCCGCTGATTCCACTGTTGTTAAATCAGAATTCAGCGATGCGCGGGGCCGGTTTCAGCTGGAAGCGCCGAGCGGGGCCCGGTACCGGGTTTCGGCGGCGCAGGTGGGGTTTGTGCGGTTTTGGAGTGCGCCGTTTGAGCTGCCGGCCGCCGGGCTGGCGCTACCGGCGTTTGACATCCAGGCTAGCGCGGCTACGGATTTGAAGGAAGTGACCGTAACAGGACACAAGCCCTTGTTTGAGCGCCAAGCCGACCGGACCATTGTGAACGTGGAAGACAGTCCGCTCTCGGCCGGCTCCACCACGCTCGACGTGCTGGCCCGCTCGCCGGGCGTGACGGTGGGCAACGGCGACAACCTCAGCCTGAAGGGCCGCCAGGGCGTGCTGGTGATGATTGACGGCAAGCGCGTGGCCATGACGGGCACCGAGCTGGCCGACTACCTCCGCAATCTGCCCGCCGACCAGCTCAAAAACATCGAGCTCATCACCAACCCGCCCGCCAAGTACGATGCCCAGGGCAGTGCCGGCATCATCGCTATCAACCTCAAAAAAGACCAGCGCCAAGGCACCAACGGCAATCTGAGCGCCAGTTTCGGCCGCGGCCAGTACAACAAGTACAACACCAGCCTCACGCTAAACCACCGGCAAGGCAAGCTCAACGTGTTTGGCACCTACGGCTACGCCGACCGCGAGGGCTTTCAGGCCCTGACCATTCACCGCGACTTCCTGAGCACCGGCCAAATCACGGGCACCAGCGACCAGGAAAACTTTGTGCACGTCCGAAATTTCGCCCATACTTATAAAGCCGGGCTCGACTACAACCTGACCGAGCGCACCACTGTGGGCCTTTCCGTGAATGGCCAGGCCGTGCGCGTGCCCCAGGACGGCACCAGCACCGCCGTGCAGGCCGACGCCACCGGCGTGCCCATCCGCCGCTACCAGGCTGATAACGACCGCGCCCTGCGCTTTCCCAACGCCGCCGCTAACCTCAATTTCAAGCATGTATTTGCCGACTCGCTCGGCGCCCGCGAGCTGACCGCCGATGCCGACTACGCCCAGTATCGCAGCATCCGGCTCCAGACGCTCACCACCAATTTCAGCTTGCCGGTGCAAAGCCCCGTGATACTCGACAGCGACCAGCGCGGTACACTCACCATTCAGTCGTTCAAGGCCGATTACACCCAGCCGCTCAACAAGCTGACCAAGCTGGAAGCGGGCGTGAAAACCAGCCTGGTCAATTCCGACAACAACGTGTTGTTTACCAACACCCAGGACGGCCAAACGACCATCGACACCAACCAGTCCAACCACTTCATCTACCACGAAAACATCAACGCCGGCTACGTCACCATCACCCAAACCACGCCCAAAACCACCCTCACCGCCGGCCTGCGCGCCGAGCAAACCAACGCCACTGGCCAGCAGGAAGTGGGCGACGAGCCCTTCGCCCCGCGCCACTACGTGCAGTTGTTTCCTAGCGCCGCCATCCGCCGCAGCCTGAGCGCGCAGCACGAGCTGTCCCTCTCCCTGAGCCGCCGCATCGACCGGCCCACCTACAACCAGCTCAACCCCTTCCGCACCTACATCGACGCGACTACCTACGGCTCGGGCAACCCCACGCTACTGCCCCAAACCAGCTACAACCTGGAGTTGAGCCACACTTTCAAGCAGAAATTCACCACCGAGCTGGCCTGGTCCATCACCAACAACCCCATCATCAACGCGGTGCAGCCCGCGCCGGGCGGCGGCAATTTCGTGGTGGCGCGGGACATCAACCTCGACCGCCAGGACACTTACACCCTCACTCTGAGCGCCGCCCTGGAGCCCGCCAAGTGGTGGAGCACCAACAACAACGTGGTAGTGTACTACGCCCGCTTCATCGGCAGCCTGGCCGGCACGTCCCTCGACAAAGGCCAGCCCGCCTTCAACGCCACCTCCACCAGCACCTTCACGCTGGGCCACGGCTGGGGGGCCGACCTCACCGGCTCGTACCAATCGCGCCAGCTCTACGGCTTCTTCGATTTACGGCCCCAGGGCCAGCTCACGGCCGGCATTTCGAAGAGTGTATGGGACAAAAAAGGCAATTTCAAGCTGAACGTAGCCGACTTGTTCTACACCCAGAAAACCCGCGCTACGTCGACCTACGACAACTATCAGGAGCGTTTTTACCAGCGGTTCGATTCGCGGGTCGTTACCCTGGCCTTCACCTACCGCTTCGGCAACCAGAAGCTGGCCCCCACCCGCCGCCGCACCGGCGGGGCCGAAGACGAAAAGCGCCGCGCCGGCTAAAAAAGCGGGCGTTTCCGACGGCGCTGAAATACCTTCGTGGGCCGAAGCGGCATTCATTTCTCCGTTTTCCCATGCAAGTATCCAAGATGGCAGCCGGCCTCATCGGCTCCGAAATCATTCGAATTGGCAACCAAGTAAGCGAGCAGGTGCGCCAGGGCGCAAACATCTGCAACCTGACCATCGGTGATTTCGACTCGAAAATTTTTCCAATTCCGGCCGGGCTCACCGCCGGCATCATCGGTGCCTACCAGGCTGGCATGACCAACTACCCGCCCGCCGCTGGCATGGGCGAGTTGCGCGACAGCGTCTCGGCATTCCTAAAAACCCGCCAGGGCCTGGAATATTCGGCTAATGATATTCTCATTGCCGGCGGCTCGCGCCCGCTCATCTACGCCACCTACCGCGCCCTGCTCGACGAAGGCGACCGCGCCATTTTCCCGCTGCCCAGCTGGAACAACAACCACTACTGCCACCTGGTAGGGGCTACGCCCGTAGCCGTGCCCACCCGGCCCGAAAACAACTTCATGCCCACGGCCGCCGACCTGGCGCCGCACGTAGCGGGTGCCAACCTGCTGGCCCTCTGCTCGCCGCTGAACCCCACCGGCACCGTATTCACCAAGGAAGGTCTGGAGGAAATCTGCGACTTGGTGATTGCCGAAAACAAGCGCCGTGGCCCCGATGAAAAGCCGCTCTACGTGCTTTACGACCAGATTTACTGGCTCCTCACCTTCGGCGAAGCCAAGCACTACGACCCCGTCAGCCTGCGCCCCGAGCTGCGCGACTACGTCATCTACATCGATGGCACGTCAAAGTGCTTCGCCGCCACTGGCGTGCGCGTGGGCTACAGCTTCGGCCCCACCACCATCATCGACAAGATGAAATCCATCCTGGGCCACGTCGGGGCCTGGGCTCCCAAAGCCGAACAGGTGGCCATGGGCAAATTTCTGCCCCAAACCGCCGCCGTCGATGAGTTCCTAACCAGCATCAAAGGTCGCCTGCAAACCTCCCTGACCGCTCTTTTCGACGGTTTGAAAGAGTTGAAAGCCCAGGGTTACCCCGTCGATGCCGTGGCACCCGCCGGGGCCATCTACCTCACCGCCAAAATCGACGTGCTCGGTCGCACCGCCCCCGACGGCACCATCCTCACCACCACCGCCGAGCTTACCTCCTACCTCATCGCCGAAGCCAAGCTGGCGCTGGTGCCATTTTCAGCATTCGGCTCACCGGCCTCGGAGCCTTGGTTCCGCGCCTCGGTTGGGGCTGAGACAGTGGATTCGATTCAGGCCGCGCTACCGCGTTTGAAGGCGGCACTGGATAAGCTGAAATAATAATTAGCTTATTGTGTATTTTTATTGCGCAATATTCATTGCATTACCCATGAAACGTCAAGCGGCTACATGTCACGAATTGTAGGTACCAACCTATAATTCACATGAAACAACCAAAAAAACGCTGGGCTTGGACGGCGTGGCAAAAAGGGCGCATCCGGCTTTACAGTAGCGTCTCATATGGAGTTTATCACCCCGGTAAAGCTTACACCCAACTGCTATGGAGAAGGCATCGCGCCTTAAAGCGTAAGGCCTTAAGTCAAATTCGGCAGGACGCTGATGAGATGGATGTTCACTTTCTATATCATCACCGTCATAGCGGTCATTGGCAATGTTAAAACAAAAAAAGGCCGCCAGAATTGGCAGCCTTTTTTTTGTTTTGGCTCTTCAATATGCGAACCTTATATAGGTAATCTCGCGCCTTTTTAATTAAGGGAAAATCTTGCGATTAACTTACTATTTATCAACCTTTCGCCGTGAGCGTCACATAAGGAATAATGCATTCCTCCAGCGAAATACCGCCGTGCTGGAACGTGTCCTTGTAGTAGTTCACGTAGTAATTGTAGTTATTCGGATAGGCGAAGAAATAATCGCCAATCGTAAATACATACGCCGTGCTCACATTCTCACGGGGCAGGAAAATGGATTCCGGCTTGCGCACCACGTACACGTCGCGCGAATCTTCGAAGCCCAGGTTTTTGCCGTGCTTGTAGCGCAAGTTGGTGTTTGTATTGCGGTCGCCCACAATCTTATAGGGGCGCTTGCAACGGATGGTGCCGTGGTCGGTGGTGATGATGAGCTTGCCTTTTTTCTCGGCAATCTGCTGCATCATTTCATACAGCGGCGAGTGCAGGAACCACGAGCGGGTGATGCTGCGGTAGGCCGATTCGTCGGCCGCCAGCTCCCGAATCATGGCCATGTCGGTGCGGGCGTGCGAGAGCATATCCACGAAGTTGTAGACGATGACGTTGCACTTGTAGTTGTTGTGCAGGTTGCTCATTTTGCTCAGCAAGTCCTTGCCAGCCTGCAGGTTGGTCACCTTGTGGTAGCTGTGCTTGGCCTTCTGGTTGTTCTTTTGGAAGTTGATTTCCATGAACTCGGCCTCGTGCAGGTTTTTGCCTTCGTCGTCGTCGTCAGTCACCCACAGGTTAGGGTATTTTTTTTGGATTTCACTCGGCATCATGCCCGAGAAAATGGCGTTCCGCGCATAGGCCGTAGTGGTCGGCAGAATGGCGTAGTACATCTCCTCGCTGTCCACCGTAAACATCTCGGTGATAATTGGCTCCAGCACTTTCCACTGGTCGTAGCGCAGGTTGTCAATTAGCACGAAGTACACGGGCGTGTCGCCGGTGGCCTTTAGCGTGGGAAACACCCGCTCCTTGAACAGTTGGTGCGACATGAGCGGCGCGTCCTTGTCGCTGCCGTCCACCCAGTCTTCGTAGTTCTCGGTGATGAAGCGGCCGAAATACGTGTTGGCTTCGTCCTTCTGCATGTTGAAAACCTCGGCCATGCTCTTGCCTTCAGTTTCATTGATTTCAAGCTCCCAGTACACCAGCTTCTTGTACACGTCGGCCCACTCGGAGGGCGAAAGGCGGTCAGAAAGCTGCATACCGAGCTGGCGGAAATCGCGCTGGTAGCCCGAGTTAGTGGCTTCGCTCACGAGGCGCTTGTTGTCAAGCACCTTTTTCACCGACAGCAGAATCTGACTGGGGTTCACCGGTTTAATCAGGTAATCCGCAATTTTAGCGCCGATGGCCGACTCCATAATGTGCTCTTCCTCGCTCTTGGTAATCATCACCACGGGCACGGTGGGGCGGATGGCCTTGATTTCGGTGAGCGTTTGCAGGCCGGTGAGGCCGGGCATGTTCTCATCGAGAAACACGAGGTCGTAGCTCTTTTCCTGAATCTCCTCAATGGCATCCGCGCCGCTGTTGACGGGCGTTACGTCGTAGCCTTTTTCCTTGAGAAACAGCAGGTGCGGCTTGAGCAGGTCGATTTCGTCGTCGGCCCAGAGAATGGTGGTTTGTTGCATAGTGGGGACTTGAGGTCTTGGGGACTTTGGCGTCTTGGTTAATCAAGTTAACGTAAGACGTCCCGAATGGATATATAGAAAGCTGACAACGTTGGCGCGGCCAGCTTCCCGTAAAGGGTTGAGCTTGCCCAAACGGCCTGCCGTAGCTTCGCGTTCAGTTATTGACGGGCGGGCGCTGCAAATGTTGCCTGTTTTTGCCCATTCGCTCCGTATTTCTACTGTTCTGTTTTCTGCCCGTCATCCCCTCCCCGCCCGTTCCGTGAACAAAAAGAAAATCTTCAACGACCCCGTTTACGGCTTCGTCACCATCCCGACGGAGTTCCTGTTTGACCTGATTGAACACCGGTATTTTCAGCGGCTGCGGCGTATCCAGCAGCTCGGCCTCACCGGCTTTGTGTACCCCGGGGCGCTGCACACGCGCTTTCACCACGCGCTGGGCGCCATGCACCTGATGTCGCTGGCCCTGCGCACGCTCAAGGATAAGGGCGTGAAGATTTCGGCCGCCGAGGGCGAGGCTGCAATGGCTGCAATTCTATTGCACGACGTAGGTCACGGCCCCCTATCCCACGCCCTGGAAACGGCCATTTTCCAAGATGTGCCGCACGAGCAGCTGTCGCTTTTTTTGATGGAGCGCCTGAACAAGGAATTTCACGGCAAGCTCGATTTGGCCATTGAGATGTTCAAGGGCACCTACAAGCGGCCGTTTTTTCACCAGCTGGTGAGCAGCCAGCTCGACATGGACCGCCTCGATTACCTCAACCGCGACTCCTTCTACACCGGCGTTGAGGAAGGCCGCCCCGGGGCCGACCGCCTCATCAAAATGCTGCGCGTGCACGAGGAGCGGCTGGTACTGGAAGAGAAAGCCGTGTACTCGGTCGAGAATTTCCTGGTGAGCCGGCGGCTGATGTACTGGCAGGTGTACCTGCACAAAACCGTGACCTCGGCTGAGCAAATGGTCATCCGCGTGGTGCAGCGCGCCCGCGACCTGGCCCGCCGTGGCGTGGAAGTGCCCGCCAACAGCTGCCTGGGCTACTTCCTGGGCCGCGCCGTGAGCCTGGACGAGTTCGAGAAAAACGAGAAAATCCTCAGCCATTTCGTGGAGCTTGACGATTACGACATCTGGTCGGCTATCAAAGCCTGGGCCGGGCATTCGGATATCGTACTCAGCTACCTCGCCAAGAGCATCCTGCACCGCAATCTGCTCAAAATCGTGCTGGCCCCCGAGCCGTTCGACGAGGAATTCCGCCTCGGCATTCAGGAGCTCATCGCCGAGAAGTTCCACCTGCCGATGGAAGAAGCCGAACTGCTCATGATTTCGGGCCGCCTCAGCAACAGCGCCTACAACGCCGAAAGCCAGGAACCCATAGAAATCCTGACCAAAAAAGGCGATGTGGTGAACGTAATGGATGCGTCGGACTTGCCCAACATCCGCGCCCTGAGCCAGCGCGTGGAGAAGTTTTATATCTGCTACCCGAAGGAGATTGTGTAGCGTCCACTTGTCATCCTAAGCGGAGCGAAGGACCTTATCATGTCTGAACAGTTTGCAGTAAATCAGTTGCTACAGGCTTGATAAGGTCCTTCGCTCCGCTCAGGATGACAAGTAGACCGATTACTCAGTCTAAAAACAGAAACCGCCGCCTAATTTTGCGCCTTATGGAATTTACCGTTCAGCAAATTGCCGAAGTTCTCGGCGGCACCGTGGAGGGCGACGCCACCCTGCGCATCTCCAGTTTGGCCAAGATTGAAGAAGCCCAGGCCGGCTCCCTCACCTTCCTCTCGAACAGCAAATACGAGCCGTTTCTCTACGAAACCGGCGCTTCGGCTGTAATCGTGGGTCAGGCCCAGGAGCTGAAACAGGCCATCAAGCCCGCCCTGATTCGGGTTGAGAATCCTTATACCGCATTCAGCCAACTGCTAGAATTTTATGCGCAGGCCACCCGCACCGGCAAGCGCGGCGTCGAGCAGCCTTCGTTCATCGCGGAGTCGTCCGAGATTGGGCCGGGCCACTACCGGGGCGCGTTTTCCTACATTGGCGAGAACTGCAAGCTGGGCGAAAATGTGTTGGTGTTCCCCCACGCCTATATCGGCGACCGGGTCACGATTGGCGCGGGCAGCATCATCCACGCTGGCGCTAAGATTTATTCGGATACCGTCATTGGTCAGTTCTGCGTCGTTAAAGCTGGAGCCGTGGTTGGTTCCGATGGCTTCGGCTTCGCCCCGCAGCCCGACGGCTCTTATAAAGCCATTCCGCAAATCGGCAACGTGGTGCTCGAAGACTACGTCAGCATCGGAGCCAATGCCACCATCGACTGCGCCACGCTGGGGTCGACGCGCATCGGCAGAGGTAGCAAGATTGATAACCTCGTGCAGCTGGCCCACAACGTGGAAATTGGCCAGCACACGGTCATTGCCTCGCAAACGGGTATCGCCGGCTCGGCCAAAATCGGCGACCATTGCGTGCTGGCGGGCCAGGTGGGCATGGCCGGCCACGTCACGCTGGCCAACAAGACGACCGTCACCGCGCAGTCGGGCATCGGCAAGAATGTGAAGCAGGAAGGCACCATCCTGCAAGGCTCCACGGCCTTCGACTTCAAGCAGAACCAGCGCGCCCAAATCGTTTTCCGCCGCCTGCCCGAGCTCGAACAGCGCGTGGCATCGCTGGAGAAGGCGAAAAACGCGACGGAAAAGCCCTAGCTTTGTAGCCTAGTAGTTGTCTGTTGCTAGTGGTCAGTTGTTAGGCTCAAACGCCTTTAAGCCTGATTGCGAACAGCTAACAACTGACAATCAGCAAGAATGAACGACAAGCAACACACCATTCAGGCACCCGTGACGGTGCGCGGCATCGGACTGCACACCGGCGTAGAGGCCACCATGACGTTTTGCCCCGCTCCGGTGGGCCACGGCTACAAGTTTCAGCGGGTCGATATGCCCGGTCAGCCCATCGTCGATGCCGACGTGGACAACGTGGTGGACTTGAGCCGCGGCACCACCATTGAGCAGAACGGTGCCCGCATCAACACCGTGGAGCACACGCTGGCCGCCCTCGTGGGCCTGCAGCTCGACAACGTATTGATTCAGCTCAGCGGCCCCGAGCCGCCCATCATGGACGGGTCGTCGGCCGAGTTCATCAAGGCCCTGGTTTCGGTCGGGTTTGAAGAGCAGAACGCGCTGCGTAACTACTACGAAATCCCGGAAAGCATTCGGTACGTGGACAATGCGCGCGGCGTGGAAATTGCCGCCCTGCCTCTCTCCGACTATCGCCTCACGGTGATGGTGGACTACAACTCGCCGGTGCTGGGCTCGCAACACGCCACGCTCACGGATATCGGCCTGTTTAGCGAAGAAATTGCGTCGTCGCGCACGTTCTGCTTTTTGCACGAGCTGGAAATGCTCTACAAAAACAACCTCATTCGCGGCGGCGACCTCTCCAACGCCATCGTGGTCGTGGACCGTGTGGTGAGCGATGATGAGCTGACCGACCTCGCCAAAATGCTGGGCAAGCCCCGCGTATCGGTGAAGAAAGAGGGCATTTTGAACAACGTGGACCTGCGCCACAAAAACGAGCCCGCCCGCCACAAGCTGCTCGACCTCGTGGGCGACCTCGCCCTGGTGGGCCGCCCGCTGAAAGGCCAAATTCTGGCCGCCCGCCCCGGCCACGCCGCCAACGTCGCCTTCGCCAAGAAAATCAAGAAGAAGATGCTGGAGTCGCGCACCAACCCGGTGCCCGCATACGACCCCAACCGCGAGCCGGTAATGGACATCAACCGCATCATGCAGGTGCTGCCCCACCGCTACCCGTTCATCATGATTGACAAAGTCATTCATCTGGACGACCAGGTGGTGACGGCCGTGAAAAACGTGTCGATTAACGAACCTTTCTTCCAGGGCCACTTCCCCGGCAACCCGGTGATGCCCGGCGTGCTGCAAATCGAGGGCCTGGCCCAGACCGGCGGCATCCTGGTGATGAACACCGTGCCCGACCCCGAAAACTATTGGCAGTATTTCCTGGGCATCGAAAACGCCCGGTTCCGCAAAAAAGTCCTGCCCGGCGATACCATCGTGTATCATTGCCAATTGCTGGCCCCCATCAAGCGCGGCATTGCCAAGATGCGCGGCCAGGCTTTCGTGAATGGCAAAGTGGTGTGCGAAGCCGAAATGAGCGCCGCCATCGTTCGCAAAGACGCCTAATTCATTTAACAATTAACAGTTATCATTTAACAAGACCTAAGGCTGCCTCACATGAACCAAGCCTTTACCTTCTGTTAAATGTTAAATGATAAATGACCACTGAGTACATGATTTCCCCCCTCGCCTATATTCACCCTTCGGCTCGCCTCGCGGCGGGCGTCACCGTCGAGCCGTTTACGACCATTGCGGCCGATGTCGAAATTGGGGAGGGCACCTGGATTGGGCCGAACGTGACCATCATGAACGGGGCCCGCA
Organism: Hymenobacter segetis; assembly: GCF_038448715.1. Lineage (GTDB taxonomy): Bacteria > Bacteroidota > Bacteroidia > Cytophagales > Hymenobacteraceae > Hymenobacter > Hymenobacter segetis. The sequence continues at coordinate 83,324 of NZ_JBCEVZ010000008.1, read as the reverse complement.
TCGGGGCCAATTGCCAGGTGTTTCCGGGTGCCGTGATTGGGGCCGTGCCGCAGGATTTGAAGTTTGCCGGTGAGCAAACCACCGCTGTAATCGGCGACAACACCGTGATTCGGGAGTGCGTGACCGTGAACCGCGGCACCGTGGACCGCGGCGAAACCCGCGTGGGCAGCCACTGTCTGCTGATGGCCTACGTGCACGTCGCCCACGACTGTATCATCGGCAACCACTGCATTCTGGCTAATACCGTGCAGGTAGCAGGCCACGTCGAGATTGGCGATTATGCCATCGTAGGCGGGTCGTCGGCAGTGCATCAGTTCGTTAAAATAGGGGCGCACGCCATGATTTCGGGCGGCTCGCTGGTGCGCAAGGACGTGCCGCCGTACGTGAAAGCCGGCCGCGAGCCTCTCTCCTACGCCGGGGCCAACTCGGTGGGCCTGCGCCGCCGGGGCTTCTCCGAAGACGCCATCAACATGGTGCAGCAGCTGTACCGCACGCTCTTTCTGGGTGGCCTCAACAACAACGACGCCCTGACGCAGATTGAGCGTGAGCTACCCGCCACGCCCGAGCGCGACCTAGCCGTGGAATTTGTGCGGGCCGCCACGCGGGGCATCATCAAAGGCCCCAAGCGCGGCCGGCCTGATGGCAGCGAGTCGGAGTAATTAATTCCTGCTTTGGCATTGATGCAAAAAAGAACGTCATGCTGAGCGCAGCCGAAGCATCTCTACCGCAGTAGTAAATCCAATCGAAAGGATTAGTTGCGCGGTAGAGATGCTTCGACTGCGCTCAGCATGACGTTCTATCGTTTCAACCAACCAGTCAACCTTCTCCACCTTGCAAATCGACGCCACCGGCCTGGGCAAGCGCTTCCAGCGCGACTGGATTTTCCGGGGCCTGACGCGCGTTTTCCGGCCGGGCAGTGCCACGGCTGTCCTCGGGCCTAATGGCGCGGGCAAGAGCACGTTGCTGAATACGTTTTCGGGGCAATTACTTCCTACCGAGGGCACGCTGACTTACTCACTGGCGGGCGAAAACCTGGCCGTGGAGGATGTGCCCCGGCATCTGGCCTACGCTGCCCCCTACTTGGAGCTGCTGGAGGAGTTGACGCTGATGGAGATGTTGCAATTTCATACCCAATTCAAGCCCTTGCGGCCCGGCGTGACGCTCGACCAGCTCATCGGCATTATGTACTTAGAGAAGGCGCGGCACCAGCTGGTGCGCGAGTTTTCCTCCGGCATGAAGCAGCGGCTGAAACTGGGACTCGCGCTATATGCCGATGCGCCCCTGCTCCTGCTCGATGAGCCCACCACCAACCTCGATACCACCGGCGTGGCCTGGTACCAGGAGCACGTGCAGGCCACGCGCGCCGGCCGCACCCTACTGTTGAGCTCCAATGTGCCGGCCGAATATGGCTTTTGCGATGAGCAATTGGTGGTGACGGATTTTCAGTTGGTGCACGGTTAGTATCCGTAGTTTTCGGGCTTTCAACTTCCTGATTTCTTGGTCAGAATAACAGCCCGACGAGCGGACAAAAACGCCATTCCCAAGCTTGAGCTTACCTTTTTATCGAAATCAAAGGCCCAGGAAGGGAACCGAAAATCAGCTTGGGACGTATCTTCGCGGCCTACTCAAGCATCATTTCTCACCTCAACCTAATCCGCCCTGGCCATGATTGATGACGACGACCTGGACGACGACCTGCTCGCCGACGATGACGACCTGGATACGTATGCCAAAAAAGGCGGCGCTGCCGCCATCGGCAATACCGAAGACCGCCTCTCGGCCAAATACGCCGACTACCTGATGTGGACCGACACCGGCTCCTCGCACGACGAGGCCCTGGACTTGGCCAACATGAGCGAAGAAGAATTCGTGGAAGCCGAGCGCGCCGAAAACTCCGACCGCGGCGGTTTCACCAGCCTCGACGATGATGATGACGAATTCGCTGACGATGACGATGAAGACGACGAAGGCTACAGCAGTGGCCGGGGCAGCCGCCGCGGCAGCAGCTTCGATAGCGACGATTACTAAAATACCGTAGCATTTTTGCCCATGAAAAAGCCCCTGCTGGAAATTCCAGCAGGGGCTTTTTTAATCAACTAATGCGGTAATCTGACGCCTAGCGGCCGAACACCGTTTTGAGGATGTCGCTGGTGCGGGCGGCGGGATTTTTGCGGATTTTGGCTTCCTCGTTGGCCAGCAGGATGAACAGGCCATCCACGGCTTTCTGGGTGGTGTAGTCGGCCAGGCTGAGGTTGACGGGCGTCATCAGCGGGATTTTGTTGTACTGGTTGGTGATGGTGGCGTAGGCGCGGCCGGCCCCTACCTGGTCGATGGCGGCCTCAATGTCGGGATGGAAAGCCGCGTTCAACTGCGCCTGCGTGGATTTGCGCAGGAACTGCGTGGCCGCGTCGGTCGAGCTGCTGGTCACCAGCGTGAGGGCATCGGTGATGCTGATGTTGGCCAAGGCGTTGAGGAAAATGTCTTTGGCTTTGGGCGCGGCGGCCTCGGCGGCGCGGTTGAGCTGGGTTTCGAGCTGGGTGAACAGCGTGTTCATGCCCGGCAGGCGGCCTACGGTCGATTTCACAATGTCAAGGTCGGGCGGCGTGGGGATGTGAATGTCGTCGTTGAGGTTGAAGCCATCGGGCTCCGAGGCGAACTGCACGGCCTTCACGATGCCTTTGTTGAGGGCTTCCTTGATGCCGGCGCTGGCCTGAGCTTCGGTGAGAGGCGCGGCGGGCGCGGCTACGGGCGTGGGGGCTTTGGTGGTGGCAGCTTTGGCAGCGGCAGCTTTGGCGGCAGCGGCTTTGGCGGCAGCGGCTTTGGTCGCGGCGGCTTTCGCGGCGGCCGTTTTAGCAGCGGCGGCCTTGGCGGCGGCGGCTTTTTTGGCGGCAGCGGTTTTAGCGGCGGTAGTTTGGGCGTGGGCGGCGGGGGCCGAAGCGGCCAGCAGGCCGGCTACGAGCAAGGCACTGGCAATGCGAGTAAACATGAAATAAACTGACGCGGCGGGAAAACCGGAAGGCCCCTGTGGCTGTCCTTGGACCGCCGCTTGTGCAAATTGAAGACAATTTTGCGGCCAAACCTATTTTTTTCGCCCAACTCATGCCCACGGCTCATCCCATCCCTGCTTCCAGCGCCCCTCAGCTCCCCCACGCCGCGCCGCCCGATGTCGAAATCATGACCATTGGCGACGAGCTGCTCTACGGGCAGGTCATCGATACCAATTCGGCCTTCATGGGCCAGGAGCTGGGCAAAATCGGCCTGCGCGTGCGGCAGATTTCATCGGTATCGGACCGGGCCGATGAGATTGTGGCGGCCCTGGACCAGGCCCGGCAGCGGGCGCAGGTGGTGCTCATCACCGGCGGCCTCGGCCCCACCAAGGACGACCTGACCAAGCATGTCCTCGCCCGCTATTTCAATACCGAACTGGTAATGCACGAGCCCACCCTGCACCACGTCGAAGAGATTTTCAAAAGATTCCAGCGGCCCATGCTGGACGTGAACCGCCAGCAGGCCCTAGTGCCGGCCAACTGCGAGGTGCTGCACAACGCGGTGGGCACGGCCCCCGGCATGTGGTTTTCCGACCAGGGCACCATTTTCGTGAGCATGCCCGGCGTGCCCTTCGAGATGAAGCGCCTGATGACTGACCACGTCCTGCCGCGCCTGCAGGCGCAGTTTCACATCGCCCCCATCGAGCACGTCGTCATCATGACGGCCGGCCTGGGCGAGAGCTTCCTGGCCAAGCAAATCGAGGATTGGGAAGATGCCCTGCCCGCCAACATCAAGCTGGCCTACCTGCCCAGCTTCGGGGCCGTGCGCCTGCGCCTGACCGGCTCCGACGACGGCCTGCCCGACCTGCGCGGCCGCATGCTGGCCCTGCTGCCCGCCCTGCGCGAGCGCATCGGCGAGTACATTTTTGCCGAAGAAGAAACCACGCTCGAAGCCGCCATCGGCAAGTTATTACTCGCCAAAAACCTCACCGTGGGCACGGCCGAAAGCTGTACCGGCGGGATGGTTGCTCAGCGCCTGACCAGCGTTTCGGGCAGCTCGGCGTATTTCCGGGGCGGTATCGTGGCCTACCACAACGACATCAAGCAGCAGGAGCTGGGCGTGAAGCCCGAAACCCTGGCCGAGTTCGGGGCCGTGAGCGAGGCCACCGTGCGCGAGATGGCTGAGGGTGCCCGCCACCGCCTAGGCGTAGACGTGGCCGTGGCCATCAGCGGCATTGCCGGCCCCACCGGCGCCACCGAAACCAAGAAAGTGGGGACCGTGTGCCTCGCCTACGCCGACGCCACCCACACCATCAGCCGCGAGTACGTGCTGGACCGGGGCCGCGCCCTGAACACGGAATACGCCGCCCAATCGATGCTCACGATGCTGCGGCAGCAGCTGGCGCTGGGGTAGCGGTTGTCATTGCGAGGAGGCACGACGAAGCAATCCGTCCTGTTCTCAGTGACCAGCCCTGAGATGAGACAAGCCCCGGCACCGCAATGGTGCCGGGGCTTGTCTCATTTTACACTTGCCGGGCCTTTGTAACGACTTGTTGCCAGCGCCCGGCCAGCGCCCGCCGGGCCGGGCGGCCACCACCTACGGCTTCGCCGCACTGGCCAACGAATTGGCGTAGCTCACCAGCTCATGCAGCTCCCGGGCGGTGGCAAACCCCAGGCCCTGCGCCCGGGCGTAGGCCTGTAGCTGCTGCGCCTGCTCGGGGAAAGCCGCCAGCAGGTCTTTCCGGGGGTTGCGCAGCGCCCTGATTTCGCCGGTGGGCCAGGCCAGGTAAAAAACATCCTGCAGCTCGTTCACCGTGCGGAACTGCACCGGCGCGATGTCCACCACGGGCAGCTTGCCCGGGGCCACGGGCAGGCTCCGGCTCAGGCCGCCGCCGTGCGCCGGCCCGGCCATATTCAGGGCCACTTGGCGCGGCACCAGAAACTGCCGCCGCAACAGCAGCACGGGGCCTTCGGCCAGCTGCTCGAAGAAGTAGGGCTCCGGCCGCTGGTCCGGGTGCTCGCCGTTCCAGGGCAGGGTGCGAAACAGCCGCAGCACCGTGGGGTCGGCGGCCCGGGCCACCCGGTAGCGCCCCTGCCCCGTGGCAAACTTTTCGCCCTGCACCGCAAAGGCCGCCACCATGCCGGGCACCAGGTTGCGCACCGTGCCATCGGGCTGCGCCAGATACAGCACATCGGTCGCGTAGTGCATCGCCACCGGCCCCGCCAACGTGTCGCCGTTGGCCAGCACAATGCGGCTGAACTGAAAATCCAACCGCACTCCGGTGTTGGCTTGGCCGTGCGCCGTGCCCCGCGCCAAAAGCAGCAGGTAGGCTAAAAACCGAATGTTCATCGTGTTTAGAGGAGGGGTGAATCCAATGACGCACAAGGTATCAAATCCTGCTGATTCCTATTTGTAAATGATAAAGGCGGGCTTTTTTGAGAATGATGTCGGGGCGGGGCTGGCCCCTGTCTGGATGTTCGCACAAAACCACCGATTCCGTTCAACGACCGGGCGGGGGCCAGCCCCGCCCCTACAGCATTCACCGACCCCGCTTCCACCAAAAAAGGCCAGCCCGGTGGGCTGGCCTTTTTGGCAAACAGGCGCTGGAGGCTTACGCCGCCGGCGTTTCCGCCGGCACCACGTTCATGATGGTATGCCCCATTTTGTCGCGCTTGGTAGTCAAATACGCCTCATTGTGAGGGTTCGAGTCGATTTCGATGGGCAGCGTGTCCACGATTTCGAGGCCGTAGCCGATGAGGCCGGTGCGCTTGCGGGGGTTGTTGGTGAGCAGGCGCATCTGGCGCACCCCGAGGTCGCGCAGGATGCTGGCGCCCACACCGTAGTCGCGCTCGTCGCCCTTAAAGCCCAGGTCTTCGTTGGCCTGCACCGTGTCGCGGCCCTGCTCCTGGAGCTTGTAGGCCTTGAGCTTGTTGAGCAGGCCGATGCCCCGGCCCTCCTGGTTCATATAAACGATAACGCCGCGGCCTTCGCGCTCAATCTGGCGCATGGCCTGGCGCAGCTGCGGGCCGCAGTCGCAGCGGCACGAGCCGAAGATGTCGCCCGTCACGCAGGAGCTGTGCACGCGCACCAGCACCGGCTCGGGGCCGCTGATGTCGCCCTTCACCAGGGCCAGGTGCTTGGCCCCGTTCGAGTTTTGGGTGAAGGCGTAGAGGTCGAAATCCCCGTCCTCAGTGGGCATCCGCACCGAGATTTCGCGGGTAATCAGGCTTTCCGTGGCGAGGCGGTACTTGATGAGGTCCTGCACCGAAACCAGCTTCAGGCCCCACTTTTTGGCCACGATTTCGAGGTCGGGCAGGCGGGCCATTTCGCCGTCTTCCTTCAGGATTTCGACCAGCACCCCGGCCGGGGCCAGCCCCGCCAGGCGGGCCAAATCCACGGCCGCTTCGGTGTGGCCGGCGCGGCGCAGCACGCCTTCCTTGCGGGCCTTGAGGGGGAAAATGTGGCCGGGCTTGCCCAGTTCCTCGGGCTTGGTGGTGGGGTCGATGAGGGCCAGAATGGTCTTGCTGCGGTCGGAGGCCGAGATGCCGGTGGTCACGCCGTTCTTCAGCAAATCGACCGACACCGTGAACGGTGTGGCGTGCAGGGCCGTGTTGTGGCCCACCATCAGGTCGAGGCCCAGGGCCTCACAACGCTCCTCGGGCAGCGAGGCACACACCAGCCCCCGGCCGTGGGTGGCCATGAAGTTGATGATTTCGGGGGTGGCGCAGGCGGCGGCGCAGATAAAGTCGCCCTCGTTTTCACGGTCTTCGTCGTCAACGACGATGACCACTTTGCCAGCCCGGATGTCGGCAATGGCGGATTCGATGGAGTCAAGCATGGGGTGGAGTATTTCGGCCCATAACAACGAGGGCGAGCGCAAAGTTAGCGCCGGCTGGCCGCGCCCTCCCCAAACCGCGCTTCGAGCCGCGCCGTGGCCCCGGCCCAGGTGTAGCGCGCCGTCACAAAGGCCTGTCCGCGCGCGGCCAGCGCCCGGGCCTCAGCCTCATCTTCCAGCAGGTGGCTGATGGCCTGGGCCAGCTCGGCCGCCGTGCCGGCCACACGCACCTGTTCGCCGTCGGTAGCGCCCAGGGCATTGTTGGCCAGCGGCGTGGTCACGCAGGGCAGCGCCATGGCCATGGCCTCCAGCAGCTTGTTTTGCAGGCCCGTGCCCACCCGCATGGGCGCGGCAAACACCCGCGCCGACGCATACGCCGCCCGGATATCCGGCACCCAGCCGCTGATTTCGACGTGGGCCGAAGCCAGCGCCTGCACCCGGGGCGCGGGCGTAGTGCCCGCCACCAGCAGGCGGGCCGTAGGGTGCCGCTGGCGCACCAAGGGCATTATTTCTTCGGCCAGAAAGCAGGCGGCATCCACGTTGGGGTGGTAGCTCATGTTGCCGCAAAACAGCACGTCGCAGGTCTTGGCGGCCTCGGGCCGGGGCTGAAAAAAATCGGTATCGATGCCATTGAGCACGATATCAATCTCGGCCCGCCGGGGGTGCTGGATGAGCTGCCGGTCCTGGTCGCTGATAATGGTGTGGTGCTGAAACCAGTCGAAAGCCGCCGCTTCGTAGGCCAACAGGCGCTGGGCTTCGAGAGCCAGCACGGACCGCTGCCAGCGCGGAGCCTGCGTGGCCCGCCGCGCCACCCCGGCCGAAAACACGTCCATATAATCGAGCGTCATCGGCACGCGCCCGGCGTGGGGCCGCAGGTATTCGGCCATGCGGATGAGCTGGCAATACACGTGGTCGGGCCGAAAATCGCGCAGCAACTCATCCACCAGGCGCTGGGCGGCCGGGTCGTAGAAATAGCCCACTTGCAAGGGCCTGCCGGTGGCCAGCGCCCAGGTCATGTTGCGGGCAATGCCGGGCCGACGCAGGCGGCGGACCACCAGGCCGCCACGGCACAGCGGGCGCACTGCCGCATAGGCTTCGTCCGAAACATCCTCATCAGAAAGGGCAAACAGGCAGATTTCATGATGCCCCGCCAGGTAGCGGAGCTGGTGGAAGGCGCGCAGCTTGTCGCCCTTATCGAGCGGGTACGGGAAGCGCGAGAGCAGAACGAGCAGCTTCATGCGGGCGGCGAATGAGCGGGCGTGCCGGCCGGCGCGGGCACGAGTAATTGGGCATACAAATCGACGAAGCGCTGCACCACCCGGCGGTTGTCGTAGAGGTCGGAGGCGGTGCGGGCGGCTTCGGCCCCGAGCCGGGACGTGGGCAAGGTGCCCCGGGCCCAGGCGCGCAGGGCCTCCAGCCAGGCGGCGGGCGTATCGCGCAGCACAATGTCGTGGCCGTCGCGCACGGCAATGCCCTCGGCCCCGAGACTGGTGCTGAGAATGGCCTTGCCCAGGGCCATGCCCTCAATGATTTTCACGCGCATGCCGCCGCCGCTGAGCAGCGGCACCAGCATCAAATCATACGCCTGCATAAACGCCGGGGCCGACTCCACGAAGCCGTGCATAAACACGTTGTCGGCCCGCAGATTGAGCAGGTGCGCGGGGGCGTTGCGCCCGGCAATGTGCAGCTCCACATCGGGGAATTCGGCGTGAAAAGTGGGCCACACCTCGCGCAGCAGCCACTCCACCCCTTCCTGGTTAGGCAGCCAGTCGAGCGAGCCAATCATGAACAAAGTGCGCGGCTTGGGCTGAATTTCCGGATTGGCCTGCACGCGGTCCAGCTCCACCCCGGCCGGGATGAACACCACCGGCTCGGGGCAATGCAAGGCCCGCAGACGGTCGGCATCGGCCTCGGTGATGGCCGCCACGGCATCGAACTGCCGCAGGTAGCGCCGCTCGAATTTCTCCAGGCGGCGGGCCATGGTTTGCAGAAATACGCGCTTGAGCGGGTTGCCCTCGCGGCGGGCCAGCATGTGCCAGATGGTGTTTTCGAGGTTGTGCGCCCGCAGCACCAGCGGCGGCACCCGGAAATCCTGGCGGTGCTGGCGGCCCAGCAGTTCGGCGTACCAGGCCACGAAGGTGCCCTCCATCTGCACGATATCGACCTGCTCAGTGCGCAGGATTTCGAGCAGTTTCTCGCCCACCGCCGGGCTGATGAACCGCTCCACATTATAAGGCTGGCGGCTGAAAAGCAGGTTTTTCAGGGCCTTCCCGGCCGAAATATCGGTATCCACGTCCACCAGCACCAGCCGCAGGTTGGGGCCGAGGTGGGCCAGCGCATCGGCCGGCTGGCGGTGCTTGGGCGTGTTGATGGCCAGCAGCGTGACGCGGTGCCCGGCCCGCACGAGGCCAGCGGCCACGTCGTACATGGCAATGGCCCCGCCGTCGTGGGGCGGAAACGGAACGCGGGGGCAGAGTTGCAGGATGTGCATTTCGTTGAATTATGAATTATGAATTATGAGTTTTGAATTATTGGAGGAACGGCTGACGAGCCAATTCATAATTTCTAATTCACAATTCATAATTACCCTTACAGTTGCCGGAAGCGCACTTCGAAGTTTTCAATCTGCTCCTCGCTGCCGAGCACCAACAACACGTCGCCGGGAATGGGCACGTAGTCCACGGGCGGGCTCACCAGCAGGGAGCCATCGGCCTGGCGCAGGCCGATGATGGTGGCCCCGGTGATGGAGCGCACGTCGAGCTCGCGGATGCTACGGCCGTGCAAATCGCGGCGGATTTGCTGGAACGTCATTTCTTCGAGGCGCAGTTTATCGGCGCTGAGGCCCGAAATCAGGTCCAGAAAGCGGATGACTTCGGGGCGCACCACCAGCTTGGCCATGTGCGAGCCGCCGATTTCGTCGGGCATCACCACCGAGTCGGCCCCGGCCGAGATGAGCTTGCTTTCCGAAGTTTTGAGCGAGGCGCGGGCGATGATTTTCAGGCGCGGATTGAGGGCGCGGGCCGAGAGGGCCACGAACACGTTGTCGGCATCCTTGGGCAGCGAGGTGATGAGGGCGGAGGCCCGTTCCACGCCGGCCTGCTTGAGCACGAGGTCGGTAGTGGCATCGCCGAAGACGGTGAAAATGTTGCCGCCGGGTACGCCGTCGCCATCATAATCCTCGCCGGTGTGGCCTTCGGTGATGTTTTTCATCAGCTCCTGGTTCGACTCCACTACCACCACGCGGGCCCCGCTGGCCCGCAGCTCCTGGTAGGCGCGGCGGCCGTTGCGGCCAAAGCCGCACACGATAACGTGGCCGCTGAAACGCTTTATCTCCTGGTCGGTTCGAATCATCTTGTAAATTTTGCGCAGCTCGCCGTCAAAGATAAAGGAAGAGAAAACCGACACGAGGTAGGCCACCACCACCAGGTTGTAGAGAATATAGATGGAAACGAACAGCCGGCCCGCCTCCGAAAACGTGTGAATCTCGCCAAAGCCCACCGTGGCAATGGTCGTCACCGTCATGTAAAACGCATCGATGGGGCCGTAGTGCTCGATGTAAGTGAAGCCGCTCATGCCAATGACCAGGCTGGCCACGGTGAGCACGACGGCCAGAATCAGGCGGTTGATGTTGAGGCGTTGGAGCATTCTAGGTAAAATGGGTTCGCAAGAACGTCATGCTGAGCGCAGCCGAAGCATTTCTACTGCGCAACTAATTCCAATCAGAAGGAATAGTGTTGCGCAGTAGAGATGCTTCGGCTGCGCTCTGCATGACCGTGCTTTTTCATTCGTGACGACTACTCAGGTGCCCCGCGCCACCACCGTGCCCAGCAGCGCGGCCAGCTCATTATCCAGCTCCTTCAGCCGCTTGATGTCGCCCAGGATTTCAAACATCTCGGCATCTTCCAGCGGGTGGCGCAGCTTTTCGAGGCACTGGTCGAGCTCGCGCTGGACGTGGACTTTGTTGAGGCGCAGCACGGCGTTGTCGCAGGCCAGCTGGGGCAGGTCGACTTCGTTGAAGACGTAGATTTCCTTGGTGCGCCAGTTGGGGCTGATTTCATAGCGCTCAGTGGCCAGGTCGGTGATGAGCTGGCGGATGTCCTCGCGCTCGTTCTGGGCCAGCAAGCGGGCATCGGGGAAGCGTCCGGCCAGGAGCTCCTGTCGGCAGATTTCCCACATCTCGGCGAAGAGCGGCTTCTGGAGCGGGTACTCGCCGAGCTGGCCCATGAGGTAGCCGGCCACGCTTACTTCGGGCTCGATTTCGCGACCGGAATAGAGCACCAGCAGGCGCAGCACCTCGCGCTCACAGACATGAAGCATGTCGGGCGTTTCTTCCTCTTCGGCAGCCTTCTTGGGGGCTGACGTGAACGAGGTGCCCAGCGACTCGGCCGCTTCGGCCCCGCCATACATCAGCATTTCGGCCTCTTCCTCGTCGCTCATCGGGCGCGGGGCCGGGGCCGAGCGCGGGTTGGAGCTGGGTGGGTAGCCGGTATTGGCGCTGCCCGCGCCGTTGCCATAGTTGCCGCGGTTGTCGGATTGGCCGCCGGGCTTGCTCTGCTGGCCAGGTGACTTCACCAGCTTATTATACTCCGTGATGAGTACCTGCTCATCGATGCCGAACGTGGCCGAGGTCTGCTGCAAAAACACCTGCCGCTTGATGGCATCGGGCACCTTGGCGATGCTGTGGAGCACGTCGCGGATGGCCTCGGCCTTCTTCACGGGGTCGTTGCTGGCCTCGCGGGCCACGAGCGTGGTTTTGAAGGTGATGAAGTCCTGGCTCTTGGTTTCGATGTACTCGGTGAAGCGCTGGTCGCCCACTTTGCGGATGTAGCTGTCGGGGTCGTCGCCGTCTGGAAACAACACCACGCGCACGTTCAGGCCGCCTTCGAGCAGCAAATCCGTCCCGCGCAGCGAGGCTTTGATGCCGGCCGCGTCGCCGTCGTAGAGTACCGTCACGTTATCCGAATACCGCTTGATGAGTCGAATCTGGCCCTCGGTGAGCGAGGTGCCGGATGAGGCCACCACGTTTTTAATCCCACCCTGATAAAGGCTTAACACATCGAGGTAGCCTTCCACCAAATAGCAAACCTCCTGCGTCCGAATGGCCTGCCGGGCCTGGAACAGGCCATACAGCACGTCCGACTTATGGTAAATCTCCGACTCGGGCGAGTTCAGGTACTTCGCCATCTTGTCGTCGCGCTTCAGGGTGCGCGCCCCGAAGCCCACCACCCGGCCGCTGATGTTGTGAATCGGGAACATCACGCGGCCCCGGAACCGGTCGTAGCGCCGGCCGGTGTCTTTGCCCTGGTCGTCGGTGCGGATGACGGTGAGGCCGGTTTTTTCGAGGTACTTCTTGTCGAAGCCGGCCGTTTCGGCGGCTTTCATCAGGTCGTCCCAGCTGTCGAGCGAGTAACCCAGTTCGAAGGTCTGGATGGTGCTCAGGTTGAGGCCGCGCTCCTTGAGGTAGCCGTAGCCGATGCTCATGCCCTCCTCGGAATTGAGCAGCAGGCGGTGGAAGTGGTTTTTGGCGAAGTCGGAAACGATGAACTGGGAATCCCGCTCGTTCTGCTCCAGCTGCTGCTGGGGCGTTTTTTCCTCCTCCTGAATCTCGATGGCGTACTTCTTGGCCAAGTATTTCAGGGCCTCCACGTAGCTGGTGCCCTCCACATCCATCACGAACTGCACCACGCCGCCGGCCTTGCCGCAGCCGAAGCATTTATAGAGCGACTTGGCCGGGTTTACGGAGAACGAAGGGGACTTTTCGTTGTGGAACGGGCACGGTGCCCACAGATTCTGGCCCTTGCGCTTGAGCTGCACGAAGTCGCCGACGACTTCCACGATGTCGGCGGTCTGGATGATGTGGTCAACTAATTCTTTGGGGATGCGGGCCATGGGTGGCTATTCGGGGGCAAATGGGGGCGGAAGCGGCTAATAACAGAGCGTCATGCTGAGCGCAGCCGAAGCATCTCGCGTGCCACCACTAACTCAATCGTTCTGCGGTTTTGATTACTACCACACGCGAGATGCTTCGACTACGCTCAGTATGACGTTCTGGTAGTGCGGCAGTACGTGATACAACAAATTTCGCCCTACTTTCTCCTACGTCCTACCTTTGCCCGGAATAAACTCCGCGCAAGATGCCCGCATACCGTCCCGAAGAAATTGAAAAGAAGTGGCAGGCCCACTGGAAAGCGCACAGCACTTTCCGCACCGAGAACCACTCCGATAAGCCCAAGTACTACGTGCTCGACATGTTCCCCTACCCCTCCGGGGCGGGCCTGCACGTGGGGCACCCCCTGGGCTACATTGCCTCCGACATCGTGACGCGGTACAAGCGCCTGCGCGGCTTCAACGTGCTGCATCCCATGGGTTTCGACTCCTTCGGCCTGCCCGCCGAGCAGTACGCCATCCAGACCGGCCAGCACCCGGCGCTCACCACCGAGAAGAACATTGAAACCTACGTGCAGCAGCTCAGCAGCCTCGGTTTCAGCTACGACTGGAGCCGCGAAGTGCGCACGTCGGATGCCTCGTACTACAAGTGGACGCAGTGGATTTTCCTCAAGCTGTTCAACTCCTGGTACAACCTCGACACCGACCGCGCCGAGCCCCTCACCGAGCTCACCGCCCGCTTTGCCGCCAGCGGCAGCGAGGGCATCCGCGCCGCCGGCGACGACGGCGACCGCCTCAGCTTCTCGGCCGGCCAGTGGGCTTTGTTCAGCGAAAAGCAGAAGCTGGCCGCCGTACTCCCCTACCGCCTCGCCTACCAGCAGGATACCTACGTGAACTGGTGCCCCGGCCTGGGCACGGTGCTCTCGAACGATGAGGTGAAGGACGGCTTGAGCGAGCGCGGCGGCTTCCCCGTCGAGCGCCGCCTCATGCCCCAGTGGAACCTGCGCATCACCGCCTACGCCGACCGCCTCCTGCAAGGCCTCGACCAGCTCGACTGGCCCGATGCCGTTAAGGAAATGCAGCGCAACTGGATTGGCAAGAGCATCGGGGCCGAGGTCACCTTCCCGGTGCAGGGCTCCGAAAACGCCCAAATCAAGGTCTACACCACCCGCGTCGACACCATTTACGGGGCCACCTTCCTGGTGCTGGCTCCCGAGCACGAGCTGGTGGACGAGCTCACCACGCCCGGCCAGCGCGCCGCCGTGGACGAGTATATCGCCGCCACCAAGCGCCGCTCGGAGCGCGACCGCATGACCGACGTGAAGGCCGTATCTGGTGTGTTCACCGGCGCGTATGCCCTGAACCCGGTGAACGGAGCCCCCGTGCCCATCTGGCTGGCCGACTACGTGCTGGCCGGCTACGGCACCGGCGCCGTGATGGCCGTGCCCAGCGGCGACCAGCGCGACTACCTCTTCGCCAAGCACTTCAACCTGCCCATCCCCGCCATTTCCGATGCCCAGCAGGGCCTCGACCAGCAGGCCGACCCCACCAAGGAAGGCCACTACATCAACTCCGGCATCATCAACGGCCTTACTTACAAGGAGGCCACGCAGAAGCTTATCGCCTTCCTCGAAGAGAAGGGCTTGGGCAAAGGCAAGGTGAATTTCCGCCAGCGCGACGCTATTTTCGGCCGCCAGCGCTACTGGGGCGAGCCCATTCCGATTTACTACAAGGACGGCACCGCCTACGGCATCGCCGAAAGCGACCTGCCGCTGGTGCTGCCCGAAATCGACGAATACAAGCCCACCGAAACCGGCGAGCCGCCCCTCGGCCGCGCGTCAGATTGGCTCTACAAAGGCAAATACCCCTACGAGCTGAGCACCATGCCCGGCTGGGCGGGCTCGTCGTGGTACTACCTCCGCTACATGGACCCCACCAACGAAGCCCGCTTCGTCTCGGAGGAAGCCGAGCAGTACTGGGGCAGCGTGGACCTCTACATGGGCGGGGCCGAGCACGCGACAGGACACCTGTTGTATGCGCGCTTCTGGTATTTGTTTTTGAAGGATTTGGGCCTCGTCAGCAGCGGCGAGCCGTTCCAGAAACTGATTAATCAGGGGATGATTCTGGGGCGGTCGAACTTCGTGTATCGAGTTAATATGCGTTGGGTTCAAACTGGTCCGACTACTGCCGGACATGAGGCTTTTGAACCGTTACCGTTTAGTCCACCGGTAATCTTAATTTCCAAAAGCAAAAAGGACGCTATTGATGCAGCTCAAGGAATGGCTTTTGAGCATACTGGAGAATTGGCTAAATCAGCTTATCAGCAAATAGGCGCGGTTACGAAGCGTTATTCCGACCAATTCAACGCGAATCATCCAGAAGCAGATTTGGCAGCTTTGGATTTTGAAAGCTTTACTCCGCTTCACGCCGATGTTAATCTAGTAGACAATGACATACTAGATGTTGAAGCTTTCAAGAACTGGCGTGAAGAATACGCTGATGCCGAGTTTATTCTTGAAGACAACGGCACTTATATCTGCGGTACAGAAGTCGAGAAAATGTCGAAGTCGAAATACAATGTTGTTAACCCCAACATTCTAATCGACAAATACGGCGCGGACGCGCTGCGCCTCTACGAAATGTTCCTCGGCCCGCTGGAGCAGTACAAGCCCTGGAACACCAACGGCATCAGCGGCGTGGGCGGCTTCCTCAAGAAGTTCTGGCGCCTCTTCCACCCCGAAGACGGGCCCCTTGCCCTCACCGACGAGCCGGCCACGCCCGCCGAGCTCAAGGTGCTGCACCGCGCCATCCAGAAGGTGCAGGAAGACATCGAGAAGTTCAGCTTCAACACCTCCGTCAGTTTGTTCATGATTACCGTGAACGAACTCACGGCCCTCAAGTGCCACAAGCGCGCTATCCTGGAGCCGCTGGTGCTGCTGGTGTCGCCCTACGCCCCGCACCTCGCCGAGGAGTTGTGGCAGGAACTGGGCCACGAGGCCGGCAGCATCAGCCACGCCGCCTACCCCGAGTTCCGCGAGGAATTCCTGGTGGAGGACACCGTGGTGTACCCGCTGGCCATCAACGGCAAGGTGCGCGAGCAGATGCAGTTTGCCGCCGCCGCCACCGCCGCCGAGATTGAAGCCGCCGTCCTGGCGTCGGATTTCCTGGCCAAGCACGGCGAAGGCAAAGCGGCCAAGAAGGTGATTGTGGTGCCCGGCCGCATGGTGAACGTGGTGGTGTAAATTCGAAAATTAATTCGCCATAAAAAAAGCCCGCTGGTAATTCCAGCGGGCTTTTTTTATGGCGAATTAATCCACTTGAAAAATGCTGGAATTTTATTTTTTAGCATAGCTGGCGGGTGAATGCTGCGGGTATCTTTGTCCGTATTTTATTCACCAACTTTTTTCATGAAAAAACTATTACCCTTTCTCTTGAGTGCCTTCTCCCTGGGTGCTCAAGCCCAAACGGCCCCGGCCTGGACCTGGGCAAAAATGCTCGCCAGCAGCAACCTGACCAGTGCCGGCACCATGACCACCGATGCCGCTGGCAATACCTACCTGGCGGGCAGTTTCAGCCAGCCGCTCACGCTGGCCCCCGGCACGGTCCTCACCACCAGTTCCGGCCAGGATGGTTTCGTGGCCAAGTATGATGCGACGGGCGCGCTGCTGTGGTCGCGGCAGCTGGCCGGTTTTTTCAACGATGGATTTCAGAAAGTCCTGATTGACGGCACCGGCAAAGTGACGCTGGTGGGCATGTCGAGCGATGGGGCGCTGCTGGGCAACACCACGTTTGCCAGCAACAGCTTCGGGCCGGTGGTGGTGCTCACCCAGCTCGATGCCCAGGGGGCGGTGCTTTCCATGACGGAGGTGGGCAGCGGTTCCCCCCTCATCCTGGCCGACCTGGCCCTGGATGCGGCCGGCAACAGCTACATCAGCGGGACGTTTGGCCTCAGTGCCACGTTTGGCAGCTTCACGCTCACCACGCCCGTGGTGGGCACCAGCGTGGCTTTCGACCAGTTTCTGGTCAAAATCTCGCCGCAGGGCACCCCGCTGTGGGCCCAGCAGGGCGGCCGGTCAGCAGCGCCGACCGGCACCGGCACCAATTTTTACTACAGCAGCCTGGCCGTAGAGCCCGGCGGCAACGTGTACCTCACCTGGACCTGCAATGCCAACGCCGCCGGCTTTGGCAACCTAACCATGCCCACCGGCTACGGCGACGCCGACATTGTGGTGGTGAAATACAACCCCCAGGGCACGCCGCAATGGTTGCAGCGGGCCGGCAGCGCCGGCCTCGACTATGCCGGCAACACCGCCCTCGACGCCAGCGGCCGGCTGGTAGTGCCGGGTTTCGTGGCAGGAAACGGCACCTTCGGCAGCCAGGCCCTGACCAGCCCGGCGGGCGTGCCCATCGGCTACGTGTGGGCGCTGACTCCGGCCACCGGAGCCAGCAGCTGGGTGCGCGGCTTGAGCGGCACCGTGGGCGCCGCCTACCGGGGCGTGACGGCCGATGCAGCCGGCAACATCTACGCCGCCGGGCAGTTCAGCGGCCAGGGCACTCTGGGTGCCGCTACGATGGCCAACGCCGGCGGCCTCGATGGGTTGATTGTGAGCTACTCCGCCGCCGGCAACGTGCAGTGGTCGGCTAAAACCGGCGGTGTCGGCGACGAATCGCCGCTGTACGTATCGCTCGATGGCACCAACCGCCTAGCGGTGGCCGGTATCCTGAACGGGGCCGGCTTGTTTGGCACCACCGCCCTCACCGGCCAAAATGCTCCCGTTGGAAATCTTTTCGTGGCTCACCTGGGCACGGTGGTCACGGCCACGCGCGGGGCGCAGCCGGTGGCTCCGCTGGCCCTCTACCCCAACCCCGCCACGGCCACCGAATCGGTCAATTTGCCGCAGTTGCCGGCCGGCACTTCCCTCACCCTCACCGATGCGCTGGGCCGGGTGGTGCGGCAGCCAGCGGGTGCCAGCTTGTTATTGGCGGGCCTGGCAACGGGCGTGTACGTGGTGCAAGCCACGGCTCCCAACGGCCAGCAGTGGACCAATCGCCTCGTGGTGAAGTAAGGCTGTTTATTTCTCCTAATAAAAAAAGGGACTACCGAATTCGGTAGTCCCTTTTTTTTATGGGAAACAATGGGGGCCGGTGTTTATTTTCTGAGGTAGCGTGGCAGCCTCTTTTCACAGGCAAGCAGTAGGTTTGTTATCCAATAATTTCTCGTTTGTAAATGACTAATTTTTCCTGGCTGCATTTCATATTCCTTCGCATCTGGCGACAGGTTTTCGGAGCAATGGCCACCGGGCTGGCGGTGTTGCTGAGTTTTGGCAGCGCCGCCCAGAACCTGAATGCCCCTGACGCCGGACCGCTGCTCACGCCCGAGCAATTCCTGGGCTATAAGCTGGGTGCGCAGTTCACGCCCCACGCCGAGCTGCTACGCTACGTGGCCCACATCACCGCCCACACGCCCGGCCGCATGAAGCTGGTGCGCTACGGCAGCACCTACGAGAAGCGCCCGCTGGAAGTGGTGCAGATTGCCAGCGCGGAAACCTTTGGCCGGCTCGAAGACGTGCGCCATAACAACCTGCGCCTCGCCGGCCTCGAAAGCGGCAGCGCCCAGCGCCAACTGCCCGGCGTGTGCTGGCTAAGCTACAACGTACACGGCAACGAAGCGGTGAGCTCCGAAGCCGTGATGCAGGTGCTCTACGACCTGGCTAACCCGCAGGACCAGCAGATGCAGGACTGGCTAAAAAACACCGTCGTTGTAGTCGACCCCTGCATCAACCCCGACGGCCACGACCGGTACGTGAACTGGTACAACCGCGTGCGCAACCAGTCCATCAACGCTGCCCCCGATTCCTGGGAGCACCATGAGCCCTGGCCCGGTGGCCGCTACAATCACTACTACTTCGACCTGAACCGCGACTGGGCCTGGCAAACCCAGCAGGAAACCCGCCAGCGCATTGCCCTCTACAACCAGTGGCTGCCCGAGGTCCACGCCGATTTCCACGAAATGGGCCCGAACAACACCTACTACTTCTCCCCCGCCGCCAAGCCCTACCACGCCGACCTCACGGCCTGGCAGCGCAAGTTCCAGGGCGTGCTGGGCGACTACAACAAGGTAGCCTTCGACAAGAATAACTGGCTGTACTTCACCCGCGAAGTCTATGACCTCTACGCGCCCACCTACGGCGACACTTGGCCTAGCTTCAACGGTGCCATCGGCATGACCTATGAGCAGGGCGGCGGCGGCCCTGCCGGCGTTGCCTACGCCCGCCTCGACGGCGACACCCTGACGCTGGCCCAGCGCATTGCGCACCACCACGCCGCCAGCCGCGCCACCATCCAGGCCACCGCCGAGCGGCACGATGACCTGGTGCGTGAGTTCCAGAGCTACTTCGCCAACGCCGCCAGCAAGCCCCAGGGCGAGTTCAAAAGCTACGTGATGGCGGCCGGCAACGACCCCGGCCAGCTCCGCGCCTTCACCCAGTACCTCGACCGCAATCAGATTCGCTACGGCTACGCCCCGAAGCGCACCAAAACTCGCGGCTTCAACTACACCACTGGCAAAACCGGCGACGTCACCATTGAGCCCCGTGACGTGGTTATCAGCATGTACCAGCCCAAATCGACGCTGGTGAAGGTGCTGTTTGAGCCAAAATCACAGCTTGAAGATTCTCTTACCTACGACATCACGTCCTGGGCCCTGCCTTACGCCTTCGGTCTGAAATCTTACGCCGTAGCCGGCCGCCTCGACGCCTCAGCCAGCGTGCCCGCCACGGCCAGCGTGAAGGGCAGCGCCGCCACCGCCGACCGTCCCTACGCCTACCTCGCCCGCTGGAATAGCCTGCAGGACGTGCGCTTCCTCAGCCGCCTGCTGCAACAGAAGGTGAAGGTGCGCTACGCCGAAAAAGCCTTCGAGTCAGAAGGCCAGCAGTACGCCCCCGGTACTCTCATCATCACCCGCACCGGCAACGAGGGCCTCGGGGCGCGGTTCGACCAGTTGGTGCGCGCCCAGGCCGACTCGGCCGGCACCACCGTCATGGCCGTGAAATCGGGCTTTTCAACCTCGGGGCGTGATTTGGGCTCCAGTTCGGTACACTTCGTGAAGCAGCCGAACGTGGCCGTAGTGGCCGGCCCCGGCGTGGATGCCACCGCCTTTGGTGAGGTCTGGCACTTCTTCGAGCAGCAGCTTGGCTACCCGCTCACGGTGCTCGGCACCGACTACCTCAGCCGCGTGTCGCTGAATAAGTACGACGTCCTCATCCTGCCCAATGGCGGCTACGCCGACGTGTACAACGACCGCAACCTCGAAAGCCTGAAAGCCTGGGTGCGCGACGGCGGCCGCCTCATCGCCCTCGAAGGTGCGGCCAAATTCCTATCCAGCAAAAAGGACTTCCTGCTAAAACCCAAAACCACCGATTCCACCGCCATTAAAAAAGACCTGAAGGCCAACCCCTACCGCCTGCTACGCCGCTACGGCGACGCCGAGCGCGAGGAAGCCGAAGACGCCGTGCAGGGCAGCATCTACCGCGTGCAACTCGACAATACTCACCCGCTGGCCTTCGGCTACGGCGACACCTACTTCGCCCTGGTGCGCAACCCGCTCAACTACAACTTCCTGGGCAAAGGCGGCTGGAACGTAGGCGTCATCAAAAAGGACAGTTATTCAGCCGGTTTCACCGGCACCAAGGCCCGCAAGGAGCTTGCTGATACGTTTGTAGTCGGCACCCAGGATTTGGGCCGCGGCTCGGTAGTGTATCTGGGTGACAACCCGTTGTTCCGCGCCTTCTGGCAGAGCGGGAAACTGATGTTTGGCAACGCCGTTTTCTTGGTCGGGCAGTAACACACGTAGCTTGGACTCTGCGAGTCCGAGCCGCGAGCAGAGCGAGCATCTCGCGTCTGAATTTATTCGGTTCCAGATGCTCGCTACGCTTGCGGCTCGGACTCGCAGAGTCCAAGCTACATTTCCAGCGTCGCCTTTACGGCCTTCGGCAACGAGGCCCGCACCAGGTCATATGAGTGGTCAATCAACTCGCGCAGTTGACTTTCTGGGGCTCCCGTGCCGATGAGCACCGTGTTCCAATGCTTCTTGTTCATGTGGTAGCCGGGCCGCACGTAGTCGTGCGCTTCGCGTAGCTCCTCGGCGCGCTCGGGGTCGCATTTCAGGTTGATGCTGCCGAATGTGTCGATATCAGTCAGGGCAAACACTTTGCCGCCGACTTTAAACACCAGCGTTTCGGGGCCGAAGGGCGTTTCTTCGGTCACGCCGGCTTTCAGCAGGCAGTAGTCGCGGAAATCCTCAATATTCATCCTACCCTGGACTACAGCACGTAACGGAACAGCATCACCACCAGGCACACCAGAAACATAGCCAAGCTGAGCTTATTGATGAAGTGCATGGTCTTCAGGTTGAAGTTGTTCTTGCGGTTGGGGTCGTTTTTCCGGAAATAGTAGCCGAGGACCGGGCCGAAATTGAAGAGGTTTTTGCCGTTCATATCAAAGCAAGTTTGGGAGTAGCTAAGGTAACACCCGCCGCGCCAGAAAGATTTGCAATGCGGCCGGCTTTCCCTCGTCGTTGAGCATCCTTAAACCTCGAAACGCATGAAGTTTTTTCCGCTCCTGTTGCTGCTGGTGGCCGCTGCGCCCGCCGCCCACGCCCAAAAAGCCCTCTCCGAAACCGAGGCCGTGAAGCAAATCGTCACTGCCTTTTTCGACGGTATGCGGCGCGGCGACAGCACCGCCGTGCGCCGCACGCTGGCCCCGGCGGCGGTATTCCACGGTTTTAGCGGCAAGCCGGGCCAGCCGCCCACGCTGGAAATCGAAGCCATCAACGGCTTCCTGAAAGCCGTGGGCACGCCCCACCCCGAAATATGGGACGAGCGGGTGCAATTCGAGCGGGTGCTAATTGATGCCAATCTGGCCAGCGTGTGGGCTCCCTACGAGTTCTACCTAGGCAGCAAATTCAGCCACTGCGGCTACGACTCGTTCCAGTTGGTGAAGCTAGCCGACGGCTGGAAAATCGCGCATATTATCGATACGCGGCGCAAGGAGAAGTGTAAGTAGCTTATTGATTCAACTATCCGCAGCATGTTAATTATCATCGAATTATGCTCATAATGCGCTGATTGAGGCCACAGAATTCTACGCTAATTTCACTATACTCTTCAACATCGGTAAGACAAATACCTCCGTCGCATTCAAGAATTTCACCAAGTGAAAAAAGCCCTGTTAATTCTAAATCTGCTAATGCCTGCCAATCGGGCGCTTGCGTATTTGCGCGGAAAAAGGACTGGAAATCCGAGAAATAAGCCGGCGAAGGCTGAAGTATTCCCCCGACTATACCCATTGAGTCATCAATAATTTTTGAATCAACTATTCCCAGCTTGATTGAGCCTGCAAAAAGCTGGATTTCCATGCTGAGGAAAATAATTACGCCCCCACCGGCTCGCCCAACACCTCCTTCTCAATCCAGCGCCCGTCCTCGCGCATGAGCTCAATCAGGTCGTCCACGGCTCGTTCCTCGGGCACCGATTTCTTGATGACTTCCTGGCCACGGTAGAGGGAAATTTTGCCCTTGCCCACGCCCACGTAGCCGTAGTCGGCATCGGCCATTTCGCCAGGGCCGTTCACGATGCAGCCCATGATGCCGATTTTGATGCCCTTGAGGTGGTCGGTGCGCTTGCGAATCATGGCCGTGGTTTCCTGCAAATCGAACAGGGTGCGGCCGCAGCTGGGGCAACTGATGTATTCGGTTTTGCTCATGCGGGTGCGGGCCGCCTGCAGGATGCCGAACGAGAGCTGGTTGAGGCCGCTCACCGTATCGAGCCATTCCTCCTGCGAGCGGTTGCTCAGCAGCTCCACGCCCAGCACCACGCCATCGCCCAGGCCATCGATGAGCAGGCCGCCCACGTCGGTGGCCGCGTCGAGCTGGGTTTGCTCCACAGGTTGGTCAGGAAACGAGCGGGCGATGACCACCGGGCAGGTTACTTCGTGCTTCATCAGCTCGAAGAAGGCCCGGCGCAGTTCCGGCATGGCGTGGGCGTTGGTGGTGTGCAGCACCAGCACCACGGTCGTATCCTGCCGCAGCTGTTGTAGCATGGCCGCATCAAGCGCATCGAGGCTGATGAGCAGGAAATTGAGCTGCGGATGCCGCGGCCCATCCTCCACGTAGCGGTCGGCGGTGAGCACCGGGAAGTGGTGCGGGCGGCTGCCCGCATCGCGCCAGGCCGAGTACGTCACGATTTCCTTGAGACCGTTGGGGAGCATAAACGGCACCGGACGTTCGCCGCTGAACACGTAGTCGGCCCCGTGGTCGGCCATCTGAAACTTGTCCAGAAACGGCGAATACAAATGGCCCACGGCGCTCAGGTCGGCATACTCCACGCGGGGCAGGCGGGCAATGCTCACGATGACGCGCGGCACATTCTGCCCTCCAAAATTGGCCACCTCGTGCGTGTGGCGGCGGAAATACTGGAACGGATTTATCGGCACCTCCCCTTCCAGCGGCTTAATGGGCTGGGCCTGCGCGGCGCGGCCGATGTAGCGGTCAATCAGCATGCGGGCCACCGGGGCTTCGGCCTCGGGCGCTTCGGTGAGCGACACGCGGACGGTATCGCCGAGGCCATCTTCCAGAAGGGTGCCGATGCCCACGGCACTCTTGATGCGGCCGTCTTCGGCCTCGCCGGCTTCGGTCACGCCCAGGTGCAGCGGGTAGGGTTGCAGGCCTTCCTCATCGAGCTTCTGCACCAGCAGGCGGTAGGCCTGCACCATCACCTGGGTGTTGCTGGCTTTCATGCTTAGCACCACGTCGTAGTAGTTTTCTTCCTCGCAGAGGCGCAGGAATTCCAGCGCCGACTCCACCATGCCGAGCGGGGTGTCGCCGTAGCGGCTCAGAATGCGGTCACTCAGCGAGCCGTGGTTGGTGCCGATGCGCATGGCCGTGCCGTGCTGCTTGCAAATCTGGACCAGCGGCCGGAACCGCTCGCGGATGCGTTCAACCTCGGCCGCGTAGGTGGCATCGGTGTATTCAATCTCCTCAAATTTCTTTTTATCGGCATAGTTACCGGGATTCACGCGCACTTTCTCCACGATGCGGGCGGCCAGCTCGGCGGCATTGGGCGTGAAGTGGATGTCGGCGATGAGGGGCACGTTGCAGCCGCGCTTGCGCAGCTCTTTCTTGATTTCCAGCAGGTTCTGGGCCTCCTTCATGCTGGGCGCGGTAATGCGCACGTATTCGCAGCCGGCTTCCACCATGCGCAGCGTCTGCTCCACCGAGCCCATGGTGTCCATCGTATCCACGGTGGTCATGCTCTGCACGCGAATGGGGTAGTCGCCGCCCATCGGCACGCCGCCAATGTTGACCACGCGCGATACGCGGCGCTTGTATTCGGTGAGGCTGGGGCAATACGTCTTATTCATGAGGCAAAAACTAGGGTCGGCAGGCGAAAGTTGCGCGGTAGCGCAAAGGTAAAGCGGTAACGGGCGGCCGCGTGGCGCACATGCGCAATGTCGGGGAGCGGAAGAAGCTTGCGAGCCGGCCTGATTTCCGTTTGAAGCGTTGGCCGCCATCGCCCCAGACGGCCGCCGGGCCTGCCTCAACGGTAAGCAGATTTAGCTCCTAACGTTTTTCATATTAGGTATTTGCAGATAATCCACCCCCAACCGCAGCGCAAAAAACGGGTATATAGTAAAATGCAGCGAGCTGCCTGCTGAGCTGTTCCCGTTCCATTGGTGCGCATCAACATGGAAACCGAGGCTTCCACTACGCCGCCCGCGCCGACCTACTGGCTCACGCGCTTCGTCATTTTGCGCCTATTGGGCTCATTGTATGCGGTGGCATTTCTGGTGGCCATCAATCAGATTGTGCCGCTAATTGGGGAACATGGGCTGCTGCCGGTGGGGCTTTTTCTGAAGCGAGCAAGCGTAGTGCTGGGGTCGGCGGGTGCGGGCTTTGTGCGGCTGCCGTCCATTTTCTGGCTCGGCCATTCCGATGCGGCTTTGCTGACGGCGGCTTGGCTGGGATTCGGGCTTTCCTGCATTGTCGCGGCCGGCTATGCCAACGCGCTGCTACTGGCGGTGCTGTGGGGGCTGTACATGTCCTTCGTGCACGTGGGGCAGGAATGGTATAGCTACGGCTGGGAAATTCAGCTGACCGAAACCGGGTTTCTGGCCATTTTTCTGTGCCCTTTGCTCGATGGGCGGCCTTTTCCGAAGTATGCTCCACCCATGCCCATCATCGTGCTGTTTCGCTGGGTGGTGGTGCGCGTCATGCTCGGGGCCGGGCTCATCAAGGTGCGCGGCGATGACGTCTGGCGCAACAGCACCGCGCTTTACTACCACTTCGAAACCCAGCCCATACCCGGCCCGCTGAGCCGGTGGTTCCACTTTTTGCCACGCGCGGCCCTGCGACTGGGCGTGTGGTTCAACTGGCTGGCCGAGTTGCTGGCACCCTGTTTTGCTTTCGGACCGCGCGTGGCCCGGCATGCGGCTGGCGTAGTCATGATACTGTTTCAGACAACCCTAATTCTGAGCGGCAACCTGTCATTTTTGAACTGGCTGACCATCGTGCCGGCCCTCGCTTGTTTCGACGACGGCTTCTGGGCCAAGTTGCTGCCCCAGCCGCTGGTACGCCGGGCTGCGGCTGCGGCGGCGCAGGCCGAGGAATCGCGCCCCATGCGCACCACGGCCTGGGTGGTCACGGCGATTGTCACCCTGCTCAGCATCCGGCCGGCGCTGAACATGGTTTCGCCGGGCCAAATCATGAACACCTCTTTCGACCCGCTGGATTTGGTGAACACCTACGGAGCCTTCGGCACAGTGGGCCGGGAGCGGCTGAACGTGGTATTTGAAGGCACCCGCGACACCATTCCCAACGACAGCGCCACCTGGCAGCCCTACCCCTACAAAGGCCTCCCTGTGGCCCTTGACCAACGCCCGCCCCAAATCGCGCCCTACCAACTGCGGCTCGACTGGCAGATGTGGTTTGCCGCTATGGCCTCGCCTGCCGATTATCCTTGGACGGTAAATCTGGTGTCGAAACTCCTGCACAACGACCCCAACGCGGTCAGTTTATTTGCCCGCAACCCGTTTCCCGGCCAGCCGCCGCGCTATATTCGGGCCGTGCGGTACCGCTACAAGTTTGCCCGGCCCGATAACCCGCAGGGCCAGTGGTGGCAGCGGGAACGGGTTGATATGTGGCTGGTGCCGCTGTCGGCCGATGACCCGCGTTTGGTTGAGTTCCTGCGACGGTCGGGCTGGGGACCTTAAGCCGGGAAACCTCTCGCTCCTTTGCCTCAAACCCAATCCCGTACTGCATGAGCACGCCCACCTATGATGCCGTCGTCGTCGGTTCCGGCCCCAACGGGCTGGCGGCGGCCATCGTGCTACAGCAAGCGGGGTTGTCGGTATTGCTGCTCGAAGGCAAAAAGAAAATCGGCGGCGGCCTGCGCACGGCCGAACTGACGCTGCCCGGTTTTCACCACGATATCTGCTCGGCCATTCACCCGCTGGCGGCGGCTTCGCCCTTTTTTCAGACGCTGCCGCTGGCGCGCTACGGGCTCAAGTACATTACGCCGCCCGTGGCCGCCGCGCACCCGTTCGACGACGGCACTGCTGCCATTGCGGCTTCTCTGACCGATACCGCCCGTAGCCTCGGCTCTGATGCCGCTGCTTATGAGCGCCTGCTCGGCCCGTTTGTAGCCCAGTGGCCCAACATTGCCAACGACGTGCTGGCCCCGCTGCATTTCCCCCGGCACCCGCTCGATATGGCTCGTTTTGGCCTCTCGGCGCTGCTACCGGCCACGATGCTGGCGCGACGCTTCACGGGTGAAAAAGCCAAAGGCTTGCTGGCCGGCATGGCCGCCCACGCCATCCAGCCATTGAGCAACCTGACCACTTCCGCCATTGCGTTGGTGCTGCTGATTGCGGCCCACCGCGGCGGCTGGCCAATGCCCAAAGGCGGCTCCCAAGCAATTGCCGATGCGCTGGTGGCGCATTTCGTGGCCCTGGGCGGACGGGTTGAAACCGGCACGTCTGTGCGTTCACTGGCGCAGCTGCCGTCGGCGCGGGCCGTGCTTTTTGATGTGACCCCAGCGCAGCTGCTTCAGATTGCCGGGCATAGCCTGTCGAGTATTTACCAGTGGCAGTTGCGGCGCTACCGCTACGGCATGGGGGTCTTCAAAATCGACTGGGCACTGGCCGAACCAATTCCCTTCACCGCGCCTGAATGTGCCCGGGCCGGCACTATCCATTTGGGCAATACGCTGGCCGAAATCGCCGCCAGCGAACAAGCCACCTCACGCGGCCAGCACTCAGAAAAGCCCTTTGTGCTGCTGGCCCAGCAAAGCCTCTTCGACGCCACTCGCGCTCCGGCCGGGCGGCACACCGCCTGGGCCTACTGCCACGTCCCCAACGGCTCGCGCCAGAACATGACCGCCGCCATCGAGCGCCAAGTCGAACGCTTTGCACCCGGCTTTCGGGAGCGCATTCTGGCCCGCCACACTTTCGACACCGCCCAGATGGAGGAATACAACCCCAACTATGTGGGCGGCGACATCAACGGCGGACGATTGGACATCAGCCAGTTATTCACGCGCCCGGCGCTACGGGCATCGCCCTACCGCACCTCGCAACGCGGGCTATATTTGTGTTCCTCGGCCACACCACCCGGCGGGGGCGTGCACGGCATGTGCGGCTATTACGCCGCCCGCCGCGCCCTGCGCGATGTATTTCGGCTGCCCGCGCCGCCGCTGTATGGGGCGTAAATCAGGGCCGGGCGCAACTTCCGGCCGCACTTGCCTGTCTGTGGAGGAACGCCCCCGCTGCTCATATTTAATGCGTCTGATAAAAATCCTTGTTCTGGGCGGCAGCTTGCTCTGCTCCGCCTCTGCATTTGCCCAGCAGATAACTGTCATCCGATTTCCGGAGCTGCAAAAGCGCCTGGCACGGCCTACGGACACGACCTACGTGGTGAATTTCTGGGCTACCTGGTGCGCGCCCTGTGTGAAAGAATTGCCCAATTTCGAGCAGCTGCGCGTGGCTAATGCTACCAAAAAAGTAAAAATCCTGCTCGTAAGCTTGGACTACGCTTCGCAACTCGACAAGAAGGTGAAACCCTTCGTGAAGCAGCGCGGCCTGAAATCGGAGGTGCTGCTACTGAACGAGCCCGACCCCAACGAATGGATTTCCAAAGTGGACGTCAAATGGTCAGGTGCGCTACCCTTTACCCTGATTTTCAACAACAAGACCAAACGCCGCGCCACCTTCGAGCGCGAGCTGTCAGCCGCCGAGCTCCAGGCAGCCCTGAAAAACATTCAGCAATAACTATCTTTAAAGAACACCCCGCAATCTCTTTGAGCCATGAAAAAAGCCCTGACATTCCTCGCCCTCTGCTTCATATTACTGAGCAGCTTCGTGTTGCGCCCACTGGCCGACGGATACAAAGTCGGAGATAAAGCCGCCGATTTCAAGCTAAAAAACATCGACGGCAAAATGGTGTCGCTGGCTGATAACAAAGCTGCCAAAGGCTACATTGTGGTATTCACCTGCAACACCTGCCCTTTCGCCAAAGCCTACGAAAGCCGCATCATCGACTTGAACACCAAATATGCGCCGCTGGGCTACCCCGTGGTAGCCATCAACCCCAACGACCCGGCCGTGGCCCCCAGCGACTCCTACGCTGCCATGCAAAGCAAGAAATACGCCTTCCCCTACCTGCAGGACGAGTCGCAGCAAGTGGCCAAAACCTACGGTGCCACGCGCACGCCGCACCTCTTCGTGCTCACCCGTAAGGGGACGGATTTTGTGGTGTCCTACATCGGGGCCATCGACGATAATTCGGAAGACGCTAAACTGGCGAAAACCAAGTACGTGGAAAATGCCATGACGGAAATTCTGGCCGTCAAGCCCGCCACTACCAGCGAAACCAAGGCCATCGGCTGCGGCATTAAATGGAAGCGGGCGTAAGCGTTTAGCTTTTCATTAAAGCAAAAAGGCCCGTTCCAAACGATATGGAACGGGCCTTTTTGCTTGAACTACACACCTACTTCCAGCACAATTTTGCCGATATGGGCACTGCTTTCCATTAATTCATGCGCAGCAGCAGCCTCCGCAAGCGGAAAAGTTTTGTAGATAACCGGCCGGAACTTGCCGGCCGCAATCAGCGGCCACACGTGCTGCTCGACGGCTGCTGCCAGCGCGGCTTTAAATTCGGCTGAGCGGGGCCGCAGCGTGCTGCCCGTGATGCTCAGCCGCCGCCGCATCACCTCCAGCGCGTTGAATTCGCCCTTGCCGCCTTGCATGGCATTCACGAACACCAAGCGGCCGTCGTCCTTCAGCAGGCGCAGGTTTTTGGCGATGTAGTCGCCGCCAATCATGTCGAGAATCACATCGACGCCGGCCTCGTTCAGTACCGCCTCAAAATCCTGGGTTTTGTAGTTGATGGCCCAGTCGGCCCCCAGCTCCAGACAAGCCGAGCATTTGGCATCATCGCCGGCCGTGATGGCCACGTGGCTGCCCAACGCCCGCGCCAGCTGAATGGCCGTGGTGCCAATGCCGCTGCTGCCGCCGTGCACCAGCAGCGTTTCGCCGGGCTGCAGGCCGCCGCGCTGAAACACGTTGTGCCACACTGTAAACACGGTTTCGGGCAGCGCAGCGGCCTCTACCATGCTCAGGCCGGCGGGCACGGGCAGGCAGTGGCGAGCATCCACCACGGCGTATTCGGCATAGCCACCAGCGGGCAGCAGGGCGCACACGGCATCGCCGGGCTGCCAGCGGGTCACATCGGCCCCACTGGATTCTATGGTGCCGGCTATTTCCAGGCCGGGCACCAAGCCGGTTACGTCGCCGCTACCGGCATACTTGCCCTGGCGCATCAGTACATCCGGCCGGTTTACACCGGCGGCGTGCACGCGGATGAGCACTTCGTGCGCCGCTGGCTGCGGCTTGGACTGCTGTTGCAAGTGGAGAACTTCCGGCCCGCCGGGCTGCTGGATAACGATGGCATTCATAGGAAACAGGAAAATGGGCGACCCAAGCGGGTCAACGGATAAGCAGATGATACCGCTACTAACGCAAAACGGCTCCGAAGAGCCGTTTTGAACAATGCTTATTCGCTAAAGCCTATTTGCCCGCCGCTTCGCGCAGTTGTTTTACTTCCCGCTCCAAATCCAGCGTGCGGAACATTACCTTGGCTTCGAGGTCCGAGTACGCGGCTTCGAGCTGGTCACGCATCTGGCGCTGCTCCTGGATGTCGGTGCAGGTGCCAAACCAGGCGATAATCTCGCCATTCTCGCCCCGGCGCGGCAGGGCTTGGCCCAGAAACCAGCGGTACGAGCCATCCTTGGCTTTGAAGCGGTATTCGATATTGTAGTTATCGCCGGTGGCCAGCGAGTGGCCCCATACGTCACGGGCGCGGGCACGGTCGTCGGGGTGCAGCAGGTTGTTCCACATATCCGGCCCCACGCTGTCGGCCAGCACATAGCCCGTGAAATTGGTCCAGCGCTGGTTGAAATAGGTGTGAAACCCATTCTGGTCAGTAATCCAGACCAATTGCGGAATCATATCGGCCAGGAAAGTGAACTGCTCAGGCCCTACGAGCCCATTCTGGGCGATGGCGGGCAACGGGGTAACTTCTTGCGGTGTGCTCACGAATCAGAAAAGCTTAAAAACCGAAATAAAAGTACGCTTAGGCGCGGTCGAGCTGCATTTCCATGCCCGACGCGAAATACAGATTCAATTGACTGCGCAAGCCATCGGCCGAGCGGCGCATGCGTGTGACCAAGGCGCGGGTAGCCTCGTTGGGCAGCTCGAAGTTGAGGTAGGGCCGGTTCATGAGCTCGTCGCGCATCACAGCCCAGTTGCCGGTTTGGCTGGGGCCGGGCGGCGTGGGCTTGGCCTCTACCTTACCCGGCCGGAGCACCAGCCGGTCGGCCAGTGCCAGTGGACTAGCGGGGTCATTGTGGTTCAGCACCCGGCTGGCCACCTGCCATTCCCCGCCGAAATAGTCATCGGGCAGATGTTGTAAATTTATATCCAGCAGCAAATCAGACATACAGAAGAAAAAGCGCCACCCTTAGGTGGAAAATTAACAAGCAAATGGCAGATGGGTTACCACATTTTTGGGCCAATCCCCAATTTTCAGTAGTTCCCGCAAACCATTGCTTACCGCAGCGCCTAACCCCTTTGGGCGTTGCTGCGTTCCTTACGCAGCCCATTAGGGCCGATATTCGTTGCAATCCATGAAAAAACCACGCTTCCTGCCCACCCTTCTCGGTGCCGCCCGCTTCACCGGCCTCGCGGCCTGGCAAACAGGCCGCCTGTTTCGCCAGCTGGCCGGCCGTGCCCTCGACAGCGTGCAGGACGTGCTCCGGGCCGAAGTAGAGAAAGGCAACCTCAAGCTGGTCGCCGATTTCCTGGCCGATAAAGCGCTGCCCGCCGCACGCGTCCTGCTCATCGAGCAAATGACCGTGCGTCTGCTGCTCCGCCTGGGCTTGCGCGGTGCGCTGGCCTCCAACGTGGTGGGCTGGGTGCTGCCCTTCGTGATTGAAAAGCTGATTGTCGTGGGCAACAAAAGCGGCTTGTTTGATAAGCTAAAGGCCAATCCCACAGTCAGCGACGCCTTGGAAAAGCTAGACGAGCTGCGCAGTGCTACCTGGAAAATGCTGGTACCCGACCCTGGCAGCAGCGCCGAAGTAGTGGTTGATGAAGCCGAAGATGCCCTAACGCCCCGCCTGCCCTTGCTACTAGCCGCACCCGCGCCTAAAGCCAGAAAAACCGCCAAGCCTCGTCAGGCAGACACAATTCCAGAATAAGTCAAAAGCAAACCCCACTGCAAACGATTGCGGCCGCTTACCAAAAAAAGCCATCTCACCCGAGATGGCTCTTTCAAAACCGGGGCGCGGCGAGAATTCCCACCCAACACCGGACCCGATTCCGTCCGCTGACGAATTACCGGCTGAACAATAGTTCGCGGTA
Source organism: Hymenobacter segetis (assembly GCF_038448715.1). Lineage (GTDB taxonomy): Bacteria > Bacteroidota > Bacteroidia > Cytophagales > Hymenobacteraceae > Hymenobacter > Hymenobacter segetis. The sequence goes on along the minus strand of NZ_JBCEVZ010000008.1, from coordinate 51,643 downwards.
CTTCACCAGAGGCCAGTCCTCGTCGGCCACCATCTGCTCCAGTTTATCAACGGCGCGGCGGATGGGGTCGAATTTTGGTTTTACTTCTTCGCAGTACGCTACGGCCAGGGCGCGGGCGTCTCCGATTTTGTTAGCTTTTTTACGCGCCTCCGTCATGGCGTCGGCGTTGGTTTTGATGGTCGAAACGTAGCGGGAAATGGCTTTAATCATTTCCAGCGTTACCTGGCTGTGCTCGTCGTCGAGGCCGAGCTCGCGCAGGCCGCGCACGTTGTTCACCAGCTTGGTCTGATACGAAAGCGCGGTCGGGATGATGTGGTTGATGGCCAAATCGCCCATTACGCGGCTTTCAATCTGGATTTTCTTCATGTACTCCTCCAGCAAAATCTCGTGGCGGGCGTGCAGCTCAATTTCCGAGAAGATGCCGTGACGGGCAAACAGGTCAGCCGCATCATCGCGAACAAGAGCATCCAAGGCCTGGGGCGTGGTGGCAATGTTGCTGAGGCCACGCTTTTCGGCTTCTTCTTTCCATTCGTCGGAGTAGCCGTTGCCCTCGAAACGAATATTCTTCGAAGATATTACATACTCGCGGAGAATTTCCACGATGGCCACTTCTTTTTTCTTGCCCTGCTCGATGAGGCTGTCAACCGACTCCTTGAAGTCGATGAGCTGGTCGGCAACGATGGTGTTGAGTACCGTCATGGCCGAGGAGCAGTTGGCCGACGAACCCACGGCACGCAGCTCGAACTTGTTGCCGGTGAAGGCGAAGGGCGAGGTACGGTTGCGGTCGGTGTTGTCGAGCAGGATGGCTGGAATCTTGTCGATGCCCAGCTTCAGGTAAATGTTGTCGCCTTTGTCAAGCGGCAGCTTGGCGGTGCGCTCCAACTCGTCGAGCACGCCGTCCAGCATCGAACCCAGGAACACCGACATGATGGCCGGCGGGGCCTCGTTGGCACCCAGACGGTGGTCGTTGCTGGCCGAGGCGATGCTCGAACGCAGCAAATCAGCGTAGCGGTGCACCGCTTTGATGGTGGTGATGAGGAAGGCCAAGAATTGCAGGTTCTCCTTGGGACGACGGCCGGGGGCGAGCAGGTTTACACCGGTGTCGGTGCTCATTGCCCAGTTGTTGTGCTTGCCGCTACCGTTCACGCCGGCGAAGGGCTTCTCGTGCAGCAGCACTTTGAAGTTGTGACGCTCGCCTACGCGGGCCATCACGTCCATCAGCAACTGGTTGTGGTCAACGGCCAAGTTAGCGTCCTCAAACGTGGGGGCACACTCAAACTGGTTGGGAGCCACCTCGTTGTGACGGGTGCGCAACGGAATACCGAGCAGGTTAGCTTCTTCCTCAAACTCCAGCATGAAGCCGTGCACACGGGCCGGAATCGAGCCGAAATAATGGTCATCGAGCTGCTGGCCTTTGGCCGGCGTGTGCCCAAACAGGGTACGGCCGGTCATCACCAGGTCGGGGCGGGCGTCGTACAGCGCCTTGTCAACCAGGAAATACTCCTGCTCGATGCCGAGCGTGGTGTTCACGCGGCTCACGTCTTTGTCGAAGTAGTGGCAAACGTCGAGGGCCGACTTTTCCAGCAGGGCCAGCGACTTCAGCAGCGGGGCTTTGTAGTCGAGGGCTTCGCCGGTGTAAGCCACGAAAATCGTGGGGATGCACAGCGTTTTGGCACCTACGGTTTCGATGATGAAGGCGGGCGAAGTGGGGTCCCAGGCGGTGTAGCCACGGGCCTCGAAGGTGTTACGGATGCCGCCGTTGGGGAACGACGAGGCATCGGGCTCCTGCTGCACGAGGGCCGAACCTTTGAAGTTTTCAATTGGCCGACCGTCGGAGTTCAGGTCGAAGAACGAGTCGTGCTTTTCAGCGGTGGCGCCGGTCAGGGGCTGGAACCAGTGGGTGTAGTGGGTAGCACCCTTGGCCATGGCCCAGGTTTTCATGGCCGAGGCCACGGCGTCGGCCACGTTGCGCTCCACGGTAGCGCCCTGCTTGATGGCGGCCTGGAGCTTTTTGAAATAATCGCCGGGCATGGTGGCCCGCATGGCTTCCAGATTGAACACGCTTTGCCCAAAGCTGTCGGAGCGACGGGCGGCGGCGGGCTCCACGGTAATGGGGCGGCGCAGATTAACGAGTTCTAAAGCTTTAAAGCGGAGGATGGCCATAAGAATTGACTACCAAACGGGGAAAGAGTGAAGCGGATGAGTTCGTATTCTGAGGGCAAAGATAAAACATGAATCACAAATCATAGCGAGTCGCCCTGAATTCTTAAGTCTTTTTCTCGTTTTGCGCCTCTTTTTACTGTTACACCCTTTCATTTTTGCCCTCTTTTCGAAAATTAAGCCGGCTTCCTAGTTGAGCTTGTTAGGAGACTAATGTTTTTGGGGCGCAACGGTGGCGTCTATCTTTAGGGCGTGAAAAACCGCTTTGCGTTCCAGCCGCGCTACTTTTTTTTCTGGCTGGTGTTTTTTGAGCTATGCCGGGGCCTTTTTCTGGGATATCAGCACAAGGCAACGGCTCAGTTGTCGGTGGCGCAGGTGCTGGGTAGTCTGGGACATGGCCTGCGGCTGGATGCTTCGGCGGCGGCTTATGTGTGCCTGATTCCTTTTCTCCTATTTGTGATTGGCAGCCTATTTCCCCGGTTCCACTTGCAGCGGCTGCTAACGGGCTATTCGGCCATCATCGGCATCGTGCTGGCGGTGCTAGTCACGGCTGACCTGGAGCTGTACCGTGCGTGGGGCTTCCGGCTCGATGACACGCCTATCCAGTACCTGAATTCGCCGCAGGAAATGGCGGCCTCGGCCGGCAGCGCGCCCATTGCCCTGCTGGTGCTGCTGCTGCTGGGCCTGGTGGGCGCGGGCACCTACCTATATAAGGTAATGGTGGGACGGCTTGCGCCACTGCCGGCGTGGTTTGGGCGCGGGCGGGCGGCGCTGGCCAGCCTGCTCTACGCCGCGCTGCTGGTAGTGCCGCTGCGCGGAGGCACCCAGCAGATTCCGGTGAACCAAAGCGACGTGTATTTCTCCAACGTGGCCTTTGCCAACCACGCGGCCCTCAATGCGCCGTGGAACATGATAAGCGCGCTGGTGCTGCGGGCGGCCGAGCAGCCCATCCAGCCCTTCATGCCCGACAGCACGGCCCGCCGTCTGGTGGCAGGACTGTACCCACTGGCTGTGGGTGCGCCGGCCCGGCCCGATTCGTCGGCGCTGGTGCTGAGCGAAGCGCGGCCCAACGTGCTGTTCATCATTCTCGAAAGCTTCACTTCGAAGTTTGTGGGCAGCGTGGGCGGCGAAAAGGGCGTGACGCCCACCCTCGACAGCCTGGCCCGAACCGGGATTCTGTTCAACAACATCTTCGCGGCCGGCGACCGCAGCCAGAAGGGCCTGGTTTCGCTGCTTTCGGGCTACCCCAATCAGCCTACTACCAGCATCATCAAGTTCCCCCGCAAAACGGAGCGCCTCCCTCATTTGGGCCGGTCGCTGGCGGCGGTGGGCTACCGCTCGCACTATTATTATGGGGGTGAGCTGGCGTTTGCCAACATGAGAAGCTACCTGCAAGCGGGTGGCTACGAGAAATTTACGGAGCGAAATGATTTTGCTGCGGCCGACCAGAACTCGAAGTGGGGGGCACATGATGGGGTGCTGTTCAACCGTATTCTGGGCGACCTGCGCCAGCAGCAGCAGCCGTTCTTCGTCACGGCCTTCACGCTCAGCAGTCACGAGCCTTTTGAGGTGCCGATGAAACCGCATTTCCGCGGCACCGATGAGGTGGCGCTGTTCCGCAATTCCGTTTATTATACGGATTATACGCTGGGCAAATTTCTAAAAGAGGCCAAAAAGCAGCCCTGGTACGCCCATACCCTAATCGTTCTGGTGGCCGACCATGGCCACCAACAGCCCGGCAACTCCTCAAACCAAAGCCCCGACAAATTCCGGATTCCGCTGTTGCTGGCCGGCGGCGCGTTGCGGCCCGAAGCCCGGGGCCGGGTGGTGAGCGCCCTGGGTTCGCAAACGGACGTGGCCACTACGCTGCTGCACCAGTTGCAGCTGCCGGCCACCGCCTTCGTCTGGAGCCGCGACCTGCTGGCTCCGCACAACCCGCCCTTTGTGTATTACTGCTTTAATAACGGTTTCGGGGCTGTTTCGCCTCAAGGCACCATCACCTTTGATAACGTGGGCAGCCACGTTATCGACCGCGACGCCGGCACCCCCGACAGCCAGTTGAAACTGGGCCAGGCCATGGAGCAGGTATCAATGGAAGACTTTGCGCACAAGTAGAACGCGCCCGGGCCGTACCTTTGCGGGACTATGCCTACCCCCCAATCCGTTGCTTTTTATACCCTCGGCTGCAAGCTGAACTTCTCCGAAACATCGGCTATCGGCCGGCAGTTTGAGGAAAAAGGCTTCCAGAAAATCCCTTTTGAGGCCGGGGCCGACCTCTATGTTATCAATACCTGCTCGGTGACAGACCACGCCGACCGCAAGTGCCGCAAGGTGGTGCAGCAGGCCCTGAAGCACAATCCGGATGCGTTTGTGGCCATCGTGGGCTGCTACGCGCAGCTTAAGCCGCAGGAAATCGCGGCCATTCCCGGCGTGAGCGCCGTGCTGGGTGCGGCCGAGAAGTTTATGCTCGTGGATATCCTGGCCGATTTCAAGAAGCCCGCCGTCGGGCAGCCCGGCGCGGTGCACGCCTCGCCCATCTCGGAAGCCACCGAATTTGTGGCCGCGCACTCCTTCGGTGACCGCACCCGCACCTTCCTCAAAGTGCAGGACGGCTGCGACTATTCCTGCTCGTTCTGCACCATCCCGCTGGCGCGGGGCGGCAGCCGCTCGGGCAGCGTAGCCAGCGTGGTGGAGCGCGTGGAGAAACTGGCCGAAACCGGTGTAAAGGAAATCGTGCTCACCGGCGTCAATCTTGGCGATTTCGGCCTGCAAGGCCCCGAGCGCGAGCGCCGCGAAGATTTCACCCAACTGGTACAGGCATTGGACCAGGTAGCCGGCATCCGCCGCTTCCGCATCAGCAGCTGCGAGCCCAATCTTCTCACCGATGAGATTCTGACCACCGTGGCCGCGTCGGAACGATTCATGCCGCACTTCCACATCCCGCTGCAAAGCGGCTCGGATAAAATTCTGGGCCTGATGCGCCGCCGCTACCGCCGGGCGCTCTACGCCCAGCGCGTGGCCCGCATCAAGGAACTCATGCCGCACGCCTGCATCGGCGTCGATGTCATCGTGGGCTTTCCCGGCGAAACGGACGCGGATTTTTTAGACACCTATAATTTTCTGAACGAGCTGCCCATTAGCTATCTGCACGTTTTTCCGTACTCGGAGCGGGCCGATACGCTGGCTCCCACCCTGCCCGGCCGCGTGCAGGACCGGGTGCGGCACGAGCGCACCACCCAGCTGCGCAGCCTTTCGGAGAAGAAAAAGCGGTTTTTCTACGAAGAACACCTCGGCCTCGAAACCGAAGTGCTGTTTGAAGACGACGTGACCAATGGCCAAATGGAGGGCTTCACGCCCAACTACATCCGCGTAGCCGCGAAATACGACCCGCTGCTGGTGGGCGAAATGAAGCCGCTGCGCCTCACAAGCGTGAATGCTGCCGGGCTGATGGAGGCCGAAGAAATGGGCATATTCGCCTAATCCCCGGACCATGGATTCGCTCAAATTTTTCGGATTTCCCGGATTTTGTGAACGGTACACACAGTTAAGAACCAAACGTCGCTTAAAAAGTAAAAAGGCCACTTTCGGAGTGGACTTTTTACTTTTTATCTGATATAAAGTCGTCGACAAAATCCGGGGAATCCGAAAAATCCGAGCGAATCCGTGGTCCGGGGATTAGACCATGCTCTGCCGGGCCATAGCCAGCATTTCGCGCAGCATCTGTTGCTGCTCCAGCAGGTGCTGGTTGCGCATTTCGGAAAGGGCCAACTGGTGCTGCAAGTGCTGAGCGTGCAGAGCAGCAGCCACATAAACTTCAGGCGAGGGCGTGCTTGGAGGCAATATTGCCGGGGCGGATATGGGCTGAGACTGTGCGGCAGCCGCCATCGGTACGGGCTCCGGCATCTGTGGCACGCTCGGTGCGGCCGGGGCTTGAGCAGTCGGCGTAACGGGTGTAACCTGGGCTTCGGGAGTAGCAGGTGCTTCAATTGCGACGGGCGTTTCAACTACAGCGGGGGTAGCTGAAACCGGCGCGGACTGGGGCATTTCAATCTCAGTGGGTGCTGACGCCCCAACGGCGCGCACGGGCTGATTGGCCGCGGCAGCTAGCGCCAACGTAGCCGCAATTTCGGCGGGCTGGAGCCGGGAGCCGGCCACGCCCGGCCCGGCCCGGCGGGCAGCGTGAACTTCCACATCGGATAAATCGATGGGTTCAAGCGGCGCTTCCGGTGAGATTGCGGCGGGTGGTGCGACGGCTTTAGGGGCATGTTCGCCGCTCACCAGCATGGGGCCCCGGCCCAGCAAAAGCCAGTCTCTGGACACATTTGGATAAATCTCAAATACTTTGCACAGCAGGTCGTAGCCGGGCTTGTTGCGGCCGTCGATGAGGTGCTGAACAACGCTGGCCGTCTTGCCCAGGGAGATGGCAAAGCTGTTTTTGGTCAACCCAAACTGCTGAATGAGTTGCGCAAAGCGCTGGTCGATAGGAACGGAAACGGGCACAGCCATACACTTACACAAATGAGTAGTTGTGCAAATGTATAACATTCGGCCATGTTTACTTTAGTTTGACCTGCGTGGCTTTTGCAGCTACTGGCACCAGCAGCCCGCGCGGCTGGACCCGGGCGTATGGAAAATGATAGGTGTTGTCGGGCTCGAAATTCAGGATGACGTGCGGCAGCATCCGTTCGTAGTACAGCCGCACCTCGTGCGGCGTGAGAGCAAAGCTTTCTAAATCCGGTTCGGAAGCGCGGGCTTCTTCGGCGGGCCCAGCGTCTGACTGAAATCGCACGCGCTTAGCGGTCCAATCCCAGCTGAAACGCTCGGCCACGGTAGTAATGACGGCTGAATCTGCTTCGTTGCCCATACCGGCCAGGGTTTCGCCAAAGCGGCGGCTGATGGCACCGTGCATCCGGCGCGTCAGTTGCGCGGGCGGGTCGGCTAAGAGGTCGGCCAGGGCCAGCTGACGGCCAGTGCGCAGGTCGAAGGTGACGTGCAGGGCCTGCTCCCACGAATAGGCCCCAGTGAATTCCTGCGAGTATTCTATGGATAGCAGACCTTGCTGATTTAGCAGCACGCTATAGTCACAGCCCGTCAGGCCCTGCCCGACCGTCTGCCAGCCCCGGCCGCCTTCCGCATCGAAACAACACGTCCGCTCGGCTTGGCGCAGTTGCTGGCGCACGCTCAGCCTGGAGTCGGTTTCCCCACTAAGCACCAGCGCCACGATGCGGCGGTTGATGCGTCCGGCCACGGCGGAATCGGCTAGTTGCACCTGCGGCACTTTAAATCGATTGGCCTGCCGGCCTTCCGTAACCGTAACGACGCGTGCCGGGGCCACCCCAGCCCCGGCTTGTGCCAAGCCAGGTGTGGCCCCAGCTAAAAACCAGGCACATAAAACCCAATTACATAGCCTGTTCACAACTATGTTATTCGTAGCGCAGCGAATCAATCGGGTCCAGCGCGGCGGCTTTGCTGGCCGGGTAGTAGCCCGAGGCCATACCCACGCCCACGCAGATAACCAGGCCCGCCGCCATCCAGCCCCACGGCACCAGGAAGGACCCCGAACCCACGAACTTGGCCACTAGGTTGCCGCCAAGCACGCCCAGCAGAATGCCCATGCCGCCGCCCAGCAGGCAAATCACAATGGCCTCCATCAGAAACTGAAACCGGATTTGGCGGGCCGTGGCACCCAGTGCCTTGCGAATGCCGATTTCGCGGGTGCGCTCCGTTACCGACACCAGCATGATGTTCATGAGGGCAATGCTGGCCCCGAGCAGCGTTACGAAGGCAATGATGCTACCACCGGCCTTCATTTTGCCCGAAATCGAATCCAGGTCATTGGCCAGCGACTCGCTGCTTTCGACCACGAAACTTTCTTCCTGGCCCAACTTGTCGTGCCGCACGGCGCGCATGATGCCGGTGGCCTGGCCCATGATGAAGTTTAGGGTGGCGTGGTTGTCGGTGGCCGTTTTCACGTCGTAGGTGAGGGCGCGCTGGCGAGGCATCTGGTTGCCGGTTTCGAGGGGCAGCAGGGCGATGCGGTCGGCCCCGCCGCCCCCACCGGCTCCGCTGCCGCTCTTTTCGAGCAGGCCCACAATCAGGAAGCGGCGGCCCATAGCGGCCACGTATTTGCCCACCGGGCTTTGCTTCGGGAATAGTTTGGAGCGGATTTCGTCGCCCACAATCATCACGTTGGCCCCGCTGTTGAGCTCGGATTGTGAGAAGGTGCGGCCGCCGGCCAGGTTGTAGCCTTCGATTTTCAGGTAGTTTTCGTCGCCGGCCACCACTTGCATGTTGGGGTTGGTTTTGGTACCGTTGGCTTTCATCTCCACAGCCCCGGCGATGAAGGCCGAAATGCCAACTTTGGCATTGTCGCCGATGGCCTTTTTGTACTGCTTGGCTTGCAGGAAGTTGATGGGCGGATATTGCTTGGCCTGCACGCCGCCGCGCCGCCCGCGGTTGCTGTAGCCTTTGGCGTGCAGCTCAAATGAGTTGGCTCCGAGGCTGGCAAAGGTTTCGGACAGCGAATTTTTCATCGCATCGATGCCCGTGAGGATGCCCACCAGCGCAAACAGCCCGATGCTGAGAATAAGCGCCGTGAGAATGGTGCGCAGTAGGTTGGCGCGGATGGAACGGAAGGCTTCGCGGACGTTTTCGAAAGGGCTCATGGGCAGGGACTTTGGCCGGCAGGGTTGGCGTTGCCGAGGAAATGGACGTGCCTGCAGCGGGTTGCTACGGGGGCCACACGGCAGCGCAAGGACGCCAAAGTTCGGCGGCCGACGCTTAACTTGAACCACTGGCGCCGCAACCTCGTTGGTTTGCTGCGTTTCCTTCTCTCAAAAACTATGCTGCTCAAGCGTTTTTTGTTGCTTTTGCTCGTGGCCGTGGCCCCGCTGGCGGCCCGCGCCAACCATGTGTTCATCCCAATGGATAACACCCAGAAAGAGTGCCTGAAGGCCTACGGCGTGGCTTTCTGGCTGCTTCAGCGCGAAGTACCCGTCGACTGGTTACTTAATTATCGGGGCGGCTCTTTTGCCTTCGAGAGCACTCCGGGGGCCGAGAATGAGCTGGCCGTGCGCGGCGTCAGCTTTCAGGTAATCAGCGAGGCGCAGTACACCAGCATACTCCAGGAAATAGCTGACCCCAACGCCAACATGGACGTGATGAAGCTGGAGAAAGTGCCCAAAATCGCGGTCTACACGCCCAAAGGCAAGCAGCCTTGGGACGATGCCGTGACCATGGTGCTCACCTACGCCGAAATCCCCTACACCCAGATTTACGACGACGAGGTGCTGAAGGGCGAGCTGCCCAAGTACGACTGGCTGCACCTGCACCACGAAGATTTCACCGGCGAGTACGGCAAGTTCTACGCCACCTACCGCAACTACCCGTGGTACCAGCAGCAGGTGCGCGATGCCGAAGCCGCCGCCAAGCGCAACGGCTTTGCCAAAGTGAGTGTGATGAAAGGCGCGGTGGCCACCAAAATGCAGGAATTCATAGCAGGCGGTGGCTTCCTGTTCGCCATGTGCTCGGCCACCGACAGCTACGACATTGCGCTGGCGGGCTTGGGCATCGACATCGTAGAAAGCATGTACGACGGCGACCCAGCCGACCCCAATGCCCAATCCAAGCTGAATTTCAACCGCTGCCTGGCCTTCCAGAACTTCCAGCTGGTGCGCGACCCGTATTTCTACGAGTATTCCAACATCGACATGCAGCCCAATGAGCGTGGCCTAGGCGAGCAGAACGACTATTTCTCGCTCTTCACCTACTCGGCCAAGTACGACCCGGTGCCCACCATGCTCTGCCAGAACCACGACAAAACCATCCACGGCTTCATGGGCCAGACTACGGCCTTCCGCAAAAGCCTCATCAAGCCCGACGTCATCGTGATGGGCGAAACCAAGCAAACCGGCGAGGCCCGCTACATCCACGGCACGCTGGGCAAAGGCACCTGGACCTTTTACGGCGGCCACGACCCCGAAGACTACCAGCACCTCGTGGGCGAAGAGCCGACCGACCTGGCGCTGCACCCCAACTCGCCCGGCTACCGATTGATATTGAACAACATTCTCTTCCCGGCGGCCAAGAAGAAGAAGCAGAAAACCTAAGCCGCACGGCTCTACATCCCCAAGCCCCAACTTTCACCGGTTGGGGCTTTTTTATTGACTGGAATTTTTAGCCGGCAGGCATTATTCCTTTTCGCAGCGCCCGGCATTTTGCCTTGACGGGAATTTCCCGGCTGTTCGCACCGCGTAGCGTGCCATTCGCCGGGTTCAGTCCCGTGGCAGGGCTACTTGTGGCTTAATTTTAAGGACCACATTTATATGCCTTTGATTTGCTTTTACGCTTAAGCCTATTCCTGTTTGCGTTGGGCAGCTTGACTGCTAGTCCGGCCCACGCCCAGCAACTCCCGGCTTTGCCGGCTGATTCGGCCATTCAGGCCCCACGGCCTGTCAATAAGGTCCGGGCCGTGGCCCTGCGCATTGCCGTACCCTCGGCGCTGGTTGCGGTGGGTGTGATGGCCCACAGTCCCACTTACAGCACGGTGCTTTGCCAGGCCAAACAGGACATGCAGGCCGAAACGCAGGAGGTTTTCAGGGGCTTCGATTCGTATGGCATCGACGACTATTCGCGTCACGCGCCCTTAGCCTTGGCTTACGGCCTGATGGCCACCGGCCACCGGGGCGAGCGCTCGGCCGTGGGCTTCACCCTCATCTACCTGGCCGCCCACGAGCTCGACGAAGGCATCGTGAGCAACCTCAAGCGCATCACCGCCGAGCCGCGCCCCTACAACGCCCAGGATTTGAGCTCTTTTCCGTCGTCGCACACGGCGCAGGCCTTTCTCACGGCCACGCTGCTGCACGAGCAGTACGGCCGCCAGTACCCGTGGGTGAGCGTGAGCGGCTACGCCGTGGCCACCGCCACCGGGGCCATGCGCCTGATGGGCAACAAGCACTGGGCCACCGATGTGCTGGCCGGGGCCGCCATCGGTTTCCTCTCGGCCGAAACCGTGTGGCACCTGTATCCCGCCTTCACCAAAATGCTGCCGCCGCGCCTGACGCACAAGCTGCTGCTGGTGCCCACCTACGTGCCCGGCGCGGGGGCCGGGGCCGCACTGGCCTTCCGGCCGTAGCGCCAACAGCATTCACCCAGGAATTGCACCTCCGCCCCTTTGCCGGCAACGTGTCCACTCAACCAATATCGAGGACGAACATAACGACTTGCTCGCCCCGCACACCGGCGCGCTCAGCATATCCGCCGGCCTGCTAACTGCCCGCCAGCCCGCACCTGAAACTTGTGCATGGCCTTTGCCAGCGCCAGCGGCTTACCGCTGGCTTGTGGGAAAGCTTGTTGAGGCCGCCGCAGTGAGGGTTGCCGTCATGTACCAGCCCGCCTGCGTGGCGGTATTGCTGGCCAGTAGCTGCACATATAACTTGCCCGGCGCGGTGGTCGTAACCGAATTCTCCCGTAAGGTCAACGGGCCAATTTCCGGCTGTAGGCGTGGCAAAGCCACTTTAGCGGCCTTGGGCACAATCAACTCAAATACGACCAGTTGCTCCAGTTCTTCTTCACATTGGGCACAGCATAAAGGGAGCAGACCGCCGGGTCCAGCATCTTGGTCACGATGTTGCATAAAGGTTGCACGAGAAAGGTGAGTTAAATGACACGCCGGAAAGAAAGGAAAATGTTTTTTTCGTAAATATGACATCTGTCATCCGGACAACCACAATTTAAAAAAATAATTTTAATTATTTTTTTTATTATCATAATCATATAAACCAACAACCTCAACAGTAGCAAGCAGCCAATACCGCGCTGCCGAACCGTGCCGGCCCTTCCGGGGTTATCTTTGCAGTACGCTGCCATTTGGCGCATTGCCTTATCCATGACCATAACCAAAGAAGCCGTTCTCAAAGCCCTGGGCTACGTGGAAGAGCCCGACCTGGGCCAGGACCTCGTGACGCTCAACATGATTGAGAACATTGCCATTGACGGCCTTACCGTCGCGTTTACCGTAGTGCTCACCACGCCCGCCTGCCCGCTCAAGCAGCTCATTCACGATGCCTGTGAACGCGCCATCCACACGATGGTGGACAAGGACGCCAACGTGGTGATTACCATGGATTCGCGCGTGACCACCGGCCGCCACAACCGCGGCGACCTGCTGCCCGGCGTCAAAAACATCATCGCCATTGCCTCGGGCAAGGGCGGCGTGGGCAAAAGCACCGTCACGGCCAACCTGGCGGTGGCCCTTGCCGCTACCGGGGCCAAAGTTGGTCTGGTCGATGCCGACATTTCGGGCCCCAGCATGCCCGTCATGTTCAACGTAGAGAACGAAGCGCCGCACGTTTTCCAGGGCCCGAACGGTAAGAACCTGATTCAGCCCATCGAAAAATACGGCGTGAAGCTGATGAGCATCGGCTTCCTGGCCCCGGCCGAGAGCGCCATTGTGTGGCGCGGGCCGATGGCTTCGTCGGCCCTCAAGCAATTCATCACTGAAGTGGATTGGGGAGAGTTGGACTATCTGCTGCTCGACCTGCCGCCCGGCACTTCCGACATTCACCTCACGCTGGTGCAAACCGTGCCCGTGACCGGGGCCGTCATCGTGACCACGCCCCAAAAAGTGGCGCTGGCCGATGCCCAGAAGGGTTTGCAGATGTTCCGCCAGCCCCAAATCAATGTGCCTGTGTTGGGCGTGGTGGAGAACATGGCCTGGTTTACTCCCGCCGAGCTGCCCAACAACAAATACTTCATCTTCGGCGAAAACGGCGGCCAACGCCTGGCCGCGCAGCACGACGTACCCCTGCTGGGCCAACTGCCGCTGGTACAGAGCATCCGCGAAAACGGCGACCAGGGCCAGCCGGCCGTGCTCGACCCGGAATCGGTGGTGGGCAAGATGTTCGCTGATTTGGCCGAGGCCGTGGCCCGCCAGGTGAGTATCCGCAACAACGTGGCCCCCAAAACGGCCGTCGTGCAAATGAATTCCTAACTACCCGTGGAAACAACAACCTCCCCTCCCGCCTTCGACCATCCGCTGATGCCCCGCATCGAAGCGGCCCTCAACACTCTGCGCCCCTACCTGGCCACTGATGGCGGCAACGTGCGCGTGGCCAACATCACCCCCGAGGGCGTGCTGCAACTGGAGTGGGAAGGGGCCTGCGGGGCCTGCCCCATGTCGCCGATGACCCGCGCCGGCTTGGAAGACACGGTGAAAAAAGCCGTACCCGAAATCACGGCCGTGGAGGCGCGGTAGGCCTTTTTCTACTTATTGAAACCCCATAGAACGTCATGCTGAGCGAAGCCGAAGCATCTCTACCGCGCAAGTAATTATTTGCTTCTGCGGTAGAGATGCTTCGGCTTCGCTCAGCATGACGTTCTGTTTATTGCGAGCTTCCCGCGCAGTCCACCCTAATTTTACCGCCCGAACTTCACCACACTCACATGCCCAACGCCCTTAACTCGCCCGCACTCCGTTCCTGGATTGATATTCGCCCCGAAAGTGACTTCCCCATCCAGAACCTGCCCTTTGGCGTGTTTGAAACCGATGAGCGCGGGCCGCATCTGTGCGTGGCCATTGGCGGCTATATCTTTGATTTATATGCCGCCAGCCAGTTTGGTTTTTTTGAGGATTTGGATGAGTTGGGCGATGCCCAGCCGAAAGTGTTCCGGCGGAAGTCGCTCAATGCATTTCTGCGGCTGGGCCGGCCGGCCTGGCGCGCCGTGCGCCAGCGCGTGAGCGAGCTGCTGCGCCACGACGAGCCCCGCCTGCGCGACAACGAGCTGGCCGTGCGCGACTGCCTCCTGCGCCAGACCGAAGTACGCATGCTGCGCCCCGTGAAGCCCGCCAACTACACCGATTTCTACAGCAGCATCGAGCACGCCACCAACGTGGGCACCATGTTCCGCGACCCGGCCAACGCCCTGCTGCCCAACTGGCGGCACCTGCCCATCGGCTACCACGGGCGCACCAGCAGCATCGTGGCCTCGGGCACGCCCATTCGCCGGCCCAACGGCCAGCGCAAGGCTCCGACCGAGGACGCGCCCACCTTCGGCCCTAGCCGCCAGCTCGATTTTGAGCTGGAAATGGCCTTTGTGGTCGGCACCGGCACCGAGCTAGGCACGACGGTGCCCATCGGCGAAGCCGAAGACCACATCTTCGGCCTCTGCCTGTTCAACGACTGGAGCGCCCGCGACCTGCAAAGCTGGGAATACGTGCCGCTGGGGCCGTTTCTGGGCAAAAACTTCGGCAGCAGCGTGGCCCCGTGGGTGGTGACGCTGGATGCGCTGGAGCCCTTCCGCGTGGCCGGCCCGGTGCAGGAGCCCGCGCCTCTGCCCTACCTGAGCCAAAGCGGCGCGCACAACTTCGACGTGCACCTCGAAGTTGCCCTGGCCCCCGCCAACGGCCCCGAAACCACCATCAGCCGCGCCAATTTCGGGCTGATGTACTGGAGTATGGCCCAGCAGCTCACCCACCACGCCTCCAACGGCTGCAACCTCGAAGCCGGCGACCTCTACGCCTCCGGCACCATCTCGGGCCCCACGCCCGATTCGCTGGGCTCCATGCTGGAGCTGTCGTGGCGCGGCACCCGGCCCGTGCCCCTGGCCGATGGCTCGGAGCGGAGCTTCCTGCTCGATGGCGATACCGTGACCATGCGCGGCTACGCGGAGAAGGACGGTATTCGCATTGGCTTTGGCGAAGTGCGCGGCACGGTGCTGCCGGCGCTGTCATTGTAGTCGCCTGTCATTGCGAGGAGGCACAACGAAGCAATCCGTCCTGTCAAAACCAGATTCTTTATTAAGCGACAAGCCCCGGCACTGTGCAGTACCGGGGCTTGTTACATTTCAGGGTTTATCACATTGCAAAGGACGGATTGCCACGCTCCACTGCGTTCCGCTCGCAATGACAAAATCAATGCATTCGGTCGTCGCGCACGGGCAAATTCGTCACGATTTCACCTTCAATTACCAGTAATTCCTGCAACCGTTCTTCGACTAATTTCGGGTCGCAATATTCTTTGGCCAAATCGACGTAGCTCACGAAATGCGCGGCTTCGGAAACCATTAATTCGTAATAGAATTTACTTAATTCCTGGTCGGCGATATTTTGCCAGAGCAATTTAAAACGCTCGCAGCTGCGGGCTTCAATTAGCGCCGAAACCAGGAGTTGGTCCATGAGCTGGCGCTCGCGGGCACCACCTTTGCGCACGTGGGCCAGCAGCTGCACCACGTACTCGTCTTTGCGCGGGCGGCCCAGGGCAAAACCGCGCTTGCGTAGCTCCAGCAGCACTCTTTCGAAGTGGCTCCACTCCTCGGCCACTAGGTCGGTGAGCTCGTCCACGAGGCGGGTTTTCTCGGGGTAATGGATAATCATGCTGATGCCGGTGCTGGCGGCTTTCTGCTCGCACCAGGCATGGTCGACCAGAATATCTTCGATATTTTTCTCCGCAATATTTACCCAGCGCGGGTCGGTATTGAGTTTTAATTTGAGGATGGTTTTTTCTTTCATCATCATATTTCTAATTGAAGAAATTCCACTTCAAACCGAACTGAAACCGACGCGGATAGCCAGTATAAAAAGGCGAAGCGTAATAGCCGTTGTAACTACCGGCCAAGCCCTGGTTGACGTAAGCCATTTTCAGAAATAGCGAAACGGCTTTGATATCGGCCACAAAAAACACGTCGGCAACGGCGTGGGCCCCGATGGTGAAATGGTCCTGCTGGTAGAATTGCTGAGTGCTGGGGCTGTAGTCGTAGCCCCGGAAAGCGTACTGATAATAGACTTCGGCGCCAATCTGGTTGAACAGCGCTTTGCGGAAAATATAGCTTTCGTAAAACACTCGCGAATTGGTGACCAGGCTGGGGATTCGCAGGCCTTCGGTGTCGTTGTCGCCCTTGGTGTAGGTGGCCTGATTGTCGAAGCCCACCCGGCCCAGCATGGTGCGGTGCCGGGCGAAGGCGATGACCAAATTACGGTTGGTGCCGAGCTGCTGGGGCACGCCGGTGGTGCCGTAATACACCAAATTAGCGATATTGACGACGCTCGCGCTGGCCTCAAAGCGCTGCCCGGTGAGGAGGCCCAGGCTGGGTAATTTCAGCTGCAGGCGGCCCGTGAGCTGCCGGGTACTGGTATTGTTTTTGAATTTTTCATCCAGGGCATTGGTAGCCGGGTTGATGAAGCTGCCACCTTCCCAATGGCTCCAGTTGTAGTGGTTGCCGACGAACTCCTGCTGGGTGAGTGTGGGCGAGTAGGAATTGACTAATGCCTCGCCCGACAGTGGGCCGGTGCGGACAATGCCCCGCAGCCAATATTCGGGCTTGAAATTATCGGTACTCAGGCCGGTGAGGGGCAGCAGGTACAGTTCACCAGCCGTTTCGATGGCGTAAATCGTGCGGTAGTTAAACGCCGCCGTACCACCCACAAACACTTGGTTAAACTGCCGTTCCGGCGCAGCTGGCCGTAGCAGCAGGTTGGAGGTGGTGGAGCCCGGCGCCAGCGTCCTGCTCACCACCGAGGCGCTACGGTCGCGGGCGTAGAGGCGGTATTCGACGGCTTTGGTGCGGCCTAGCACGCCGAAGGTGTTCTCAACCTGTCGGTACTCGGCCCGGTCGATGGTGGCCGTGGCACTGTTTATTATTCGGGGGAAGAACGAGCCCTCCAGGGTAAGGTCGGTACGGGCCTTGGTCAGGTTCAAATCGGCGAAACTGTTGTACTGGCGCTTAGCGTCGAAGGTGTGGTAGACGGTGAGGCCACGCCCGAGCAGGCGGTAAGTGTGGGTGAGGTAGAATTCGTCACGGTCCTCGTTGTTGGCCGCCTGGGTCAGCCACACCTGTTGCTCGCGGTAATTGAAGAGGTCCTGCGGGGTCTTTTCGTCCGGGAGCAGCGGCTTGATGCCCCCCTGCTCTAGGGCCCGGTGGCGCACGTTACTGAAGTTGAACAGCAGGTGGTACCGCTCGTTCTCGTTCTGGTAGCGGCCGAAAAACAACAGGTTGGAGTGCTCCACCAAGCCATCGCGGGAGCCCGCAGGTGCAAGGACCTTGTTTGAGGCAATGCGCTCGTAGGCCATGCCCACGCTGAAGTTCTTTTTCAGGCTGCGGCTGTAGCTGATTTCAAACACCTGCTCGCCCGTGCCCGACTGTATCACCCGAAAAAATGAATAGGGCGAGCGGGAATCATAGTACGGCACCGTGCGGGAATCGCGGGCGTACTTGTCGAATACGTTGCGCCCGAAACGGGCTCCCAGCTCCAGATTGGGCTGATAAAGCAACGGCCTCGAAGCCGAGCCCACCGTGCCCAAGTCCTGCTGGAAAGTGGTGTCGTGAAACCAGAACCGCGCCTGCGGCGCTTTGGTAAGCGTGGTATCGAGCGGCGTGCCGGAGGTGGAATCGCGCAGCACCTCGGCCTCGTAGATGAGGCGCGTGGTTTTGGGGCCATACAGCACCTTGGTCGAGTCGTCGACCACCTGTGCCCGCGCCGTGGACGCGGCCAGCATCAGTAGCAGACAGGCAAGGAGCCACAGGCGCGGCCAAGAAAGTAAAAAAGGGAATTGCAGAGCCTTCAAGGAGGAAACGAAATAGGTCGGAGCGCACCGGCGCGCCGGCCAAGTCAATATAAATCAAGCATTCGTAGCGAGCGCAGGCGGTAGCAACTGGCGCAGAACCACGCCACCATCACCCAGAAACGCCACCCGCACCGGAATGGTATAGAGCGGCAGCCCCGCCCGGGCGGCCCGCAATTCGGGAGCCAGCAGGCGCGTGGCGTCCTTTTCCGTCGTAAAAATAGGCCAGCCCGGCTGCCAATGCGCCCGCAGCGCCGCCACATCTTCCGGCGTGAAGGCGTGATGGTCGGGAAACCGGGCGTGGTATTGGATTTTATACCCTTGTTTCTCAAGCTCCTCCCGCAACGGGCCGGGCTGGGCAATGCCCGTCAGCAACACGGCCGGGCCGGCGGTGGAAGCAACGGGCAAACTCGTGGCAGCTGCATCCGGTAGCACCTGGGGGACGGCATATTGGTAAGCGGAGAAAAGCACGGGCACCTCCGACCGGCTGTAGCGGCGAATATGCTGCACAACGGCCTGCTGGTCAGCTTCTGAAAGATTGGGCGGGCATTTGGTCACGATGACGACATCGGCCCGGGCGGCTCCGGCGCGGCTTTCGCGCAGGCGGCCGGCGGGCAGCACGTAGTCCTCATAAAAAGGCCGGGCCAGCTCCGTGAGCAGAATATTGAGCGTGGGCTGCACAGCACGGTGCTGGTAGGCATCATCGAGCACGATGACGGTGATTTCCGGGTGTTCGCGGAGCAGTAAATGGGCGCCCAGCCGGCGCTCCTCGGCCACGGCCACCACCACCTTGCGGGCCGCGAATTGCTCGAAATACTGCCAGGGCTCATCGCCCACCGTCGCGGCCGAATCGGCAGGGCCGGCCAGACGCGGGCCGGTGGTCTGGCGGCCATAGCCCCGGCTGAGGATGGCCGGGCGTTGGCCCTGGCGCAGCAACTCCTCCACCAGCCAGATGACGTGGGGCGTTTTGCCGGTGCCGCCCACCCGCAGGTTGCCCACGTTGAGCAGCGGCACGGCGAAGGTTTCGGCACGTTTCCAGCGTACATCGTACAGCCAGTTGCGCACAGCCAGCACGGCGGCGTAGAGCCAGGAAAAAGGCAGCAGCAAAAAAGCCAATCCAGACGGCATACGCGAAAATGTGCGGTAACAAGCGCCTACAAAAGTACGGTGCGGGTCCGCCCGGCACACCGTAGCTTCTTTCCTTTCCAACACTCATTTATGCCCTCTTTTTCCGACCAGCTACTGGATTTTCTCCGAAATTTCCCCCTGCCCGCCGCATTGCCTGATGGTGTGGAGGCCCAAAGCCCCTTCCGCGAGCCGGCCGTATTCGACTTGCTGAGCCAGTTTGCGCATAAATTCTATCCCGACGCTCCGCCCCGCGTGGCCGTGCTGGGCATCAATCCCGGCCGGCTGGGCATGGGCCGCACCGGCGTTGCCTTCACCGACCCGGGTACGCTGACCGAATTTTGTGGCATCGAACACGATTTACCCCGGCAACGGCCCGAAACGTCCACCCAATTCGTGTACAAAGTCATCGAAGCAATGGGCGGCCCGGCGGCTTTTTATCAGCACTTTTATATGGGGTCGCTGTACCCATTGGTGCTGCTGAAAGGCGGGCTGAACTATAATTACTACGACTCGCCTGTCCTTACTAAAGCCTTGTGGCCTGATATACAGCTTTCGCTGCGCCAACAGGTGGAAGCATTAGGTTTGCGGCGCGATGTGGCCGTGAGCCTGGGCAAGCGCAACGGCGAATTTTTCAAGCGCCTCAACGCCGAGTTGGGCTTGTTCGATGAAATCGTCGTGCTGGACCACCCGCGCTACCTCATGCAATACAAAAGCCGCGACACGGCCGCCAACGTAGCGCATTATGTAAAAGCACTGGGCCAACTCCTGCCCAATTCATAATTCAAAACTCATAATTCAAATACAAGTGCCCACCGTTCAAGACCTCGCCCGCCTGCTGGAAGCCGCCGCGCCCCTCGCCTATCAGGAAAGCTACGACAACGCCGGCCTGCAATGCGGTGACCCACAGGCCGAAATCACCGGCGTGCTCATCACGCTGGACTGCACCCCGGCCGTGGTTGCCGAAGCCGTGCGGCGCGGCTGCAACGTGGTGGTGGCCCACCACCCGGTCATTTTCCGGCCCCTCAAGCGCCTCACCGGGGCCAATGAAGTGGAGCAAACCATCATCGCCGCCCTGAAGAACGACGTGGCCATCTACGCCGCCCACACCAACCTCGACAACGTGCGCGGCGGTGTAAATGACAAGCTCGCCGAAAAACTTGGTCTGCTAAAAACCCGCGTACTGGCCCCGCAAAGTGGCACTCTGGCCCGTCTCATCACCTACGTTCCCAACCGGCCCGAAGACCAGCAAACCGACCTCGCCGGCCATGTACTGGCCGCCCTCTACGCCGCCGGAGCCGGCCAGGTGGGCCAGTATTCCGACTGCAGCTTCCGCACCGAAGGCACCGGCACCTTCACGCCCGGCAACGGCACCCAACCCGCCATCGGCACCCAAAACCAGGCTGAAACGGTAGCCGAATTGCGCCTCGAAGTGCTGCTGCCACTGCACCGACAGGTAGCGGTGTTGCGGGCATTGCGGGCCGCGCATCCTTATGAAGAGATTGCTTATGAATTGATTAAACTGGAAAACGTGCACCAGGAAATAGGTGCGGGCCTGGTGGGCGAACTGCACGAAGCGCTGGCCCCGGCCGAGTTCCGGCAGTTGCTGAAGCGGCAGCTACTGGTGCCCGTGGTGCGCCATACGGCGTTCGAAAAACCCATCAAAACGGTGGCCATCTGCGGCGGGGCGGGCGCGTTTCTCATCGGCGCGGCGCGGGCCTCCGGGGCCGATGCCTACGTGACCGGCGATGTGAAATACCATGAGTTTTTTGGAGCCGAGGGCCAACTGATGCTCTGCGACGTGGGCCATTTTGAGAGCGAACAGTTCACCGGCGAAGTGTTCCGGGATTTGCTAACGGCCGGATTTGAACGTACTTTTGCGGTCTTAATCGCTGAAACCCCTACGAACCCCGTTCAATATGACTGCTAAAAGTGCCGCCGTGGCTCCCGCCGACGTTCCCGTAGCCGCTAAGCTCGAAGCCCTGCTCACCCTGCAGCACCTCGATTCGCAGCTCGACGAAATCCGGCGCGTGCGGGGCGATTTGCCCGAGGAAGTGAGCGACCTCGAAGACGAAATTGCTGGCTACGAGGTGCGTGTGAAGAAATTCGACGAGGACATTCAGGGCCTGAACGACTTCATCAAGAGCCGCAAGCAAGCCAGCAAGGATGCCGAAACGCTCATCAAAAAGTACGACGAGCAGCAGCAGAACGTGCGCAATAACCGCGAGTTCGAAGCCATTGCCAAGGAAATTGAATTGCAGCGCCTGGAAATCCAGATTGCCGACAAGAAAATCAAGGAGTCGCAGTACCAGATTGACGTGAAAAACGCCGAAATCAGCGGTACGAAGTCGAAACTGGACGAGCGCCGCAAGGACCTCGACACCAAGAAAAGCGAACTCGACACCATCATTTCGGAAAACGAAGAGGAAGAGCGCGCCATCATGGCCCAGCGCGAGGAAGCCACCAAGCCGGTGGAAGACCGCCTGCTGACGGCCTACACCCGCATTCGCGGTAACGTGCGCAACGGTCTGGCCGTGGTGCTGGTGCGCCGCGACGCCTGTGGCGGCTGCTTCAACACGGTGCCGCCCCAGCGCCAGGCTGACATCATTTCGCACAAGAAAATCATCGTGTGCGAGCACTGCGGCCGGATTCTGGCCGATGTGGAAGCTCGTATTTCGTAGTTTTCGCTTGCTTTGAACTGAAAAAGGAACGGCACTGCCGTTCCTTTTTTGTTGCCGGACTTTTGGTCTTCGTTTGTTCATGTTTGGTTGTGCTTTCTCCGTTGCTGTGTTTCGCACCCGTGCCCGTCGGGCGGGGGTGCTGCTGGCGTTGGTGAGTGGGCCGCTGCAGGCGCAGGCCCGGTGGGTGCAGCCAGTTCAGGCCGTCGAAACCCAACAGTTGGCTGCTAATGCCGAACAGCCCGCGAGCCAAAAGCCTGAATCACTTACCACCAACAGCCGCCGAGCTTACGCCGAAGTCTTCAAGCTTCGTCTTGACGCGGCCCGTGCCTTATTGCGTCCCGAGTTAGCCAGCACGCCCACGGCCCCCGCTCCTCTGCTGGTGGCCAATTGCGCCGACTTCGTGGAGCTGCTCATTACCCAGGATGCCAGCCGTTACGATGCACTCACGGACTCGCAGGAAGCTCGCTTAGATGCGTTGGATGATGCCCCGGCCAGCGCTTTGCGCGACTACGCCCGGGCCGAAATCACGCTACATCTGGGCCTGAGCCAACTGCTTTTCAAGCACGTGGTGATGGGCGGCTATCACCTGCGTAGCGGCTACCACCAGATGCAGGACGTGGTGAAGCATTACCCCAACTTCTTACCGGCGCGCAAAACATTGGGCGTGTGCGAGTTTGCCGTAGGCTCCCTGCCCGAAGGCTACCACTGGCTGCTGCGCCTGCTGGGCCTCACGGCCAACTCCGATACTGGTCTGCAACGCCTGGCGCAGGCCGCCGCGCAGCCGAACGATTTCCAGCTCGAAAGCCAGATTTTCCTGGCTCTGATTCGGGAGAGCTACTATAAAAAGCCGGCCGAAGCTCTGCGTCTGGCCGAGCAGCTCACCACCCAACAGCCCGACAACCTGCTTTTTGCCTACCTACGCACCAGCGTGGAAAAGCGCCAGCACCACGGCGCGGCGGCCCTGGCTACCTACCGCGCCCGCCCCACCGGCCCCGGCTACCTGCCCACCGCCTACCTGCACCACATGGCCGCCGACTTGCTGCTATACCGTGGCGAATATGCGGCTTCGGAACGCGAAAACCTGACGTTTCTGCACGAGTTCCATGGCCAGCACTACCGCAAGGATGCGGCTTTCAAGCTCTACCTGGCGGCGTGGCTGAGCGGCCAGCCGGCGGCCGCGGCGAAGTACCGCGCGCTCATCAACCAGCCCGGCCCGGCCGATGTGGAGGAGGACGTGTACGCCCAGCATTACTACCAGGAAGCCGTGGCCCTCAATCCCATTCTAACCAAGGCCCGGCTACAATCCGATGGCGGCTACGACCGCGAGGCACTGAGTACGCTACGGGCATTCCACGCCACTCAGGCCACTCTCTGGCGCGACCGCATTGAGGCCCCCTACCGCCGTGCCCGCGCCTATCAGGGCCTGGGCCGGCTCGATTCGGCCTGGTTTTACTTTGAGCAGACCCAGACCGAGGCCGGCCCCAAAGCGCCCTATTACTACGCCCCCCAGGCCGCCCTGCAACAGGGCTACATGGCCCAAAGCGTGGGCAATAAGCCCACCGCGCGCCTCTACTTCCGGCGGGCGCTGAATTATCCCTGGCACGAATACAAAAACAGCACCGATGCCAAAGCCAAATTGGCCCTGCGGGAGTTGAAGTAGCCCGACCTTTGCAGCCGGTGCCCGCTGCTTCGGTTGCCATTCCTGTCTATTTCTGCTGTGTCTGCTACTGCCCCCGTAACCGTTCCGCTGCACGAGTTGCCCGCCGATTTTCGGACACGGGCGCTACACTGGGGCGCGGCCTTTCCGAATTGCACCTACTTCGAGCCCAATGACCTGTCCTACCCGCAGGGTGCTTTCGAGCGCCTGCTGGCGGTAGCGCCGGCCGGAGGCGAAAATGCCCATTCGCTGGCTGATTTATCCGGGCATGTGGCGGTGGGGCCGCGCTTCGGCTTCCTGACTTACGATTTAAAAAACGACATCGAGGCGCTGCAAAGCGAAAATTTCAGCGGTTTTGCTTGGCCGCGCCTGCATTCCTTCACCCCGGAAACCTGGCTGGTGTGGCGGGCCGACACCATGGAAATCCATGGGCGAACAGACGGGATTTTAGACCAGATTCTGGCGCAGTCAGTGCCGCCCGCTGTGGCGCTAGCCGTGCCCGCAGTGCGCCCACGCCTACCCAAAGCAGACTATTTACGGTCGGTAGAAGCCATTCGGGAGGATATCCTAAATGGCGAAGTATACGAACTGAACCTCTGCCAGGAATTCTATGCCGAGAACGTAGCGCTGAACCCCGTGGAGGTTTTCTGGCAGCTCATGCAGGCATCGCCCGCGCCGTTTGCGGGCTTTGTGCGCTGGCACGACCATTTCCTGCTCTGCGCCTCGCCCGAGCGGTTTCTGGCGAGCCGCTCCGGCCAGCTGATTTCCCAGCCCATCAAAGGCACCATCCGGCGCGGAGCCACACCGGCGGCCGATGAGCAACAGCGCCAAACCCTGCTGCACGACGAAAAAGAGCGCGCCGAAAACCTCATGATTGTGGACCTCGTGCGCAACGACCTCGCCCGCGTGGCCCGCACCGGCACCGTGCGCGTGCCCGAGCTTTTCGGCCTCTACCCCTTTCGCCACCTCTGGCAGATGATTTCGACCGTCACCGCCGACCTGCGCCCCGGCACCGACTTGGCCGAAATCCTCCGCGCTACCTTCCCCATGGGTTCGATGACCGGCGCCCCGAAAATCCGCGCCATGCAACTCATCGAACACTATGAAAGCAGTCGGCGCGGCCTCTATAGCGGCAGCATCGGCTACGTGGGGGCCGATGGAAATTTCGATTTCAACGTCGTCATCCGCTCCCTGCAATACCGCCAGGATACCGGCTACCTCAGCTTCCAGGTTGGCTCCGCCATTACGTATGACTCCGACCCGGAGCGTGAATATGAGGAGTGCCTGCTGAAAGCCAAGGCTTTGCTGGAAGTATTGAAGAGCAATATTGAGTAGGGTGCGGGGCTTGTCCCCGCCCGTCGTTGAACGATTAGCAAACGAGCCGTTCAACGACGGGCGGGGACAAGCCCCGCACCCTACAATATTCTGCCATTCTGTCATTTTACCACTGGTTGCCGTATCTTTGTGCCCCGCCGAAACGCGCTTAGAATATGGCCCAACCCCTCTTAACCCTTGATTTTTTAGATAAAGCCGCTCCCACCGCCGAGGCTACGCCCAGCGGCGAGGTGCGCGTGACGGCCGCTACCCGTACCGGCCGCCAGCGTAAGCTCTACATCGAGAGCTACGGCTGCCAGATGAATTTCTCGGACTCCGAAATCGTGTCAAGCATTCTGTTCGACGAAGGTTTCGATACCACCGACGACCTAGCCAACGCCGACCTCGTCCTGCTTAACACATGCTCCATCCGCGAGAAGGCCGAGCAGACGGTGCGCATGCGCCTGTCGCAAATCAACTCGCACAAAAAGCGCAAGCCCGGCATGCTCGTGGGCGTGCTCGGCTGCATGGCCGAGCGCCTGAAAAGCAAGTTTCTGGAAGAAGAGAAAATCGTGGACCTCGTAGTCGGCCCCGATGCTTACCGGGATTTGCCCGGCCTCATCAGCCAGGTTGATGGCGGCCAGAAAGGCGTGAACGTGCTGCTGAGCCGCGAGGAAACCTACGCCGACATCACGCCCGTGCGCCTGAATTCCAACGGTGTGGCGGCCTTCATCAGCATCATGCGCGGCTGCGATAACATGTGCTCGTTCTGCGTGGTGCCCTTCACCCGGGGCCGCGAGCGCAGCCGCGATGCCCACAGCATCATCCAGGAAGCCAACGACCTAGTGGCGGCCGGCTACAAGGAAGTGACCCTGCTGGGCCAGAACGTGGACTCCTACAAATGGGCCTCGGCCGATGGCACCGAACACGTCAACTTCGCCCAGTTGCTGGAGCGCGTGGCCCTCATCAGCCCTGAGCTGCGGGTGCGCTTCTCGACTTCGCACCCCAAGGACATCACCGACGAGGTGCTGCACACCATGGCGCGCCACGAAAACATCTGCAAATACATTCACCTGCCGGCCCAGAGTGGCAACTCGCGCATTCTCAACCTGATGAACCGGACTTACGACCGGCCCTGGTACGAGGAGCGGGTAAACAAAATCCGTGAGATTCTGGGCGAAGACTGCGCCATCTCGACCGATATGATTGCCGGTTTTTGCTCCGAAACCGAGGAGGAGCACGAGGACACCAAGAGCCTGATTCACTTCGTGAAGTATGACATGGCCTATCAGTTCTTCTACTCGGAGCGCCCCGGCACGCTGGCCGCCCGCAAATTGGCCGATGATGTTCCACTCGAAACCAAGAAGCGTCGCTTGCAGGAATTGATTGACATTCAGCAAGTCTACAGCGCCGAGCGCAACGCCCGCGCCGTGGGCCAGGTGCACAGAGTGCTGGTTGAGAATTTCTCTAAACGCTCGAAAGACGACCTGAGCGGCCGCAACAGCCAGAACCAGGTTATCATCTTCCCCAAGCAAAATTTCAAGAAAGGCGACTACGTGAATGTGCTGGTGCACAGCAGTTCCGCAAGCACTTTGCTGGGCACGGCTGTTTAGTTGGGGTTTCGACCTTGTAACTGCCGCTGCCTCATCCTACTCACGAATCAACTTTCGCCTTGACAACGCAAGAAATCCAATCCATCAAGCTCCGGTTCGGCATCATCGGCAATGCGCCGGCGCTGAACTACGCCATTCAGGTGGCCGCGCAGGTCGCGCCCACTGATATGACGGTGCTCATCACCGGCGAAAGCGGGTCGGGCAAGGAGTCTTTTTCCAAGATTATCCATGCCTTGTCGCCGCGCAAGCACGGGCAGTTTATTGCCATCAACTGCGGCGCTATTCCTGAAGGCACCATTGATTCCGAGTTATTTGGTCACGAAAAGGGCTCCTTCACCGGTGCCAACGAAGCCCGCAAAGGCTATTTCGAGGTAACCAACGGCGGCACCATTTTCCTGGACGAAATCGGCGAAATGCCGCTGGGCACCCAGGCCCGCCTGCTGCGCGTGCTGGAGAATGGCGAGTTTATCCGGGTGGGTTCCAGCAAGGTGCAGAAGACCGATGTGCGCGTGGTGGCCGCCACCAACGTGAACCTGCTCGACCGCGTGCAGGCCGGCACCTTCCGCGAAGACCTATATTACCGCCTCAACACGGTGCCCATCACGGTGCCGCCTTTGCGTGAGCGCGGCGAGGATATCTACCTGCTGTTCCGCAAGTTTGCTTCGGATGCGGCGGAGCGGTACCGCACCCGGCCCATCACGCTGCTGCCCGATGCCGTGCCGGTGCTCACGCGCTTCCGCTTCCCCGGCAACATTCGCCAGCTGAAGAATATCGCCGAGCAGATGTCGGTGCTTGAAACCGAGCGCGACGTGGATGCCCGTCGCCTTGCGCCCTACCTGCCGCAGGACCAAGCCAGCCGCCTGCCCATGCTGCTGGGGCCGGGCGCACCCGACGGGGCCACCGCCGGCTACTCCGAGCGCGATTTGCTCTACAAAATCCTGTTCGACATGCGCCGCGACATGACGGACCTCAAGAAAATGGTGCTGGAGTTGGCCACCGGCCAGCGCCCTCAAGAGGCCCAGGAATTGCTGCGCCAGAATAGTCACCTCTTCAGCAATACGGCACCTTCCGGCGCGTTTGACAGCAGCCAGGCCGCCGAATATTTCCTACCCGCGGCCCCAAACACTTACAACAACGAGCCGGCCACGAGCTACGACGACGAAACCCCGGTGGAGGACATTCCGCACGAAACCGAGGAGGAGACGCTTTCGCTCGACATCAAGGAACGCGAGATGATTCTCAAGGCGTTGAAGAAACACAACAACAAGCGCAAGTACGCCGCCCACGACTTGGGCATCTCGGAACGCACCCTGTACCGCAAACTCAAGCAATATGACCTGGAGCAAGTGTAAAGCCGCTTTTTATTCGATAGCTGCCCTTTGCATGGTATTGGGACTGAGCAGCTGCGGCATCTACTCGTTCAACGGCACCAACATCGACCCGGCGGTGCGCACGATTTCCATTGCCACCATCCAGAATAATTCGCCCTCGGGACCGGCTTTTCTGACGCAGCGTTTCACGGAAGATTTGAAAGATTACTTCCAGCGCAACACCAACCTGAAACTCGTGCCGCGCGACGGCGACTTGCAATTCGACGGCAACATCGTGGCCTACGACTTTGCGCCGGCCTCCATTCAGCAGGTTAATGGCGTGTCGCAAGCCGGCTCGAACCGCCTCACCATCCAGGTCAAAATCCGCTTCACCAACACCAAGGACGACAAGCAGAGCTTCGAGCAGGTGTTCCAGAACTTTGATGACTACGCGGCCAACCGCAACATCTCGACCATCAACAACGACCCATCCGCCGTGCGCACCACCACGGATAAAATCATTACCGACATTTTCAATAAGTCGGTAGCTAACTGGTAGGCGGCGAATAAATTGGGTTCTACTCAGGTCCGTTAGCGGGAAAATCAAGCGTCAAACTCCACGGGAAATATCCATTAACTGTACCATAGCAGCAAGGGTATCTGCGTAAATTAGCGTAATGTTGCACCCCCATTAATGGGTCCGGGACGCTGGTTTACGGCTTTGCTCCGAAAATCCGTCGTTTCTATTTACCGCCTCCACCGCCTGCTTCATCCGTGACCCGCGCTACGCTCCTGCACGTTCTCGACCGCCCCACCGCGCTGGGTCCGGCCGAAGTGCGCGAGCTTGAGCAGCTGGCCCAGGCCTTCCCCTACTGCCAAACGGCGCACCTGCTGCTGGCCAAAGCCGCCCACGACCAGGGCACTATGCTGGCCGGCCAGCGCCTGCGCCGCGCCGCCACCTACGCCGCCGACCGCAGCCTGCTGCGCCGCCTCATCGAGCAGGTAGAGCCGCTCCCCGTAGCTATTCCGGTTTCCGAGGCTGAGCCCGCCATTGAAGTCCCAGTCTTAGCCGTAATCGAGCCGGCCTCGGCTGCCGAAGCTGCACCATTACTCACCCCGGAACCGGTAGCGCCCGCCACCGAAATCCCTGCGCCACCACTGGCAGCCGTGGTAATTGAGGCGATACCTGAGCCGGTTGCAGCTGTTGCGGAGCCCCAGCCAGTAGCAATAACTCCGATAGTTCCGCCAACTTCTGTTGAAATAGAACAGGTTTTACCGCCTGCGGTGGCTGCTCAGTTGCCCACAGAACAGGCAGCCGCTTCTGCGCCTATTATTGAAGCCCTGCCTGAAGCAGTTCCAACGGCCGAGCCAATAGCTCCAGCGCCCACTGTTACGGAAGTATCGGTGGTGTTGCCGGAAGTAGCACCCGTAGCGGTAGAAGTGCTGGTAGCGCTACTGCCTTCGCATGAGTTGCCTCCGATAACTGCTGAACCGCAAGCAGTAGAACTAGTAGCAGAGCCTGCGCCAGTGGATTCGCTCATCCTGGTTGACCAGGAACAGGCCGCCATTACACCTGACAGCCTGCCCGAAACACTAGAAATAACTCCTGCGCCAGCCGCTGAAGCGCCTCAAGCAACTCTAGTCGCTGACGAATTACCCGCTCAGGCCCCTGCCATTCGGCCACCGGTAGAGGTGGGCGAAGCCCGGTTTGAGTTTGGCTTGGCCGATGCGGCCCCGGCCATCGTGCCGACTTACGAACTGCCCGGCCTGATTGATGAATGGGCCGCCTCGGCCGTTACGCGCAGCCTGGGTAGCTCCGGCGCATTTGCTCTGCCAAGCCCGGCCCCAGCCGCTCCCGTTTTCACCCCGGCCGCCTTCACCGGCGATGCCGTGGTAGGCTACTCCTTCGGCGAAAGCAGCCGTCTGGGTTTGTCCATGCAGTTATTGGACTTACTGATTGCCAAAGCCGAAGCCGCCGAAACGGCCACGGCCGTGGTGGCCGCCGCCCAGCCGCCGGCCGTGCCGCTCCCGCCCACCGGCACCTTCTTCGAGCCCGACCCTTTGTTACTCGACCACTGGGCCACGCACTGCCCCGCGCCGCCCGAACTGCCCTCCACGGTCGACCTTATCAATAACTTCCTTAAGCGGCAGCCGCGCCTCACGCGGCCCGGCATGCTACCGCCCTCGCCCGGCGGCCAGCCCGATTTGAGCGTGCGCAGCACCCGCGCCGAACCCGACCTCGTTTCCGAAAATCTGGCCCGCATCTTCGTGCGGCAGGGCAAAACGGCCCGCGCCATTGAGATTTATGAAAAGCTCATGGTGAAGCAGCCGGAAAAAATGGCGTACTTTGCACTCCAAATTCAATCATTGCAACCTTCAGCGTAATTTGCTTTTTCAGCTTCTTTACCCCTCATGTACACTGCTCTAATCATCCTCATTCTCCTGGTGTGTTTCCTGCTGGCCCTCGTAGTGCTGGCCCAAAACCCCAAAGGGGGCGGAATTTCCAGCCAGTTTAGCGCCGGCGGCGCGGCCAGCATGATGGGCGTGAAACGCACCGGCGACCTGCTCGAAAAACTCACCTGGGGCTTCGCCATTGGTCTGGTGGTGCTGTCGCTCGGCTCGCACATGCTCACCTCCACCGGCGGTGGCCCGGTGCGCAGCGTGAACCAGCAGCGTGCCCTCGAAACCAAGCTGCCTGCGCCTACTGCCCCGAGCGCTCCGGCCCCGACGGCTCCTGCCCCTGATGCAACCGCTCCGGCTACTGCTCCCACTGGCACCACTACGCCAGCTCCGGCAAACAAGCCTCAGTAATCGCGGCTTCTATTCTGAACCTGCAAAAGCCGGTGCTTCTCTAGCGAGAGGCACCGGCTTTTTCTTTGGGCCAACGCTGTATAGCTGCACGACTGAACCGGCCACCGGTACCGGCGCATCCGCCACTTCTGCCACATTTCACGGTTGAAACCTGCCCATTTTGTCAGGTTTGTGGCGCTGGCACGGGAAATGAGACAGGGCTGCACACGAAGATTTTCCATCTAATCCAACCCAAATACACCCAAAATGGCACTTAGCATCAAGCCCCAAGCTGACCGCATTATTGTTAAGGCTGCGGCCGCCGAGGAGAAAACCAAATCCGGCATTATCATCCCTGACACTGCTAAGGAAAAGCCTCAGCGTGGTACTGTAATGGCAGCAGGAGAAGGCCGGTATGCTGAAATGACTGGCACCTTAGTTCCGGTACGTGTTAAAGTTGGTGACGAAGTACTCTATGGCAAATATGCTGGCACCGAAATTACCGTCGATGGCGAGGATTACCTCATCATGAAAGAGTCGGACATTTTCGCTGTGCTCTAAGCGACTTGCTTGGGCTAATCGAAATCCTTAACATTTACCCTCCCAAATACTCCAACCCTAGCAATGGCTAAGAACATCCAATTCGACACCGAAGGCCGCGCCCGTCTGCAGGCCGGTGTGAACAAACTGGCGAACGCCGTGAAAGTGACCCTCGGCCCCAAAGGCCGCAACGTCATTATCGACAAGAAATTCGGCGCTCCCTCGATTACCAAGGACGGCGTGACCGTGGCCAAGGAAATTGAGCTGCGTGACCCGATTGAAAACATGGGCGCTCAGCTCGTGAAAGAAGTGGCTTCGAAAACGGCCGACCAGGCTGGCGACGGCACCACGACGGCAACGGTATTGGCCCAGGCCATCTACACCGCCGGCTCGAAAAACGTGGCCGCCGGTGCTAACCCGATGGACCTGAAGCGCGGCATCGACAAGGCGGTTATCGCCGTGGTTGCTAACCTGAAGTCTCAGTCGAAGAAGATTGAAAACTCGGCTGAAATAGCTCAAGTGGGCGCTATTTCGGCCAACAACGACATGGAAATCGGCCAGATGATTGCCGATGCCATGGACAAAGTTGGTAAAGAAGGCGTCATCACGGTAGAAGAAGCCCGTGGCACTGAAACCGAAGTGAAGACGGTGGAAGGCATGCAGTTTGACCGCGGCTACCTCTCCCCTTACTTCGTGACCAACCCCGAGAAAATGGAGGTTGAGTTCGACTCGCCTTACGTCCTCATCTACGACAAGAAAGTGAGCACCATGAAGGAGCTCCTGCCCGTGTTGGAGCAGGTGCTGCAGACCGGTAAGCCCCTCGTCATCATCTCGGAAGATGTGGACGGTGAGGCTCTGGCTACCCTCGTGGTGAACAAGCTGCGTGGCTCGCTGAAAATCGCGGCTGTGAAGGCTCCTGGCTTCGGCGACCGCCGCAAGGCCATGCTGGAAGACATTGCAACCCTCACGGGCGGTACCGTTATCAGCGAAGAGCAGGGCTACAAGCTCGAAAACGCTACCCTGGAGTACCTCGGTACGGCTGAGAAAATTATCATCGACAAGGACAACACGACCATCGTGAACGGCAAGGGCTCGAAAGAGGCCATCACCGGCCGTATCAGCCAGATTAAGGCGCAGATGGAAACCACCACGTCGGACTACGATAAGGAGAAACTGCAGGAGCGCCTCGCTAAACTGAGCGGCGGTGTTGCTATTCTCTACATCGGCGCTTCGACTGAAGTGGAAATGAAAGAGAAGAAAGACCGCGTGGACGATGCCCTGCACGCTACCCGCGCCGCCGTTGAGGAAGGCGTGGTACCCGGCGGTGGCGTGGCCCTGGTGCGTGCCATCGAGGCTTTGGCCGCGGTGGACACCCACAATGCTGACGAGCGCACCGGCGTGAACATCATCCGCACCGCCCTTGAGGCTCCCCTCCGCACTATCGTGGCCAATGCTGGCGGCGAAGGTTCGGTGGTGGTGCAGAAAGTGCGCGACGGCAAAGGTGACTACGGCTACAACGCCCGCGAGGACCGTTACGAAAACCTGGTGGCCGCTGGTATCATCGACCCCACCAAGGTGACCCGTCTGGCCCTCGAAAACGCTGCTTCTATCGCCGGCCTGTTGCTGACGACTGAGGCCGTGATTTCGGACGAGCCCGAGCCCAAGGACAACGGCCATAGCCACGGCGACGGCGGCATGGGCGGTATGGGTGGCATGGGCGGCATGATGTAAGTCAACGCCGCTGGCAGCCTTTCGCTGTTAGCTCATGAGAAAGCCCCGCTGGCAGTGCCGGCGGGGCTTTTTTGTGTCGAAAGAGGTCTGGAAGGTTTGTAGTCGGGACGGAAGGTTCAGACCAGTGACCGAAGGTTTGTAGTCGGGAAGCGGTTGGCGGGAGTCGGGAAGCAGTTGGCGGTAGTCGGGAAGCAGTTGGCGGCGGTCGGGAAGCAGTTGGCGGCGGTCGGGAAGCGGTTGGCGATAGTCGGGAAGGGTTTGGCGGGGGTCGGGAAGCAGTTGGCGGCTATCGGGAAGCCATTGGCGACCGTCGGGACGGAACTGGCGGGGCTCGGGATACGGCAGGCAGTAGCCGGCAAGCCCACCTTCGGGCAGCAAAAAGCCCCCGATGCTGCTGCATCGGGGGCTTTTTCAGAAGCTAAACAGACTCCGCCTTACGCCTGCGCAATAGGCGCGGGGTAGTTGCGGGCGTCCATCATCTTGGCCAGCTTGCCGCTGATGAGGAAGAGGATGGCGGCAGCCACGGCGGCCGAAACCACGAAGACCATGAAGAAATCGTAGAGGTTGGTGATGTGGTAGCCGAGTATTTCCGGGGCGGGGGCCGTCGATTTGGGGTCGGGGTAGAGGCTGCTCATGTAGCCGGCCAGGTAGTTGGCGGCGGCGTTGGCGAGGAACCACACGGCCATCAGCAGGGAGGCAAATTTGACGGGAGCCAGCTTGTTCACCAGCGACAGGCCGATGGGCGACAGGCAAAGCTCGCCCACGGAGTGCAGGAAATAGAGCGCCACCAGGAAGAACATGCTCACCTTCACGCCGGGCTGCAGGTTGTGCACGCCGAAGCACATCACGAGGTAGCCAGCGGCCAGCATGGCGAGGCCGATGCACATTTTGAGGGGGGATGGCGGCTCGGCCCCGCGACGGCCCAGGGCCGTCCAGACCATGGCCATGAGCGGCGCGCCCACCACCACGAAGATGGCGTTGAGGTTCTGGAAAATACTGGCCGGCAGCGTGAAGCCAAAGATGGTGCGGTTCATCTGCTCATCGGCGAAGAAGGTGAGCGAGGCCGGAGCCTGCTCGAACGCCGCCCAGAAAAACACCACGAAAAACGACACGATGAAAATCACCATGATGCCCTTGATGTCGGCCCCGCTCAGGGATTTATCGCTGAAAATCATGTAGGCAATGCCCACGACGGCCACGCCCAGCAGCGGCGCGATGGTGGGAAACTTGGCCGAATCGAGCCAGAGAATGCCCAGGATGATGGCCAGCAGCACCGGCAGCAGCGCGTAGACGCCCATGATGCCGCCCGAAATGGCGGGCGTTTCGCCCACCTGCACGCCTTCCGGCGTGTGGAGGTATTTGTCTTTGCCCCAGTTGAAAACGACGGTGCCCAGCAGCATGGCAATGCCGCAGGCCAGGAAAGCCCAGCGGAAATCGGCGGGGTTGCCGGTGTCGCCGATGAGGCTGGTGATGGTGTTGCCGATGAACGAGCCCAGGTTGATGCCCATGTAGAAGATGGTGTAGGCCGCGTCTTTGCGCTTATCGGCCGGGCTGTAGAGGGAGCCCACCATGCTCGAAATATTGGGTTTGAAGAAGCCGTTGCCCACAATCATCACGCCCAGGCCGAGGTACAGCATCCAGTGGCTCAGGGCGTGGGTGTCGGCCGCGCCGTAGTTCGAGGCCGAGAAAAACAGGGTGAACTGGCCCAGCGCCATCAGCAGGCCGCCGGTGAGGATGGAGCGCCGGTTGCCCCAGTAGCGGTCCGAAATGAAGCCGCCGATGAGGGGCGTGAGGTACACCAGACTGGTGTAGCCGCCGTAGAATTTGGACGCGAAGGCCTTGTCCATCATCATGGCCTTGGTGAGGAACAGCACCAGCACGGCGCGCATGCCGTAGTAGCTGAACCGCTCCCACATTTCGGTGGCGAAAAGCAGGTACAGGCCGCGCGGGTGGCTCGTGGACTCCGCGGATTGCTCTATGGGAGCAGGAATGGTTTGCATTGAAGAAAACTAGGGGTGAGAAATGAGTTGCTAGCAGGGGAAATGCGGCCCGCTGCATTCTTGATGCAATACGGGCACGGTAAATCTAAGAAAGTTTCGGCATTATGAAGCTTGTGGGCCGGGCTGAATTAATGGCAGAACTGTCATCCTGAGCGTAGCGAAGGACCTTTTCACCCCTGCGCCAGTTGAATTTACTGCCAACCGTTCAGCGGTGAGAAGGTCCTTCGCTGCGCTCAGGATGACAGTTCTGCCTTGCCGGTCTTGCCGGCTGAGTCACTCCGGTACGCTTTGGCCCGGTAGGCCCCGGGGGCCATCCCGGTTTGCTTGCGGAAAAACCGCGTGAAATACCCGGGGTCCACAAATTGCAATTCATAGGCAATTTCGGCCACCGAGAGCGAGGTATATAAGAGGTAATTGTGCGCCCGGCGAATGGTGTGGGCCTGCACAATCTGCTGGGCCGTTTTGCCCTTCACGGCCTGGCAGATGCGGTTGAGGTGAACCGGCGTAATCTTGAGCTCCTGGGCAAAATCGGAAATCTTCTTCTCGAAGGGCGCGGTGCGCTCGATGGCTTTCTGGAACTCGCGGAAGTAGTGCAGGGCGCGGTTGGGGCTTTCCTCCTGGCCCCGGCGGTGGTGCAGCAGCCGGAATATTTTCACGAACAGCAGCTTGAAATAGCCATTCAGCGCGAGCTGCTTGCCGGGCAGCTCCGAATTGATTTCCTCGTGAATCTGCTGCTCCAGGGCCGATAAATCGGCGAAGCTGACTTCGGAGTTGAATTCGGACAGAATGTGCAGCGCGTTGATTTCAACCAGCACACCGGGCGTGGCTTGCAGAATGGTATCGAGCAAGGCTTCTGATAAGGTGAGCGTGCGGCCCTTCACCTGCGGGCTGAAGGTGAAGCCGTGGACAGTATTGGCCGGAATGATGACCAGGCAGGGCGTGCGCAACTCTACCAGCTCGGTGGCCTCGAAAGCGGCGCGGCCGGCTTCGAGGAAAAACAGCTGGAACAGGTTTTCGTGCAGGTGCGGCTTCAGGCCCCAGTCGGTGAAGCGCTGGCGGGGCACGATGAGCTGACTTTTGAGGTAGTCGTGCGAAATCTGGGCACGGCTATCGCCGTAAATTCCGTTGTAGCGGGCAATATCGGTGCGCATGGACAAAAGGGCGAAAGACCGGGACAAACCAAACCTAAAGGTAGTCAGGCGTTGCATTCCTCCTATCGGTTTTGATTTTTAAGCCGTATATTCCACTTAACGGGCACAAGTCAGCGATACCTGGTTTGATTTGTCCTGCTAAAAAAACAAATTGTTTCACTGGTAACGTTTGCAGCGTTTCTACCTTTGTACCAGAAGTCAAGAGAATTCCCACCCAACACTTTCAGGGCCATGCAACAAGAATCCCAGTTTGCCGCCAATCTCCGCAATCGTTTGCAGCCTTTGGGCTTCACCGAAACCGCCACCGTTCACCTCAACCCAACGCCAGCCGAGCTCATTGAGCACGCCCTGCGCAACGGCGAAGGCCAGCTTACCGACACCGGCGCGCTGATGGCCGATACCGGCAAATTCACCGGCCGCTCGCCCAAAGACCGGTTTGTGGTGAAGGACGCCAACACCGAAAACAGCGTGTGGTGGGGCGATATCAACATCCCTTTCGACACCGATAAATTCGACCAGCTGCACCAGAAAATGGTGGCCTACCTGGCCGATAAGGAGCTGTACGTGCGCGAAGCCTACGCCGGAGCCAACCCCGACTACCAGCTTAAGCTGCGCATCGTGAACGAGCAGGCCTGGCACAACCTGTTTTGCTACAACATGTTCCTGCGTCCCGCGCCCGGCGCGGACACCTCCTGGACGCCCGACTTCAGCATCATCTGCGCCCCCGGCTTCGAGGCCGACCCGGCCGTGGACGGCACCCGCCAAGCCAACTTCGCCATCATCAACTTCACCAAGAAGATGATTCTGATTGGCGGCACGGGCTACGCCGGCGAGATGAAAAAAGGCATTTTCGGCGTACTGAACTACCTGCTGCCCCACGAGCACAACACGCTGAGCATGCACTGCTCGGCCAACGTGGGCAAAGGCGGCGACACGGCCATCTTCTTCGGCCTCTCCGGCACTGGCAAAACCACTTTGTCGGCCGACCCCAACCGCGGCCTCATCGGCGACGACGAGCACGGCTGGACGCCCGACGCCGGCATCTTCAACTTTGAAGGCGGCTGCTACGCCAAGGTGATTGACCTGAGCAAGGAGAAGGAGCCCGAGATTTACGATGCCATCCGTTTTGGCTCCATCGTGGAGAATACGCGCTTCATCCCCGGCACGCACACTGTGGACTACGCCAACAAGTCGGTGACCGAGAATACCCGCACCGCCTACCCCATCAACTTCATCCCGAACGCCATTGAGCCCGGCGTGGCTGACGCCCCGAAGAACATTTTCTTCCTCACGGCCGATGCTTTTGGGGTGATTCCGCCCATCAGCAAGCTCGATAAGAGCCACGCCATGTACCTGTTCATGTCGGGCTACACGGCTAAGGTGGCCGGCACCGAAATGGGCGTGACCGAGCCCCAGACCACGTTCTCGGCCTGCTTCGGCGCGGTGTTCCTGCCGCTGCACCCCACCAAATACGCCGAGATGCTGGGCCAGAAAATGGACGAAAACCCGGACATCAACGTGTGGCTCATCAACACGGGCTGGACGGGCGGCAGCTACGGCACCGGCCACCGCATGAAACTGCCATACACCCGCGCCATGATTACGGCCGCCCTCAACGGCCAGCTCGACGAGGTAAAATTCACCAAGCATCCCGTGTTTGGCATGATGGTGCCCGGCGCGGTGCCCGGCGTGCCTTCCGAAATCCTGGACCCGCGCAACACCTGGGCCGACAAGGAAGCCTACGACAAAACGGCTTCGGACCTGGCCGAGAAATTCGTGGAGAACTTTAAGAAATACGCCGAATTTGCCAATGAGGAAATCCTGGCCGGCGCGCCGCACATTGCGGTAGAAGCTTAGGTTTCCGCAGTAGTTCACTCACCAGAAAGCCCCGTCGGTTGCAGCCGACGGGGCTTTTGCTGTTTTATTGAAGGAAGCTGGACGGCTAAACGGTTAGCTCACCAGCTGCTCGACGGGAATGCGCTGGCCGTTTTTAATCAACCATTCTTTGAAGGTTTGCAGCTCGGGATTTAGCTCCCGCGAGAAGGCCAGATTCCGGGCCTTGAGGCAATCTTCGGCAAAATCCCGCTGGAACTGGAACATGTTTCCGAGGTCGTCGGCTCCGGGAAAGCCCAGGTTGCGGTATTGCTCGGGCGTTATCTCGTTGTAGGCAATGGGCAGGCCGAAAACTTTGGTCATAGCATCGGCCATTTGCTGGCCAGTAAGCTGCTCGCCGGCGATGCCAACCGTTTTGCCAATCAGCGCCTTGCCTTTCTTGAAGACGCCCAGCGCGCACTTGCCGATGTCCTCGGCCGCGATGCCCGACAGCTTGCTATTGCCGAGGGGGAAACTGATGGCCAGCTTGCCGTCCGGCCCCGGTTTCGGCCCCATGCCGAAGTAGATGAAGTTCTCCCAGTAGAACGAGGTGAGCAGGAAAGTGGTCGGCACTTTGAGGTCGGAGAAGTAATGGTTGGCCCCGCCTTTGCCGTCGAGGTGCGGCACTTTGTATTTGCCCATCAGCGTGGGCATCCGGTTGTCGGTCAGCGGAATCCACTTGCGCGAGTCCTCCAGCGTCGACCAGATAACGTGCTTCAGGCCCGCATCCTTGGCCGCCTGGGCCATATTGCGGGCCTGGGTATCCTCTTTCTCGGGCGAGTAATGCTCCCAGAAAAAGGTCACGCAATACGCGCCGTAAGCACCGGCCATTGCCCGGCGGATGCTCGCCGGGTCGTCAAGGTCGCCGGCTACGACCTGAGCCCCGAGCCGCACCAGCTGCTGCGCCTTGGACGAATGAATATCGCGGGTGACGGCGCGCACGGCGAATTCATCGGAGGCGTCATTCAAAATTGCGCGGACAAGGCCGCCGCCCTGGGCACCAGTGGCACCGAAGACGGTAATGAGTTTCTTTTGCATAGCTCAAGCGGTTGATAGAAATCAAAAAAAAGGAAACGTTACTAAATTTAATTAATATATTCAATATTTACTATTAATAAAAACAAGCTAATTGCCTCCCCTTATCAAGTAGCTCTCCGCAAAGCGGCTTTTACTCCACCCTGCCGTTCTTTGCGCCATGCATACCTTCTTTGCGCCCGACCTCGCCGGCCCTACCTACACCCTGCCCGAAGACGAAAGCAAGCACGCCGTGCGCGTGCTGCGCCTGGGCGTGGGCGACGAAGTGGAACTACTCGACGGCCGGGGCGGCCTCTACAAGGCGGCCGTGGCCGATGCCAATCCCAAGCGCTGCCAGCTTCGCATCACGCACCACGAGAGCGTGCCGCCCCGCTCCTACTTCACCCACGTAGCTGTGGCCCCCACCAAAAACCTCGACCGCATGGAGTGGTTCGTAGAAAAGGCCGTGGAAATTGGCGTAGAGCGCATCAGCTTCCTGCGCTGCGCCCGCTCCGAGCGCCGCGAGCTGAAGCTGGAGCGGCTGGAGAAAATTGCCATCAGCGCGTTGAAGCAGTCGGGCCAGGCCTGGCTGCCGCAGCTGGATGAGCTGCAGGATTTTGGGGCTTTTGTGGCCGGGGTTACGCCCGAAACCACATTTATTGCCCACCTGGAGGAAGGCGAGCGCACATCGCTGGCGCAGGTGGCCGGCGCGGGGCCGGGCTGCTGCGTACTAATCGGGCCGGAAGGGGATTTTACGCCGCAGGAAATCGCGCTGGCGCTAGCAAAAGGGATTCAGCCGGTCACGCTGGGCGCTTCGCGGCTGCGCACGGAGACTGCCGCGCTGGCGGCGGTTTTTACGGCGCACATCGGGCGTTAAAACCTTCTACCCCTGCGGCTCAATGTGAATCAGGACGTGGCCGAGCTGCGGAAGCTCACTGCGCAGGGTATCCTTGAGGTGGTGGGCAATTTCGTGGCCTTGCCGCACGGTAATATCGCCGCTCACGTTGGCGTGCAGGTCGACGTGGTACTGCATGCCGGCTTTGCGGATGAAGCACTTTTCGGTGCCGCGCACGCCATCTACCGTGAGGGCAACAGCCCTGATTTCCAGCACCAAATCATCGTAGACGTGCTCATCCAGGATTTCGCCCAGCGCCGGGCGGAAAATCTGGTAGCTGTTGTAGAAGATAAAGCCAGAGGCGAACAGGGCGGCCCAATCGTCGGCCGATTCATACCCTTTGCCCAATACCAGCGCGATGGAAATGCCGATGAACGCGGCCACCGACGTAATGGCGTCGCTGCGGTGGTGCCAGGCATCGGCTTTGAGCGAGGAACTGTTCGTCTCCTCTGCTTTTTTCATCACCTTGCGGAAGGAAATTTCCTTCCAGACGATGATGCCGCTCAGAATGCCCAACGTCCAGGCTTTGGGCAGGGCGTGGGGCGTGCCAATGTTCTGAATGCTCTCGTAGGCAATAATGGTGGCCGAGGTTATCAGAAAGCCCACCACCAGAAACGTTATCAGCGGCTCAATGCGGCCGTGGCCGTAGGGGTGGTTTTTATCGGCGGGCCGGCTGGCGTACTTGATGCCGAAAAGCACTAGGAACGACGCGAAAATATCGGTCGTGGATTCGATGGCATCGGCCACCAGCGCATAAGAATTGCCGAAATAGCCGGCCACTCCTTTGATTAGCGCCAGGCTCGTATTGCCAATGATGCTGAAATAGGTGGCTTTGATGGCGGTTTCTTCGTTGGTCATAAAGTGAGCCGAGATGCTATTCTGAAGCAAAAAGGGCGGGCCGCCCTATTTCAGGTAATACGTGCGGACCAGTTGCATGGCCTCTTTTTCGTCGGCCGTACAAACGTCGCAAAAAGTCCCGCGGCCATTGACCGGTCCTTCGTATTCCCAGGCAAAGGTATTGGGCGTCTGGCCAGCGCCGCTCACCGACAGCAAGTCATCACTGGGAACAACGGACAGCACCTGGCCATTGGCAAACTGCACCTTAAAGCCCGGCTGGCCATTCAACTGCGTTTTGCCGACGTATTTCAGCTTTACTTCTCTACGGCTAGGCCCGTACGAATAATAGATGTCGGTGCGCTTGCCGGCCTTCACCCAGAAGCTCAGGTGCTCATAGCCGACCGTGCCCGACGCGCCAAAAGAATACGAAGCGACTTTGGTGGGCGCGCTTTTGGTTTGAGCTTGGGCTGCGGCTCCGGCTAGGAGCAGCGTGGCGGTGATGGCAAGGAGCTGGACCTTCATGGTCAAACGGATGAAGTTCGGGAAGCTCGGCGGGGGCACCCACCGAGGCGGGCGGCCCCACGGTGGCGTTTACTAAACCCAGCGCTTAAATGTTGTCACTCTTAAGCAGCTGCCGAATAGCGGCCAGATGCGCCAGCAGCACTAGGGGCACCACGCAGCCCGGCAGCCATACAAACGGGAAATGCAGAATGGCCACGTTGGGCTGCTCGAAGGCGAAACGCTGCAAAGGCGTGGGGGCCGACAGCAGCGCGTTGACCACGATATTGAGCAGGGAAGCAAGTCCGAGAATGTTCCACAGCAGCAGCCCACGGCGGCCTAACTGCTGCTGGCGGAAAGCGAAATAATATATCACGGGAGCCGTGAGACCCGCCAGAATATCCCAGTTGCGACCTTCGAACGTCATCAGCTTCGGCACGGCTTGGTGCAGATACAGACCGAACAAAACCAGCTCGACTGGAAATCGGACCATGTGAAGCAGGGTCAGCATTTCTAGGCGCAACCCATCAAACCAGCGCCGCCCGGCGGCCGTGGCAAACAGCACCGCAATCAGCAGCAGCGGCGGGCCCAGCAGCAGCGCCAGTCGCGGCGGCAGCGCGTTGCTGATGGTGTAAAAGCCGCTCAGGCCCACGGCTCCTTGCAGCCCCAGCCAGGCCAGTAGCACCAGCAGCGTGCGCCCGGAACGGTGCGCGGCGAGATAGAACAGCCAGACGGCTAGGCCCGTGGTCAGGCCGAAAACGAGGCTGAGAAGCGCGGTATTGGGGAGCGTATGCATGGCCGGGCGGGTTGGTTTTTGGTACAACACAAAGGAACTGACCCACCTCCCGGCGCGGCTTGCCAAATGGCAAGAAAATGCGGCCGACGCTACTTTGCTGTCGGCCCTTTCCGAATCCGGCTCAGCGAGGTGTCGGTGATACCCAAGTAGGAGGCTACGGTTTTCAGCGGCGCGTGCTGGAGAATTTCGGGGCTGGCGTGGAGCAGGCTTTCGTAGCGGGCGGCGGCGGGCTCGGTTATCAGGGCCAGCATGCGGCTTTTGAGGGCCGCGTAGCCGCGCACCAACACCGAGCGGCCGAACTCCCGGAACTCGGGCCGGGCGTGAAATAAGGCGTTCAGTTGCTGGTGGGTGATGCTCCAGCCCTGGCAGTCGGTGAGGGCTTGGATGTACTCCTGCGAGGGTGTGCGGTTGAAAAACGACGCTACCTCGAACACAATCTGGCCACTGGCATAGAAGCCGGTGGTCACGTCGTTGCCGTCGGTATCGTAGGCGAAGGCGCGCATAAAGCCGCTGTCCAGAAACAGGTAGTCGTCGCTCACCTTGCCGGCCCGAAGTAGAAAATCGTGCTTGGCAATAGTCTTAGGCACAAAGGCAATGGCAATGTCTTCGGCCTGCGCGGCGCTGATGGGACCCATGCTTTGGAAAAATTGGGTTAGCTTCTCTTTCGTCATGAATCCTGTCTAAAATCGCGGCCTGCCGTGGCACCCAATATAGGTGCGAAGCCGGCACAGGTGGCTACATTGCGCCTGTGGTGCCCACCGTGCGGCCCGCAGGCCCGAACTTTACGATTCCCGCTGCCATTATACGGCTGGCGGGTTCGGCCTGCCCACTCGTTTTATGCTGAAATACCTGCTTTTATCCGCTTCGCTGCTGCTCTCGGCCGCCGAGCCCGCGCCCAGCTTCCGCATTGCCAAGCTGCACTACGGCGGCGGGGGCGACTGGTACGCCAACAAAACCTCGCTGCCCAACCTCATCAGCTTCTGCAACCAGAGCCTGAAAACCAACATCGCGCCCGACGAAGCCACCGTGGAGCTCGACGCGCCGGAGCTGCTCTCCTACCCCTTCATCCACATGACCGGGCATGGCAACGTGAGTTTCACCGCGGCCGAGGCCAAAAACCTGCGCCGTTACCTCACGGGTGGTGGTTTCCTGCACATCGATGACAATTACGGGCTCGATAAATTCATCCGGCCCGAGATGAAAAAGGTTTTTCCTGAGCTGGAGTTTGTGGAGCTGCCTTACTCCCACCCCATCTACCACCAGAAATACCAGTTTCCCAAAGGCTTGCCTAAGGTGCACGAGCACGACGGCAAGCGCGCTCAGGGTTTCGGGCTGGTGTACAAAGGCCGACTGGTGTGCTTCTACACCTATGAATGCGACCTGGGCAACGGCTGGGAAGACGTGGGCACCTACCCCGAAGACTCGCCCGCCATTCACGACGCGGCCCTGCGCATGGGCGCCAACCTGGTGAGCTACGCCCTGACCCAGGACTAAGCAAAAAATGCCGCGCCGCGTTCGATGGCCTATTTTCGCCTTATCAACGTTGCTTTTTCTATGCCCAATCCTCCGGAAAGCCCGGCTATTCTGCCGCGCCTTCGCCTAGAAACCAGACCATTCCACGACGCCGTGGAGCAAAACCCGTTCAATCAGGCCTTGAGCGCGGGCACGGTAACGGCTGCCGATACGGCACAATTCCTGGCTAAGATGTACGGTTTGCTGGAACCGTATGAAGCTCAGCTGAAAGCGCACGCCGCCACCTTTGGCCCCGCTTGGCAGCTCGACCAACGCTACCGTGCCCCCCTGATTCTGGATGATTTGGCCCGGCTGGGCCACGATGCCACGCCGCCTTCTTACCCCAAATTGCCGCCGCTCAGCACCCGCGCCCAACTGCTGGGGGCCATGTACGTTTTCGAAGGGTCGACGTTGGGTGGTCAGGTGATTGCGCGGCAGCTCGACAAGGCGGGCATTGCCGCGCACGCCTTTTTCACGGGCCGGGCCGAACGCACCGGACCGCTCTGGAAGGCCTTCTGCCAGCAGCTGACCGAGGCCGCCGAAACCGGCAACGACGACCCGACGGCCATTGCGGCCTCGGCCGTTCACACTTTTCAAGCCCTAGCTACATGGCTAAATCAGCGCTAAAACTCACCGACGAAAGCCTGCTCGGTCAACCCATTACGCTCAATAACTGCGACCGGGAGCCCATTCACATCCCCGGCCTGATTCAGCCCTACGGCTTTTTGCTGTGCCTCGATGAGCAGAGCCGTCGCGTGGTGCAGGCCAGCGCCAATACCTTGACGCTGCTGGGAATGGCCCCCGAAACCCTCATCGGGGCCGGTCTGGGCACATTGCTGGAGCCCGAGCAGCTGGTGGAAGTGGAGCGTGTGTGGACCAAACTGGGGCCGGACGGGCGGCTGCTGGGCATCCGTCTCGGGCGGGTGACGGGCCAGCCGGCCTACAAGCTCATCCTGCATCGCTACGACGGCCTGCTGTGGGTAGAAGGCGAGCCCG
The DNA here is from genome assembly GCF_038448715.1 of Hymenobacter segetis. Lineage (GTDB taxonomy): Bacteria > Bacteroidota > Bacteroidia > Cytophagales > Hymenobacteraceae > Hymenobacter > Hymenobacter segetis. The sequence continues at coordinate 7,594 of NZ_JBCEVZ010000008.1, read as the reverse complement.
TGGCTGACACCAGCGTGAGTGCCATCGACTTGCCCGCTCTTAACGTGAGCCTGGGCCGCCTGCTCACGGCCGAAAGCGTGCTGGAATGCTGCCAGGTCACGGCCCAACAAGTGCGCGCCATCACGGGCTTCGACCGGGTGGCCATCTACCGCTTCGCGCCCGACGACAGCGGCGAAGTCATTGCCGAGGACGTGCGCGAGGACCTGCCCCCCTGGCTGGGCATGCACTACCCGGCCACCGACATTCCGAAGCAGGCCCGGGCCATGTACCTCAAAAACTGGCTGCGCTTTATCCCCAATGCCCGCTACGCGCCGGTGCCACTGGTGCCCACGGTGGTGCCCGGGGCCAGCCGCCCGCCGGACATGACGTATTCGGTGCTGCGCAGCGTGTCGCCCATTCACCTCGAATACCTGCATAATCTGGGCTCAGAGGCCACCATGACCATTTCGCTCATTCAGGAAGGGCGGCTGTGGGGCATGGTAACCTGCCATCACCAAAGCCCGCGCCTGGTGAGCTACGAGCTGCGCGACCTGTGCCAGTTCCTGGGCAAAACCGTATCGGCGCTGCTCAAAAGCAAGGAGCAGCAGGACGAGCAGGCCTACCGCCTGCGCATCCGTGAGGCCCAGGTGCGGCTGTTTGATTTGGTGGCCACCCAGACCAATTTCATGGATGGTCTGCACCGCTTCACCCCCAACCTGCTCGACGTACTGGATTGCGGCGGCGCGGCCATTTGCTTTGGTGGTGAGATTATTACCATGGGCCACACGCCCAAACCCCGCCAGATTGAGGAGGTGGTGGAATGGCTGCGGGACAACAATTCGAACGACGTTTTCGTCACCGATTCCTACGCCCAGCTGAACCCGGCGGGCAAGGCCATCCGGGGCACGGCCAGCGGCATTCTGGCGGTGGCACTGGCCCGCGAGGCGGGCGAATACATCCTCTGGTTCCGCCCCGAGCAGCTGCAAACCGTGACCTGGGCCGGCCGCAACGAAAAAAACCAGACCACCGCCGACGGCCAGATTTTCCTCTCGCCCCGGCAGTCGTTTGAGGCCTGGAAGCAGACCGTGGAGGAAACCTCAGCCCCGTGGCTGCCCCTCGAAATAGAAGCTGCTAAGGAAATCCGCCTGCACATTTCCGACATCCGGCTCAAGGTTTTCAATGAGCTGCAAGCCAAGGCCCTCAATCTGGCCCGCCTCAATGCCGAGCTGGAGCGCAGCAACGACGAGCTGGACTCGTTCGCCTACGTGGCCTCGCACGACCTCAAGGAGCCCCTGCGCGGCATCCACAACTACTCCCTGTTTTTGCTGGAAGACTACGCCGACCAGCTCGATGCCGAGGGCGTGAGCAAGCTTCAGACCCTGGTGCGCCTCAGCCAGCGCATGGAGTCCCTCATTGAGTCGCTGCTCCAGCTCTCACGCGTGGGCCGGGTCGAGCTGGCCCTCGATGCCGTGAATTTGAACGACGCCCTGGCCGACATTCTCGACCTGCTGCACCCCCGCCTGGAGCAAACCCAGACGACGGTGACCGTGCCCAGCCCTCTGCCCACCGTGCGCGGCAGCCGCACCTCCATTCACGAGGTATTCAACAATTTGCTGACCAACGCATTACGCTACAATAACCACGTCAAAAAGCAGGTTACCATCGGTGTAGCCCCGCCCGAAATTCGCGGCCCGAAAGGCACCGGAAATCCGACCGATTTCACCGTTATTTACGTACAGGATAACGGCATCGGCATCGACCCGAAGCACCACGAAAACATCTTTAAAATATTTAAGCGCCTGCACGCGCAGGACAAGTACGGCGGGGGCACCGGGGCCGGCCTGGCCATTGCCCGTAAAATGGTGGAGAAGCACGGCGGCGAGCTGTGGGTTGATTCCACGATTGGCAAAGGTGCCACTTTCTATTTTTCGATTCCCAACAATCTGTAAGTCAATGAATCCCACCGCCCTCATTCCCATCCTCGTGGTGGAAGACAGCGTTGAAGACTTCACGGCGCTGAGCCGGGCCTTCCGCAAAAACGCGGTGCCCAACCCCCTGCTGCGCTGCGAAGACGGCGACCAGGCCCTCGAATACCTCAAGGGCTACGGCAAGCACCCGGACTACCCCAGCCAGTTGCCCGTCATCATCATGCTCGACCTCAACATGCCCGGCACCGATGGCCGCGCCGTACTTGATATCCTCAAGAGTGACCCCGCCCTGCATACCATTCCGGTTATCATTTTCACCACCTCATCTAACAGAACCGATATTGCCGAATGCTACCGCCTGGGGGCCAATAGCTACCTCACCAAGCCCATCGGCTATCCCGAGCTGGAAGAAAAAGTGCGGCTGATTATCCGTTATTGGCTGGAGGCTTCCGAGCTTCCCTTGGCTGGTTAAGTACCTGTGAAGCGAATTCTACTGATTGACGACAACCCGGAGGACCGGATGCTATACCGGCGCTTCCTGGGCCAGCAGGCTGGTTTTCAGCGCCTGGAAATAGTGGAAGCATCCTCGGGGGCTGATGGGCTGGAGCAATTCCGCATTCAGCAGCCCGACTGTGTGCTGCTCGACTACAACCTGCCCGATACCGACGGCCTGGACCTGCTGGAGGCCCTGCGCGAACTGGCCCCGCCCGATACGCTGTGCGTGGTGATGATAACCGGCGGTGGCAACGAAACTCTGGCCGTGCGCGCCCTCAACTCTGGTGCGCTCGACTACCTGGTGAAGCAGCAGTTCGACCGCGAGCTACTGAATAAAACGGTGCTGCACGCCATCGAAAAAAACGAGTGGCGGCAGTACGTGGCCCGCTACCACGGCGAGCTGCAGGGCGTGAACCGCGAGCTGCGCGACTCCCTGGCCGAGCTCACCGAAATCCGCCAGGAGTTGCACGAGAAAAATGCCCAGCTCAGCGCCGCCAACCAGGAAATCGGGGCCCGCAACCGCCTACTGGCCCGCACCAATCAGGACCTCGACAACTTCGTGTACGCCGCCAGCCACGACCTGCGCCAGCCCCTCGACAACCTGCGCGGCCTCTTCGACGAGCTGCGCCGCACCGCCACCTTCCAGGACCCCGAAGAAGCCGTAGTGATGCGCCTACTGGAAGATTCCCTGCACAGCCTGTCCACCACCATCACCGACCTGGCGGCCGTGGTGCAGGAGCAGCGCAGCCCCGGCGAGCAAGCCGCCGAGCAGGTCACGTTTGACAGCCTTGTGGCCGATGTGCTCAAGGCCCTACGCCCGCAGCTGGTGGCCACCGCAGCCCACGTCGACACCGATTTTACCGGTTTGCCCACCCTGCGCTACGTGCGAAGCAACCTGCGCACCATGCTCATCAACCTGCTGGGCAACGCCCTCAAGTACCGGCATCCCGCCCGAGCACCCCACATTCGGGTGCGCACTTATAAAGCTGACGGTTGCCCGGTGCTCGAAGTGCTCGACAATGGCCTGGGCATGAATCTGGACCGCCACGGGGCCGAGCTATTCCAGCTGTTTCGGCGCTTCCACCCGCAGGCGGGCGAAGGCACGGGCGTAGGCCTGTTCCTCGTCAACCGGCTGGTGCAGTCTGAGGGCGGGCACATTGCCGTCGAAAGCGAGGAAGGCCAGGGCACGGTGTTCCGGGTATTTCTGCACGGCAATCGCGGCAAGTGCTAGGGCCTGAGCGCAGCGCTCAAGAGGCTTCAAACGCCACTCGGCCCGAAAAACCTGTCCAAAAGCTGGCAGGTTTTTCGGGCCGAGGGCGTTTGAAGCTTAATTCCTAGCGCACGCCCTGCTCGGGAAAGCGCCCCGATTTAGTGCGATAAAACGCTTTAATTTTGGCCTCATCGGCCTCGTAATCACCTGTGGGCCACACGGCTTCGCCGATTCCGGCTTCCTTTTTGGCATAGTCCAGGTACCCCAGCCGGATGGGCACGTGCGCGCCCAAGGCCGCAAAGTAGTAGCCCTTACGCCAGCGCGGCTGGTAGGCCCGCGTGCCCTCCGGCGTGATGAGAATCACCAGTTCCTCGTGCTCATCAAAGAGCTTCACCATGCCATCCACGAGGCTGTTGTTCTTGCTGCGGTCCACGGCCAGGCCGCCGATGGCCTTCACCAGCCAGCCCAGCGCGAAGTTTTCGGTCCACTCCTTTTTCACGGTGAAGCGCACGGGTACCCCCATCAAATAGAAGGCGGCCCGGGCCAGAATGATGTCCCAGTTACTGGTGTGCGGGGCCGCAATCATCATGCTTTTCTTGATGTCGGGGTTGTGAATCTCGCCCAGGTGCCAGCCGGCCACGCCGAACACGAGCTTGGCCATGGCATACCAGAAAGGGGATTTCGAACGAGCAGACTCAGGAGACATCAGTTTATAAGCGCAAGGAGAAAGGAAAAAAACAGCCAGAGCCTCGATGCCGCCGCTCGGCCCCGAATTCAATGGGAGTGCAAAGATGGGCAATTGGTCCAGAATTGCATTCAGGGGCCGCCCGCGCCTACAGCAACGCCTGCAAGGCCTCGGCCTGCCCCATGGCGTAGCGGTAGCCGATGTCGAACAGCTCGGGGCCGCGCTTGTAGCTCAGGGGGCGGTAGTGGCGCAGCTCGGGCGGCTCCAGCAGCAGGTCACACTGGTTTTTGCGGGCCGCCGTGTTGGCATTGATGGCTAGGTGCAGGGTGCGCTCGATGAGGCGGCGGAAGGTGGGAATGCGGGCTTCGGGGTTGATAGGGTTGCAGTGCACACCCACCACGCGCAGGTTCGTTTGGCCCAGCAGCGGTTCCACGGGCAGGTTATTGAGCAGGCCGCCATCCACTAGCTGCCGCCCTTGGTACTCCACCGGCCGGTAAATTATCGGCACCGCTGACGAAGCCAGCAGCGGCGGCAACAGCGCCCCCGAATTGAAATACACCGACTCGCCCACCATCAAATCCGTGGCCACCAGCGTCAGCGGCCGGCTCAAATCCTCAAAATTGACCGTACTGCCCAGGTGCCGGGCCAGCAATTGCTCCACCGCATCGAGGTGCAGCAGCCCAAACCGGCTGAACGCCGGCCGCGTGAGCCGAAACACATTGGTAGCCAGTAATAATCGCAAAATCTCGCGCGGCGCAAAGCCCGCCGCGTAAAACACGCTGGCAATGGCCCCCGAGCTCACACCCGCCAGCTGCGCCACCGGCAACTGCAACTCATCCAAGGCCGCCAGCACGCCCAGGTGCGCAATCCCGCGCGCCCCGCCGCCCGATAATGCCAACCCAAGCTGCGGATTGGTCCGTTGGTGGGTTTGCGAATTGGTGGGGTCGTAAGGAAGCTGCACGTTCTTAGCTGTCGGATTTTGTCCTGATACGTTGTTCTCCCATTATTCCGCCACTCCACCGAATTACAAATCCGCCACCCGCAGGGTCTGGTCCAGGCGTATGCCTCTGTCGGTCAGGGCTACGGTACAGGCTTCGTTGGTAGGGTCATGTTCCAGCAGCAGCACCCAGTTTTCTTCGGCAGCGCGGCGCAGCACGGCTTCTTTCTCGGGCATCGTGATGAGCGGACGCACATCGTAGCTCATCACGTAGGGCAGCGGAATATGCGCGGCACTGGGCAGCAAGTCGGCCATGAAAGCCAGCGTGCGGCCCTTGTAATCCAGCACGGGCACCATCATTTTCTCGGTGTGCCCGTCGGCCAGAATGATTTCTCGAAACTGTGGCAGCTCATCGGGCACGCCCTTTTGCAGGTCGATAAACTTCAAATGCCCGCTTTCCTGAATCGGCAGAATGTTCTCCTTCAGAAAGCTGGCCTTTTCGCGCGGGTTGGGCGTCACGGCCCAGTCCCAGTGCGCCTCATTGCTCCAATAGGTGGCATTCGGAAAAGCCAGTTGCAATACCCCATCGGGCCGGCGCTGCACCGAGCCGCCGCAATGGTCGAAGTGCAGATGCGTCAGGAAAACATCGGTAATGTCGGCGCTGGAGAAGCCCAGCTTGCGCAAGGACTTCTCCAGCGTGTCGTCGCCGTGCAGGTAAAAATGGCCCCGGAATTTCTCGTCCTGCTTGTCGCCAATGCCATTATCAATCAGCAGCAACCGGCCGCCATCCTCAATCAGCAGGCAGCGCATGGCCCAGGTGCACATGTTGTTGGCATCGGGCGGGTTCAACTTCTGCCACATGCTTTTGGGCACCACGCCAAACATGGCGCCGCCGTCGAGCTTGAAAAGGCCGGTATCGATGGTGTGGATGGTCATTTTTTAGGGGATGAGGGTGGGATGGTATGAGGTATGAGGGACAATTATACGCTAGTATTCCAACTCTTGCCCTCCTCCCCCATACCTTCCAACCTTAACCTATTCCACCACCACGCCCATCGCCGAAAACTTATCAATACGCTGCGAAATCCGGTCTGCCACCGAAATCGCGCTCAGTTCCTTCAGCGTCTTCAGCAACGTGCTTTTTAGCGTTTCAATCATGATTTCGGGCGCGGTGTGTGCCCCGCCCAGCGGCTCCTTCACAATACCATCAACCAGACCGGCCGATTTCATATCCGTGGCCGTGAGCTTGAGCGCTTCGGCCGCCTGTTCCTTATAATCCCAGGAGCGCCACAGAATGCTACTGCACGACTCCGGCGAAATAACAGAGTACCAGGTATTTTCCAGCATCAACACCCGGTCGCCGATGGCGATACCCAATGCCCCGCCGCTCGCGCCCTCGCCAATGATGACGCAGATAACCGGCACCTTCAGCATGAACATCTCCTTGAGGTTGCGGGCAATGGCCTCACCCTGCCCCCGCTCTTCGGCCTCCAGGCCGGGGAAAGCGCCGGGCGTGTCAATGAGTGTCACCACGGGTACGTTGAACTTCTCGGCCAGTTTCATCAGGCGCAAGGCCTTGCGGTAGCCCTCGGGATTAGGCATGCCGAAGTTGCGAAACTGGCGCTGCTTGGTGTTGTGGCCCTTTTGCTGGCCGATGAACATCACCGTCTGGCCATCAATCTCGCCGAAGCCGCCCACCATGGCCTTGTCGTCGCCCACGGTGCGGTCGCCGTGCAGTTCCACGAACTTCTCGGCCATGCCCTCAATATAGTCTAAGGTGTAGGGCCGCTCCGGGTGGCGCGAGAGCTGCACCCGCTGCCAGCGCGTGAGGTTGGCGTAGGTTTCCTTTTTAAGGTCTTTGATGCGTTTTTCCAGCGCCGCGACGGCTTCGCCTACTTCCACGTCGCTGTCGGCAGCGAGTTTCTGCATTTCAAGAAGCTTGCCTTCGAGGGCAGCGATGGGTTGTTCAAAATCGAGGAGCATGAGCGGCGAATGGCTTGGCAAGTGAGTAGGAAGGCGAAAATAGCGGGTAGCAGCGGTCTAAACAGGACTTATACCCGCTGCCATCGGCCCTAAATGCCGTGGGCACGGCGGTTGGCAAAGGTAAAACATCTGCCGTTGCGGTAGCGCCAGAAAAATAATCAGACTGATAAACAACCCCCAAGCTCCAAAACGCGACAGATTCGAGAAAAATATTGGCCTCATCCTTGCGGGTGGCAATTTCTTTCCCCTACCTTTGTGTCACCAAAGCGGAAAAGCACACGGCTTCTCCACTTGAGACACACGGTTTGGTAGTTCAGTTGGTTAGAATGCCGCCCTGTCACGGCGGAGGTCGCGGGTTCGAGTCCCGTCCAGACCGC